>DASVLP010000021.1:0-108115 GCA_036384795.1 Sphingomonadaceae bacterium | reverse complement strand
TTCCATCGCGCCCAGCACCGCCAGGTCGATGTGCCCGCCGCGGATCATCGCGAAGCTGGTCGCGCTGTCGAAGTAGGCCGAGTGGGCGAGTTCGCTGACCGTCTGCTTGCCGGCGTTGATCAGGTCGGGATCGACTTCGTCGTCGTAGGGGAACGGGCCGATCCCGAGCATCCCGTTCTCGCTCTGCAGCGTGACCTGCATGCCTTCGGGCACGTGGTTTGCGACCAGCGTCGGGATGCCGATGCCGAGGTTCACGTAATACCCGTCGCGCAGCTCGCGCGCGGCACGGGCGGCCATCTGGTCGCGGGTCCAGGGCATGGTCAATGGCCTCTGTCGAGGGCTGTCGGAAAGAGTTCCCCGAGGTCATGCTCGGCGCGGGCCGAGAGAGTCAGCGCACTTCCTGAAGGTCCAGGCGCTTTTCGATGCGATCGAGCCGGTCGTCGATGCGGTCGATCCGGCGGCTGAGCGAGGCCACCGCTTCCTCGAGATGGCCAAGGCGCTCCCGCGTTTCCCGGCCGCGCGCGATTTCGCCGTCGAGCTTCTCCTCGATCCGGCGAAGCCGTTCCAAAATCAGGTTTTCGACCTTTTCCGTCATCGCGTTCTCGCTCGATGGAGCCGATCATAACCGGGCACCGGTTAAAAGTCATGCCGGTTCCTTCTCGCGCACGGTCCTGAACTCGATCTTCTTGTCGTAAGGCGCGCCGAAGACCATCCGCTGGACGTAGACGCCGGGCAGGTGGATGCAGTCGGGATCGAGGCTGCCGGCCGGGACCACTTCCTCCACTTCGACCACGCAGACCTTGCCGCAGGTCGCGGCCGGCAGATTGAAGTTCCTCGCGGCGCATTCGCATCCGGATAGAGCTTGTTCATCGGGCCTCCGACTTGGATAACATGGTTTCGACTACCGCATGCCGAATTGGCTACCCGCCCTGCGCCGAAGACGGCGGCGCCCCTAGTCCGTATCAAAACAGTCGATGGGCTTGCTCGACGGCTTTTGCCTTCAGGCGGAGCGCATCTTCCGGCAGCAGCCAGTGATTCTTGGCCAAGCGATCGACCTGTTCATCGTAGCGGCGGATGTAACCCTCGGCCGAGCCGTAGCGCGCGACGAGCTGATCGCGAGACAAGTCGTTTCGCAGGAAGAACACCGCGGGATAAGGCGCATCGGCGCGGCAGCTCGGCTCATCGTCGCCGTGGTAGCGGCCGTATCGCGCGATCGGGGTCTCGAATTCCGCCGCGCGGATTCCGCCGACCACGTTGCCGGTTTTATCGCGTTGCAATTCCTTGCCGTTCCAAACCAGCGGACTTGCGTGCGGGGGCGATGCACCGTCGAGGATCCAGTGCCGGAGATTGTCCACCGCGGCGCGCACATAGGCCCCCATCGGCACGTCGGTCTGCGGCAGCGGACAAGCGAAAACCGGATCATGCGGCAGCATGGTCTGCGGGTATCCATGCGCGGCGAGCTGGGTGAGGTTCGGCAACTCGGTGTAGTTCTTGGTCGGATCCACCAGGCTCGCCACGTGGATGACGCCGCCCAGTTCGTAAAGCCGATGGCCGCCGATCTTGTCGTCGCTGTCCGGAGCTTCGGGCTGGTGCTTCAGATTCAGCTCGACTTCGCTTTCGGTGAGAAACTCGATGACTTTCGCGTCGGTTTTCCTGAACGCTCGCCGTGGATCGCCGACCTTCACGTAAGGCTCGTCGTTGTATAGCGGCAGATAGCCGGGCTCGTCCCATTGCGACGACACGCCGACCAGATAGCCATCGAACGCCGGCCGCCCGTCGGGCAGCCGCGCGCGATCGTGGAAGCCTTCGTTGATGAACGTTCGCTGGATGCTGCCGGTGTAGGACCAGCCGCTGACCAGCATTGCGCGCACATTGAGGTCGCGGAGCGGATTGTCGGCGTCCTTGCTGCGCAGCTTGACCCCGATATCGCCCATGACTTCGAACCGGATGCCCTCTTCGTCGGGCCACTTCAGGGCCGCGTAACGGGCAGGTTCGAACCATTTGGTGACCGAATGCGCCCCGACCGGCGCCGTCGATTCGGGATGCTTGGGGCTGCCGGACCAACCCTTGCTGGCATCGCCCAGGCCGACCGCGACATAGATGTCGCCCCGCGACATGATGTAGTTGCTGAGCGCGGCCCAGGTGAAGGTCACGCCTCCCGTGGGATGAATGGGCTCGAAATGGACAACCCCGCTGAACCGCCTCGGGTCGGCCGGGCGGCGGATTACGATCCGCGTGGTGTAAGGCAGGTTCGTCTCGAAGGGCTTCGTGCCCGTCGGGGTATGCTTGAATGCGTCAGCAGTGCCGGAAACGAAGTATTCCTCTTCGATGTAGCCATAGGGCGCCAGCGAAACGGCGAACGCGGCATTGGGGACATTGGAAGCCCCAAAAATCTGATCGTCCGGCGCTGTCTTGATCGGCCCCTGCACCGCTTGAATGTTCGCCCCTGCTTGTGCCGGGAGGCCGAATAGCGCCGAGCAGGCCAGCGCTATCGCGATCCGAAACGTCTTCACCATCAAACTCCTCCCTGTTTCGGCTGGCGTCCCGATCCGCTCGGTGCATTCGGTGCCGTTGGGGCGGTGCGCCCTTTCTCCGGGCGTACTTGCGCCGGAATGACAGGAAAAGCTTCGCGGCGAAAAATGTCCGCATCTGCCAAGGCACTCCGACCTGCCGCACCTACGACGACCCGACAACACGAGCGGCGTCCATCGGCCGGGGGGATTTCCGGAGGGACAGCCGACACCAGCAGTGAGGGGAAATCGCATGAGAAGGGGCGGGCGTTATCTATTCTGGTGTTCGGCGGCAGCCGCAACGCTGGCCGAACTGGCATTCGCGCCGACGGTCCATGCGCAAGCTCAAAGCCAATCCCAGACCGAGGCCGACGATCAAGCCCCGATCGACGACGGTTCCGCGATCGTCGTGACCGCCCAATTCCGCAAGCAGGACGTCCAGGACGCGCCGCTCGCGATTACCGCGATCAACAGCCAGTTGATGGAAGCGCGAGGCTATACGCGGGTCTCGGACATTACCGCGCAAGCTCCCAGTGTGCTGTTGCAGCCCAACCCGTCAGGCCAGGGCAATTCGATGCGCGCCTTCATCCGCGGCGTCGGCCAGGCGGATCAGAGCCCGTCGGTCGAACCGGGTGTCGGAATCTACGTCGACGACGTCTACTTCGCGACCGTCACCGGCTCGATCTTCGAGCTTCTCGACCTCGACCGGGTAGAGATCCTGCGGGGTCCGCAGGGCACCCTTTCCGGGATGAACTCGGAAGGCGGATCGGTGAAGCTCTACTCGCGCAGGCCGTCGGCAAGCGGCGGCTTTGTCGAAGCCACCGCCGGCAGCCTGAACCAGCGCGCCGTGCGGGCCAGCGCCGACTTCGCGATCGTACCCGATCACTTGTCGATGCGGATTTCCGGCCTCTACCGAGAGCGCGACGGCTACGTGAAATCGCTCGACTACGCCTGCACCCATCCCGATGACCCTTACGTGCTGTCGGGCGCGCTCAAGCGGGAAACGACCCGTAGCGATTGCGTGCTCGGCGAGCAGGGTGGCCAGGACGTCAAAGCCATGCGTGGGTATCTCGCCTACGATTCCGGAAACGGCGTTCAAGTGGACCTGATCGCAGACTGGACCAAGGACGATTCCTCGACGCAGCCCAGCGTGTTGCTGCGATCCGGCGAAGTCATCCCCGGAGTTTCGTTGATCTATCAGGGCGTGCCCTACGACAATCGGTTCGTGCCCTACGGCGAATATTCCGAGGATACTGCCATTCACAACCGCTATGTGAATTATGCCGACTACAACGATCCCGGCGTCACGTACGAGCCGATCGATGTGGCCGGCGATCCGGGCAAGCCGAACGGGCCGATGAAACTCAAGCCGGCGAGCACCCTCGATTCATGGGGCGGCTCCGGCAAAATCAGCATCGATCTGTCGGATCGCATCAATCTCGTGTCGATTACAGGCTACCGCAGCTATTCGAGCTCCGGAACGTCGGACAACGACCTTTCGCCGGTCGCGATGCTGCTCAACGATGCCAATTTCCACCACAGGCAGTTCAGCGAGGAAGCGCGACTCAACGGAAGCTTCGCGGACAACACGGTGAACGTCACGGTGGGCGGGATCTATTTCCACCAGGATACGATTTATCAGGAGCAGGTGGACGCCCCGCTGGTGGCCGGGATTTACGGCCCGCCGGATAAGCCCACCTTCAATTTCATCCAGCGCGACGAAGCCGTGATGCGAAACGTCGCGGGGTTTGCCCACGTCACGTGGGACGTCACCGACCAGCTTTCGCTCGCGGGCGGGATCCGCGTGACCAACGAAAACAAGGATTACACCTTTTACCGCCTGGCGCTCGACGGAGTGTCGCCGTTCGTGATCCTGAGCGATCCAGCCAACCCGTTGAACGGCAAGACCGGCAACTATTCCGGCACGATCGTCGATTACCGGGCGAACGTGTCGTACAAGTTCAACCGCGACATAATGGGCTACGTCCAGTTCGCGACCGGTTTCAAGGGCGGCGGCATTTCGCCGCGGCCGTATTTCCCCCAGCAGGTTCGCGGTTTCGGGCCTGAGAAGGTCAAGTCCTACGAAGTCGGCCTCAAGAGCGATCTCGCCGATCATCGGCTGCGGCTCAATTTGGCAGCCTATTACATGGACTACGACGATTACCAGGCGACACCGCAAGTGTGCGTCGATGAAAACGGCGATCCGTTGCCGCTGCCGTACGGCACCCCGGGCTTGTGCGGGCAATATCTCAACGTCGCCGACGCGACCGTCAAAGGGTTCGAGGCCGAATTGTCGGCGGAACCGGTCGATCATCTGACGATCGACGGTTCGCTGAGTTATATCGACTTCAAGTTCGGCACGCCGAAGATCGCAACGGGCGAAGTGGTGGCCGGCTCGACCCCGCCGGGCCTCAGCCCGTGGAAGTGGAGCGCCGGAATCCAGTACGAGGCGAACGTTCTCGGGGGCACCCTCACCCCGCGGTTCGACGTTTCCTATCTGGCCGGCTATTGCGGCGACCTTGCCTGCGATCCGATCGCCAGCAACGACGGCTACACGCTTGCCAATGCGCGGCTTACGTATCGATCGCCCGATCGAAACTGGAGCGTCGCGTTGGAGGTGAGCAACTTGTTCGACAAGTACTACTTCATCAACAAGTTCGTTTCGTCTTACGCGCTGGGGCAGCCCGGAGCGCCGCGCGAATGGTCGCTGACGGTGCGCCGGAACTTCTGATATCCTCACCGGGCGGCGGCGCGCCTCGAGGGCCTCGCTTGCATCGGCGCGCCGAATGCGCGACGGGAGCGGCTCGCCGAGTTCGGCGGCGCCGCGGCGAGCTGGGAGACCATGGTGACCTGGAAATCGATTTACGCGCGCTCTCAGGCGGACGCCGCGCACCTCGCGCACCTCGTCGATCATGTCGAGGACACGCGGTTCGACGAGATCCTTCTGGGCATTTTGCAGGACAAGGGCCCGGCCGCCGAGGTCAACGGGTTCTTGTATGCTTCGTCCAATCGCGATCCCCGCCCCGTCGCGTGGTGCGGACGTCCCCGCGGCACGGCCGAGCGGGTCGATCGCTACGCCCGCAGATACCACCAGCTCGATCCGACATTGCATTCGCTTCCGGCCGCGAACCGGGCTGGCCTGACATTGGTCAATGTGCTGAAGGCAAACCGGATCGGCGACGCCACCTATCGCCGGACCTGCTTTGAAAAGCCCGCGTTCAGCCAGAAGATTTCCGTCGCCCAAGCCGATGCGGGAGGAGAGTGGGCGATCGTCAACATGTACCTCGGCCAACAAGGCATCGGGGAGCATATCGTCCAGCAACTGGCTGCTTTCGGCACGCTTGTCGTCCCGTTCCTGCGGCTGCGCAGCCGCATCTCCGGTTTTGCAGGCCCCTCGGGCGCAACCGAACATGTCGACGAACGCATCGGGCGAAAGCTTCGGCGGCGCTTTCCAACGCTCACCGAGCGGGAAACGCGGGTTTGCGCGCTGACCATGCTCGGCAAGACCTCTGGCGAGATCGCCACCACGCTGGGCATCCGGCCGGGAACGGTCATCACTTACCGGCGCCGCGCCTATGAGCGGCTCGGGGTCGGCAACGCAGCTTCGCTGCTCGGCGAAATTCTCTAGTCCGCGTCCGGCTGCGCGGCTGGAGCTGCCTGGCGGAAAGGCTTCAGATGCCCGGCGCGTTCGGCGACGGCGAGAAGGTGCGGAAAGCGCGACACGTCGACTTTGAAACGCTCCGCCGAATAGAGCTGCGGCACCAGGCAACAGTCGGCAATCCCGGGCTCGTCGCCGTAGGCGAACTGCCCGCCGTGACGGGCCACGAGCGTCTCGAGCGCAGCGAAACCTTCCTCGATCCAGCCCGCGATCCATTGCCCAACCTGCGCCTCATCCGCGCCGAATTGCTCGCGCAGCTTCGTCAGGACGCGCAGGTTGTTTAGGGGATGAATGTCGCAGGCGATCAGCTGCGCCATCGCGCGCGCCGTCGCCCGGCCGACCGGGTCCGCCGGCAACAGCGGCGGCTCCGGCCATTGCTCGTCCAGCCATTCGATGATCGCCAGACTTTGCGTGAGGATCGCGCCGTCCGCCTCCACCGCCGGCACCAAACCTTGCGGCGATAGCGCGACGAAGCTTTCGCGGCGCTGCGCCCCGGTGCGCAAATCGTGCGTAACCTGGCGATAATCGAGCCCCTTCAGCCCGAGCGCGATGCGTACGCGGTAAGACGCCGTCGAGCGCCAATAGCCGTGAAGCGCGATCACTGGGTCGGAGCCTCCACCACGATGGCGCGGCATTCCCCCAGCCCGATAGGCGCAAAGCCGTCGCGGTGCGCGTGGGCAGTCAGGATCACCTCGTCGCCATCCTCGAGGAACGTGCGCGTCTCCCCGGTCGAAAGCTCGATCGGTTCCGCCCCACCACGCGTGATCTCGAGCAGGCTGCCGCGGCTCCCCGGCGTCGCGCCGGAAATCGTTCCGGTGCCAAGCAAATCCCCCGGCCTCAGGTTGCAGCCATTCGAGGCATGATGGGTGAGGATCTGCGCCGCGGTCCAGTACATGTTCGTGGCCGGGCCGCGGCTGAGCGCGTGCGGCACCATGCCCTCTGCGCGCATCCGGGCGGTGGAAAGCGTCGCCTCCAGTTCGATGCCGAGCGCGCCGTACCGCTGGTCATCCTCGTCCCACAAGTAGGCCAGAGGTGCGGGGTCGCCAGCAGGCCGGGGCGGCTGGGCCTGCCAGAAGGGTGCGAGCGCCTCTGGGGTGACGATCCATGGCGACACCGTCGAATGGAAGTTCTTTGCCAGGAATGGGCCGAGCGGCTGATATTCCCATGCCTGGAGATCGCGCGCCGACCAATCGTTGAGCAGGCAGAACCCGCCTATCCGCCGCGATGCCTCCGCGATCGGCACGGGCTCGCCCAGGCGATTGCCTTCCGCCACCCAGATCCCGAGCTCGAGCTCGTGGTCGAGCCGCCGCGTCGGCCCGAATGTGGGCGCGGCGGCATCCGGAGCCTTTCGCTGGCCGAACGGGCGGACCAGCGGCTCGCCGGATGGACGCACGGACGAAGCACGCCCGTGATAGCCGATCGGCACATATTTGTAGTTGGGCAGCAGCGGCGCATCCGGCCGGAACAGGCTGCCGACGTTCATCGCGTGATGAATCCCGACGTAGAAATCGGTGTAGTCGCCGATCGCCACGGGCAGGCCGAGCCGGCATTCGTCCGCCGAATAGAGCAGCGGCTCGAGCCGCGCGCGGTGAGTGTCCTTCGTCAACAATTCGGATAACCGCGCGCGCAGGCCCCTGCGAAGTTCGAGCGGAAGCGCAAGCAGCTCGTTGAGGGTGTCGCCGCCAAGCGTGGGCGCGATCCGCTCGTCGAGCAGCCCGGCCTCGGCGGCGCCGCGCAGATCAAGAACCATCGCGCCGATGGCGGCGCCTGCCCGGCAGCCGAGACCGGGCGGAGCGAATATCCCGTAAGGCAGGTTCTGGACCGGGAACTCGGGATGCCCGTCCGCGCCCGCCACCCAGCTCTTCAGCGCGGGATCGTGCGTGTCGTCGATCGGAAACATCATTCGGGCAGCCTCGCCTTGGCGAAGCCCGCCCAGCAATCCTCGTAATCGAACTGCAGCGTGGTCGCCTCCATTGCCCAGCGGGTCGGGCGGATCACCGCGCGGCTCTCGAACATGAAGGCCATCGTATTCTCGATCTTGTGCGGGACAAGCTGGGCAGCGACCGCCTTTTCGTAGCTCGGCTTGTCCGGACCGTGGCCGCTCATCTGGTTATGCAGCGAGGCCCCGCCGGGCGCGAAGCCGCCTTCCTTGGCATCATAGCTGCCGTGGATCAGGCCCATGAACTCGCTCATCACGTTGCGATGGAACCACGGCGGCCGAAACGTGCCTTCCGCCACCATCCAGCGCGGCGGAAAGATAACGAAATCGACATTGGCCGTGCCCGGCGTATCGGTCGGCGAGGTGAGGACCGTGAAGATCGAGGGATCGGGATGGTCGAAGCTGACGGTGTTGATCGTGTTGAAGCGCGCCAGATCGTACCGATAGGGCGTGAGATTGCCATGCCAGGCGACGACGTCGAATGGCGAATGATCGAGCGTCGTCGCCCACAGGCCGCCCTGGAACTTCTGCACCAGTTCGAACGGCTCGTCGCGATCTTCGAACCTCGCGGTGGGCGCCTCGAAATCGCGGGGATTGGCGAGGCCGTTCGAGCCGATCGGGCCGAGCTCGGGAAGGCGAAACAGAGCGCCGTAGTTTTCGCACACGTATCCGCGCGAAAGCCCTTCGACCTCGACCCGGAAACGCACCCCGCGCGGAATGACCCCGATATGTAGAGGCGGCACTTCGAGAATGCCCAGCTCGGTAACGATCGTTAGCGATCCCTGCTGCGGCACGATCAGCAATTCCCCATCGGCATTCATGAACACCCGCCGCATCGATTGGTCGCACGCGTAAAGATGGACCGCCATGCCGCGGCCATCGGCCACGTCGCCATTGCCGGCATATGTGGTCAGGCCGGCCAGGAAGTCGTTGCCGGTGCCGGCCGGGGACGGATCCCAGCGCAGGCGATTGGGTGTCACCGGCATCTCGTCGAACGGAGCCGTCCGGAGCAGGCCCAGACTGTCGAGCGGCTCGAACCGCGGATGATTGGCGGTCGGCCGCAGCCGATAGAGCCAACTGCGCCGGTTTTCCGCTCGCGGAGCGGTGAACGCGGTTCCCGACAGCTGCTCCGCGTAGAGCCCGAAAGGGACTTTCTGCGGCGAGTTCCGGCCAACCGGAAGCGCCCCCTGGACCGCTTCGGTAGCGAAATGCCCGCCAAACCCGGTCATGTACATCACGAGACCCTCTCTTCCTTGATCGAGGCGGCGCAGGCGATCGCTTCATGGATTACCTGCGGATCGCCGACGTGGTTGGCAAGCAGCAGGATCAGGCGCGCATTGAGCCGCATCGATTCCTCATCGCTCCGTCCGGCATGGGCATCCATCAGCCACTGATAGACGTCGTCGGCGCGCGCGAGGTTGGGTTCGAGGATCAGCCCGCTCATTCGGGCAGACCTTTCGCGCGCGCCAACGCTTGCGCGATCCGCTCCGGGGTCGGCTCGCGCCAGCGCGCGGCAACATACTGATCCGGCCGGATCAGATAGGCCGCACCCGGGGCGAGGTCGTAGCGCTGGCGAAGGCATTCCAAGCCGTTCGGATCGAAGCCCGCAAGATCGACAACCTCGAACCCGGCGGCCGCCGGGCCGTTCCAGCCTTCGCAGAGGAGAACGAACCGCCCACCGAGCCGGTCGAGCAGCCAGCCCTGCCCCAGCGGCGCATCGAGCGCCGGGCTTCCGGGCGGGATGCCTCCACCCCAGCGATCGCGGTCCGGAGTGTTGAGCGGACTCGAAGGATAGCTCACCGCCGTCGAAAGCCGTCCCGAATTGACGAACGGCCTGGCGAACGCGTGGTACTGGGCAAGCTCCAGAACTGCATCGCGGAATGCCCGGCTGGCCTCGGACTTGGGCGTCATGAAGTCGGTCGAACGGGTCGAATGAAGGATGTTCTCGTCCGCGGTCACGACGGCTTCGTAATCGTACGTGCTGAGCAGGCTTTCGCCCGCTTCGCCGCGCAGCACGAGGTCCAGCTTCCAGCCGAGATTGTCGATGTCGGCAATGCCGCCGTTGCAGCCTCGGGCACCAAACGGGGAGACGAGATGGGCGCTGTCGCCGGCGAAGATCACCCGACGATGGACGAAATGCTCCATTCGCCGGCATTGGAAGGTATAGATGCTGTACCACTCCGGCTCGAATTCCACCCCCGCGCCGAGCATCGCACGCACATAAGGCTCGACGTTCTCGGGCGCCACCGCCGCCTCCCGGTCGATGTTCCAGCCAAGCTGGAAATCGAGCCGCCAGACATCGTCCGGCTGCTTGTGCATCAGCGCGGATTGGCCGCGATTGAAGGGTGGATCGAACCAGAACCATCGTTCCGACGGGCGCTCGTCCGTCATTCGGATGTCGGCGATCAGGAAATTGTCCTCGAAGACCCGGCCGGTAAAATCGAGCCCCAGCATCGATCGCACCGGCGAACGGCTGCCATCGCAAGCGATCACCCAGTCCGCATCGACGACATATTCGCCTTGCGAGGTCTGCACGCGGAGCATGACGCGATCATCGTCCTGTTCGACCGCCACGGCCTGATGGCCGAAGCGCATGTCGATCGCATCGAGCGCGGTTGCCGCGTCGTAAAGCCGCTCCTCGACGTGGTATTGCTGGATGTTGATGAAGCCGGGGCGCTTCTGCTCCTTAACCGGCAGCATATCGAACTGGTAAACTGGCTCGTCCCGCTCGCCCCAGAACACCTTGCCGACATTCCAGCTCACGCCTTTGTCGACGATTGCGTCGCCGACCCCCAGGCGATCGAAGATTTCGAGCGTGCGCTTTGAAAAGCAGATTGCCTTCGACCCCGCCGAGATGAAATCGAGACGGTTGAGAAGCAGCACGCG
The DNA here is from genome assembly GCA_036384795.1 of Sphingomonadaceae bacterium. Lineage (GTDB taxonomy): Bacteria > Pseudomonadota > Alphaproteobacteria > Sphingomonadales > Sphingomonadaceae > Andeanibacterium. The sequence goes on along the minus strand of DASVLP010000021.1, from coordinate 97,122 downwards.
ATGGCCCCGCCGGCCAAGATCGAGCGCCATTGCGAGCCCGACCGGACCTCCGCCGACTATCGCGACGGTGGCGCGTTCGCGATCGGTTGCGGGATGCGGCGCCTCGCCGATCTTCCGCCAGACGGGAATCGCCGGCGCGTCGGCCACCGCGCGCATCAGTCCTGGAGCTGCGCCCATACCTCGCGGTCCCGTTCCATGGTCCAGATGCGCGGCCAGTCGATCCCGTCGAATTCATCCCACAGGCGCTGGACGTCGAACGGCAGGCAGTGCTCGAAGATCGGCCAGCGCCCGAACTTGGGCGCGAGGGCGGCATGAGTGGCCTCGAACGCTTCTTTCAGCGATCCGCCGCGCCGGTGGGCCTCGCCGACGTGCTCGATCATGCCGTCGAGAAACTCCCGCGTCTGTTCGATGGCGGCATCGGTCGCCGCCAATCCCTTGGCGACCGCGCCGCGGCCGCCGATCAGGTTTCGCGCGCGAAAGGCCTTGAGGCGGTCGAGCGTCTCGCCGCGCCAGTCGAAATGGAAGGCATCGCCCGTATAGAGTGCAGCTTCAGCCTCGACCAGGTCGCCGGTGAACAGCGTGCCCGACTTCTCGTGCCAGGCGACGATATCGCCGGCGGTGTGCCCGCGGCCGCAGAATCTAAGTTCCACCGTGCCGCGGTCTCCGCCCAGCTCGATGGAATGGTTGTCCTCGAAAGTCACGGTTGGCCAGGTCAGGCCGGGAATTTCCTCTGGCTGCTTGAACAGGCGGGGCATGCGCCCATACTCGCTGTCCCAATCCTGCTTGCCGCGCTCCTCGATCAGTTTGCGGGTCGTCTCGCTCGTGACGATCTCGTCCGCCTCGAAGGCGCTTGCCCCGAGCACGCGCACGGCGTGATAGTGGGTGAGCACCAGATAGCGCACCGGTTTGTCGGTGTGCTTGCGCAGCTTCGCCAGCCAATCCCTCGCCGATGCTGGAGTCGCGCGGGCCTCGATGCACACGAGAAAGTCCTCGCCCTCGATCGCGCCGACGTTCGGATCGCCTTCTGCGGTCAGCGCGTAAACGCCGTCTGCCAGCACCTCCAGCGTTTCGGCTTTCGGCGCCAGATCGGCAGAAGAAGCAAAAGGCTTAGCCATCGAAAACTCCTGAGAGGTAAAGGCCGTTCGGCGATGGCACCGGATAATAGTCCGGACAGCCGTTTCGTCAGTCCCCAGAGCTGGGGACTGACGGCCCGATGGCTTCCGTATTATCCTCGCGGAGTTTTGGGCTCGGGACCATCTGCATGAACGATCATTCGTCCGGCTCGCTCCGGAAAGACGCCGTCGGAACCCTTCACATCGTGTTTTTCGTGATCGCCGCGGCGGCGCCGCTGACGGCCGTCGTGGGCGGAACTCCGGGCGCCTTCGCGTTTGGCAACGGCCCGGGGGTCCCGGGGGCGTTCATAATTGCCGGCGTGGTCTATGCCTTGTTCGGAGCCGCGTTCACGGCAATGTCCCGGCACTGCGGCTCTGCCGGCGGGTTTTACGGCTATATCGCTCGCGGGCTGGGCAAACCGGCAAGCGTAGCGGGCGCGTTCGTGGCGGTTGCGGCCTATTCGGCGATCCAGGTCGCGATATACGCGCTGTTCGGCCTCGTCGCGTCGCAACGGCTCGCGAATGTGGGCCTCGATCTGCCCTGGTGGCCTCTAGCGCTGGCAGCGATCGTTGCCGCGCATTTGTGCGGGCGCAAGGGGATCGCCTTCAGTGGCGTCGTTCTCGGAGTGCTGATGGCATTCGAAGTCCTGATCCTGCTGACGCTCGATATCGCGATTCTGGTTCGCCCCGACCTTCCCCAAGGCATGAGCTTCGCAAGTTTCTCGCCGCGCGTGGTGTTCGGCCCGGGCCTCGGCGCGGCACTGGTATTTGTCGTCGCGTCCTACGTCGGCTTCGAAGCGACAACGATCTTCGGAGAAGAAGCGAAGAATGCCGATCGCACCATTCCTCGCGCCACATATTATGCGGTGGCGGTGATCACGCTGCTCTACGCCTTCTCCACATGGGCCATGACGCTCGAGCACGGGCCTGCTCACATCCAGGCGGCCGCCGCCGCGGATACCGCCAATCTCTACTTTACCGCAGCCCAGAACCGGCTGGGCAGCGGCCCTCGGCTGGCGATGGAAGCATTGCTTCTGACCAGCTTGTTCGCGTCCATTCTCGCGTTTCACAACACGATCACGCGATACCTGTTTGCGCTCGCCCGGGACCGCTTGTTGCCGGCGTGGCTAGGACATGTCGATGCGCAAAGCGGGGCTCCCGACGCCGCCGGCAAAACGCAATCGGCCTGCGCGGTAATCCTGGTGGTTGTCTTCGGTGTCGCCGGGTTCGACGCCTATACCGTGGTCTTTTCCTGGCTCAGCGCGTTTGCGACCATCGGCATCCTGGTGGTGCAGCTGCTGGTGGCGATCTCGGCCTGGCGGTTTTTCCGGACGGCCGATCGAGGGGTAGGCGCGTTCCGCCGTATTGTCGCGCCGCTGCTCAGCGCGCTCGGCCTCGCTACCTGGCTGGTCCTGGTCTGCCTGAACCTCGACCTGTTGAGCGGCTCCCAGTCGCGGGTGATCGAGAGCTTTCCGTTCATCATCCTGGCCGTCGCCGTCGCGGGGATCGTGACCGCAGTCAGGATGAAGCTGCGGCGTCCACAGGACTATGCCCGGATGGGCGAGCTGCTGGGGCAGATCGCCTGACTTCGCCGGCGCCGGCTCAGGCGCCGAGAACCGCGTCGACCGGATGGCGCCGCGAAACGGTACGCAGCGCGAAACTCGAGGCAATCCGTACCACGCCGGGAAGGCGCGCCAGGGCGGTACGGTGAATCCGCTCGAAATCGTCCAGATCGCGGGCGATCACCTTCAGACGATAATCCTGTTCTCCTGAGACCAGCACGCACTCGACGATTTGCGGATGCTCGGCCACCGCCGCCTCGAAGGCCGCCATGTCGTCCTCGTTCTGGGACCTCAACTGAATGTCGACCAGCGCGGTGACCCGGAAACCGAGCACCGGAAGATCGAACATCGCCTCGTAACGGGTGATGATCCCGCCCCGCTCGAGCAGCTGAATGCGCCGGCTGCACGCCGGCTGCGAAAGGTTGACCTGCTGCGCGATCGAGGAAACCGACGCGCGCGCGTTTTCGGCCAGCGTGCGCAGGATGTTGCAGTCCAGCTTGTCCATCAAATGAATTCAAACCTATCTTGCCCAAACTTTTCCGGAGTATGCGCTATTTGACCGATATATTCTATAGATTGCAAGGACCGCCGCAAGAAAATCTTCTATGCTTCCGCCAGCAAGCAGGAGCGAACAGATCATGCGCATCGGTGTGCCTAAAGAGATCAAGGTTCATGAATACAGGGTGGGCCTGACGCCCGCGAGCGTGCGCGAGTTCGTGCAGCGCGGCCACGCGGTGACCGTCGAGAGCGGAGCGGGCGCCGGCATCGGCGCGACCGACCAGGACTACATTGCGGCGGGTGCCGCGATCGGCTCGACGGAGGAAGCGTTCGCCGCTGAAATGATCGTGAAGGTCAAGGAACCACAATCCCACGAATGGGCGCGGCTAAGCGAAGGGCAAATCCTTTTCACCTACCTCCACCTCGCATCCGACCGCCCCCAGACCGAAGGTTTGCTGAAAAGCGGGGTCACCGGGATCGCCTACGAAACGATTACCGACGCCAAAGGCGGACTGCCGTTGCTCTCGCCGATGAGCGAAGTCGCCGGCCGGCTTGCGATCCAGGCGGCGGCCGCTTCGCTCGAGAAGCATGGCGGCGGAGAGGGCTTGCTGCTGGGCGGCGTGCCGGGGGTGCCGCCGGGGCGCGTGGTGGTGCTGGGCGGCGGCGTCGTCGGAACCCAGGCAGCGAAAATAGCCGTGGGCCTGGGCGCCGAAGTGACGATCCTGGACAAGTCGCTTCCGCGGTTGCGCGAGCTCGACGACCTGTTCGGCGGGCGGGTTCGCACCTGCTATTCCACCACCGGCTCGCTCGAATCCGAGCTGCGCCAGGCGGACGCCCTGATCGGCGCGGTGCTGGTGCCGGGCGCCAGCGCGCCGAAGCTCATCACGCGCGCGCATTTGCGCCTCATGAAGCCGGGCACGGTGTTGGTCGACGTGGCCATCGACCAGGGCGGCTGCGCGGAAACCTCCCGGCCGACGACGCACGCCGATCCGACCTACGTGGAAGAGGGCGTCGTCCACTATTGCGTCGCGAACATGCCGGGCGCCGTCCCCCGCACGTCCACGATAGCGCTCAACAATGCTACGCTGCCGATCGGCCTCGCCTTGGCCGAGCACGGCCTGGCGGCGTTGAAGGACCCGCACATCGCAGCGGGCCTCAACGTCCATCGGGGGCAACTTACGAACCGGCCGGTCGCCGACAGCCTGGGCTTCGAATGGAGCGCCTTCGACGCGTCCTCTGTGGCGTGAAGCCAGTGCGGCGCCGCGGCCACACAAGCGGTCGGGCAAAGGCGGTGACTGAAGCTGTCAAATTTCTGACCGAACACATCAAGGCAATCGGACAGACCTGCGTCATTCTCCCGCCAGCACTTGGCCGGGAATAGGGAAATCATGACGCAATCTTCAACGACGGCTCAGGAACACGCCGACGATAATCTATTGAAGGCGGCCAACGCCAAATACCAGTGGCATCCAATGGTTCACCCCAAGCGGCTGGAGCAGGATCCGCCGCTGATCATCGTGCGCGGCCAAGGAGCTGTTGTCGAGGATATCGATGGGAACAGCTATGTCGACGGAGTTGCCGGCCTGTGGTGCGTGAATGTCGGCCACGGCCGCACCGAAGTCGTCGAGGCGATTCAGCGCCAGCTGTCCCGGATCGCCTATTATTCCCCGTTCGACGGCACTGCCACGCCGCCTTCGATCCTGCTCTCGCGCAAATTGATCGAGATGACTGCGCCCGAAGAGATGGCGCGCGTGTTGTTTTCGCAAGGCGGCTCAGACGCGGTGGAAACCGCGATGAAGCTCGCGCGCCAATACTGGCGCCTCGCAGGTGAGCCGCGGCGGATCAAGTTCATTTCGCTCAAGAACGCCTATCACGGCACGCATTTCGGCGGCGTTTCGCTGAACGGGATTCCCTCGTTCCGCGCGAACTACGAGCCGCTGCTGCCCGATTGCTTCCAGGTCGAAAGTCCCTGGATTTACCGCAATCCCTGGACGGACGACCCCGAGGAACTCGGGCGCATTTGCGCGGACGCACTGGCCCGGGAAATCGAATTCCAGGGGCCGGACACGGTCGCGGCGTTCTTTGCCGAGCCGATCCAGGGAGCCGGCGGCGTAATCGTGCCGCCCGCCAATTATTGGCCTTTGATCCGCGAGGTCTGCGATCGCTACGGGGTGTTGCTGGTAGCCGACGAGGTCGTCACGGGTTTCGGCCGCTCAGGGGCAATGTTCGGCTCGCGCGGATGGGGTGTGAAGCCGGACATCATGTGCGTCGCCAAGGGCTTGAGCTCGGGTTACGTCCCGTTGGGCGCGACACTGTTCAACAACCGCGTGGCCTCCGCCTGGGACGACGACGCGAGCTTCACCGGCGCCATCATGCACGGGTATACCTATACCGGTCATGCGTTGGGGTGCGCCGCGGCGTTGGCTTGCCTTGACGTGGTCGAGCGCGAGGATTTGCCCGGACGGGCGGCGCGAGCCGGCGCACGGCTTCTCGAAGGACTCAAGCCGCTCGAAGAAAGTGCCGCGCCCGTCGGCAATGTGCGCGGCAAGGGGTTGATGATCGCGATCGACCTGGTCGTCGACAAGCAAACCCGCGAGCCGATCAATCCGGAAGAAGGCCTTGCGTACCGTTTGGCGGACGCGGCCCGCGCCAAGGGCGCGATCGTCCGTCCGGTGGGCACCAAGCTCATTCTCTCGCCCCCGCTCGTAATCTCCGACGCGGAAGTCGACGTGATCATCGAGGCGCTGGAGGGAGCGTTCCAGACCGTCAGGTAGCGGCGCGCCAACGGGAGACCGCGGGAAAACAGAACACAATTTCAGGGAAGGAGGGTAATAACAATGCGTACACCGAGGACATGTCGCATCGGGCTATGGGCGTCCGTGGCCGTGATCGCAATCGCTGCCGGTTCGAGCGTCGCCCAAGCACAGGAGGCGACTTCGAGCACTGAAGCGACTTCGAACGATGAGGTTTCCAATCCGGACGAAATCGTCGTCAGCGCGACGCGCCGCGACGAAACTTTGTCCAAAGTGCCGGTGAGCGTCGCGGCTTATTCGCAGGAACAGATGGACCAGCAAGGGGTCCGCAGCATCGACGACATTTCACGGCTGACCCCCGGCATCACCTTCAGTCGCTCCGACACCCGCAACGCCGGCTCAGCCAACATCTCGATCCGCGGCATCAGCTCCGGCGCCGGCGCGGCAACGACCGGCATCTACATCGACGATACGCCAATCCAGTCGCGCAACTTCGGCTACAGCGCCTACTCGGTTTTTCCCTACGTGTTCGACCTCGAACGGGTCGAGGTATTGCGGGGCCCGCAGGGAACCCTGTTCGGTGCCGGGGCGGAAGGCGGCGCGGTGCGGTTTATTACCCCCGCGCCCGATCTCAACAAATTCAGCGCCTACGGGCGCGCAGAGGTGGCGACCACCGAAGGCGGCGGCGTCAGCTACGAGGCAGGCGTGGCGATCGGGGCGCCGATCGTCCCCGACAAGCTGGCTTTCCGCATCAGCGCCTGGCATCGCCACGACGGCGGTTACGTAGACCGCATCCAGTACGATCGCCCGGCCGGCGGCCCGGTCTACCTCTCGACCTGTTTCGTCACGCCCAACAGCTGTCCGGTGACCGCCGGCATCCTTGGCGCGCTGGCGAACGTTCCGAACGTCGGCCCGCTGTTGGTGGCGGCCAATTCGAATTACTTCGCTTCGCAGTTTCCCGGGGTGACGCCGCCCGCGGGCGGATACGCGCAGCCAACCACCGGCACGCTGGTCGAAAAGAACTCGAACTACCAGGATATCGACGTTTTGCGCGGCGCGTTGACGTTGGCTCCGACCGAGAACCTCACGCTGACGGCGGCGATCTACTACCAGAACATCTACAACAACGACAGCAACTCCTATTGGCTCAATCTGTCCGATCCGAGCAATGGCCGCTTCGCGCAAGGCAACGCCAAGGCCCAGCCCAGCCATGACCACTTCTATCTTCCGACCTTGAAGGCGGAATGGGAGCTGGGGCCGGTCCGACTGGTTTCGAACACCTCGTATTTCAATCGCAAGCAGCGCGCCGAAAACGACTACACGTCGTTCGAGCACTCGCTCTACTACGGCTCCTACCTGTCCGCGGTGGGCGACTATCACCCGGCCTTCCAGTTCAACAACCAGGAGAATTTCTCCGAGGAATTCCGGATCGAGTCGGCGGATCCCGCAGCTCGGCTGACCTGGGTGGCGGGCGTCTTCTACACGCACAACCGGCAGGTCGCACGGCAGTTCGTCGCATCGCTGACCACGCCGGTTTCGTTCCCGGCGGGCGGCTGCCCTCTCTTCACTGTCGCGCCGTTCTGCTATGGCCCGCTGCAGCCCGGCGGCGCGGACGCGCCCATGGCCGGAAACGTCTTCGGCGACGCGCTCGATCCGGGCATCGTCAAGGAGACGCAGCTTGCCGGCTTTGCCCAAGGCGATTTCAAGATCACCGACAAGCTCACGTTGACGGCCGGCGCGCGCGTCGCCCGATCAAAGGTCGACATCTTCTTCAACAACTATGGCCCGATCGTCGGCCCCACCCCGGTCGTCGCGGACGCCAGCCAGGACGAGACGCCAGTCACGCCGAAATTCGGTTTGTCCTACCAGGCCACGCCGGACACGCTCTTCTATGTCTCCGCTGCAAAGGGCTTCCGGACCGGCGGCGGCAATCCCGAGATCGGTGCGGGTTGCAACCTCCCGCTGGCGGCCAACGGCTTCAGCACTTACGATTCCGACAGTCTGTGGAGCTACGAGGTCGGCGCAAAAAGCAGGCTGTTCGACGTCCTGCAGATCGCCAGCAGCGCCTATTATGTCGACTGGAAGAACATCCAGCAGAACATCGCGCTCTCGTGCGGGTTCCAGTTTGTCGTGAACGCCGGCTCCGCCGTCAGCAAAGGGTTCGATCTTCAAGCGACGGTGAACCTGACCAACCGGCTCCAGATATCCGGCACGCTGGGCTACAACCACGCCGAGTTCAAGGACGACGTGCCCAATCCGGGTGCTCCGGGCACGAACCTTGTCAGCGCCGGCGACCGCATTCCGGGCTCGCCGTGGACCGCCACGCTGAGCGGGCGCTACGAATTCCCCTTGCTGACCCACGAGGGCTACATCAGGGCTGACTATCAGTACCTGTCTGCGGGACCCGATCGGATCGGCTCTCAAAATCCTGCGAACGGCGGCAGCTTCAATCCGCTGATTCCGCCTCAACCTCACACCAACACGGTCAATCTGCGGGTCGGCGCGACCACCGACGTGCTCGATATTTCGCTGTTCGCCAACAACGTGTTCAACGTTCACCCGCAACTCGGCCTCAGCGAATCGATTGCGGTGTTTTCAGGGAACAACCCGGCCCTGTTCCAGGCCACCACGCTTCGGCCGCGGACTTTCGGCCTGACGATCGGCGCAAGGTATTGAGGGGCGGGCGAAGGGCGGGCGCGTCGCGTCCGCCCTTCCCTGCGCTCTTCGCTGAGAAATATTTGGGTCAAATCGCCAAGGTTTGACCGCGAAAGCCAATACGCCCCCACAGGAATGATTCATCCTGCGGCGCTGAGATCAACGCCACGCGCTTGCGGGGAGGAAATATGGTAGGCATCAGTTTATCCGCCGAAGTGAAGAACTTCGCGGCGCAGGCTACAGGCTTGTTCGTCGAGGGTTCGTTCATCCACGGCACCGGCGATCCGCTGACCTTGGTCGATCCGGCAACCGAAGAGCCGATCGCAACCCTTCCCGAAGCTTCAGCTGGCGACGTCGATAAAGCGGTTTCCGCCGCAGCGCGCGCGTTCGACGACCGGCGCTGGTCGGGCATGCGCCCCGCGGATCGGGAGCGCATCCTGCTCCTCTTCGCCGAGCTGGTTGAGCGGAACGGGGAAGATTTCGCTCAACTGGAAACCTGGAACCAGGGCAAATCGATTGCGATCGCCCGAGCGGTCGACGTCGGCGCTTCGGTTGAATACATGCGCTACATCGCGGGACTGGCGACGAAAATCACCGGGCTGACGCTCGATTTGTCGATCCCGATCGTCCCCGGCGGTCGCTACCACGCCTATACGCGCGCGGAACCGGTCGGCGTCGTGGCGGCGATCGCGCCCTGGAACTTCCCCATGATGATCGCGCTATGGAAGGTGATGCCAGCCCTTGCCGCGGGTTGCACCGTCGTCTTGAAACCTTCCGAGCTTACGCCCCTGAGCGCTCTCAAGCTGGCCGCATTAGCGATCGAGGCGGGCGTGCCGGCGGGCGTGTTCAACGTCGTCGTCGGCCGCGGGCCCACGGCTGGCGCGGCCCTGACCGCGCATCCGCGGATCGCCAAGGTCAGCTTCACAGGGTCGACCGCGGCGGGCAAGCAGGTCGGGCACGCGGCGATCGATCGCATGGCGCGCTTTTCGCTCGAGTTGGGAGGCAAAAATCCGGCGCTTGTGCTCGCAGACGTCGACCCGCAAAAAATTGCGCCCGGATTGCTCGCAGCAGCTTTCTTGAACAGCGGCCAGGTTTGTGCGGCGCTCTCGCGCATCTACGTCGAACGCCCGGCCTATGACGGAATGATCGATGCCCTGCGAGGCGCCATCGGCCAGATGTCGATCGGCTCCGGGCTCGATCCCGCGATGCAGGTCAACCCACTGGTCTCCGCTCAGCATCGCGACAAGGTCGTGGGCCGGATCGACGAAGCAAAGTTGGGCGGAGCGAGCGTTTTCAGCGGAGGCCAAGTGCCCGGTTGCGGCTTCTACGTTTCGCCCACTTTGATCACCGACGCGTCTGCCGATGCGACGATTCAGCGCGAGGAGGTGTTTGGACCGGTGCTGAGCGTCACCGCCGTCGAGACGATCGAGGGCGCGGTGGATCTTGCAAACGATTCCCCTTACGGACTTGTCGCGAGCATCTGGAGCAACGATCTTGGCCGCACGATGGACTTGATCCCGCGGATCGAGGCCGGCACGGTCTACGTAAACACGCATGTACCGGTCGACCCAAATCTGCCATTCGGAGGTTATAAGCAGTCGGGCCTGGGACGCGATTTCGGCCCCGATGCGCTCTCGCCGTATACGGAGATCAAATCGGTGTGCGTCGCCTATTGAGATAAGTGGAACAACACGATGACCGTCGCTGTCGAACCTATGGTCTCGGTCCAGGTGGCGCGGGTCCTGGTCGAGCGACTGCGCGATCGCGGGCTTCCGCTCGGCAAATTGCTCGCAGCCGCCGACATCCAGCCTTCGCGGCTCGAGGACGTGAACGATCACGTTCCGCTGCGCAGCTACGTTTCGCTCTTCGAAGCGGCCTCCGATCTCGCCGGCGATCCGCTGCTCGGGCTCGCCCTTTCGGCGACGGCCGGCCCGGAAACGCTGGGAGCATTGGGATTTCTCTTCGTCAGTTCGGAAACGCTCGGACAAGGACTGACCAATCTTTGCCGCTACGTTTCCGCGGTTCAGGACGCGACCGCGAATGCGGTCGAACTCGACAATGAGTTCGCCACGGTGATCTACCAGATCAGCGACGATCGGATCGCGCCCCGCCGGCAGGACGCCGAATACTCGCTGGGCGTGATCATCCGGCTGATACGGGCTTATGCGGGCGGGCGTTGCGATCCGGTGGAGGTTCACCTGGAGCATGGCCCCAAAGTGCCTCGGCGCAAATACGAGCACGCTTTCGGCTGCCCGGTGTTTTTCAGCCAGACCCGCAACGCGATCGTGCTCAAGGCTGCCGATCTCGACATCCGCTCGATCGCCTTGAGCGATGCGCTGGCGGAGATCCTCGAAACCCAGCTGCGCGACCGGGTCGAGACCAGGAGCGGCATCCAGAGCGTGAGCGATCGCGTCCTGGGCGCGCTGACGCCCACCTCGATCCAGCGGAAGGTGAGCTTGGGTCATCTCGCGCAGGAAATGCGCATTTCCCAATCCACCCTTTACCGCCGGCTCAGCCTCGAGAACAAATCGTTCCAACGTCTGCTGGACGACCGCCGCGAGGCACTTGCGAAGCGCCTGCTTACGAACAGCAGGATGAGCATCGCCGAAATCGCGTCGGCTTTGGGTTACGCCGAGAATGCCAGTTTCACCCGGGCATTTCGGCGATGGACCAAGACCAGCCCGCGCCGCTACCGCGACGGCGTCCGTTGAAAGCTGGCAGACTGCAGAAACCCTCGCTAGGCGGCACCTGATGACGCACTTCATTTCAAGCTTGCTGCGGCTGCTCGACGAGCGCGGCTATATTCACCAGGTGACCGATGCGGACGGGCTCGACAGGCTCGCGACGGAGCAGATCGTACCCGGATATATCGGCTTCGATCCTACGGCTCCATCGCTCCACGTCGGGCATCTCGTATCGATCATGCTGCTGCGTCGATTGCAGGACGCGGGCCATAAGCCGATCGTGCTAATGGGCGGCGGCACGGGCAAGATCGGCGATCCGAGCTTCAAGGACGAATCCCGCAAACTGCTCGATCTAGAGACGATCGCAGCAAACATCGCCTCGATCAAAGGAGTGTTCGAGCGCTTCCTGCGGTTCGGCGACGGACCGACCGACGCCATAATGGTCAACAACGCGGATTGGCTGGACGAGCTGTCGTATATTCCGTTGCTGCAAGACGTCGGCGCCCATTTCACCATCAATCGAATGATCAGCTTCGATTCCGTCAAGCTAAGGCTGGATCGCGAGCAGGCCCTGACATTTCTCGAATTCAACTACATGATTTTGCAGGCTTACGATTTCCTCGAATTGTCGCGCCGGCAAAGCTGCAGGCTCCAGCTAGGCGGGTCCGACCAATGGGGAAACATCGTCAATGGCATCGAACTCGGCCGGCGCAGCGACGGTGTGGAGCTGTACGGTTTGACCACCCCCTTGTTGACGACTGCCGACGGCCAAAAAATGGGAAAGACCGTCGGCGGCGCAGTCTGGCTCAACGAGGACATGCTGCCGCGCGAAGCCTACTGGCAATTTTGGAAGAACACCCACGACAGCGACGTCGCGCGCTTCCTGAAACTGTTCACCGACGTTCCTTTGAGCGAGATCGACAGGTTGGCGCGGCTCGAGGGTGAAGAGCTGGCGGAAGCCAAGACGATCTTGGCCGATGCCGCAACTGGCCTGTGCCGCGGGCCGTCGGCCTGAATTTCGAACCCACAAGCCGTGCGGCGCCGGCAACGAAATTAAGATCGAGAGGGGGATGGTTCATCTCGACCGGACCTCGACCCGCTTGATACGGATCGGAGATCGAGTGGAGTGAGCGTCGTGCCGAGAGAAATCATTCGCCGAAGGTCGTACGCAATCCGGGACTAAGAGCCGCTACCGCCGCGCGATGAACGCCTGCGGCGGCTGTCCGCTCCAACGGCGGAACGCCCGGGTAAAAGTGCTGTGCTCCGAATAGCCCAACCGCAACGCCGTCTGGGCGACGGATATCGGACTCCGCGCCTGAAACTCATGCAGCGCTTGGCGCATGCGGCAATCGTCGAAGATTCGTTGAAAGGAAACTCCTTCCTGCGCCATCCGGCGCCGAAGGGTTCGGCTCGACATGCCCAAGGCCCGCGCAATCTCCGGCTGCCCGATCTGAGCGCTCCCCAGCCGCTGATAGATTTGCGCCCTCACCAGTTCGACGATGCCCGTCTGGCGGCGCTTCTGCGCCACAAGCGAGGCCAATTGCCGCAAATCGGGCGGCACGAGGCCCGGCTCGGGCGGCAAGGGCATGTCGAGAAAATGATGCGGGAAGCGCAACGAATTCCCGTCGGCGCCCGAACAACAGGTGATACCGATCAGCCTGGCGAGCTCGTGCGCGGCGGCCGGGTCGGGATCTTCGACGAACGCCTCGACCTCTTTCCAATCCTTTGGCGCGGCCTTGCGGATGAGCTGAGCGACGACTGCCAGTGTAAATATCGCGTCTTGATGACGAGGCCAGATCTCCGGGTCCAGGATCCTGTAAGTGACGGTGCAGTGCCGCCCTTCCTCGCAGATCGACAGTTCCGTCGCGTCTTGTATCAAGGGAAAATAGTCGGCGAAACGGCGCAATGCAGCGCCAAGGGTGGAGCAGGTAAGGACAACCTGTCCTACGTCATACAGCAGCCGAAGGTCGTGCTCGCTTCCGAGGAGCCAGCCCAGCGACCGGTAGCCGCAACGGGTTGCGATGCCCTCGGTCCAACCGACAAAAACATTGAGCGGAACGGTAGCCGAACCGCTCGCGCATCCTTCTTCGCAACTGTCGACGCGCAACCGCTGTGCCTGTTTCCGCCACGGCATCAACGCTGCGCTGGATACGCTCGCTCCCATGTGCGCCGCCCTTCGTACGGTCTGCAGTTTGCTGCAGCATGCAATCCTCTGAGTTCCCGGCGCATGGTTTGCACTCGGGTCGTGACCGGGCGCTCGCGCATCCCATCCACCGTTATCTTCCTGCCGTCACGTACACTGGAAGCTGTCGGCCGCTTGCTTGTCGCCGCCCCGATAGCGGGCGACCTTCGGGAACGGGCACAGAGGCCGGGAAATGCCGGGCATCGAGCGGCTGGTTGCCACGATGCGATCCGGCGCTTGCCCTTTCTCCACCCATGCGGTGATCGCGTCGAGCATGTCGAACTTGTCCGTCGCCTGTCCGCCGAAGCAGTGCGTCATGCCGGGAACGAGAAACAGGCGGACGGAGTCCCTGACGGAAGCTCCGTTGACCCGTTCGACCTGCTGGTACCAGTCCGCAAGTTCGCTGGACGCCATGCCCTGATCGGAAAGGCCATTGTAGACGATCATTTTTCCATGGGCTGCGAACGTGCTGAGGAATGGCGAGTCCGCGTCACTCAACGCGGCCGTGAACCGAACGCGCTCCAAAGCCTTGTCGTAATCGAGCGGCTTGAGGGGATCGAAATTCGGTTCGGGGGGAGTCAGTTGGTAAAACTTGAACTGGCCGACGCCCAACGTCGCGTCGGCGGCATCGGGCGTTCCGGTCCGGGAATTGCCCAGGCGCATTCCGCGCCAAGCGGGAGTCACGATACCGGTGTCGTAATTGAACGGGCCGTAGATCGATGTGCCATCGCGCTTGCGCGGTCCATTATACAGCGCATGCAGCGCTCCGACTTGCGGCTTTGACAGACAACCGGCTGTCTTGCCCGCCTTGCATTCCAACACCACCGGATCGAACTTGCACGCTTGCCAATCCTGGATCAGCCCATCGGCAAGACCGTCCTTCGCGTCGCATTGCTTGAGCACGGCGTTCTTGACCAGATTGAGATCGGCGTCGGAAAAAGCTCGTGAATAGATCGGCTTTCCGTGAGAATCCTTCGGTGCGATGCGGGCGAGCGCCTGCACGTTCCAGACCTCGTCGAGCGAGATTTTCGAGAACCGGATGGAGGGATCACCGGAGACGATTCCGTCGAACAGCAGCGGCAGGCGCTGCGAGGCTATGAGCCCTTGGCGTCCGCCGTTCGAGCAGCCGAGCATGTACGAATACTTCGGCGCCGCGCCATAATAGCGGGTCACCATTTCCTTGCCGGCGAGAGTCGTCTTGTCGAGCGCGTTGTAGGCGTAGTCGATGCGCGCTTGCTGATCGAGCCCGAATGAGGAATCGCGAAAGTCCCCGCGATGGCCGCCGTCACTGGAAATCACTGCAAAACCGCGCTCGAGCGCGGACGGCTCCAACGTACCGAAGATGTCGCCCAGGGCGGGCGACATCCGCCCGTCCATGCCCGCTCCGCCCTGAAAGGCGAACCGTCCATTCCACTGCGCCGGCATTCGCAAATCGAACCCGATGCCGAATTTCCGTCCGCCCACGCCGGTCCGCGGGTTGATCGTTCCCTGGACCAGGCAGTGTTCCGGAATGATCGGGCGCGAACTGTCGCCGGCGCCGCTGCCGTCCTCTGCCGGAGCCCGCCCGGCGGGCACCCATTCGGCCTTTTCGACTTTCAGGCCGTAGCCCGAAATGTTCGCCATGCCGGCGCATCTATCCGCCCAGTCTGCCGGTTCGCCCGAGCTTGCGTATGCCGCATAACCGAGCACGCTCAACACGGTTGCCGACAACGTCGCCGCCGCTACCTTCGCAGGCGCGGAGATTTGCCACTTTCCAGCCATCACAACCCCCAATCGATCTTCGTATTTTCGCTAAGCAAGCTAAGGGCGACAGCGCGCGAGGGCCATCGGACTAAAGTCTTAGACGAACCTGCTTCTTTGCGGGAGAACGGACGGATCGTCCGCACAATATGGCCGCAAAAGCAAAGCGGGACAGGCCGAGTTCTGCTTGTCTCAGGCTAGCAACTGGGGCACCGTTTCTCCCCTCCTAGCCCCCTCGCCTCTCCCACGCGAGGGGGCTACTTTTCTGGAAATTCGAAAGTCCGCTAATGAAATCGCGCACTGACCAGACCGGACGGACAAACCTGTGCTGGGCCGCATTGGTCGGAATGACGCGCGGCCTTCTTCTGCTGGCTTTCGCTACGGCGCTCTGTCCGGCGAAAGCCGATACACCGGTCAGACCTGCCGTGCCCGCCATTCCCGCTGTCGAGGGGCCAATTCCGGTTACTGCGAATTCCCGCCCTTGGGCGCAAGCGAGCGCTGCCGTGGAGCCGATCGATCTGGCGAAGCGCGGTTATTTGGAAGAAGAGTATTTCATCGAAGGGACCGCGCGCACTCTGGAATGGCCGGCTGCCGGTCGCCTCGAAGAAGTCGCGCGCGGACCTTACGTGACCCGCATCCTGATCCGACGGCCGAAAAACCCGCGCGAGTTCAGCGGCACGGTAGTGGTGGAGCCGCTCAATCCGTCGATCCGCTACGACCTCCCTCTGATCTGGGGGAGCTCGCACGAGCATTTCTTGCGCCACGGAGACGTGTGGGTGGGAGTGACGGTGAAACCGGTAGCGATCGCGGCGCTCAAGGAATTCGACCGCAAGCGTTATGCGCGCCTCGGCTTCCCCAATCCGCTGCCCCCGGACCGCACTTGCGGGCAGGAACGGCTGCCGATGCCGCGCGGCGGCCTGCCGCCCGAGTCTTCCCCGGCGACCGAGAACGGGTTGATGTGGGACGCGCTGAGCCAGGTGGGCGCGCTGCTGAAGAGCCACGACGCTGCCAACCCGCTGAAGGGCTTGGCGGTCGACCGCCTGTACATGACCGGGGATTCGCAATCGGGCGGCTTCGTTCTCGATTACGCCGAGGCGATCCATCCATTCGTTCTTGGCCGCGACGGCAAGCCATTGTGGGATGGATATCTTGCGACGGTCGCAACAGGCCCGGGCTTGCCGCTCAATCAATGCGCGGCGCCCATCCCGCCGGGCGATCCGCGGCTCGAGCTTCGCCCGGTCGGAGTTCCGGTAATGGTCGTGGTCTCGCAGAGCGAGCTTCAGGGGCTTCGCCGGCGGCCCGATTCCGACATCGCCCCGGACTTGTTCAGGGGCTACGAGGTTGCCGGAGCGTCGCACATCCATGACGGCGACGATGCCGGCACGCCCACGCCCGCTGATATCGCACGAACGAGCGGTGCCAACCTAGCGGTTTCCACCGCGTGCAAGCAGGACGGGGCTCCGGGCAACGACGTGCCGTTCGGTCTGTTGGTCAACGGTGCCTTCGCGAATCTCGAAGCGTGGTCCCGTCACGGCGTTCCGCCGCCGCACGGCGCGCCGATGGACGTCGCCAGCCCCGGCACGCCGCAAGCGCGCCTCGCGGTGGATGAATTCGGCAACGCCCTGGGCGGCGTTCGTTCGCCTCAGCTGGACGTGCCGGTCGCGACGTATCACGCGCGGATGGACGGGCCGGGAATTTGCGAGCTGTGGGGGTGGCGCGAACCGTTTCCGCGTGAAACGCTGTCTCGCCTGTACCCTTCCCACTCGGACTACGTCGGCAAAGTGAAGAGCGACGTCGCGATGCTGGTCGCGCAGCGCTGGCTCGAACCCGAGGACGGAAACACGCTCGTTCAGCGGGCTTCGTCGGCACCCCTGCCCTAGATTTTCGAGAAAGAGCTGCTTCGGAAGGAAACGTGCGCATGCTCGCAGAAAATTCCGACACTCTTTCGCCAGCCGGCCTGGACGTGCGTCTTCCGAAGCGGACGCGCGTTCTTCGAACTTATCTCCCCACAGCCAAGCGCAAGTCGTCGCCCGGGCGCGCCCTTGGCCTATTCGGCCTCGCCGCGATGGCGCTGTGCCTTGTTCCGGACGGTGCCCGGGCCGAGAAGCCGATCTCGACCCATTCGGGCCTCCTCCTGCCGGACACCAGCACGGACGGGCGCGTGAGGGTCTTCAAGGGTATCCCTTATGCAGCGCCACCTGTCGGTAAGCTACGCTGGCGGCCGCCCCTCCCGCCTCGGCCATGGCCCGGCGTGCGCACCGCGGATCGGTTCGGCGCGCCGTGCTTCCAAGGCGAATTTCCCAACGTTGCGGATCAGCGGCCGCCGAGCGAGGACTGTCTCACGCTGAACATCTGGGAGCCGGCAAATCCTGCCCCCAAGAAGCTCCCGGTCATGGTGTGGTTTCATGGCGGCGCGTTCATCGCAGGCTCGAACGTAGCCCATGACGGGGGCCCCCTCGCCGAGAAAGGGGTGATCCTCGTTGCGGTCAATTATCGCCTCGGGCCGATGGGCTTTTTCACTCATCCGCTGCTGACCGCTGAATCCCCCGAGCATTCGTCGGGCAATTACGCACTGCTCGACGGCATCCAGGCGCTGAAGTGGGTCAGGCGAAACATCGCGGCCTTCGGCGGCGACCCCGACAACGTCACCATTTTCGGCCAATCGGCGGGCGCCGAGATGGTCAACCTGTTGACCGTATCGCCGCTTGCGCGTGGGCTTTTTGCGCGCGTGATCGGAGAATCCGGCGGTTCGTTGGGCTGGCGCGAACCGCGCACCCTGGCCCAGAGCGAACAGCTCGGGCTCGCCGTGGCCGGGAAGCTCGGCGCGACCACGCTCGCGCAGCTCCGCGCGCTGCCGCCCGAAAAGCTGTTCAGGCTGTCGGGCCACCAGTTCGAGCCGGTGATCGACGGTTGGGTCTATCCCGTCCCTCAGCACGAGGCGCTCCGCAAGGGTCTCGATGCAGCGGTGCCGATGATCGTGGGCTCGACCGGCGATGAAGGACAGATTTCGCCGACGCTGACCGCGCAGCAATATCGCGCGGCCGCCGATCGTCGCTTCGGCGCGGGGGCGAGCGCGTTCCTCGAGCGGTTTCCCGGATCGACCGACGAGGAAGCGCGACAGGCGAACAAGCGCGTGGGCACGCTGGACGCCGAGTTCATCGAAGATACGATTGCCGACGAGCATTCGCGGGCCGCGCCGACCTATCAGTATCGCTTCATCCACGCTCCTCCGCCAGCGAGCGTTCCGGGCTACGGCAGGAACCTCCAGGGTGCCTACCACGCGTCCGAGCTGAGTTACGTCTTCGCCAAGCTTGCGCACGAACCGCGGAAGTGGGGGCCGGTCGACTGGATGCTCGAGCGCGACATCACCTCCTATTGGGTGAATTTCGCCAAGACTGGCGATCCCAACGGACCCGGCCTACCGCATTGGCCGACCGTACGCGAGACGCCCGGCAAGGTCATGCAGTTCGGCGACGAAGTGCAAATGGTCGATCGGCCGCACGAGGACGACGCTCGCTTCCTCGGCGATCTCATTTACGGGAAGGACGCCGCGGCGAAACCATGAACCGCCGCAGGGCGCCGACTTCGCAACGGAAAGCGATGCTCGCGGACAAGAAATCCCGACGTGCCGGATGCAACTCGATCGAGGATCCAAGGATGAAAGTAACCCAATTCCTCTTGAGCCTGGCGCTCGCGTTCGGGTTCGTCCCGACCGGGCTGCAGGCCGCGGAGCTCGTCCAGCGAGGCGACGTCGGCCTGCCGCAGATCGAAGGGCCCATCGCCGTAAGCGAGGCATCGCATCCGTTCGACAGCGCCGCCCATTCGGAACAACCCCAGGATATTGCGGCGCAAGGTTATGTCGAAGACGAATACCTGATGCGCGGCACCGGCCGCATTTTCGACCTGCCGTTGGACGACAAGCTGCGCCGGATCGCTGACGGGCCGTACGTCACGCGCATTCTCGTGCGGCGGCCCAGGAACGTCTCCCGCTTCAACGGAACCGTCATCATCGAGCCGCTCAACTCCTCGATGATGGTCGATAGCGACCTGATGTGGATGCTCGGCCGCGATCAGTTCATGCGCGATGGCGATATCTGGATCGGCATCACCTACAAGCCGGTGTCCGTGGCCGCATTGAAGCGGTTCGACCCGGCCCGTTACGCGGCGCTTTCGCTTGCCAATCCGTTGCCGCAGGGCGAGCGCTGCCCCGATCCCGAAGTGAAGAATTCGAGCGACATGGAAATGGGGTTCGAATTCGATATGCTCAGCCAGCTCGGCGCGCTGGTGCGCTCCGACGCGGCCGACAACCCGCTGCGCGATTATCCGGTCGCGCGCATCTTCATGACCGGCTTTTCCCAAACCGCGGGCATCGCGCGGGCCTATGCCGTTTCGATCTCGCCGCTGGTTACCGCCGGCGGCGGCAAGCGGATCTACGATGGCTATTTCATGGGCGGGCACGCGCCGTTCGGCAATCCGTTCAACAACTGCGACAAAGTCTATTCGGCCGGAGATCCCCGGCTGGTCGTGAAGCCGGTCGGCGTGCCGTTCATCGATCTCGAGGTGGAAGGCGACGTGCCGGTCTCGCGCTATCTGCGGCGTCCGGACAGCGACACGGCGCCCGACCTTTATCGCCGCTATGAAATCGCGGGCGGCACCCACAGCGGCGCGCTGTTCCACCAATGGGGCCCGGGATCGGAAGACCAGAAGCGAAGCGATGTCCGGATAGGCACGCCCGATGGATGCATTCCGCCGGGAAAACCGCCCAGCGCGTTCCCGCTCAATTATCCGGTCGATGCGATTTGGCGGAATCTCGATGACTGGGTCGCAAAAGGAGTGCCGCCGCCGCACGGGGAACCGATCGAGCTCCAGAAGCTGGCGAGCGGCTTCGATGCTGCCGGGCATCTCGTTCCCGTCCGGGATGCTGAGGGCAATGCATTGGGCGGCGTGCGGAGCGTTGCGGTCGACGTACCGACCGCAAGCTGGTACGGCGCGCGCGACGGTGCGCCGGTTTGCTTGCGGAGCGGCTATGGCGAGCCTTTCACGCCGGCGAAGCTCAGGGAGCTTTATCCGACGCACGCGATCTACGTCGAGAAGGTCAAACAGGCCGTGCAGCGTTTGGTCGACACGCGCTGGCTGACCGAACCGGACGGCAAGACGATCGTCGCCGAGGCGGAAACGGCCAGGATTCCCTGAGGAGCGGAGGCGTTATGACATTTGCCCGCATGATGCTCGCGGCACGGCTCGTGCTCGGCATCTTCTACCTGATGAGCGGATTGAACTGGTTTTTCGGCTTCATTCCGATCCTCCCCCACCTGGGGATGCCGGCCGATCTTCCGATCAAGCACGCGGTCGTCACGGAAATGATCCGCACGGGATGGATGTACCAGTCGGCCAAGGTCGTGGAAGTCGCGTTCGGCCTTGCCTTGCTCGCCAATCGCTTCGTGCCGCTGATGCTTGTCGTTGCCTTCCCGGTTGCGTTCCTCACGTTCATGCTGGACGCCTTGATCCTCAAGGATTTCGTCGGCTGGATTTCGGGGACCGAAACCGGCGCGCAATTGTGGGCCGCGATCGCCGACATGGTGGTGGGCGGCTTGTGCGTGCTGTTGATCCATCTGTGGCTGTTATGGTGCTACATCGACCGTTACCGGCCCATGCTGGTCGCCAAGGCGACGCCGAAGGAGGCCGGAACGGGCGCAGGAAAGGGCCGCAAGCTGCGGTGGGCGTTCTTCGCCTTCGGCGCTGTGGCGCTCGCTTTGCAGGCGTGGAACCTCTACCTGTTCTCATCGATGATCGGCCATCACTGAGCGGGCAAATCGCCTGGCGGAAGCTGGCTTCAATCTTTCTTCGTTGATGCCCGGCGCAGGCGAATGCCGGCCTGCGCTCTATCAGCCAGGCGTAGACGTGGTCCCCGCGAAATCAGGGGGCGGCACGAAAGCGCGGTAATGCTGCTCGAGCAGTTGGGCGAAGCGCAGACATTCATAGTCGCCATATTCCGGGCCGATGATCTGCACGCCGACCGGCAAGCCGGCGGTAGTGAGGCCGATCGGCGCGACCGTGGCCGGCAGATAGACCACACCTGCATAACCGGCCCAGAACAGCTGGTTTTCGAACGGCACTTCGCGCCCGTTGACGGTCAGGGTCCGCTGTTGCGGCGGCCTTTCGTCGTGTGGAAACGCCGCGGTCGAGAGCGGGGGGCAGAGCAGCAGATCGGCCTCGGCGAAAAATTCCCGCCACTTGCGCCGCATCCCATCGCGTTCCGCGTCGAGCCGGAGCCAGTCGCGATGCGAGAGCACGACGCCATAGGCATTGAGCGTTGCCATCTCCTTGCTGAAGCGGCTCGCCCCCGTCGCGAGCGGAGCTGCCGCGGCGACCTCTTCGTCGCCCGCGCTCGCGGACCCCGCCGCGCGCAACAGGATCATGTAGAGTTGAAAGAGCTCCCGACTGTCGAATGCGGGACGGGTCTTGCGATTCACGCGGACTTGCTGGCCCTCGAGAAACGTACCGAGGTCGTCGAGCAGCGCGGAGACCTCGGCGTCCACTTCGGCAAAGGCATCGTCGATCACGAGGGCGATATTGAACTGACGCAGTTTCTTCTGCGATCCGCGAAGCGCAAGTTGCCAGCCGTGGCTCATCGGCTCGTCCGGGCCGGCGACTACCGAAAGAGCGAGCGCGAGATCGGCGGCGCTGCGCGCCAACGGGCCGACCACCGCAATATCGGGCGCCAAATCGTGGGGCGCAAGCCAGTGCCCGCGGGTAGGGCAAACACCGTAAGTCGGCTTGTGCCCGAAGACGCCGCAGTAATGCGCAGGATTGCGGATCGAAGATGCGATGTCGCTGCCGAATTCCAGTGCGGACAGGCCGGCCGCGAGCGCCGCGGCAGACCCGCCAGACGAACCTCCGGGCGTTCGCCCGAGGTCCCACGGATTGGCAGTGCGCCCATAAACCGGATTCGCGCTTTGCCCATCCATCAGCCCCGGCGGCACGTTGGTCTTGCCGAGAATGACTGCGCCGGCGCCAATCAGCCGATCTACCGCGACGGCGTTGCGGGTGGCGACATTGTTCGCAAACGCCTCGAATCCGAATGTCGTGGGCGTTCCCGCGAGCGCGAACGACTCCTTGATCGTCATCGGCACGCCGTGAAGCGGGCCCAGCTCGCCGCCGGCGCGTTGGCGCGCATCGGCCGCAGCGGCGGCTTCGCGAGCACGGTCGAACGTGCGAACCACCACCGCGTTGGTGCGATCGTCAAATTCCGAAATCCGGCGGATATAGTGCTCGGTCAACTCGGCGCTGCTGATGGTCTGCTCGCGGATCATCGCCGCCAGCGAACTCGCCGAGCGAAAAGCAAGATCGTCCACGTTCGCGTTCCTCATTTTTGAAAGTTTAGAGTTACGCCCGGGCCAGCTCGCGCGCGGGACTGACATAGCCGGCGAGGATGGCGGCAGGCAAACCCGCCAGCAAGGCCAGGATCACGCCAGCCAACAGGATCATCAGTTCGCTTATGCCGAGGGGCGGCAATGCAAACTCGGCTCCGTACTGCTCCGCAACCGCGTCGAGCCCGCCCATCAGCAGGCGGGCCAGCGCGATTCCCAAAACCGACCCCGCCACGCCGAGAATGGCTGCTTCGAGCCCGATCAACGAGATCAGCCGCGCACGCGAGGCGCCAAGCACGCGCAGCAGCGCAAGCTCGGGCCGGCGCTGATCGATCGCCACCCAAAGATTGACCACGAAGCCGCCGGCCGCGAGCAACAGCAGCGCGATCGCGATCCAGCGGATGACCTCGGCGCCGATACCGAGCGCGCGCGCGATCCTGCGCACTTCGACGGCCGGCGAGGCCGCCTGAAGATTGGGCTTGGCGGTAACGATCTGCGGCAGCAGCACCGCGCCCATCGCGGAGCGGTACTTCACCAGCAGGGCGGTCACCTCGCGGCCCCGCGGCGCCGCGATCAAGCCGGGGATCGCCGCGCCGGCGTCCTCGCCTTCATGGACCTTCCACACGCTGCTGGTGTCGGTGAGAACCAGCCGATCGATGATGCTTCCGCTCGGCTTGAGGATGCCCACCACGCGAAACGGCGTTGCCCGATGCGCTTCGCCACCGGACAGGCCGTGCTGGCCGACGAACTGGGTGCCGACGGTGAAGTGGAGGCGCTTTGCGGCCGTTGCGCCGGCGACGGCTTCGAGCGGTTGCGTCCACCAGCGTCCGGTCTCCAGATGGGCGTGATAAAGCTCCGCATAGCCGGGCGTGGTGCCGACGATGCGATAACCGCCGGCATTGTCGCCGATCGAGACCGGCACTGCCTTTGCGACCAAGGGATTGTGCGAGATCGCCTCGGCCTCCTTGAGCGGGATGTTGCCCGTCGGGGTATCCATCGCAAACAGCGAAGACAGCACGATCTGCAGCGGACTTCCCTTCGCGCCGACGATCAGATCGACCCCGGCCATGTCATGCGTGATGCGGCGGTCGATACCGCGTTCGAGCAGCAGCAGGCTGGCCACCAGTCCTACCCCGAACGCCAGCATCGCGACCTGGAGCAGCCAGACCCCGGGGCGACGTGCGATGAACGCCAGCGCGAGGCGGAACAGGTTCATCCGAGCGCCTCCACGGTGATAACGGTCGAGAAATGCTCGCGCAGCCGGTGATCGTGGGTCGCGATCAGCAGCGCGGCGCCCTCTTCCTGCGCGGAACGTCGCAGCACATCGGCGACCGCGGCGCAGGACGCATCATCGAGGCTCGCGGTCGGCTCGTCCGCCAGGATGAGCCGCGGCCGCAGCAGCAGCGCGCGTGCGATCGCCGCGCGTTGCGCTTGCCCGCGGCTCACTTTTTCCGCCCGCTCGTCCGCCGCCGCGCCTACCCCCAAGCGCTCGATCAGCTCTCGCGCCCGCGTCGCATCTTGGCGTGCGCCGGTGGCGTAAGCGGCGAGCAGCACGTTCTGGTGCAGCGTCAGCCCGGTAACGAGATGGACGTTCTGAAACACGAACCCGATCGTGTTTCCGCGAAACCGGTCGAGCCTGCGCCGGTCCAACGAACTGGGCGCCACGCCGGCCACCAGCACGCTTCCGGAAATCCGCTCGGCCAAGCCGGCCAGGGCGAGAAGCAAGGTCGTCTTGCCGGACCCGGAGGGGCCCAGGAGCAAGGCTGCCGCACCGTTCTCCAATCGCAAATGATCGAGGCGTGCCACCGGACGGCCGGCGTAGCCTGCGGTGAGGTTGTCCACCCAGAGCGCACATGGCACGCGATCGTCCGTTTCGAGATTGCCCGTGGCTGCCATCGTCTGTCCCGCAAGTGACTTCGCGAGGCTAACGGGATCGGGCCCGCAGTATCTTTGCGAGACGCGCCAAAACCTTTGCAAACCGTGCCAGCGCGGTGAATAAGTCGCTTCGGCTGCGTACGTCGCGGTTGAAGGAAAGTTCGAGCAACGATGGCCCGGAATTCGCGCGCGCCGATCATTCGCGCAAATATTCTCGCAGCGGTGGTCGCCGAACTGGTGCAGCGCGGGCTGTCGCCCGAGCCGCTCCTGCGGGCTCACATCGAGGCCGACCGCATCGGCAGCCTGTACGATGAAATTCCGCTCGCGCGCTACGTGGCTTTTTTCGAAGCCGCGGCACGGCTGGCCGACGACAACACTTTGGGGGTGCGGGTCGGCATCCGCATCCAGCCCGAGGAGATGGGCCCCCTCGGAGTGGTTTTCATGGCCGCGCCCGACGTCCGGACCGCGCTTACGCGCCTCGGCTTCTTCCTGCGCGCTTGGCAAGGCGGAACGGCGATGGAGTTGGAAACCTCCACCACCACCGCCGAGTGGACCTACCAGATCGAGGATCCGGCGATCTGGCCGCGCCGCCAGGATGCCGAATTCTCCATCGCCGCCACGTGCGGCCTCATTCGGGCGATGCTCGGCAGGAACTGGAACCCGCTCGAAATACACTTCGAACATCCGGCCCCGGAAGGGGGCGCGGCAAGTGGCGTGGCATTGCGCCGGTTGCTGGGTGCGCCGGTGCTGTTCGACCAGTCGGTGAACAGGCTGGTGTTCGAACGTGCGGATCTGGGCCGGCTGGTCCTGCACCGGGACCAGCCGATCGCCCCCTATCTCGAGCAGCATTTGCGTGATCTCATGCATGCCGACGCCGAGGAAGCTTCGTTTGCGGTGCGCGTCGGGTTCCTCGTCGCAAAGCGTCTCGGGCACCGAGTGGTCAACATGAAGAGCGTGGCCGCCGAACTGGGGATCTCATCCAGAACCCTGCAGCGGCGGCTGGCGGAAGACGGAACCTCCATGCGGCAGATCGTACGAGCCGAGCGCGCGCGGGTGGCCGAAGCGCTGCTGCGGGCCAAGCATACGCCGATGGTCGCGATCGCGCACGACCTCGGCTATGCCGACACCGCGGTATTTTCCCGCGCCTTCAAGTCATGGCGAGGCACCAGTCCAAGGGCGTTCCGCCGGCGCCACAGCCGGTAGCGAGGATCGGTGCGTCCTATGAGACAGGCTTGGCGTGAAACAGCCGGTAAAACAGGCCCGCATCCATATTTCCCTGGACGTTGAAGACGCCTTCGATAGTGACCATCAGCTGTGTCGCCCCAACGGGCTGGTCGGCGAACACCTCGATCGTCTCCGTCGGCCCGCCGGCAGGACAGAACGGGCACTCGGGCGAATAGCGCGAGAGTATGAAATGGTGCCGGGCGTCGCCGCCGGTCGGCATGATGAAGCCGGTGATCGTCATCGGCTTGCCCGACAGCTTCAGGACCTGCGGGACGAATGCTGCGTGAATGATGCCGTTGTCGTCGACCTGAAGGTGCGTTTCCCGCAAGATCGACCACAAAGGATGAGCGGACCACGTGCCGTCGTTCTTTTTCGGCAGCACCGGAAGCGCGGCCCGGAGAGGCGCCGCAGCGCAAGAGAAGGCGGCGATGGCGGCCACGGATCCCATCAGCCAGGCGCGTCGGGTGAATGATTCAGTCACAGGCCTTCATCCATTGCTTCACTGTATTGCTGCCGATCAGTCCGTGGCGCACCCGGCATATGTTGCCTCGGGAGTTCACCGCCACGGCAAGTGGAAGGCGCGGAGGAGCTCCACCGAAACGGGTGAGAACGGCGCCAGGTTCCTCGGCTGACAACCAGGTAGGAATAGGCTGCCCGACGTGCCGCAAGCCCGCCTGAAGCATTTCGCGGGACTCCATCGCAACCAGCAGCAGGGGGCGCTTTCCCGAAGCTCGGCGAAGCTCCGACAGGTGCCGCAATTCCAGCAGACAGGGGGCACAATCGGTTCGCCAGAAGAGGATCACCGCGGCCCGATGCCGGCGAACCGCGGCGAGGTCGATTGCCGGCCCCGGTTTGGCCGGAGCAAGCCGCAGAGTGGGCGGTGGGGCGCCAAGCGCCGCACCGCCCGAGATCGCGAATGACAGCGCCGCGCCGAAAAAACCGAGGCGGCGCCGCAAGCTCATGGCCTTGCAGGGAATGGATGGTCGGAATCGTAGACGATCTCGCCGTTGATGATTGTCATCTTCACCTTGGTGTCGTGAACGGTGGTGATCGGGACCTCGAAGATGTTGCGATCGATCACCGCGAAATCGGCAAGCTTGCCGCGCTCGATGGTCCCGAGCTTATCCGCGGCATATTGCTGGCGTGCCGAGTTGATCGTGAACATGTCGACCGCTTGCTTGAGCGTGATCGCTTCCTGGCCGCCGAGCGGCTCGCCGATGCCCCCCGGTTGCTTGCGGGTAACCAGGGTCTCGATCGCGATCCACGGGTTCACGGTCGGGACCACCGCCCAATCCGAACCTGGGACCACGAAGTCGCCTGCGTCGATCGCGTCCTTGATCGGGATCCAGCGCTTCATCCGCTCCGGACCGATCGCTTTCTCGATATCGTCGATGATCGGCGAGCGGAACCAGATGTAGGGCGAGAATTCGAACACCGCGCCGATATCGCGCGCGCGCTGAATGTCGCTCATCGCCACGAAGCTGTTGTGAGCGACGTCGTGCAGCACACCGGAAAATCCGTGCGCCTTGCGCGCCGCCTCGATCGCGTCGAGTGCCTCGCGCACCGCGGCGTCGCCGGCAGCGTGCATCTTCACCGTCATGCCGATCGAATCGAAGTGGACCAGCATGGCGTTGAGATCGGCCGGCGGTACCTGGAGGATGCCTTTCTCACGGCCCGCGTCGCTGCGCCCGGGCAGCGGCACGTATGGATCGAGCATCGCCGCGGTGTGGCTGTCGGTCGGCACGCCATCGAGCAGGATCTTGATGCACGATGGCGAGAAACGATCGCGGGCATACAGCTGGCGCTGCGCGATCAGCGTCGCATCGGTATAGACGAGGCAACCGCGCACGCGCTGCTTGAGCTCGCCGGAATCGGCGAGCGTGTCGTAGGCCGAAGCGATATCGGAGCTGACGAGCGCGTCGTCGAATGCGGTAATCCCCTGGGCAAGCATCGTGTTGAGCGCCCAGTGGAGCGCGCGCACAGTCTCTTCGTGGGTCGCCGGCGGCACGTTACCGGCAACCGCGAACGACGCATATTCGCGCAGAATTCCGGTCGGTTCGCCCTTGCTGTCGCGTTCGATGATCCCGCCCTTGGGATCGGGCGTATCCTTCGTGATCCCCGCAATCTTGAGCGCGGCCGAATTCACCCACGAACTATGCCCGCTGATGTCGGTGAACATCACCGGATTGTTGGGGGCGATCTTGTCGAGCATCTCCTTGTTCGGCGGCGTGTTGCCGAAGGAGGCCGCTTCATAGGCGCGTCCGGTGATCCATTGCCCAGGCTTCTTGCCCTTCACGCACTCGGCAAGAATGGCGAAGATCTGATCGGGCGAAGAGCCGTGCGGAAGCTGGCACTGCATTTCCCCCTGGCCGGCGCCGGTGGGATGCACGTGCATGTCGTGGAGGCCGGGCAGAACCGTCTCGCCGTGAAGGTCCAAGACCTTCGTCTGCGGGGTGATCAGCGGCTGCATGTCATTCATGTCGCCGACTGCGAGAATGACGCCCTTCCCCACCGCGACCGCACTCGCCCACCCGCCCGGAGTATAGACGTGAGCGTTGGTCAGCACCATGTCCGCAGGCACTGTGAGGCCATTGGAAGGAGGCGTGAGATTCTGCGCATCGGCGGCACCGCCGCTAAGGACCGTGGCAGCCATAGCTCCAAGCAAAAACTTCCAGCGCAACATCACCTCCCTCGTTTATTGAGGAACGATGGTGCCGCGAAAAGCCGGCTGTCTTCTATGCAGTTAGCGCCAAAGACTTTGCATTATGCGCCACCAATTTGATTCGTCTGCCGTGTATCGTCGCCGCCGAATGAAGCGCGAAACGCATCCCACCCCAAGGCAACGCGCAACAACCGCGCCGCCGTTCGGCAAGTTGCGCGTGGAGATGACCTGGTGGCGATCGGTGCCAATCGGGCCAAAAAAGAGGTTCCCGCCCCCTGATTGGCTGGCGGCCTGGTAGCGGAGCTGGACGGACCGCTTTCGCCGTGCTGGTTCGGGCATCCAGACAGAGGTCGAACGACGCGGCGATGACACGTTTGGATCAGTCAGCGGTCGAACTCCCGATGAGATCCGCGGACGTTGGCCGGCGATAGGGAAGCGCGCAGGGCTCGCGTCCTTTGACCGAATTCCCCTTTTGGCTTTCTGCGACATCCCTCTTCGGCAGATAAGGCTGCGGTCACACCTCAGTGACTTGACTTTTCAATCGGGCACGCTCGTCACAGCTCCAATTTCCGTCATCAAAGGGGGCATATCGTTGCGCAGGTGCTCCGCTTCATGGGCGAACACGAAGCCGATGGAGCGCTTCACTTCGAAGCCGGAGAGACGAGTACGCGTGACTCCCGGATGTTCGTAGCTCATCGGCATGACCGTGACGCCCAGTCCCGCCGCGACCATTTTCAGGACTTGGTCGTCATTGGTCGATCGCAACGAAAAGCGAGGCCGTATTCCGCGCTCCGTGAAATGGCGGCTCGTTTCCGAAAGTGCTTCGCAGTGGCGTCGAACGATCATCGGATTGTCTGCGAGATCTTCGGCCGCGACGTGTTCTCGCGAGGCAAGCGGATGGTCGAGTGGGAGGAAAACCCCGTAGCCTTCTGAATATAAGGGTAATTCTAGAAATCGATCCGATCCTCGTTCGACGAGTGTCAGTCCGACGTCGATACGACCACGAGCGAGTTGTCCGATCAATTCGCGTTCAGTCCCGTAGACCATCTCGATTGGAGCGGAGCGATCCACGATCGCGGCTGCGCGCACCGCACGCCCGATTAGATCGCTCGGGATGCTCGACAGAATACCTATTTGCAGGAGCGGTACGGTATTGGTGACCGCCATTGCCCGGTGTGCATTGTTGAATTCAATTTCGATACGACGGGCATGATCGAGAAATAGGGAGCCAGACGTCGTCAGCTGCACGCGCTGGTTAGACCGAAGGAAAAGCGATGCGCCCAACTCGCGCTCCAACTTCGCAATGCCGGCCGAAAGGGTCGGTTGAGAAACGTTGCAGTGGGAAGCGGCGCGAGAAAAGTTTCCCTGATCCACGACTCAAGAAAGTAGCGCAAAAGATACCTGTCCAGCATAGATGCTGTCTATACACTTGCTCGCGAACTTTCAATTTTTCTGAAAGATGGATGGGTGCTAGGGCGCCCTGGCAAAGGGGTGTTGATGGACAATTTCGACTTCGCTCATGGCGAGACTGCCGAAATGATCCGGGAGAGCTGTGCCCGCTTCGCCCGCGAGCAGATCGCGCCGCTCGCCGCGCGGATCGACCGCGAGGATTGGTTTCCGCTCGAGCTGTGGCCGCAGATGGGCGACCTGGGCCTGCACGGCATCACCGTCGAGGAGCAATGGGGCGGGCTCGGCCTCGGCTATCTCCATCACGTGATCGCACAGGAGGAAGTCGCGCGCGCGTCCGCGTCGGTCGGCCTTAGCTACGGCGCGCATTCGAACCTCTGCATGAACCAGCTCCGCCGCTGGGGAAACGACGAGCAAAGGGTAAAATACCTGCCCAAACTGATCTCGGGCGAGCACGTCGGCGCGCTGGCGATGAGCGAGGCCGGCGCGGGTTCGGACGTGGTCTCGATGCAGCTCAAGGCCGAGCGGCGGGGCGACCGGTTCGTGCTGAACGGCACGAAGTTCTGGATCACCAACGGGCCCTATGCCGACGTGGTGGTGGTCTATGCGAAGACCAGCCCGGAGGCCGCCTCGCGCGGGATCACCGCGTTCATCGTCGAGAAGGGCTTTGCCGGCTTCTCGGTCGGCCAGAAGATCGAGAAAGTAGGCATGCGCGGCTCGCCGACCTCGGAACTCGTGTTCGTCGATTGCGAAGTGCCGGCCGAAAACGTGCTCGGCGCGCTCGACGGCGGAGTCGAGGTGCTGATGAGCGGGCTCGACTACGAGCGCACCGTGCTCGCCGGCATCCAGCTCGGGATCATGCAGGCCTGCCTCGACACGGTGCTGCCCTATGTCCGCGAGAGGAAGCAGTTCGGGAAACCGATCGGCGCGTTCCAGCTGATGCAGGCGAAAGTGGCCGACATGTACGTCGCGCTCAATTCGGCGCGGGCTTATGTCTACGCGGTGGCGAAGGCCTGCGATGCCGGCAGGACCACGCGGTTCGACGCAGCCGGCGCGATCCTGCTGGCGAGCGAGAACGCGGTGCGCGTGGCCAACGAGGCGGTCCAGGCACTCGGCGGCGCGGGCTACACCACCGACTGGCCGGTCGAACGCTACATGCGCGACGCCAAGCTGCTCGACATCGGCGCCGGAACCAACGAAATCAGACGCATGCTGATCGGGCGGGAATTGGTGGGCAGTCCATCGTGACCCTCCTAATTCGTCATCCTGAACTTGTTTCAGGATCCATTTCGCCCCACGAACTGCGGCGCGAGAGGAAGAATGGATGCTGAAACGAGTTCAGCATGACGGTGAAGGTCGATGAGCGCGCCGGTTCTGGGCACTTCGCTCGACCTTACTTCGCCGGAGGCCAAGACACGCACTTCGCACAACCGCGCACTCGCCGAAGCGCTGCGCGCGAAGGTAGCGCAGGCTGCGCTCGGCGGCTCCGAAAAAAGCCGCGAGCGCCATGCGTCGCGCGGCAAGCTGCTGCCAAGAGAACGCGTCGAGCGACTGCTCGACCCGGGTTCGCCGTTCCTCGAGATCGGGCAGCTTGCGGCGAACGGGCTCTACGACGACGAAGTGCCCGGCGCCGGACTGATCGCCGGGATCGGGCGGGTTTCGGGGCGGCAGGCGATGATCGTCGCCAACGACGCGACGGTAAAAGGCGGCACGTACTATCCGCTGACCGTCAAGAAGCACCTGCGGGCGCAGCAGATCGCGCAGGAGAACCGCCTGCCGTGCATCTACCTGGTCGACAGCGGCGGGGCGAACCTGCCGCACCAGGCCGAGGTGTTCCCCGACCGCGAGCATTTCGGGCGGATCTTCTTCAACCAGGCCAACATGTCCGCGCTCGGCATTCCGCAGATCGCCTGCGTGATGGGCAGCTGCACCGCCGGCGGCGCCTATGTGCCTGCAATGTCGGACGAAACCGTGATCGTGCGCGATCAGGGCACGATCTTCCTCGCCGGACCGCCGCTGGTGAAAGCCGCGACCGGGGAGGAGATTTCGGCCGAGGATCTGGGCGGCGGCGAGCTGCATGCGCGGAAGTCGGGCGTCGCCGATCACCTGGCCGAGAACGACGAGCATGCGCTGACCATTTTGCGCGACATAATCAGCCATCTGGGCGGAGCGCGAGCCCCGGCGCAGGCCGGGGCCTCTCTCCACCCGCGGGAGGCCCCCGCCTGCCCGGGGGCTCACACGGAGATGCGCGAACCGCGCTCGCCCCGGTTCGACGCCGAAGACCTCTATGCGATCACCCCCGAAGACGTCCGCGCCCCCTACGATGTGCACGAAGTGATTGCCCGGCTGGTCGACGCATCCGAGTTCCACGAGTTCAAGGCGCTCTACGGCAGCACCCTGGTCTGCGGGTTCGCCCACATCTGGGGCATGCCGGTCGCGATCCTCGCCAACAACGGTGTGCTGTTCAGCGAAAGCGCGCTGAAGGGCGCGCATTTCATCGAGCTCGCCTGCCAGCGGCGCATCCCGCTGGTGTTCCTGCAGAACATCTCCGGCTTCATGGTCGGCGGGAAGTACGAGGCAGAGGGGATCGCCAAGCACGGCGCGAAGCTGGTCACCGCGGTCGCGACCGCCCAGGTGCCCAAGCTCACCGTGATCATCGGCGGCAGCTTTGGCGCGGGGAATTACGGCATGTGCGGCCGCGCCTACGATCCGCGCTTCCTGTTCACCTGGCCCAACGCGCGGATTTCCGTGATGGGCGGCGAGCAGGCCGCCTCGGTGCTCGCCACCGTCCACCGCGACGCCGATAAGTGGGATGCGGCGGAAACCGAAGCATTCAAGGCCCCGATCCGTGCGACATACGAGGCCGAGGGCAACCCTTATTACGCCACCGCGCGGCTGTGGGACGACGGAGTGATCGACCCGGTCCAAACCCGCGACGTGCTCGGCTTGGCGCTCGCTGCCGCGCTCGAAGCCCCGATCCCGGAGGCGCCCCGGTTCGGGGTGTTCCGGATGTGAGCGAGGGCCAATCAAATCCTCCCCGGAACGGGGAGGTGGCGCGGCGAAGCCGTGACGGAGGGGGCCCACCTCTCGTCCGGGCACAGCGTGTGAGGCGAGGTGGGACCCCTCCGTCAGCCCCTTCGGGACTGCCACCTCCCCGTTCCGGGGAGGACTTGGCGAAGGCACTTCAGCCGGAGGTTTTGCGCCAGCCGATCAATCAGGTGAAGCGCGCACGCCAATTGCGCAAAGCGATGAGCCTGCCTGAGGTTCTGCTTTGGAAGGAGCTGAAGAAGCGGCCCGGCGAATACAAGTTCCGCAAGCAGTTTCCGCTGTCTCCGCTAACGATCGACTTTGTCTGTCTTTCGTCGCGCCTTGCAATCGAGGTCGATGGCGAAACACACGATCGCGGCGACAGCCCGCGGCATGACGAGGCGAGGGATCGCTTCGTGCGCGCAGCCGGATTTCGCGTGCTGCGGATCATGGCGCGCGATGTGTTTCAGGACATGGAGGCGTGTCTCCGGCTGATCGTTGAACATTGCCGTAGCGCTGGGCCCCCTCCACCATCGCTTCGCGATGGTCCCCCTCCCCGTGCCGGGGAGGATTTTTTGTGATCGCCTCTCTCCTCATCGCAAACCGCGGCGAGATCGCGTGCCGGGTGATCCGCACCGCGCGCAAGCTCGGCATTCGCTCGGTGGCGGTTTATTCGGATGCGGACCGCAACGCGCTGCATGTGCGGCAGGCGGACGAGGCGGTGCATATCGGGCCGTCGCCGGCGGCGGAGAGCTATCTGCGCGGCGACAAGATCATCGCGGCGGCGAAGGAGACCGGGGCCGAGGCGATCCATCCGGGCTACGGGTTTCTGTCGGAGAACGCCGACTTTGCGCAGGCCGTAATCGACGCGGGGCTGATCTGGGTCGGGCCCTCGCCCGCCAGCATCCGCGCGATGGGACTGAAGGATGCGGCGAAGAAGTTGATGGCCGAGGCGGGCGTGCCGGTGACGCCTGGCTATCTCGGGGAGGACCAGTCCGAAAAACGCCTTGCCAAGGAGGCCGACGCGATCGGCTATCCGGTGCTGATCAAGGCCGTCGCCGGCGGTGGCGGCAAGGGGATGCGCAAGGTCGATTTGCCCGCCGATTTCGCCGAGGCGTTCGCGTCATGCCGCCGCGAGGCCAAGGCGGCGTTCGGCAACGATCACGTGCTGCTCGAAAAATGGATCGAAAGCCCGCGCCACATCGAAGTGCAGGTATTCGGCGACACCCACGGCAACGTGGTCCACTTGTTCGAGCGCGATTGCTCGCTCCAGCGCCGTCACCAGAAAGTGATCGAGGAAGCCCCCGCGCCGGGGATGGACGAAGCCACCCGCGCCGCGATCTGCGACGCGGCGGTGCGCGCGGCGAAAGCGGTCGATTACGTCGGCGCGGGCACGATCGAGTTCATCGCGGACGCGAGCGAAAGCCTGCGCCCCGACCGCATCTGGTTCATGGAAATGAACACCCGCCTCCAGGTCGAGCATCCGGTGACCGAGGAGATCACCGGCGTCGATCTGGTCGAGTGGCAATTGCGCGTGGCGAGCGGCGAGGAACTGCCGCTGCGGCAGGATGAGCTCGCGATAAACGGCCACGCGATCGAGGCGAGGTTGTATGCGGAGGACCCGGTGAAGGGCTTCATGCCGAGCACCGGGCGGTTGGAGCGGTTTGCTGAGCCTCAACCACCACTCCGGGTTGATACGGGTTACGAACAGGGCGACGAAGTCACGCCATTCTACGATCCGATGATCAGCAAATATATTTCCCATGCGGCAACGCGTGATGAGGCGATCTTCAAACTGGCCGAGTACATCGCGTTCGTGCAGGTCTGGCCGATACGCACCAACGCCGGCTTCTGTCATCGCTTGCTGGTGGAGTCTCAATTCATTGATGGGCAAGTATCGACCGGCATGGTCGACTACTTGGGTGCCGCGGCAATCTATGCCAGTGACCCAGAACACGCCGACATCGACTTGGCCGGCTATTACATTGCGGCGCAATTGCCCATGCCTGCTTTGAGTGGGTTCAGAATGAATTCCGCTCCTTCCAACAGGATGTGGCTCAGCGACAGAGGGCGCGTCTATCAAACAAGCGGCGACGAGTTGCCCGACTACGTCGATGAATTCTCAAACGCAGTCGTAGACGATGATGCGGTCTTCATAACAACGCTGGGTCGGACATGGCGCTTCAGCGCCGCTCGCGTAGACGGCACGCCCGGCGCCTCCACCTCCTCCGGCGCCATTTTCGCACCGATGCCGGGCAAGGTGATTGCGCTCGACGTCGCCGAAGGGCAGGACGTGGCGCAGGGCGAGCGGCTGATGGTGCTCGAGGCGATGAAGATGGAACATGCGCTGACCGCGCCGTTCGCGGGGCGGGTGGCCGAGCTTTCGGCGAAGCTCGGCGCGCAAGTCGAGGTCGAAGCGCTGCTGGCGCGGATCGAGCAGGGGGACGGGGAATGAGGTCCACCCAAATCCTCCCCGGGACGGGGAGGTGGCGCCGGCCGCAGGCCGGTGACGGAGGGGGCCCAGCGCAACCTTCGATGTCTCGCCGGGCCGTCTCCACCATGCTTCGCATGGTCCCCCTCCCCGCTCCGGGGAGGATTTAATGGCCGGCCGCTTCTTCGATCAATGGCGCGTCGGCGACAAGATCGCGCACGAGCTGCGCCGCACGGTCACCGAAACCGACAACTTGCTGTTCTCCACCCTCACCCACAACCCGCAGCCACTGCACCTCGATGCCGAAGCCGCGAAGGCGAGCGAATTCGGGCAGATCCTGGTCAACGGCACGTTCACGTTCGCGCTGATGGTCGGGATCAGTGTCGGCGACACCACGCTCGGCACGCTGATCGCCAATCTTGGGTACGACGAAGTGCGACATCCCAAGCCGGTGTTTCTCGGCGACACGCTGCGCGCCGAAACCGAAGTGACCGACCTGCGACCGAGCAAGTCGCGCCCCGGCGCCGGGATCGTGACTTTCCGCCACCGCATGCTCAATCAGCGCGACGAAGTGGTGTGCGGATGCCTGCGGACCGCGCTCCTGAAAGGCAGCTCGGCTTGAGCCCGCGCTCGCTGCTGTTCGTCCCCGGCGATCGGCCCGAGCGCTTCGCCAAGGCCGCCGCGAGCGGGGTGGACGCGGTAATCCTCGATCTCGAGGATTCGGTCCTTCCCGAGCGCAAGCAAGCGGCGCGCAACGCGGTTCTCGAATGGCTTTCCGCCCGCCGCGAGTGCCCGTGCCTGGTGCGAATCAATCCGCTGGGAGGCGAATACGCGGGGGACGATCTTGCGGTGGCGCTGCCGGGCAAGCCCGACGGCCTAGTGCTGCCCAAGGCCGAGGGAGCGGCGAGTGTGCGCGCGCTGCGCGATCTGGCGGGCGATGGGTGCCCGCCGATCCTGCCAATCGCGACCGAAACCGCGGCGGCGGTGTTCGAGCTGGGCAGCTATCGCAAAGTCGCGGCGCACCTGTGCGGGTTGAGCTGGGGCGCGGAGGACTTGCCCGCCGCGATCGGCGCGGCAAGTTCGCGCGAGGAAGATGGCAGCTTTGCGCCGCCATACGAGATGGTTCGCAGCCTCGCGCTGTTCGCCGCGCATGCCGCGGGGGTGTCGGCGATTGAGACGGTGTATCCCGATTTCCGCGATCTCGACGGATTGAAAGCCTATGCCGCCCGCGCCGCGCGGGACGGATTCACTGGCATGCTCGCGATCCATCCCGACCAGGTGCCGGTTATCAACGCGGCCTTCACCCCCAACGCTGCGCAGATCGCCCAGGCCGAGGCAGTGATCGCCGCATTTGCGGCCAATCCAGGCGCTGGCGTGGTCGCGCTCGACGGGCGGATGCTCGACGCGCCTCACCTCAAGCAGGCGCATACGCTTCTGCGACGGGCCAACCGCTAGAGACGGATCAGCAGGGCTTCGTCGGGGCGCGAGTTGGTCAGGGGTAGCAACGCGAGGCGAGCGGGGAGCGTCGAAAGGATGAGTTCGCCGCCACGCACCGGAAGCGCAATCGTCTGCGGCTCGGCGGAGTAGTTTAGCACCACCACGAACCGTTTTCGCCGTGTGAGCGCTCAAAGTAGGACGCGCTCTTGGTCAATATCCGTGCGGCTTTGTCCAAGCATGTAATTTTTCGAATCGCTATACTGGGCTGGCCTTTCAACGGTACCGGCGCAATTGGTCGTGGCCGCCGTGCATATGGAAGCACTAGTTATATCTGATATTTCTTCAAAAGACATAAATTTGCGCGGGATTTTTACTGATCTCTAGCAAATAAGATCAAAATAGGGGGGGGGTTATGGCTTGTATTTCATTGAGCACAGGCGCGCGCGTCGCGCTCATGTTGTCCGCGTCGATCGCCGCGTTTGCGGCGACGGCGCCAGCTGCTGCGCAGGATAAGGCGGAACCGGACACAACCAAACAGACCGGAGATCAGAAACCGTCGTCCGCACCCAGCGACGAGATTCTCGTAACCGGGTCGCGTGTCGGGCGCAGCACGTTCGAAACCCCGAACCCGGTCACGGTGCTCAATTCGAAAGACGTTGAGAACCTTGGCCTCAACAACGTCGGCGAGGCCGTCAAGGAACTGCCGCAGAACTCGAACTTCTTCTCCGGCAACAACGTTGGCGCCGGCAATTTCAACGTCGGCGCGCAGCTGGTCAACTTGCGCGGCCTCAACCCGTTTTTCGGCACCCGCACGCTAACGCTGATCGATACGCAGCGCGTGGTCTCGACCACCGCCGGCGGCGGTGTCGATATCACGCTGGTGCCATCGATGCTCGTCGGCCGAGTCGAGACGGTCACTGGCGGCGGCTCCGCGGTCTACGGCTCCGACGCTGTCGCGGGCGTCGTCAACGTGATCCTCGACAAGAGCCTGGAGGGCTTCAAGGCCCAAGCCGATTTCAGCCGGACGACCCATGGCGACGGCAACGACTGGCACGCTTCCGCCGCGTACGGCACGGGCTTCGCCGACGGGCGCGGACATTTCATCGCCGGTGTCGAATACCAGAACACCGCAGCGATCGGCGATTGCGCGAAAGTGCGCGACTGGTGCGCAAAGAGCTACGGCGAGTTCACCAACAACGATTACGCGACCCCCGGCGCCCCGGGATACGGCCAACCGCACTATGTGATCGGGCCCAACGCCACTATCGCCTATTCCAGCGCGACCGGAGCGCTCACGCCCTGCCTGATGTTCGGCGGCGGCGCTTGCATTTACGTGCCGGCTGTCACGGGCCCGACGGTGCAATTCAATCCGGAAGGCACGGCGGCGATACCGTTCGATTCGGGTCAGTACTCCGCCGGCTCGTTGCCGATTTTCGGCGCACCCCGCCAAGGCGGCGATCAGTTCGCCACGGGCAATTACGATGCTACCACCTTGCGGCCGAGCATCGAGAAGGTGAGCACGCTCGCGCGAGTCGAATTCGAAGTGAGCCCAGCGGTCACAGTTTCGCTTGAAGGGTCTTACGCTCACAGCAGGGCCGTCAATCCCGACGCGACGGGCGCTGTCGGCCCCTTCCCTTTCGCTGTCGATCAGCCAGGTTCGGTGCTGCTCGGCTACCATATCGCGCAGGACAACGCTTTCCTGCCGGCCAGCGTGGCGGCGGCGATCGGGCCCGGCGGGGCGTTGCTCGGGCGCACTATGAACAACCTGGTTGACGCGCGGAATCTAACCACCAACGAAACCTGGCGCGTGGTCGCCGGGCTCAACGGGGATATCGGCGGCGGCTGGTCGTGGGATGCGTATTTCTCACACGGCGAAAACATCAACCATCAGAGCCTGTACCACAACATGGTCCAGCCCCTGCTGCGCTTCGCGCTCGACGCGGTTCAAACCCCGAGCGGAATCGTGTGTGGGGTGACCGTGCCCGGTCGGGTCAATCCGGACACCGGGCTTCCTTACACTCCCGACGACGTGGCGTTCGCCGCTGCGGCCGGCACTTGCGTGCCACTCAACCTGTTCGGGTCGGCCAACGCCAGTCAGGCGGCGATCGATTATGCCTATCGCACGCTCGTCGAAAACCCGACCCTCAAGCAAGACGTGGCGGCGTTCAACGTGCGCGGCGACCTGTTCGACGGCTGGGGCGCCGGACCGGTCAAGCTCGCGACCGGCGCGGAATGGCGCAAGGAGACCGGCATCGTTACGCACGACCTCGCCGACCAGCCATGGTATAATGGCTACTATTTGAGTTACGGCCTCGACTACGCTGGTAAGACGGAGGTCCTCGAAGGCTATGGCGAACTGAACGTGCCGGTCTTCCGCGACGCTCCGGTCGGCCGCTACCTCGAACTCGACGGCGCCATTCGCGGCACGCATGACAAGAGCGAAGGCACACTCGGCGACAACGCGGGCAAGAAGCAGACCAGCGAGTTCGTCACCTGGAAAGTCAGCGGAATCTGGGACGTGACCGACTGGCTTCGGCTGCGCGGAACCCGTTCGCGTGACGTGCGCGCGCCGCAATTCCGCGAGCTGTTCCAGACCACCTCTCCGTTCGTGGGGCCGCCGTTCGGGGTTGTAAGCAACCCCTTTCCCGGGGGCAGCGCAAACGATTCCGCTATCGTCACGAGCGGCGGCAACGTGAACCTGGTGCCCGAGAAAGCCGATACTCTCACCTTCGGCGCGGTGCTCTCGCCGAAGGGTTTTCTGTCGGGCTTCCGCTTTTCGGCCGACTGGTACCAGATCAAGATCAAGGACGCGATCGCGTTCCTGGGAATCGGCGCGCAGAACATCGTCAACGGCTGTGCCGGAGGAAATCAGGCGTTTTGCGACCGCATAACGTTCAACGGCCAGGACGACATTGTGTCAGTCGACAACCACGCGGCCAACCTGCAGGGCTTCACCACGCGTGGCATCGATTTCGAGGCCGCGTACAACCTGCCCCTGAACAACGGCGCATCGCTCAATCTGAGGGTGTTGGCATCCTACCTCTACGACCAAGTATTTGATTCGGGTCAGGGCGATCCGATGAATTATGCCGGCCAGTCGGGGCCGACTGCCGCATTCGGCAGTTTCAACACCTCGCCGAAGTGGCAAGGGAATGCCTTCGTCACTTATCACCAAGGGCCGTTTACCGGCACCGTGCAGGCGCGTTACGTCGGTCCTGGCAGCTACGTGGTGGTCACCCCATTCGGCGGCCCGCCGGTCACTCCGGGCGATCCGAATTACAGCAGCACCGATCCCAACAGCATCAGCAGCAATTCGGTCGACAGTGCGGTCTACATCAACCTTTCCGCTTCGTACGACATCACCAAGGAGATCCAGCTGTTCGGCTCGCTCAACAACGTGTTCGACAAGGATCCGGTGGTTGCGCCGGGCGGCAACGGCTTTCCCACCAATCCAGTCTATTTCGACACGTACGGCCGGACCTTCCGCGTCGGAGCACGAGTCAAACTCTGATCGGCTGGTTCAGTATCCTTCGTGCCTGACTTGAGGGACAGGCACTGGAGCGCGGGTCGACAAATTTGACCCGCGCTCCAACCTGCTGCCTTTGTCTGGTCGTCATGCGCTTCCGCCCGACATGAGAAAGGGTTAAGCGGAGATGGCCGCGAGACCGAGTTCATCAATCATCCG
The DNA here is from genome assembly GCA_036384795.1 of Sphingomonadaceae bacterium. Lineage (GTDB taxonomy): Bacteria > Pseudomonadota > Alphaproteobacteria > Sphingomonadales > Sphingomonadaceae > Andeanibacterium. The sequence continues at coordinate 56,818 of DASVLP010000021.1, read as the reverse complement.
TTCGCGGATGATGAACTTTTGCACCTTGCCGGATACGGTTATCGGGAAAGCGTCGACGAACCGGATGTACCGCGGCACCTTGTAATGGGCGATCCGGTCGCGGCAGAAGTCGCGGATCTCGTCCTCGATGCAGGTTTCGCCGGGCGTCAGGCGGATCCACGCGCACAGTTCCTCGCCCATGCGGGAATCGGGCAGGCCGACAACCTGCACGTCGGCGATTTTGGGATGGGTGAACAGGAACTCCTCGATCTCGCGCGGATAGATGTTCTCGCCGCCGCGGATGACCATGTCCTTGATCCGGCCGACGATGCTGCCGTAGCCCTGCTGATCGATCATGCCGACGTCCCCGGTATGCATCCAGCCGTCGGCGTCGACGACTTCGGCGGTGCGCTCGGGATCGTCCCAATAACCGAGCATGACGGAATAGGCGCGGGTGCACAGCTCTCCCGGAACGCCGCGCGGCACGACATGGCCGTCGGCATCGACCACCTTGACCTCGAGATGGGGCAGGACCCGGCCGATGGTCGACACACGCTTTTCAAGTGGGTCGTCGAGCGCACTCTGAAAGCTGACCGGACTGGTCTCGGTCATGCCGTAGGCGATGGTGATGCCGCGCAGGTGCATTTTCTCGACCACCTGCTTCATCACCTCCACCGGGCATGGTGAGCCGGCCATGATGCCGGTGCGCAGTGAAGTGAGATCGTAGTCGTCGAAGCGCGCGCAATCGAGTTCCGCGATGAACATCGTCGGCACTCCGTAAAGCGCCGTGCACCGCTCCTGGGTGACTGCGGCCAGTGTTGTTTCGGCATCAAAGCTGGCCGCGGGATAGACGATCGCCGAGCCACAGGTCACTCCCGCCAGATTACCCAACACCATGCCAAAGCAGTGGTACAGAGGAACCGGCACGCAGATGCGGTCTCTTGGGCCCAGCTGTTGCGCCCGGCCGACGAACCAACCGTTGTTGAGAATGTTGCGGTGCGACAACGTGGCCCCTTTGGGGAGTCCGGTGGTGCCGCTGGTGAACTGGATGTTGATCGGATCGTCGCAGTCCAGGGCGGCGCCTATTGTGCGAGCGCGATCACGATCCTGCTCCGACGCCAGCCCCGGCAAGTCGTCGAATGCAAGCCAGCCGGGCCGAACATCGCCAGCGATCTTGATCCGGTGCTCGAGGCTCGGAACGTCGATCGCTTCGAGCATTGTGACGTAATCGCTGGTTTTGAACCGCTCCGCCGCCACCACCGCACGCATGGCCACCTTGTCGGCCATGAATTCCAGCTCCGAGGTCCGATAAGCCGGGTTGATCGTCGTCAGGATCAGGCCGACCTTTGCAGCGGCGAATTGGGTCAGCGCCCATTCGGCGCAATTGGGCGACCAGATGCCGATCCGGTCGCCTCGTTCGAGTCCCAGCGCGAGCAAGCCCGCGGCCATCTCGTCGGCCCGGCGCGCAAGCTCCCGCCAACTCCACCGCACGCCTTGCGCGACCGAAACCAGCGCGTCGGCTTCGCCCCATTGCTCAGCCGCGCGGTCGAGCGCCCCTCCGACCGTGATCTCGAGCAGCGGCGGCTCGCACGCTCCCGTCACCCAACTGAGTTCATGGTCCATCTCGCCCTCCACCGCCACAAGGATACCGGCGGCAGTGCTCACTCGCTTGGACAGGACCGTATACTTCTTGTCCCTCGCCGCGCCTCGCGGACGGCGCGGCTAGAGCGACTCGGCGTGCGTGAGGTTCCGGTTCAGCCGGTAGGAACGTGCCGAGACGCCGAACCTGCGCCGGAATGCGCGGCTGAAATAGCTGAGGTCGCTAAAACCGCATTCCAGCGCGACGTCGGTTACGCGGCAGGAGGCATCCGTCGAACGCAGGCGCGCCGCCGCGGCGTTGAGCCTGCGGATAAGCAGGAGTCTGGACGGAGTGGTTCCCGCCTGGGCGAGAACGTGCTGGAGGTATCGCGCGCTTACGCCCAGCTCATCGGGGATCGCCGAGCTGCGGAACTCGGGGTCAAACAATTGGCGGTCAATGAGCGCGATTGCCTTGCGCCGAAGGTCGTCGGCGCGGCTGTCTGCAGGCTCGTCCGAGTGACGATTCTCAAGCGCCGAGGCCAACAGATCCCAGATCACCTGCGAAGCCGACTCTGGCCACTCCTCGCCGTCGCACTCGACCAGCTCGTCCCATGCCGAGCGGACGAAGCTGGACAACACTCTGGCCGGGCCCGCGCTCAAATTCATCTGCCGCCCGGCAAGCGCTTCGAGTGCGCCAGCATGACCGTCGAAGCGGAGCGACGGGAGCGACAGCACAAGTCCGTGGACCGGTTGCTCGAACACCAGTTCGTAAGGCTTACGGGCGTCGATCACGATCATGTCGCCGGTTTCGGCGACGATCTCGGCTCCCGCGTGCCGCAGGATGCAGCGTCCCCGGTGCACCAGCTGAACGCTGAAGCATCGCTCGTCGCAAGCATCACGCGCTGCGCTGCGTGTGACGAGCGGGCTCGATTTCACCGACATGAGAACGAATTCACCGGCCGTGAGCTGGGTAAGAGTGCCGTGGAATCCTTCGGGGTCACCCTCGATCGCGACCGACCGGCCGGGCTCGGCGAACAGCCCCTGCCAATAGGCATACCGCTGCCGTTCGGGCACATCGGCCGTGCACAGTCTGTCGATCCTCGCCAGCATCGCCTCTCCCGCGGCCCGAGCGTGAATGGGGCATCATACCGCACCGCCCGGGAATGAATAGGGGATGCGTAGGCACCTAACTGTCGCGCGACTTTTGTCCCGCCTTGGGATCCCGGCAAGTATAGCCCTCGGCGCGCAACGGGTCGCCGCCTGGCAAAAGCTTAGCCTGACGCGGATAAGCACAGATTAGCCCGGTCCGGACGGTCTCCTGTTTCGGCGTAGTTGGCTGCGGCGCTTGTCGGGCGACGATTTGTTCCGGCGCGCGGCCTTGCTCCACCCACGCCTGCAAAGCCGCCGAAAGGCTCGTCGCCGGATCGGTGTCCCCGGGGGTCGGTCCGCCTTGGCCAAAGTCGCTCGGGCCGATGCCCCCGCCGCAGTGATACATGCCGGGCACCATGAACAGCCGCATGAAGGTCTGCGCCCGGTTCGCGCCCATCTTGCGCACCACCGCATCGCGGTAGGCAACCGTGCCTTGCGCGGGAATCCCCCCATCCGACCAGCCGTGGAACAAGATCAGCTTGCCGCCGCGTGCGGCGAAGGGCGAAAGATCGGGGTCGGTCGCGTTGAAAGTGGCGGCGGTCCTCGCTTCGACCCGCGCGAAGTCGCTGCCGAAGTTGAAATCGGCCGGCGTCCATCCGGCCGGCGCCCCGACAACGTATTTGTAGAAGTTGCTCCCAAACGCGTTCTGGGCGCTCGCACCCGGCGCGAGGCCGAACATCCACAAATCCCAGTTGGGCGCTCCAGGAGCGGTCTCGCCACCCGGCAGAAAGCCGAAGTAGACCTGCTTTCCATCGGGTGTGCGCGGCCCGCGGTAGATGGCGCGCAGCGCGGCGATCTGAGGATCAGTCAGGCAGGAAGTTGCGTCGCCTGCAGTGCACCGCAGCACTGCGGGATCGAAATGGCATTGGCGGGGATCGCTCAGCAAACCGTCGGCAAGCCCGTCCAGCTTGTCGCATTTGGCCAGCACGGCGCTGGCGATGGCGGGCGTTTTGGCCGCCGGGATCATCGCCCCCGGTTTGGCGAGCCACTGCGCGTTCCAGATGAAGTCGGTGAACAAGCCGGTCCAGTTGTAGGCAGGCGCACCCGCGATGATCCCGTTGTAATCGCCGGGGAAGCGCTGGGCTTCCATCAGCGCCTGACGGCCGCCGTTCGAACACGAAATGAAATAGCTGCTGCGCGGTGCCGAGCCGTAGAAAGCCTTGGTCAACGCCTGGCCGACAACGGCCGTCAGGTGCACCGCCCGCCAGCCGAAATCGATCACCTTTTCAGGATGCCCTTCGGCCCATTTGGCATCGGTTCCGCCGGCGCTGTGCCCGGTGTCGCTTGCTGCCGCGGCTTGCCCGCTGCGCAATGCCGCTGCCAGACCGGAATAGGGGATTGCGCCCGCAAATCCGCCGTTGCCGACACCCTGAAAGCGGCCGTCCCAGTTCTCTGCGGGCAGCCAGACTTCGAAGGCGATGTGCGAATCAGTCGTCGGATGGAGTACGCCCTGCACTCGGCAGAAGGCCGGCAGTTGCACTGTCGTCGCCGGTCCCAGTTCGGGAGGCAGCGTGAACGGTCCTGCCGGCTGCAGCGCGGCCGAGGTAATCTCGGTGTCGGGAGGAGCCGCCGCGGCGATGTCCGCGCAATCGCGCGCCATTGCCGGCTGCGAGGCCAGAAATGCCACCGCAAACGCGCCGCCCAGCGACGCCAGCGTTCTTGTTTTCATCGATTTGCCCCTTGTCAGCGTTGCCGCCCGCGCGACCATGCGTCGACGCTTAACCGTCTCGGCGAAGACGTTCTTGGGCAGCACCGCAGGTATTTTGACCTCAACCGCTGCGAAACGTTCGGGAGGCGAACGTGGACACCGGGGCAAATGGAACCGCCCTGCCCGCTCGACAATAATGCGCGTTTGGTGCTTCGCGGTGCGCTCTTCTGCTCAGCTCGCCCCGCCCGGCACCAGTTTCCTGGAGGCCTTCCAGAATTGCTGGTTGATGACGTCCGGCGCGATGCGCCGCATGAGCGCGACCAGGTTCGATTGGCCGGGACGGATCTCGCGCTTCCCCGCCTTCAGGGCGGCAATGGTTAGCCCGACCAGCTCGGCGGTCGTGATCAGCTTGAACCCGGCCTCAGCGAAATCCGATGCCAGGTCGGTCTTCACCGCGGGAGGCATCAATTCGATGACTTCCACGCCGGACTCCTCCAACTGGAAACGCAGTGACTGGGTGTAGGAATGGACCGCCGCCTTGGTGGCGCTATAAATGGGCATCGCCGGGACCGGAACAAACGCAAGCGCCGACGAGACGTTGATCACCGTGCCCCGGTTGGCGGTCAGAATATCGATCAATGCAGAGGTCGTGCGGATCACTCCGCTGACGTTGACGTCCATTTCGGCCGGCAGACCGGCAAGATCGTCGGCCGGAACCTTGAGGTTCCTCGTCACTGCGATGCCTGCATTGTTCATCAGCACGTCGAGCTTGGGGAAGTTTCTCTTCAAGCCCGCCGCTAGCGACGCAACCTGTGCAGGATCGGCAATATCGCTTCGGATGGCGTAGAGTTCCGGATGCTCCGCTTTCAACGCGTCGAGCACCTCCTGGCGTCGCCCGGTTACGATGACCTGGTTGCCGAGTTTCAGGAACTCGAGCGCGAAGGCCAATCCGATGCCGGCAGACCCGCCCGTAATCAATATCGTTCGACCGGTAAGCTTCATGTCAAAACTCCTCTTTGGATTCCCCGAAACGGGGTTTCGTTGGCGATTGGCGGGGATCGGGCTTGGCTGCCGCCCGATCGGAAGCCGCGGGCGCGCAAGCCGGAAGCTCGCGTTCTCCAGCCTGCCAGATTGCGAGCGCATCCAGGATGGGCTTCAGGCGAACAGCCGAGTCAGTGAGCAAGTAGACGTGGCTTGCGGAGGGTGGCGGCAGGTATTGCCGCTCGACGAGCCCCGCACCTTCGAGCGCACGCATTCGCTCGGTCAGCACTTTGGGACTGATGCGCGGGATCGCCTCCTTGAGGTCGGAGAACCGGTGTGCGCGCCGGTTGAGACAGAGCAGTATATGCAACGTCCAGCGGCGTTCGATTGTCTCGAGCATGTCGCAAGCGGCCGGGCGCCGCCGCTGCGAAGCGGCAAGCTGACCTGACGTGTCGGAAGGAGCCATGAGGCGTTCCCGCTGTCGCTATGCTGCAGCCAGCGCGGGCGCTTCGGACGGGCCGCTATCGGGACTGATCCGATACCAGAGCGCATAGAGCGCGGGCAGGAATACGAGCGTCAGGACCGTTCCGCCGAGCGTCCCCCCGATCAGCGTGAAAGCCATCGATCCCCAGAAGACCGACTCCGTCAGGGGCACGAAGGCAAGGACCGCAGCAAGCGCGGTCAGGACTACCGGCCTCGACCGCTGGACGGTGGCCTCAACCACGGCATTGAGGGGGTCGAGCCCGCGCTGTTGGTTTTCCTGAATCTGGGCGATCAGGATCAGCGTGTTGCGCATCAGGATGCCCGACAACGCAATAAGCCCAAGGATCGCGTTGAAGCCAAATGGCTGGCCGGTCAAAAGCAGCGTTGGCACCACCCCGATCAGTCCGAGCGGCGCGGTCATCAACACGATTGCCATCGCCGAAAAGCGCCGGACCTGCAGGATGATGACGATCATCATCAGGAGGAACATGATCGGGAAGATCGGCACGAGCGCGGCATTGGCCTTGGCCGACTCCTCGATCGAGCCGCCCATCTCGATGTGGTATCCGGCCGGTAGGGTCGCGATCACCGGTTGCAACTGCTTGAACACAGCGTTGGAGACGTCCGGGGGCTGCAAGCCATCGGCGACGTCGCCCTGCACCGTGATGGTGGGCACGCGATCGCGGCGACGCAGCACCGGATCCTCCATCCGCACCTCGAGCTTGCCGACCTGGGTCAGCGGCACCCGTTCGCCGTTCGCGCCCGTTAGCGTGAAATCGCCGAGCCGGGCCGGGTCGAGCCGGGCCGGGCCGGCCGAACGCGCGACGACATCGACGGTGCGGATGTCTTCGCGCACTTGCGATACCGTCACGCCGGAGAGAAAGAACTGAAGCTGCTCCCCGACATCGCCCGAGGTAAGCCCCATCGCCCGCAATCGGGACTGGTCGAGCACCAGGTGAAGCGTCGGCACGCGGTCCCCCCAATCGGTGCTGACCGTGCGCATCATCGGGTGCTTGATCATGATCGCGCGGACTTTGTCGGCGATGGCGCGCACTTTCCCGACGTCCGGCCCGCTGACCCGGAACGCGACAGGATACGGCGAGTAGGGACCGAAGACGAGCTGGGTCACCCGGACCTGCGCCGCCGGGGCCAGACCGTTAGCGACTGCGTCCCGCAGGCGCTCCTTCAGGGCGTCCCGTGTCTCTTCCGTTGGCGTACGCACGACGATCTTGGCGAACGAGGGGTCGGGCAGCTCGGGCGACATTGAAAAGAAGAAGCGCGGTGCGCCCTGGCCGACATAGGCGGTGACGATCTTGGCTTCCGGCTGCTTGCGCAGCCAATTCTCGACCTGTTCGGTGGCCACATTGGTGCGCTCGATCGCCGAACCCCTCGGCAGCTGGATCTCGACCAGCACTTCGGGGCGGTCGGAGTTGGGGAAGAACTGCTTCTTGACCAGCACCATGCCGGCTCCGGCGACGAGGAATGCCGCCAGTGTGGCCAGCGTCACCAACTTTTTGCGCTCGACCGCCCACCGGATCGCCCGGCGCATCTGCTGATAGCGGGGTGTCTGGTAGATGGCGTCGTGACCACCCTCGACCGGCTTGATCGCCGGGAGCAGCTCGACGCCGAGATAGGGGGTGAAGACCACCGCGACCATCCATGAAGAAAGCAGTGCGAAGCCGACCACCCAGAAGATGTTGCCGGCATATTCCCCGGCCGACGAGCGAGCGAACCCCACCGGCATCAGCCCGATCACGGTCACCAGCGTGCCGGCCAGCATCGGCGCGGCCGTATGGCTCCAGGCGTAGGCCGATGCCTTGATCCGATCGAAGCCCTCTTCCATCTTCACGACCATCATTTCGATCGCGATGATTGCGTCATCGACGAGCAGCCCCAGAGCGAGCACCAGCGAGCCCAGCGTGATCCGATCCAGCACCCGCCCTGTCGTCCACATGATCACCAGGACGATCGCCAGCGTCAGCGGCACCGCGGCGGCAACCACGATGCCGACGCGCCAGCCGAGCGCCAGGAGACTGACGATCATGACGATCGCCAAGGCTTCGAAAAACGTCCTCATGAACTGATCGACCGCCTGGCTGATATTCACCGCCTGATCGGTGACCGGGTCCAGAGACATCCCCAGCGGCAGCTCTGAGGAAATGGCCTTCACTTCGGACCGCAAGGACTTGCCGAGAACCAACCCGTTCCAGCCCTCGCGCATGACCACGCCCAGCAGCAGGGTCGGCTGACCCTGGTTGCGAATGAGGAACGTGGCGGGATCTTCGTAGCCGCGCCGGACCTGGGCGATGTCTCCCAGGTGCAGGGTCCTGCCATTGGCGACGATCGGCAAGTCGCGGATCGTCTCCAGGTTGTCGAACGCACCGTCGAGGCGAACCTGCACTTGCGGCCCGTTGGTGTCGATCGACCCGGCGGGAGTGAGCAGGTTCTGCTGCGTCAGTGCCGCCAGCACCGCGCGCGGCGCGATGCCCAGCGTCGCCAGCCGTTCCTGCGAGAACTCGACAAAGATCCGCTCCGGCCGTTCGCCGATGATATTGACCTTCTTCACGCCTGCCACGTGCAGCAACCGCTGGCGCAGTACCTCTGCCTCGCGGGCGAGCTGCCGCTGCGGCTCTCCTTTCGCCTTGAGGGCGTAAAGGGCGAACGTCACGTCGCCGTATTCGTCGTTGACGAACGGACCTGCGACCCCGTGCGGGAGATTCGAGGCCTCGTCCTGCATCTTCTTGCGCGCCTGGTAAAACTGCTCCTGGACTTCCGAAGGGGGCGTCTCGTTGCGCAAGGTCAGTGTGGTGAACGCCAGCCCAGGACGCGTGAAGGTTTCGGCGCGGTCGTACCAGCGCAGTTCCTGCAAGCGTTTCTCGAGCGGTTCGGCGACCTGGTCCTGCATTTCCTGTGCGGTCGCGCCCGGCCAGGCCGTAACCACGGTCATCACCTTGATCGTATAGGCCGGGTCTTCGGCGCGGCCGAGATTGAGGTAGGCGACAATGCCGGCAACGCTGATGGCGATGATGAAGAACAGCGTGACCGCTCGCTCGCGGACCGCGAGGGCGGACAGGTTGAAGCCTTTCCTGGGTTCGGGTGCGTCGGTCACCGGACCGCCCCCGCATCGATCCGGATCGCTTCGCCCTGATGCAGCAGTTGCGCGCCCAGAGCGACGAAGCGCTCGCCGCGCCGCAAGCCCGCCGACACCTCGCCCGTCTCGTCGTCGATGGCGGCAAGCTGGATCGGGCGCCAGCTCACCGTGAGCGTGCGCCGGCCGTTAACGACCCAGACCCCGGGACCATGGCCCGCGTCGTAAATCGCGCCCAGCGGCACGGAGATGGCCGCGGGTTTCCCCGGGATATTGAGCGTGACAGCCACAGTAGAGCCCAGCGGTGCAGTCGCGGGAGCACCGCCAAGCACGAAGCGGGCTTCGAACGTCCGCGTCGCGGGATCGGCGGCATCGCTCAACTGCCGCAAGCGCGCCGTGCCTTGGAGGCCGCTGTAGGTCCGCGCTTGCGCCGTGGTTCCCAGCGAAGGGCGAACTGTCTCCGGCAGCGCGACGATTGCCTCATGCGGGCCCGAATGGGCCAGCCGGACAACCGTCTGCCCGGCCGCAACGACTTGACCCGGTTCGGCCAAAGTTTCGGCAACGGTGCCGTCGGCGTCGGCGACCAGGACCGTGTAGTGCGCATCGTTCCGGCTGACCCGCGCCTGCGCTTCCGCCGCGGCGAGTTCGGCGCGTGCGGACAGCGCAGCCGCCTTGGCCTGATCGTAGGCGGAAGCCGATACCGCACCTGCCGAAACCAGATCGCGATAGCGCTGCTCGTCGGCGCCGGTCTGGGCCGCGCGCGCGCGGGCGGCGGCGACGGTACCTTCGGCCGCCTGGCTGGCCAGGGCATAGTCGGTTGGATCGATACGCATCAGCGGCTGCCCGCGGCGGACAGTCTGGCCGGCGTCGACCAGTCGCGCCACGACCTTGCCGGCGACCCGGAAGCCGAGATCGCTCTGCACGCGTGCGCCGACGACGCCGGTGAATTCGCGATCGTTCGCCTCAGCCGCTCCCGCCTGGGCGGTTCGCACCAATGGCGGCCGTATGCGAGGATCGGTGTCCGAATGTCCGCAGCCGCTCAAGATGCTCGCTGCGACGGCCAAGGTCCCTGCCATTCGCGCACAAGACGGTATCGACACGCAAGTTCCTCCTATCGAGTCGGAACTGCAATGCAGACTAGTGACCTATTTGTCAACTAGTCACATATGACGGACGCATTATGGCGCAAGGCTGCGCAGTATGAGATTTATGACTTCGGTCTGCGCATCGGGCAGGAGATCGATGCTGCGCTGCAGGAACACGGGATCGATGAAGGGGAGGAGCGCATAATAGATCGCCCTGCAGGTCTCATCGATCGGCGTCTTCCGTTCGAATTGTCCGCTCTCCCTGCCCTCTCGGAGAATGTCCTCGAGGAGAGCCTGGAGTCGCTCGACATAGGCCTGGACCGGCAGCCAATTTTCCGACGATGCGTGGGCCGCGACCTCGTAGATCTTGCGGTCGTTGAATGCGAGGTCGATGCTAGCGGACGTCAGGGTTTTGGCGAATTTTCGAAGTTTGTCGTTCGCGTCCCGGCCCGACTCGACCGCGTCACGAGTCTTGGCGAAGATTTCGGCGAGGCACTCGCCGGCGATCGCTTCGCCGATCGCCTGCTTCGACTCAAAGAAGCGGTAGATATAGGCTTTGGAAAAGCCGATCGCACGCGCGAGGTCCGCCACGGTGGTTTTCGCATAACCGTAGTGCGCGAAATATTCGTGAGCCGCTTCGATGATCTGGTCGCGCACGGCGTGCTCGGCGGGGCCGCGCGCAGGCGCGGATTTGGCGATACTCTGCTTACTCATTCGGTCGCCGTAGCGGGAAATCGACCAATTGACAACATATGACTGATCGTGTCATTAGTCACTTCGGGTTTATGACAGTCCAGCGAGTCTCCTAGCATGCGGTATATACGACTGATCATGGTTGCGGCAGCGGCAACCGCGCTGCTCGAAGGCTGTGCAGTGGGGCCAGCCTACGTGCGCCCTGAAGTCTCTTCACCGGCGACGTTCATTGGCGGGCCAGCCGTGGAGGCAAATACCGCAACGGCGACAAAGGTCGACCTGGTCAATTGGTGGCGATCGTTCAACGATCCGCTTCTCGCCAACCTTGTCGAACGCGCGCTGACCCAGAACCTCGATCTTCAACAGGCGAGCGCGCGCGTTGCGCAGGCCCGGGCCGCGCTGCGCCACGCCAACGCGGACCTTTTCCCATCTGGGCAAGTCAGCGGCCAGGCGAGCGAGAACTATCAGTCGCTCGAGACGCCGCAGGGCCGCGTCGCCAGTGCCTTGCCCGGCTTCGAAAGAGAAGCGCAAGGCTACGAGCTCGATCTCGGTGCAAGCTGGGAGCTTGACGTCTTCGGCGGTAAAGATGCGGCCAGGGACGCCGCGCGCGCCGACTGGCAGGCGTCGGCGGCGGCAGCCACTGCCGCCCGGCTGGTGGTCGCGGCGCAGACGGCCGATACCTATATTGCTATCCGCAGCCTGCAGGCGCGGCTTGATGTAGCGCGCAGTCAGCAACAGGTCCAGCAACAGCTCGTTGATCTCGTCGCACTGCGGTATCGCAAAGGTGTCGCTGCGGAGTTGCAGTTGCAGCAGGCGGAAGGGGCCTTGTCGCAAGTGAAGGCTACCGTGCCAGAGCTCGAACAGAACCTCGACAGCGCAATGAACGCGCTGGATGTGCTGCTCGGCGTCCAGCCGGGTACGACCCGGCCCGAACTTGCCGCGCAGGCACCGATCCCGGCGCCTCCCGCGGTATCGAGCGCGGGCGGCCCGCCGGCCTTGTTGCGCCGGCGCCCGGACATCATCGCCGCGGAACGTACGCTGGCGGCCTCGAACGCCCGCATTGGCGTAGCGATGGCGGAGTATTATCCCAAGTTCTCGCTCAGCGGGCTGCTGGGCACGGCAACGATGGGGATCGGCGGATTGTTCGGTGGCAATGCCACCCAGGCCAGCGGTGTTCTCGGTCTGCGCTGGCGCCTGTTCGACTTCGGTCGCATCGACGCCGAAGTCGCCGCCGCGCGGGGCCGCAATGCCGAGGCGCTGGCCGCCTACCGGCTGACGGTGCTGCGGGCGTCGGAGGACGTCGAGAATGCTTTCTCGGCCCTGATCAAGCAACAGGCCCGCACTCAAATCCTTGCCGAGGGCGACACCTCGCTCACCAAAGCCCGCGCCTCGGCATTCGCCGCCTACAAAGGCGGGGTCTCGACCATGCTGGATGTGCTCGACGCAGACCAGCGCCTGCTCGAAACCCGCGACGCCGAAATTCAGGCAAAGGCGGCGGCCGCCCGCGCCGCCGTCGCTTCATTCCGGGCACTCGGCGGCGGTTGGGACGCTCCCCAGGAGCAGATCGCCGCTTCGACAGCGCATCCGGTCCCCAGGAGCTAGCATGACACAGACTCTCCAAGCACCTAACGGGCCCGCTCCGCAAAAGGTCAGCTTTCGCAGCGGCGACGGCTACCTTGTCGCTCACCTCTACCTGCCTCAGGGTCACGATCCGGCGCGGCGCTATCCGGCAGTGGTTGTCGGAGGTTCCTTCACTTCGGTGAAAGAGCAGATGGGTGGCATTTACGCAGCCGAGATGGCTCGCCGCGGCGCGATCGCACTCGCGATCGACTACCGCAATTACGGCGAGAGCAGCGGCGCTGTTCGGCAATACGAAGACCCGGCATCCAAGGCGGCGGACCTGTCGGCAGCCCTCCAATTTCTGGCGAGGCGTTCGGATGTGTCGGGCACGGGCCTTCTCGGCATCTGCACTTCAGCGGGGAACGTCCTTTACACGGCAGCCGATGATCCAAGCGTCGGCGCAATAGCCACCGTCGCCGGCTTCTTCTCCGAGCCGACGCTGTCGGCGATCATCAAGGGCGGCGCGGAGGAGGTCGAACGACTGAAGGCCAAGGGTCGGCAAGCACGGAAACATTTCGAAGAAGCCGGCGTGATCGAAACTGTCTTCGCCTATCACAAGACCGACCAGACGGCGGCGAGCGTAAGCCCCAGCGAGTACTACTGGGATCAAACCCGCGGCGGCGGCGTCAGGGCGTGGCGCAATGAGTTCGCGGTCATGGCGTGGGAGCCTTGGCTTGACTTCGATCCAGTGTCACAGGGCCCACGTGTCACCGCGCCGACGCTTGTCATCCATTCCGACGGCGCGGCTTTCCCCGATCAGGCACGCAAGGTGTTTGGTCTACTGGCCGGACCGAAGGAATTGCACTGGGCGAAGGGAGCGCACTTCGACTTCTACGACCAGGCCGATCAGGTGCGCGAGGCTGCGGACCGAGCTGCTGCGCACTTCCGCGCCCACCTAAGCTGAGAGTTTCCTACAGCGAGCCCTCCATCCACAACACGGAGCCCAACACCATGGATGACGTCATCATCATCGGCGGCAGCTTCGCCGGTCTTGCCGCTGCCCTGCAGCTCGGCCGCGCCCGCCACAAGGTCACCGTTCTCGATACCGGCCTGCCGCGCAACCGCTTCGCCGGCCGCTCGCATGGCATGCTCGGCCACGACCACAAGCCGCCGCTGGACATCCTGGCCGAGGCGCGGCAGCAGCTCGCGCGCTATCCCGCGATCACGCTGGTCAATGCCCGGGCCGACAGCGTCTCGGGCGCCATCGACGATTTCTCCGTGCTCACTGCCGATGGCGAAAGCCTCGCAGCGCGCCGCCTGATCCTTAGCTATGGCGTCACCGACCAGATGCCTGATGTTCCGGGCTTTGCCGAAGGCTGGGGCACGTCCATCGTGCCCTGCCCTTATTGCGACGGCTTCGAAGTCGCCGACCGGCATTGGGGCCTCATCTGGTCGGGTCCGCAGTCGCACAATCAGGTCAGGCTGTTCCACGATTGGACCGACAGGTTGACGGTCTTCGCCGATGGTCGCGACATCCCCCCCGATATCCGGGCCGATCTGGCGCGCCGCAACACGCCAGTCGTCGATGGCCGGATTATCGAGATCGCCCATCACGGGGGCCATAGCGCCACCGTCACTCTCGAGACCGGCTCCAATGTCGCGGTCGACATCCTGTTCGCGCATCCGCGCAACAAGCCCTCCGCAAACCTGCATGAAGCGTTGGGCCTCGCCACGATCGACACGCCCCTCGGCATCGTCCTCAAGGTCGACGAGCGCCGCGAAACCAGCGCGCCCGGCATCTACGCCGCGGGCGACCTCACCAACCCTATCATCCCCTCGGTCACTACTGCATCATGGCAAGGCGCGATGGCGGGCATCTTCGCCCAGCAGTCGATGCTGGTTTGAGAGCGCAGATTCCCGGTGGCCCGGTCTATCATGCTCTGAAGCTTGGGGCCCGGGGCGACGGATATCCGACTGGCCTGCCCGACCTCGCAGTAGACCCGCCGCCTGAGGAGGTCCAGGCGTGGTCCCGGCTTACGCATTCATCGACATTTCGAAAGCGACCGATGCCGATCTCGTAGTTGCATCGCAATCGGTCTTCCATGACGCAGAGCGAGCATCGTTTGTAGAGTTGCCGGTGATTCCGATGTCGCGCGAGCGCGACTGGATCGATGAGCCCAAGCTAAAAGCCGTCAGGTGACCGCGAGATTCGTTAACCGGTGGACGGCCATGACGACAAAGAGATGGGCCGGCCCGGCCCGGACGGGTGAACTAGCTTCTTCACACGGCCAGCGCCTTTGTCGCAGCGAATTCGTCCGATCCCGAGTGAGGTGTGCCCCCTCGCCTGCCGCCGACGGTCGCCGCGCCGAGATGCTTTGTGGTCCGATTGCCCGCATCGGCGGAGATATCGGTGACATCGACCGTATAAGTCGCCCGAGCCGAGCTCGCGGTAAGGCCAGCGTCCACTTCGGCTATCGGACAGCTTCGGGAAAGATACGTTGCCGAATTATCGCCAATCGGTTCGATTGAAACGAGCCTAACCACAACTCGCCGCCAGCGAACGTGGCGGCGGAAAGTCCATTGAAGCCCGGTTGGGGTTCGCCATAGGCAACCGTGCTGATGCGCTTGCGCTGAAGGTCGAGGTGGCCGACAGCCCAACCACGATGGCACAGCATCGGGTCGGCCACGCCGTTCACGATGCGACGCAAGCCGCCGCATGCGGGCTCATCAAGGCGCATTCCCGCTAGGATCAAACTGCCGTCGCTCCAGTGGATGTTGTCGGGCATGAAGTCCGGCGCTTCGATCCGCTCGATGGGGTGCGCGGTGTCCTGGCGGTCGAATACCACTACCGAGTGCCAGCCGAAGGCAACGACGTAGAAATGACGTCCGTCCGGGTCGGCTTCAATGCCGTTGTTTCCGGGAAGTTCGGTACCCGGCAGGAGCGCAAAGCCGGCTTGGCCTGGTCTCCATTGCCACACTCCACCAGTATTCCGTCCGGCCACAAAGTCGGCGATCGCCGTGCCGGGTCGGGTGAGCACCGTCACCAGGAGCGTGCCGTCAGCAAAGCTCGTCACGCTGTTGGCCGCCAGACCGGACGGCATCGGCACGCAGCCGAGCCAATGCAGCGCGGGCTCGTCTGTGCCATCAGCGGCAACATCGAATACCTCGACAGACTCGCGACCGCCATGATTGACCGCGAGCAGGCGCCAGTGTCCGGGCCCGGTCTGGCGCAGCGACAAGCCTTGGGCATTGAACAAGTTCGGATTGAGCGGAGCGGGACAATCAGGAAAGCTTACACGATCTGGCGCGACCTGCTCGGGTGAGCCAGTGTACCAAGCTCGGAAGCCATGCGTGGGTATATCGACCAGCTTGAGCCCCGCGCCGGGCGAGAAGCCACTCGCGATGAGCCAGGGCGTGCCGGGGATAGCCAGCACGTCCTCCGGCTTTTCGGGTCCGCATACGTAATCGAGGTCCGGATCGGAATGGCAATCGCCGGCCGCGGCACTCGACGCCAGCGCTGCGGCAAGAAGCAAGCCGGCGACGCTCAATCGCGCGGCCTGGCGTTCGATGGACGCGGCACATTGGTTCCTTTGTCGCTGGCGAACAACGCAAGATCCGCAAAATGGGGCCAGGATACGATGCGACTCTGGACATCCAGCCACGCGAGACGCGGCGCAGAGGGATCGAAGGCCGGCCACGGCCCGAGCGAGGGGCTCTGCGGAACGCCGCTGCGGGCGAACGCGAGCAGCGCCTCCGACATTTCCCGCTCCAGCGATGCGTCCCCGGGCTGCCAATCGCGCGTGACGCGAAACAGGTTAAGCGAACCGCGCGTGCGCAGCCAGTACGGCACATCGCCGGCGTGGTAGGCGCCTGCGGTTGCCGGGTCGTGGTCGCTGAAGGTGATTCCTGGCACGTAGGGCTGCCGGCGCGCGAACAGATAGGCATAGGCGGGCTGAGTCCCGAAGCGGTTCTGGTACTTGGCCCAGTCAGCCATCTGCAGCCCCACAGTGGAATCGCGTCCGATGTCGGCCGCCGCACGCGCAGGATCGGCGCGACCATAGGCGGCGAGGATGGCCGCCGCCCGCGGGCCATAGCGGCTCATCGTGGCCCACTCCAAGCCGCCCGCGTCGGTGACCGGTCCCAACGGACGGAAGCTCTCGTCGCGCGTATAGCCGATGAGGATCGGCACATCGTTCTGCTTGTGGGCGGCGAACACTTCTTCCGCCGGGCCGATCACGACCTTTCCGTCGAGGACGATCGGATCGCGGACGCTCGTTGCGGCGATCAGCCGGTCGCCTGGCAAGGTGCGTAGATCGGCAAGCGAAGTCGCGCCCAGTTCCCGTTGCAGGGCGAGTCCCTGGGCTTCCGCCGTGGCAAGCGGGACCGGCGCGATCATGCCGCCGAACGGGCTCCCGCTCATCCCCACGGCGCGCCGGAACAGGCCGCGCGCCGCCGGGCTCATCTGGAGCAGTGCCACCGACATCGAACCGGCGGATTGGCCGACAACGGTCACATTATCGGGGTCACCCCCGAAGCGGGCGATGTTGCGTTTGACCCATTGCAGCCCTGCGATCTGATCCATCAGGCCGTAATCGCCCGAATGGCCGCCCCCCTCCGTGCTGAGTTCGGGAAGGGCGAGAAAGCCGAGCGGACCCACCCGGTAAGCGAGATTGACGCGCACCACCCCGGCTTGCGCGAGACCTTCACCTGAATAATTGGCCATGCTGGCCGAGCCGATGTTGAAGCCGCCACCGTAGATCCACACGATCACCGGCGCCATTTTCGCCCGCGTGGGCGCCCAGATGTTGAGGTACAGGCAGTCTTCGCTGGTCGCTTCGTTGCCGAAATAGTGATTCTGGCGCGATCCGCGCAACGGCTGCAGGCATTCCGGCGCGAAGCGGTCCGCATGGTAGACGCCAGGCCACGGCTTGGCCGGTTGCGGCGGCTTCCAGCGCAGTTCGCGCAGCGGCGGGGCGGCGAACGGCACGCCGAGCCAGGCCTCGACCCCCGACGGCAACGCTATCCCGTCGACCTGCCCCCCATCGACGGGGATCGGCCTCGCATGGAGAGGCGTCGCGATAAGCGCCAGCGCAATCGCTGCAATCAGCCTGCCGATCATTTGCGCGGCACCCCGAGCTTTGCGTGGAAGAAGTCGTAGGTGGCGTTGATCGCCTGCAGCGTTGCAGCTCGGGTCGCTTCACGAGTCTTGCCGATGAAGCTGTGGTTGGCCCCCGCAATGTAGATCGCCTCGACCGGCACACCCGCCTTCCTGAGCGCGGCCTCGCCGAGGCGCGACTGTTCTACCGGAACGGTCGTGTCGGCTTCTCCGTGGATCAGCAGGAACGGCGGATCCTTAGCGTCGATGTAGGAGATCGGGCTTGCCGCCGCGATCTGTTCGGGCGAGCAGGTCCCTTCGCATCCGAGCAGCTGCGCGACGGGGTTGTCTCGATTGGAGCCGGCGCCCATCCCTGTGAAGTCGTAGACCCCGTACCAGGTTACCGCGGCTTGTACGCAGCCGTCGTTGGCTGCTGCAGGATCGAGCTTCGTATTGCGACAGGTTAGCGCGGTCAGCGCGGCAAGATGGCCGCCGGCGGAACCGCCCCACACCGCAACCCGGCCGGGATCGATCTTGAACCTCGCGGCATTGGCGCGAAGAAACTGCAACGCGGCTTTGGCGTCCTGCAGCTGGGCGGGGAACTTGGCCTCGCCCGAGAGTCGGTATTCAAGGCTGGCGACGGTAAATCCTTCCGAAGCGAGTTCCGCCAGCGCGGCGGGGAAATCCGCCAGCGCGCCCGAGTGCCGGGTGTGACCTGCGCGCCAGCCTCCGCCGTGAATGTAGAGGACCAGCGGATGCGGGCCTGGCGTTCTGGGGACGTACACATCGACGATCTGCGGCCGGTAGCCGTCCAGTGTCTGGTAGGTCACGTCCGGCCATGCGGTGACGCCTTCGGGAAAGCTCACCGAATGGGCGGGAAAGCGGTCCTCCAGCACGGGCGCTGCGGCGACCGGAAAATCCCTCGGCGGCGATGCGAATACCATGCTCGCGAGCGGCAACGCGGCGATCGGAAGAAGGCGCAGGACGTTCATGAGGTTTCCTCTCAGTCGATGAATTCGGGCTTGTGCCGGGCCTGCGCAGCAAGGCGGATCGGCGCGTTGGCCGCGCCGTAACCGTCGTAGCCACGCCGCTCGACAACCTCGAAGAACACCCGGCGGGCGAACGCGCGGCTGTAGAATTGCAAGTATTCGGCCTCTCCGTCGCGGTCGTAGAGGATGTCGCGCGCGGCCATCGCATCGATCAGCGCCGGCTCGAGGCCGAAGCGCGCTTCGAGGTCTTCGTAGTAATTGGTCGGAATTTCGAGCCGCGGCAGCCCGGCCGCGCTGGCGGCGTCGGCCGCGGCGAATACGTCGCGCGCAGCGAACGCGAGATGCTGCACCCCGGCGCCGAAGTAGTTGTGAATGAACCGCGAGGACAGCGACTGAGCCGAAAGCGAGCCGTTGAGCGTGAAGCGCACGCCGCGATCGGCAGTCTCGACCGCTTGGCTTTGCACCAGCCCCATTGGGTCGGCGATCTCGAGCTGCGGCGTCTTCCCTACGTCAAGCAGGCTGACGTAAAACAGCAGCCAGCTTAAGAATTCTTCGTATTGCATCGTCTGGGCTATATGGTCGACCCCGGCAAGGAGCGGTTCGGGATCTGGCGCTTCGAGCGGAAACGGGAACTCGTGGGCCCACATTTCCGCGCGGGTTGCCTCGTCGACGAAATATATCAGGCTGCCGCCCACACCGCGGACGCTGGGGATCGGCCATTCGTCGGGCCCGATGGCCTGTTCGAAGCGTGGCACGCGCAGCATGTCCGCGCGCGCCATCGCTGCCCCGACGTCGGAGACAGCTAAGCCCACTGCGCAAACCGAGGCGCCGTGAACGATGTCGAACGTGTGCGCCAGCCCTTCGGGCTCGCAGTTTATGACCAGGTTGATCGCTCCTTGCGTCCAGCGAGTAACGTCTTTGTTGCGGTGGCGCGCCGTCGGACGAAACCCGAGCGGGCGTAGCATCGACCCGAGCGCATCGGCTTCCTCATGGCTTGCGGCGAACTCGACAAATTCAACGGTGGAAGCCGCCACGCGGGCGGGCAAAGCCGCAGCGCGGGAGGACGGCCGGCTAATTCCGCCTTCCAACAGCTTGAGCGAGCGAAAGCCGTCGAGCGATATCCCCGATGCCGAGCCCGACCGGAAGCGGTCATTGAAGATTTCGAGACTCCACCATCCGTCATAGCCGATCCGTCGGATCGCCTCGGCCCACTCATCCAGCGGCAGCTCGCCCTGCCCCGGCATGCACCGAAAATGCCGGCTCCAAGAAAGCAGATCCGTTTCGAGAACCGGCGCGTCGGCTACCTGGACCAAGAACAGCTTGTCGGCGCGAATGTCGCCGATGCTGGAGGAGGGTATCTGGCGAGCCAGCGAGTGGAAGCTGTCGAGGATCAGGCCGAGCGCCGGATGGTCCGCGTCGCGGACGATGCTCCACGCCTCTCGATGATCCCAGACGTGGCGTCCCCAAGCGAGCGCCTCGTAACCGATGCGCATCCCCCGCATTGCGGCACGCTCGCCCGCCTCGCGCAAATCGTCGATGATGCGGGCGCGATCCCCGACCGCAATCGGCGAGCAGCTCGAGCAGACAAGCAACAGGCCCGTCCCGACTTCGGCCATGACATCGAACTTGCGCTCAAGGCGGTCGAATGCGCGGGCACGCTGGGGTGGCGGCAACCCTTCAAGGTCGCGGAACGGCTGAAACATCGTGCAGGCGAGCCCCAGCTCGCGCATGAGCGAACCGATCTCGCGCGCGGAGAACGGGCAGGACAGAAGATCGTTTTCGAAGATCTCCGCACCGTCGAACCCTGCCGCGGCGATCGCGGACAACTTGGTGTCGAGCGCGCCGCTGATGGAAACAGTGGCAATGGACGTCTTCACGCGCGTCCCCGTCAGATGTGAATTCTCTCCCCCGGTTCGAGACCGGCTGATCGGCGGGTAACACGGCCCGGCGTTTGACAAAAGGGAAAATGTAAGGAACTAGTTCGTTACATAAATGCAGGAATCAGGATCGGCTGTGCAACGGGCGCCAAAGGGAGATCGGCGGGGAATTCGATCGGCTCGAGCCCGACTGGAAACCTTGGCACGACACGCTATCGGTACCCGCGACGCGCGACACAACTGTATCGTCGTCTCGCGACCGGAGGAGAAGCCCGTGGCCGAGCCCGAAAAAAGACCCCGTCGTTCCCGCGCAGAAACGCGTGAGCAAGCGATCAATCAGATTATCGACGTCGCGACGCATGAATTCGTGGAAAAAGGCCTTGCGGGAGCGCGCATCGACGAGATTGCCGGCCGGGCGACCAAGCGCAAAATCTACTACTACTTCGAAGGCAAGGACGAACTCTATCGTGCCGTGCTCGAGCGGGCGTACCATCGGGTCCGCGAAAGCGAAGCACAGGTCGACATCGAAAGAGGCACCGCGATCGAAGCCCTTCGCCGGTTGATCGAGCATGACGTGCATTACCATTCGGAGCATCCCGAACTCGTTCGCTTGGTGATGAATGAGAACATCCATCGCGCCGAGCACCTCAAGCAGATCGAAAGCCTTCCCGCAGGTAATCAAAAGGTGATCGGGATACTCCGCCGAATCATCGCGCGCGGAGAGGCCGAAGGCTCCTTCCGCCACGGGATCGATCCGGTCGAGTTGCATCTCAATATGACCGCGCTCAGCTTTTACAACGTCTCCAACCAGTTCACGTTCGCCCACAATTTCGGCTTTGACATGACCAGTCCGGCGTCGATCGCGCGGCGAGCAAAGCAGGTCGCGGACATTATCCTGTCCTGGGTGACGAAGCAGGACTGACCGTGCCCTCCGGCACGCGGTGATCGCTTCGTCGCCCAGGCCTTACAAATGGGAGAGAACGATGGCCATTCCAGCCGCTGGCAGCCCCGGATCCGCGGAGTCCGAGTGGACCACGAGAAGCGCGGCGGTCGTCGCGCTCTGCTTTGCGATCAATATGGCCGATGGGATCGACGTGACGATCTTGTCCTTTGTCGCGCCCCGGCTGCAGGCCGAGTGGCGGCTTGGCGCAGCCACGTTGGGCAGCCTGTTCAGCGCCGGCTTGCTCGGAATGGCCCTTGGCGGGACGCTGATAGCGCCGCTCGCCGACCGCTTCGGACGGCGTCCGATCATCCTTTGGGCGTTGGCGCTAATGTCGGCAGGCATGGTCGCCAGCGGTTTTGTGGGGAACGTGCCGCAACTCTTTGCCTTGCGCGTCGCCGTAGGTGCGGGAATAGGGACTGCTCTGGCCAGCATGGCGGCGTTGGCAGCCGAATCGGCACCGGCTGCGAGCAGGAATTTCGCCGTCGGCATGGTTCAGGCCGGCTATCCATTCGCGGCGACTTTCACCGGCTTCATCGTCGCCGGTCTTCTTCCCGTGTACGGATGGGCGGCGATGCTCGGCGGTGCAGGCGCGATAACGGTCCTCCTGTTCCCGCTCGCCTGGGGGATCCTTCCGCGCTCTCGCTCCGGCATCCCGGCAACAAACAGGATGAGCGGCGGCTTGGACCGCGTAACGGCGCTGTTCTCGCGCGAGTACCGCGCGCGAACGATCGTCTTATGGGGAGCGGTGTTCTTCGGCTTGATGGTGCTCTATTTTATCGTCAGCTGGATTCCGCGCCTCGCGATCCAGGCAGGGCTTTCCGAGACCGACGGCATCTATGCCGGAGCGCTGTACAATTTCGGCGCCTTTGCCGGAACTGCGGCCATGTCGCTCCTGTCCACGCGCGTCGGGCTCGGGCGCCTGGTGCCCGCGATGCTTCTGTCCGCGATCGCCGTGATGATGGTCTTTGCGACGATGGCGATGCCCGTCGCGGCAACTCTGTTGGTCGCCTTTCTCATCGGCGTGACTCTGCAGGGCGGCTACAACGGCGTCTGGCCGATCGCCGCCAGTGCCTATCCGCCTGAGTATCGCGCAACCGGGGTAGGCTGGGCGATCGGCATCGGCCGCTCTGGCGCGATCATCGGGCCGTTGCTCGGCGGCTATCTCATCGCCGCCCGGGCGAGCCTGCCACTGCTGTTCGGCGCATACTGTATCCCGCTGGTACTCTGTGCCGGTTGCGCCGCGCTTGTGGACCGGCTGCGCCGATGCAATTGACAGGAACTAGTTCGTAACATAAATGCAGAACCCGACAGTTGCAAAAGCGACTGCATTTGGGAGGATCTGCTCATGTGCCGTCTCGGCTCGCGCCTAGCGCTTTCTGTTTCCGTTGCTGCCATCGCGACCTTGTCCGGCACGCCCGCGGGCGCGCAGGAAAACTTGCCGGCTGATCAGGGGCCCGCCGCAGAGTCGAGCGGGTCGACGGGGCAGGACGATGCGACGAGCGATGTAATCGTCGTTACCGGATCGTTGATTCAGCGCCCGAACAACACATCGGTAAGCCCGATCATCACCCTGGGCGAACAGCAAATCAAGGAAGCCGGAACGGCCACCTTGCAGGACGCCCTCAACCAGGTGCCGAGCTTCACGGTCGGCGGCAACGCGACGACCGGCGGTCAGGGTACCGGCGGACGCGCCTCGATCAATCTCCACGGCCTGGGCACCAACCGCAACCTGGTGCTCCTCGACGGGCACCGCCTTCCTGTTTCTGACATCGCCGGCAACGTCGACATCAACATACTGCCCGAAGCAATCATTAGCGGCGTCGACACGATCACCGGCGGGGCCTCGGCGATCTATGGCTCTGACGCGATGTCCGGGGTGGTCAACTTCAAGACCCTCCGGAGCCTCGACGGCATCCGGGTGGATGCGTTGAACTCGATCAGCGAACGCGGCGACGCCTACAAATTCAACGGCTCCGTCGCGTTTGGCACAAAGTTCGCGCAGGACCGCGGCAACCTGATCGCTGCGCTGACCTTCGCGCATGAGGATCCGCTGCCGCTCACCACCCGGTCATTCTTTCACGACAAGGTACCGTCATCCTATCTCGGCTACGGTATGTTCGTGCCCAGCGCCACCAATGCGCCAAACGCCGCGGTGGAACAAGGAGTGTTCAGCCAATACGGAATCTCGAGCGCGCGCAACCCGCTACTGAACCTTGGCTTTAACGACGACGGGACGCTGTTCGTGCAAACCGGCGCCGTCAACTACCGCGGCCCGACCGACGACAACGGCTACATGGTGATCGGCGGCAACGTGCGAATGCCTGTCGGCCAGCAAGGCAATCTGATCAACAGACTCGATCGAAAGACGGCCTTCCTCAAGGGAGACTACGAACTGTCGCCCGGCATCACCGCCTACGGCCAGTTCATGTACGTCGACCTGACGGTCAATACCAACAGCGGGGGCAGCCTGACGCAGTTTCCGGCCCTGACAACCATTCCGGTCACCAATCCCTTCATTCCGACGGATCTGCGCACGATCCTGGCCTCGCGGCCAGACCCCACCGCGCCCTTTAATTGGAACGGCCGCTATGTCGGCGTGCCGTGGAAGAACTGGGATGAGAACTACCGGGTCACGCAATATCTTGCCGGCCTTCGCGGCGATATCGCTGCGGGCTGGAGCTTCGACCTTTTCGGGTCCTACGACCAGTCGCAGCACAACCAGACGATGCATGACGCGGTGCTCAAGAGCCAGGTGCAGCGCCTGCTCAGCGCACCCGACGGCGGGGCCTCGCTGTGCGCCGGAGGCTTCAACCCCTTCGGCGATGCGAACGCGCGCGCGTTGTCGCCGCAATGCGTTTCATTCATCACCAAGGACGCTCGCAGCGTGGAGGATCTTTCGCAGCTGCAATTCCAGGGCCAGGTGAACGGCAAGCTGTTCGATCTGGGCGCGGGCCCTGTGCAGATCGCCTTCGTGGCCGATTATCGCAAGAATTCGTACCAGTATTCGCCGGATATCGACTTCGTTTCGCCAAACGCCTTCAACATCTTCGTGCCCTCGAACCCAGGCGGCAACATCGAAGGGGTGGTGAACACGCTGCCGGTTCCGAAGAAGAGCATTAACGTCAAAGAAGCCGCAGCACAGATCGACGTGCCGCTGCTCGCCGACAAGTCCTTTGCCAAAGAGCTTGCGATCGGCGCCGCTGCGCGCGTGTCCGATTACTCCGTCAGCGGAACCGTTTGGAGTTACGAGGGCGACGCCCGCTGGCGCCCGTTCGACAATCTTTTGTTCCGCGGCAGCTATCAACGGGCAGTGCGCGCGCCGAACATCGGCGAGCTGTTCTCGCCGCCTCAAGGAAATCAACTCGTCATCGGCACACCGCCGGCCTCCCTGGGCGACCCCTGCGACGTGCGCTCGACCGCTCGCACGGGAGCGAATGCCTCGCAGGTTGCGGCGCTTTGCGTTGCGCAAGGGGTGCCGGCTGCAGCTATCTCGAGCTACCTGTTCCCGACAACCGCGACCGGCCAGGTCAACTCGGGCAACACCGCATTACAGCCCGAACGGGCGGATACTTACAACATCGGCTTCGTGCTCAACGCGCCGAGAAACGGCGGGCTTTTCGGCGACGTTTCGCTGTCGGTCGATTATTACAACATCAAGATCAAGGATGTGATTTCGACGATCCCCGGGCTGACCGTGCTTTCGAAGTGCTTCAACCTCGATGGTTCCAATCCCGACTATTCGAACGCCAACGAGTATTGCGCGCTCATCTCGCGCGATCCGCTGAGCGGGCAGATATTGAACGTCGCCACCCCGTACCAGAACTTGGGCCAGCTTCAGACCGATGGCATCGAGGCTCAGATACACTGGGGAATTCCCGCGCACCTCTTCCAGCCGGACGGCAGGATCATGCTGGATTCGGCCATTGGATGGTTGAACAACTACAAGATCCAGTTGCTGCCGGGCTCGTCGCTGGTCGACTACACGGGCGTCAGCGTCGGGGGCACCAACCCCGGCTCGGTGCCACCGCGCGCAACCCCGCGCTGGAAGGCGCTCACTACGCTCGCGTATCGTTCCGACCTTTTCGGCGTCGGGCTGCGGTGGCGCTACCAGAGCGGAATGAAGGACGTAACTGCGGTGCTCACCCCGGCAAACGCACAGGTCGGCGTTCCGTCGTACTCGGTGTTCGACCTGTTCGGCTCGGTAAAGGTCATGGAAAAGGTCGAGATCAGGGCCGGCGTGAACAACTTGCTCGACAAGGGGCCGCTGTTCGTTGCAAGTTCCCAGAACGGTACCGACCAGGCGATCTACGACACGATCGGCCGGGCCTACTATGTCGGCGTGCGGTTCGGCTTTTGATCATCCCCACCCGGTACGATTTCCCGTCCATGCCGGCGCCTTCTGAAGCGATTTGCGAAATATGATCCGTTCCGGCCTCGTAGGCCGCTCCATAATGGCCTCTCGCTCACCGTGGCTGCACGAGCAAGAGGCGCGTGCTCAGGGACTGGAACTCTCCTACGAGCTGTTCGATTTCGACGCCATGCGCCAACCCGACGAGGCAATGGCCGGCTTGATCGAACAGCTCAAGGTTCGCAAATTCAGCGGGTTCAACGTCACTTATCCGTTCAAGCAGGCAATCATTCCATTGCTCGACGAACTGGCCGAAAGCGCCCAACTCGTCGGGGCCGTGAACACGGTCGCGATTCGAGATGGCCGGCTGGTTGGTCACAACACCGATATGGAAGGATTCCGAACGAGTTTGCTCGAAGGACTTCCGGGAGCGTCGCTCGAGCGAGTCTTCCAGTTGGGCGCGGGCGGCGCAGGTTCGGCCACGGCAGTGGCATTGCTGTCGTCGGGCACGAAATGCCTGGCGATCTTCGATGTGGACAGCGCACGGGCGGCGAAGCTGTCCGCACGACTCTCGGCATTGTGGCCCGATGCTGATATAGTGCTTTGCGACCACAACGGCGGAATGGTGAACGAAAAGCCGAACGGCATCGTCAATTCCACTCCGATGGGAATGGCGGCGAACCCCGCACCGCCTTTGGATCCCGCACTGCTGGACTCTCAGCAGTGGGTTGCCGACATCGTTTACTTTCCGCTCGAAACCCAACTTCTGAAGGCAGCGCGCAAAAAGGGATGCCGCACGTTGGATGGGAGCGGCATGGTGACGCGCCAAGCGGCGCTAGCGTTCGAGCTCATCACCGGTCGGCACGCCGATGCGGCGCGCATGCGCAGAAGCTTCACGACTGGAAGGTGATCGCAACCATGAGGTGCCCGCGAACTTCCGAGCTCGGTTTTGGTTCAACGTGAATGACTGCCATTCTCGATATGGTGCCCCAGCGGCATGTCGAAAATGGGAATTGACCAACGCAGGCTAACCATGTCGAAGGCCATCTCGCGAAAATAGTGCGGATCGGCGAGCGAGTTACGAGCTTAGGCAGGTTTCCGACACGCGAATGTGGCTGCGCCGCCCTTCCCTCCAACGCGCTGCGCGACCTGCGGAAAGGGGCAGAGGATTCCCTGACGCCCAGGCCACGGCGAACGCGGGCCTGCGGTAGCGGCAATCCGGTCGGGCGCTTCGCCTTTTTCAACCCACCGCACGACTGCGGAGAACGCATCGAACTGATCGGTGGCCGGTCCGCCCTGGCAGTGGCCCATCCCCGGCACCGGAAACACGCGAGTGAAGGCCGCGGCGCTACCGGCGTAGCGAGAGTTCACCTCGTTCCACCAGGCCAGCGTGTCGTTGATCGAGAACACCGGATCGGACACACCCTGTGGCACGATCAGCTTGCCGCCCCGCGCGCGGAAGCGGTCGAGGTTGCTCGAGCGGGCCGAGATGTCCTGCCAAGCTGAGCGGGTGAACGGCGGCACGATCGCGTCGACCGCCTGCGGATCGCGGTCGAAGTCATAGTTCAGCACGTAATGCAGATTATCCGCCGGGTCGGCGAATGCCCGTGGCGGCGTTTGGAAGACCGCCGCGAGCGAGGGACCACCCATCGCGATATTGATCGATGGCATCGATCCGTCCGGCGCGCCGATCATCCAGACGCGCCAGCCCATGTCAGCCCAGCCGCCGTCCCAGGTAAAGCCGGGATAGATTTGCTTGCCGGCGCTCGTGTGTGCGCCCCGGTGGATCGTTTCGAGCGCATCCACTTGTGCTGCAGAAAGGCAGCCGTCGTGCTTCGATCCGCTGCACTCGCGCGCCTTCAGCTGCGGAACCACCTTTGCGGAGGTGCACTGGCGAAACGCACCGACGATGCCGTCGACAAGGCCGTCATCGGCGTCGCACGCCTCCAGCACGGCATCGCGCACCAAGCCCAAGTCGGCCTGTGAAAAGCTCGCCGCTAGC
This sequence comes from Sphingomonadaceae bacterium, assembly GCA_036384795.1. GTDB lineage: Bacteria > Pseudomonadota > Alphaproteobacteria > Sphingomonadales > Sphingomonadaceae > Andeanibacterium. Next base: position 29,320 of record DASVLP010000021.1, on the reverse strand, counting down.
GTGGCGGCGGTGACCGGTAGGCCCTGAGCTTTGACCACCGAGGCGAACGCCTGAGTGTTCCACGCCTCGCCGATCGCCGCGCGCGGTAGCGAAAAGCCCGGCGCGCCGGCTACGATCCCGTCGTAAAGCGTGGGATATTGCTGGGCGAGCGCCATTCCTTCCTGGCCGCCCTTCGAACAGCCGACGAAATAGCTGTGGCGCGGCGCAGTGCCATAGTAGGCCTGGACCACAGCCTTGGCCGCAAGCGTCGCGGCCTCCAGCGAATCCCCGCCATAATCGGCTCGCGCTTGCGGATCGAAGCCAAACGCGGATTGGCCGCCATGCTCTGGCACGGTATTGGTCGCATTGTCGTGGCCGGAATCCTGCGACAGCACGGCATAGCCTTGCGCGAGGGCAGGCACGGCGCCTCCCTGCAGCCGGCCGATCGCATCGCCCAGCTCGCCATTGGTCCCCCCGCCGCCTTGCATGAAGAACCGGCCGTTCCATTCATCCGGCAGCCGCAAGTGGAAACGGATCGCGTAATGCTGACCGCCTACCCCGATGCGTTCGTGCAGAAAGCCCTTGATCTCGCAATGCGCCGGCAGCGCGACCGGCGGCAGAGCGAACCCCGGCGGGCCAGCAGGTGCGTCAGCCTTGCCGGCCGGGTGGTGGCTGGTGCCGGCGATGTGCGTACTCCGGTCGGGCCAGGCTATTGCAAGGCCGGTCAGCGCCGCGCAGCGTTCCGCCGAACCCTGGGGCGGCGGAACGGCCAATGCGTTCGGCGCCGCCGCACCAGTGCACGAAGCAAGAATGATGACCGCAAGGGCCGATCCCGCGAGATGCCTTCCCCTCATGATCAGAACGTCACCGACGCGCGGACCCCGAATTCCCTGGGCGCGCCGTAGAATTCGTTATTGCCGGACTGGCCGCTGACATACTGCTTGTCAGTCAGGTTGGTCGCGTAACCCTCGATCATCCAGTCGTGATACCGCAGCGTGATCTGCGCCGACAGCAAGCCGCGGCCAGCGAGGTAATCGAGCTGGGGATTGTAGAACAGATTGGCCCACCGCGGGCCGACGTAGGCATAGTTGATGCGCGGCGTGAGCGAGATGCCGTCGCCGAGCGGGAGCTCGTACTGCGCTCCGAAATTGTACGACCATTTGGGGGAGAACAGGTTTGGCCCGCCGCCGCCGGTTCCGAGAAACGGCCCGTAGTCGAAGCAAGAACCCGGGGGCGATGCCGGGGTACATTGCGGCAAGCGAACCGGCGATGGAGGCAGGTTGCGAACGTCGACCAAAGTAATCGGGTCGAGCTTGGAATCGACATAGGCGAGACCGCCGTCGAAGCTGAAGCCGCCGAACTTGGCCTCCGCCTGAACTTCGAAACCCTTGATATTGGCGCTCGAGATGTTCGCAACGCCGCTGGTCCCACTGGTGATATCGAGCGCGTCGAACTGGAAATCGCTGTAGTCCATGTAGAACGCACCGAACTGGCTGCGCAGGTGGTTGTCGAACAGGTTCGATTTCCAGCCGAACTCGTAATCCCACACGGTTTCCGGGCCGAATTCGGACGTCACGCTGTTCGTTCCACCCGGCTTGTAGCCGCGTGCCGCGAATATGTAGATGAGATTGTTCTGATCGACATTCCAGTTGAGCGCGGCCTTGCCAGTGAAGCGCCCGTCCTCATGGCTGCCGGCGAGGTTCGCCAGCTGGGTTCCTTCAGGGAAAAACGGCGGAAAGGGCATGCCTCCAGCACCGACGGTCACTTCACCGGCCTGCGTGACTTTGTAGTGCGAATAGCGCCCCCCCACCTGAAGCTCGAGAGTGGGGGTGATCTTGTAGCCGAGCTGGGCGAAGGCCCCGAGAGTGAGCTTGTCGTCGAAAATCGAAATATCAGTCGCGAACCCGCTGAAACTGGTGATGGCGACGTCGATCTTGTTCTTCTGGTAGTAACCGCCGAGGATCCAGTTGAAGGCGCTGTCGGTGGGCGAAATGATGTTGACCTCTTCGGTCAACTCACGCTCGCGCACGAACTGATCCTGTGTCTGTGTGGGGTCCTCGCCGCCAGTGCCGGGCACGATCGCCGCATCGCTGTCGTAGAGGTTGTTGATCCGCTTGTTGGTGTAGCCGGTAAGCGAACGCAGGACGACGCCGCCGTCGAGCTCGTAGCGAAGCTCAAGGCTGGAGTTGAACGCCCGCTCGTGATTGAACGTGGGCGCGTTATAAGTCAGCTCGCGGAAATCGTCCTGACGATTGTTGTCGAACGCGGTGCCCTCGATCGGGCGATAGGCATATCCGCCGGTGTTCTTATCGACCCATTCGACTTTGGCCAGCGCACGGAAATTGGCCGGCTGCCACATAACGCCGATGCGGCCGGCCTGCTCGTCAAGGCCGTCGGGATGGTTATGGTACGGGCCAATGTCGGTGTAGTAGCTGTCGCGCCAATTGGTCATCCCGGAGAAGCGCACCGCGAGAGTGCTGCTAACCGGCAGGTTCACCGCACCTTCCGCGCCGACCGCGTTGTAGCTGCCGTAGTGGGCCTTGAAATAGCCCCCGATGTCGTTCAGCTTGGGATTGGCGGTGTTGATGAAGATCGCGCCACCGGTAGAGTTCGAGCCGACCAGCGTGCCTTGCGGCCCGCGCAGCACTTCGATCGAGCCGATATCGTAGAAGCTGGAGGAAGTGACGATCGGCGGCTGGAAGATGCCGTCGATATATGTCGCAACGCCATTGGCCACCGCGGGCGAGCCGCTGGCGATGCCGATGCCGCGGATGTTGACCGATTGCGTCAGCCCCTGGTCGGTGACCGAGAGCGAAGGGGCTGCATATTGCAGGTCTTCGACGTTCTGGACGGCCTTGCCTTCGAGCTGGTCCCCGGAGAGCGCGGTCGCGGCGAGCGGAACCTTTTGTAGATTTTCCTCGCGGCGCTGGGCGGTCACGATGATCTCAGGCGGGGCGTCCGCCTGTTCCTGCGCCGCACTTTCGGGCGCAGCCTGGGCGAACGCGGGCGTGGTGAAGCCTGCACCGAGCGCTAGAGCCGCCGCCGACGAATAGAACCGATTTCCAGCCCTCATTATATTCCTCCCACGATACATTTTCCGCCGGGTTCGTGTCGACCGGCTTCGCTCCGCACCTGGCGAACGGCCATTGGGGGACGTCTGACGGTCCTGGGTCCCCGATGATGGCCTCGAAATCCCTTGGCACTGCCTATGAGTTGCAGGAAGTTTAGTTATTGTCAACAACCATTATTGCCGATATCGATATCTCCATGTTCGGTGACTTGCGAATGCCGCTTGCGCCTGCAATCCAGTGGCTTCCGCTCGCGAAGGGAACTGAAGATGGCCGGGTCGCCCAGAAGGCGTTTGAAGATGTTTGATTCATCTCTCGACTATGGATTGCTGCCATCACTGACCGGCTTCGCGCTCCGGCGAGCAAGCCTTCATGACTTTGGCGGTTTCGGGGAAGCTGTGCGGGATCGCTCGATCACTCCGCTGCGCTATTCGCTGCTGGAAGTCGTGGGCGCCAACCCTGGGTTGTCGCAAGTCCAGCTTGCGGAAACTCTCGGCCTCGCCAAACCGGCAGCCACGCTTGCGATCGATTACTGGGAGGGCCGCAAATGCGTGACCCGGCGCAAGGATCCGAGCGACCGCCGCTCCTATGGCATCGTGCTGACAAAGATTGGCGAGGACACTCTAGGCGAATTGCAAACGCGCATCGTCGAGCATGACGCGCGCCTGACCAAATCCCTTTCGGTTCGGGAATTGGCTCAATTGAGGTCCCTCCTGCAACGAATTTACCAAGGCTAGGTAGGTTTAAACGATAAAATCTAACTATTTGTCTTTGATGCTTTTTGTCGGACTGACCGTAGCCTAGCCTGAACTGCCGGGCGCTACAAAATATAATTAATGGACTTACGCTATGTGATATTTATTCATGTTCGGATCAATATAGATATTGATTGTGTAATTGCGTCTAGCTGATTGAGCGCCTTGCGGCAGGCCGGGATTACTGGCGGACTGCGGAAACCGAACGAGTTGCTCGAAGACACTCGGCAGCACGCGGCGCTGCGAATTCTAGCCAGTTCCATCCTGTTTTCGGTGAATGGGCGCACCCTGGTTGTTCCAGAAGAACAGTCAGGCCGTTTTGGCCATTTCCTTGAGCGGCTTGGTCGTATCTTTCAGTTGGTCCGGCGCGATATCCGCGCCCTCTTCGATGAGCTTGCGAGCTTGAACGTAGTCCTTCATCTGGTTGACACAGTCGACCGCGATGATGCGGCCATCTTTGAGATATATCACCGAGAAGCTTCGCGAAGAAGGATCGCCCCTCAACACGGCAGCGTTGAATCCGTGCGATAAACCTGCGGTCTGGAGCTTGAGATCGTACTGGTTCGACCAGAACCAGGGCAATGCATGGTAAGGTTGGGGATTGCCGCAAATGGTTCTAGCCGCCGTTGTCGCCATGTCGTTGGCGTTTTGCACGCTTTCCAGACGGATTACCGCGCCTCCCGCGAAAGAGTTGACATGCGCGGCACAGTCGCCGATCGCGTAGATGTCGGGCAGCGAGGTGCGGCAGTATTGATCGACGTCGACTCCATTAGTCCCTGAAGCACCCGCTTCGATAAGCGGTCCAACTGCAGGCACGATGCCGATGCCCACAACCACCATTCCGGCGGAGATCACTTCCCCGTCGGCCAGCTTCACCCCCGTCACCTTTGCCCCGTTACCGAGGATTTCCTTCACCGCGGCTCCGGTGCGCAGGTCTACTCCGTGAGCGCGATGCTCGGCTTCATAGAAGCGTGACAGATCTTCCCCTGCCACGCGTGCCAATACCCTGCCGAGTGCTTCGAGCAGGGTCACCTTGCATCCCAGCTTGGTCAACACGGCCGCTGCCTCGAGTCCGATATAGCCGCCCCCGATTATCGCGACCTCGCGAACGCCTGCATCGAGTTCGGCCATCATCTGGTCAACATCGGCCTTGCTGCGCACATAGTGGGTGCCGGCGAATGTCGCGCCGGGGCAAGCCAGGCGCCGCGGGTCGCCGCCCGCGGCCCAGATCAACTCGCGGTAGTCTTCCTCCGAACCGTCCGATAGCATGATCCGATGGGCCGGAGGATCGACCTTTATCACGCTTACTCCCAATTTGAGCTCCACGTCCTTGTCGGCCCAGAATTGCCTGGGCCGAAGCATGATCCGCTCGAATGGCTTGTCTCGCGCGAGGTACTCCTTCGATAAGGGTGGGCGTTCGTACGGCGCCTCCACATCGCGCCCCACCATCGTCACGCTTCCGTCAAATCCCGCCTGGCGCAGCGCTATCGCCGCTTGTGCTCCCGCATGTCCCGCCCCAACTATGACGACATCGGTTCTTCGCCTCATGAGCAACTTCTTCGAAAATTACCACGAGGAGGTGGCATCCGCCCGAGAGTTATAGTCGGCCGGCCGCGCTCGCAATTGATCAATCCCTGGCTCGCCGATCTATCTTGGCCGAAGCCGGGGTAAGTCGCGGCAAATCCCCTCGCTGTCGAACCCGTCGAGGGTGTAGGCGTCGGTGTGGCAGATGCCGCCCGCCATGATCTCGACCAGCACTTCGCCCGCCTTGGGGCCCTCGAGGTCCAGCTCGACGATCTCGAGCGGCTGCTTCGGCGCAAACGCAACCGCGACACGGGTTTTCATAGCCTTTTGTCCTCATCAACTGGGACCCGGCTCTTTAGCCCTCTCAGTATTGCCAAAGGCGCGAAATCAGCTCGGTCCGCGAGGCGACGCCGGTCTTGTTGAAGGCATTGAACAAGTGTGCCTTTACTGTAGCGACGCGAATGCCCAGTGTTTCCGCGATATCGCCATTGCTCAGCCCGCGTCGCACCAGTCGGGCAATCTCAATCTCGCGTCCGGTCAGATCGAAAGTGGAGCGCAGTTCAGCAATCTCCTGTACTGGCGCCCGAGCATCTCCGATTTGGGCGCGGAAAGCGTATTCGAGCAACGGTCGCGTGCGGCTCAGCAAGTCCACCTCGCTCGGACAAAAGCGACCATTGGAGCGTGCTCGCAAAAGTCCTATCCCGAGCACGATCGAGCCTTGTCGATCTCGGAAGAATAGTTCGACTTCATCGATGAAGCCCTGGATTTCCAAGAATTCGCTAGCATAGCGGTTATCGCCCATCTGCCGACGCGCTTGATCAAGAGTGACTATGCTATCGTCGCTGCATTGGAAGTGGCTTGGATGAAGCGGATCGACCTTACGATAGACCGATTGATAATTGCGCAGTTGATCGGTCGAAAGGCCATCCAGCACGTGCCCGAAGGGTTCCCCCCGCACGTCAACGGCGTAAAAGCTTGCGCCTGCGACAGGCACGATCGCCCGGAGCGCGCCCAGCGCTTCCCTGCCTAATTCGCTTGGCAACCGGCCCAAATCCCTCAGCCTTCCGCAATACTTTCCGTCGATTCGCCCACGGGCTCACACGATTTCGGCATTTTCGACGCCGCTCGACAATCCATCTTCGACAGGCAGGCCGCCTGGGGTGCCGATCGCCTCGGTCAGCGCGCGAAGTTCGTCTAGCAGGGCGCCGAGCCGGTCCTTCCCATAGCGCGCCGAATACTGATCGAGGATGAGCAAGGTCCGCCGCCCGACATCCTCCACCAGGGCGGCGCCGCGCGGCGTAATGGTGGCGATCGCGCGACGCCCATCGTCCGGATCGGCCTCGCGCGTGATCAGCCCGCGCGAGCCCAACTCGCGCAGGATCCGCGTAACGCTGGGTTGATGCAGCATGGCTGCCGTCGCCATCTGCGAGATGTCCATCGCACCTTCGCCGAGCAGCACCCGCAGCACGCGCCATTGCTGCTCGGTGACTCCGGCCTCGCGCAGCACCGGCCGAATGGGCGCCATTACCGCCTCGCGCGCCGCGAGCAGCGTACCCGCCAGAGAACGATGATAGGGATCGAGGCCACGGGTGATGCTCATCGGAAGGTCATCATTGACTTACATATCATGATAAGTATATTTGTCAAATCGTGATCGCTGGAACCATCTATGGCGTTGCCCTGAACGACGGCGACCAACGGGCGAGCCTCGCGTCGACATTCGTCGAGCCGCCCTATCTCGATGCCCCGTCCAACCCGGTCATCTATATCAAGACGCGCAATTGCCTTCGTTTCGGCGAAGCTGTCGTACCAGTGCCTCCGGAAATGCCGCGACTTACCGCTGCGGCCACGATCGCCCTGCTGTTCGCGGAAAATCCCAACGTCCCGGTGGCCGCCGCATTGGCGATGGACGTTTTCGTGCCATACGAGAGCTTTTATCGCCCGCCGACGCGCGAGCATTGTCGTGATGGCTTTCTCCCGATCGGGAGCTTCGCGCGGTACGATGCCGTTGCACTGCGGGACAGCGTGATTTCGACAGCGGTCGACGGCAAGATCGTCCATCGTTGGTCCCCGTCCCGCTTGCTGCGTCAGCCAGACGATTTGCTGCGGGATATGTCCGATTTCATGACTCTCGCCAACGGCGACGTACTTCTGATCGGCATTCCCGGCGACTCGCCGCTCGTTTCTACCGGCGCCACAGTCGCGGTCGACCATCCTTGCCTGCCCCCGTTGGTCGCGCACTTTCGACCCGAGGCGGGCGCGTGAAGCGGGCGCGGATATTTCACGCGGGCCAGGCCATCTGGGCGACGTTGCGCGCCGATGGAAATGCGTTGCTTTTGCCCCACGGCGGAACGCTTGATCCAGCGCAGGCATGCTATCTGCCCCCGGTAATGGCAGGCGCGAGCATCTTCGCCCTCGGTCTGAACTACGCAGACCATAATCGCGAGCTGGGCTTCGCAGCCAAGGGACAGGCACCATTGGTCTTCCTAAAAGGTCATGCCACGCTGATCGGTCACAAAGGTACGACGCCCCGGCCGTCCGACGCCGATCAGATGCACCCCGAATGCGAACTGGTCGCCGTCATCGGTGCCCCGGCCCGCCGGGTCGCGCGCGCCGATGCGCTCGCACATGTGTCCGGATATACCATCGCCAACGACTACGCGATCCGCGAGTACCTGGAAAACTACCATCGCCCCAATGTGCGGGTGAAAAATCGTGACGCAACGACCCCGATCGGCCCTTGGATCGTCGATTCCGCGGACGTCGGCGATCCGCAGTCGTTGGCGCTCTCAACCCGGGTCAACGGCGCCGAAGTGCAGCGGGGCTCGACTGCCGACATGATTCTCGACGTCGCGGGGCTGATCGAGCACCTCTCCGAATTCATGACCTTGATGCCCGGTGACATGATTCTCACCGGCACACCGCACGGCGTCCACTTCGTCCAGCCGGGAGATGAAGTGGTCTGCGAGATCGACAAGATCGGGCAGCTCGCCAATCGCCTGATGGCCACGCCATGAGCCTGTATCATTTATCCAAGTTCCTCTACACGCTCAATCGCGACGAGGTGGCCAAGACGAACTTCGCCAAGGACAAGCATGCGGCCTTGGCGGGCTATGCGTTGACCGATGAAGAACGGCGCGCGGTGCTCGAACCGGACATAGGGCTCCTTTACGTCCTTGGCGTCAACGGCCAGATTCTGATGCATTTCGCCGCTTTGTGCGGGATCGAATGGTCCGACTATCTCCAGCAGATGCGCGATGGGGTGAAGCGGCACGGCCCGGTCCGCGCGGGCATCTATGCGATGACCACCGGCATCGATGACAAAGTAGCGGGAGCGTAGCATGTCCTTGGTATTCGCCGGCGTCGCCAGCCATGCGCCCGGCATCACAGGGCGCGAAGAACGGGCACCGCGCGCCCAGCGCGACGCGCTTTACAGGGCCTTCGACAGGCTCCGTCTGGCTCTCGACGCAGCTCGGCCAGATGCGGTGATCATTCTTGCGGCCGAACATTTCGCGAATTTCTTCATGAACAACATGCCGGCCTACGCCATCGGCATGAGCGACACTTACGACGGTCCGATCGAGGATCCCGATTGGCTGCGGATTCCCCACCGCGAGGTGAAGGGCGATGCCGAATTGTCGCAGCGGCTAATCGCGCGGATCCTTGAAAAATCCGACGTCGCGTATTGCGAGGAATGGCGCTTCGATCATGGCATCATGGTTCCATTGCATTTTCTCGATCCCGAAAACCGGTATCGGATCATCCCGGCGAACATCAACTGCCAGGGCCCGCCATTGACCCCCCTCGCCCGTGCCTGGGCTTTCGGCGAGGCGATCCGTCATGCCGCCGACTCGGTGCCGGAACGCATCGCGTTGATCGGCACCGGTGGCATCTCCCACTGGCCCGCGACGCCCGACAGCGGCCGGATCAACGAGGAATGGGATCGCAGTTTTCTCGACAAATGGCTGCGCCACGATCGCGAAGCGATGCTTGCCTACGGTGATGCCGAGACATATGCCGACGCCGGACAGGGGGGTTTCGAAATCCGCACCTTCGTCGCCACCGCCGCCGCTGCCGGAGGCCGCGGAGATGTCTGGTTTTACGAACCCATCCCAATCTACGCAGTCGGTTGCACGATCGGCGTGGCGGAAATCGGCTGATGGCCCACGCAATCGTCGAATGGACCGCCAATCTCGAGGAGGACGGCTTCATGGCTCGGCCGCTGCTTGAGTTGATCGCAGGCACGATGCGCAATGCGGGCGGCGTATTTCCGGTCGGCGGGATTCGTGTGCGCGGCGTGCGCGTGACCGATTATGTTATCGCAGACGATGCCGGCGAGGATGCCTTCATCAACATTGAGGTTAAGATGGGCGCCGGACGCCCGGCCGAGTTCCGCAAGAGCTTTTTCGACGGTCTGTTCGACGCGATACGTGCCGATCTCGGAGATCTGTTCGAACGGCGCCCGCTGGCCCTGTCGCTTTACGTCACGGAAGCGGATGAGGACGGAAGCTGGAAATACAACACCATTCATCGCCGCCTGAAAGGGGCGGATTGATGGCGATCGATGACGCGACGATCGCCGCGTTCGCCGATCGGCTGGACGAGGCCGAGCGCACCGGCACGCAGATCGGCCAGTTCTCGCTTGAGCGGCCGGAGATGACGCTCGAGGATGGGTACCGCGTACAGCGCGCCTGGGTCGCAAAGAAAATAGCTTCAGGGAGTCGGCCGATCGGCCACAAGATCGGCCTAACCAGCCGTGCCATGCAGCGTTCTTCCAATATCGATGAACCCGACTACGGTGTGCTGTTGGACGAAATGCTGTTCCCCAATAATGCCGATGTCCCGATCGCGCGCTTCATCGAGCCGCGGGTCGAGGTGGAACTGGCCTTCATCCTCAAGCGGGAACTGGGGGGACCCGGCGTGACGATCTGCGACGTTCTGAGCGCTACCGACTATGTCCTGCCCGCAATCGAGATCATCGATGCACGCATCGGGCGAGTCGATGCCGCCACGGGCCGGACGCGGAAAGTTGCCGACACTATTTCCGACAATGCCGCCAATGCCGGCCTCGTGCTGGGCGGCCGGCCGGTCAAGCCCGACGCGGTGGATCTGCGGTGGGTAGCGGCCTTGATCCACAAGAACGGCGTGATCGAGGAGTCCGGCGTGGCCGCCGCCGTGCTCGGCCATCCGGCGATCGGGGTGGCTTGGCTTGCCAACAAGCTGGCTCCATGGGGAGAGCGCCTCGCGCCTGCCGAGATCATCCTTGGCGGCTCCTTCACCGCCCCGGTGTTTGCCGGCGCGGGTGACACCTTTCACGTGGACTACGGGCCGCTCGGCTCCATTTCGGTACGGTTCGCATGAACTCGTTTATCGCTGGGCTCGGTCAGGGTGCCGCGAAGATCGGCCTGTGGCAGGCGCTCGCGTCAAGTTACACGGCCGAAATCTGCGCCGGTGCCGGCTATGACTGGTTGCTGTTCGATGGCGAGCACGCACCGAACACGCTGTCCACGCTGCTCGCCCAGCTTCAGGCGACCGCCGCCTATCCCGTCGAACCGATCGCCCGCGTTCCGGTCGGTGAAGCATGGATCATCAAGCAATATCTGGATATCGGCTTCCGCACTCTGCTCGTGCCGATGGTGGAAAGCGCTGGCCATGCCCGCGATCTCGTAGCGGCGACGCGCTTTCCCAGGGCCGGTCGGCGCGGGGTGGCAAGCGCCACCAGCCGTGCATCCGGCTTTGGGCGCAACCGCGAGTACCTTTCCGAGGCCGGGGCGCGAACCGGCCTGATCGTCCAGATCGAGAGCCGTGCAGCACTCGACGAGATCGAGGCAATCGGTGCCGTCGATGGGGTCGATGCGCTCTTCATCGGCCCCGCCGACCTGGCCGGAGCGCTCGGGCATCTCGGCAATCCCCGCGCTCCGGAAGTTCAGAACGCAATCGACAACGCGCTTTTGCGTATAACGGCGATCGGCAAGCCTGCCGGCATCTTCGCTCTCGATGTTGCAGATGCCCAACGCCGGATCGCCCAAGGCGTTCGTTTTCTGTCAGTGGGCACAGACATCGGGTTGCTCGCGAACGGAGCGGACGCTCTACGCAGTCGCTTTGAATAAGCATCGGATCGACAGAACGGCTCGAGCAGACTGATCGTGCGCAACTGTATCGCGGCTCAATCCGCAGCACCGACATCCATGCAGATATATTTGATCTCCAGATAATCCTCGATCCCATAACGTGAGCCCTCACGTCCAAGGCCGGAGGCCTTCACGCCGCCGAACGGCGCCACTTCGGTAGAGATCAAGCCGGTATTTACACCGACGATGCCTGCCTCGATGGCTTCGGCCACATGCCATACGCGGCCGATATCGCGTGCATAGAAATACGCGGCCAGGCCGAACTCGCTGGCGTTCGCGAGCCCGATCGCCTCAGCTGCATCCTCGAACCGATAGACCGGTGCAAGCGGCCCGAAGGTTTCCTCGCGCGAAATCAGCATCTCTTCGGAAATGTCGCCCAGAACGGTCGGCTGAAAGAAACGGCCGCCCAGGGCATGGCGCCCGCCCCCAACGAGCACCGTTGCGCCACGAGCCCGCGCATCCGCAATATGTTCCTCGACCTTGCGCAACGCCTGCTCGTCGATCAATGGCCCGATCGTGACCCCATCTTCCGTCCCGTTGCCTACTCGCAACCGCGCCACGGCACCGGTCAGCTTCTCGATGAAGCTGTCGTAAATCGACGCCTGAACATAGATGCGGTTAGCGCAGACACAGGTCTGCCCGGCGTTGCGGAATTTGGATAGCATTGCGCCCTCCACCGCGGCATCGATATCGGCATCATCGAACACGATGAACGGCGCGTTTCCGCCAAGCTCAAGGCTGAGCTTCTTGATGGTCGGCGCCGATTGCGCGAATAACTTGGCGCCGACCGCGGTCGAGCCGGTGAAGCTGATCTTGCGCACGATCGGACTCGCGGTGAGTTTTGCCCCGATCGGCGCCGCGTCGCCGGTGACGACGTTGAGCACGCCGGACGGCAGGCCCGCCTCTTCGCCCAACGCAGCGAGCGCGAGAGCGATGAACGGCGTCTGGATCGCGGGTTTGACGATTACGGTGCAGCCGGCCGCCAGGGCAGGCGCGATCTTGCGCGTAACCATCGCGGCGGGAAAATTCCACGGCGTGATCGCGGCAACCACTCCAATCGGCTGTTTGAGGACGATGATCCGTTTGTCCTGCGCATGACCGGGAATTATATCGCCGTATACCCGCCGCGCTTCTTCCGCGAACCATTCGACAAAGGATGCCGCATAGGCGATCTCTCCGCGAGCCTCCGCGAGCGGCTTTCCCTGCTCGGCCGTCAAGAGCCGGGCGAGTGGTTCGCGGTTCGCGGTTATGAGGTCGAAGAACCGCCGCAAAATGTCGGCGCGTTCCTTCGCGGTTCGGCCGCGCCACTCTGGAAGGGACTTCGCCGCCGCCGCAATGGCGTTGTCGATATCGCCGCCCGCCAGTCTCGGAACCCGGCCGATGATCTCGCCGGTGGCCGGGTTGTCGACAACGGCCCATTGCGGCGCGCCGATCCATTGGCCGCCGACGAAACAGGATTCACGCTGAAGTTCGAGCATCAGGTCCCTAGCCGCTGGATCTTGTGCGTGCCGTGCGCGAGCGCAACGTTCTTCGTCTCCATGTAGAAGTCAAAGCTCCAGTCACCGCCGTCGCGGCCGATCCCGCTTGCCTTGGTGCCGCCGAACGGAGTCGGCAAATGACGGACGTTTTCGCTGTTCACCCAGACCATTCCGACATCGAGCGCGTTCGAGACGCGCAGCGCGCGGCCGAGGTCGTTGGTCCACAGATAGCCCGCAAGCCCATATGGAACATCGTTGGCCTTTGAGATCGCATCGCTCTCATCGTCGAACGGGACGACCGTGAGGACAGGGCCGAAAATCTCCTCTTGCGCGATCCGCATGGATTGCTCCGCGTCCGCAAAAAGCGTTGGCGCAAAATAATAGCCATCGCCCGCGCCGTGGTACCTGCAGCCGCCCGCGGCGATGGTCGCCCCATCTTCGACCGCGGTCGTCATGTAGCCGGAAACCTTGTCGTAATGGCGCTGATGGATCAGCGGGCCGACTTCGGTCGCGGGATCGAAGGGATCGCCGACCTTCAGCGCTTCGACGCGCTCGACGGCACGCTCGACGAATTGATCGTAAATCGAACGCTGGACCAACAGGCGCGAGGATGACGTGCAACGCTGGCCATTGAGCGAGTAGATCATGAAGATCGCTGCATCGAGCGCGCGATCGAGGTCGCTATCGTCGAACACGATTATCGGATTTTTCCCACCGAGCTCGAAATGCACGCGCTTCAGCGTATCGGCCCCTTGCCGCATGATTGCCGAGCCGGTCTTGGACTCACCGACGAAAGCGATCGCCTTGATATCCGGATGCTCAGTGAGCCGCCGCCCGGTGGTTTCGCCCAACCCGTTGACGGCGTTGAACACCCCCGCAGGAAGGCCGGCTTCATGCGCGATTTCGATGAGCAAGCGCGCCGAATAGGGCGACCATTCCGCAGGTTTGTGAACGACCGTGCATCCAGCTGCCAGAGCCGGTGCGATTTTCCACGTCGATAACATGAACGGCGTGTTCCACGGCGTAATGACGGCGACGGGCCCGATCGGGTGACGCGTCGTGTAATTGAGGTGATCCGACGAGGGGAGCGCCAGGCCATCAGCCGCAGCCGGCGCCCTGTCGGCGAAGAAGCGGAAATTCTCGGCCCCCCTTAAAGCCGCTTTCGCCATAAAGCGCCACGGTTGGCCAGCGTCCAAGCACTCGACCGCAGCTATTTCATCCGCGCGCTCCACGATCAGATCGGCAACTCTATGGAGCAGCTTGCGGCGCAGCTCTCCCGACGTCGCCGACCAGCCCGGAAATGCATCGCGCGCCGCCGCGACGGCATGATTCAATTCGCTGGAGGTGGCATCACGCGCCTCGCCAAGCACCTGGCCCGTCCCGGGCTCAAACACCTCGAACGCCTTGCCTTCTCCGTCCACCGGGCGGCCGTCAAAAAAATGGCCTAGACCACGCTCCTGATGAGCGGACACCATCCGCAAGGCCCCTTGTCGCCGTCCATCGTTCATAACCCACCGAACTCCCTAAGCATCTCAGCAAGTTTTATATCATGTTATGCTTCTTTATGCCATACGGTTGACGACGCGCGTTCGAATCCTCCGTGCTGTCATAGGTTCGTAGTACAGACAGGCCGGCCGAAATGCTCAACTATCCGAGAAGGCCAAGCATGGAACAAGATGCATTCGCCGCTGGTGCGGCGAAGTCATAAATCGGGATCGGGACCATGACGCACCGCCACGAAGACCATCGACACTCGCTATTAGGGGTGGTCGCCGCCATCGTGGCGGGCGCGGTTGCGGCGACGCCCGTCACCGTCCAACCCGGGCTCGTCCAAGGAATGGTTGCATCTTTGCACATGGACGAAGTGACCGCGGGCTATGTCGCATCCTCCGAGGTGCTGGGCCTCACAGTCGCGGCTCTTCTGTTCGCCTTTGTCGGCGGGCGGGTGAGCTGGCGTATCCTCCTTGCCGGGGGTCTCCTGTTGATGGCGGCCGCCAACCTGCTGTCGATGCTTCCCATCGGGCTCCCGACCTTCATCGCAATTAGGATTGCCGCCGGTTTCGGCGCGGGCCTAGCGTCGGCGATCGGTTTTGCCGCGGTCGCCGATACTCAAAACCCAAAGCGCAATCTCGGATGGCTCATTGCCGCGGTCATCGCGTACAGCGCTATCGCGCTCGCGGTCATCCCATATTTGCTGGCGATTTCCGGCTTTTCGGCGGTCGTCGGGGCTTATGCGATTGCTTCGCTTGCGTGCTTGCCCCTAGCCAAATTCCTGGTCCGTTCGGCAAGTCCGCAAGAAATCACCGCGGCAGACGGCCCTGCCCGCAAACTCTCGTTCGTCCACGCCGTGTTGGCTGTCGCGGCGGTCGGCCTGCTGCTGATCGGCTATTGCGGCGCCTGGACCTACATGGCGTTGCTCGGCCAGCAAAACGGCATCGGCGAGAACGCGGTTTCCTCCATCCTCTCGATATCGCAGATTTTCGGCGTTCTCGGGGCGATGATCGTGGTCTGGATCGGCAGCCGCTTCAATGATCTCCCTGAAGTTGTCGTCGTGCTGTTGATCGGCGGTGCCGGAACTCTCGCGTTCGCTGCTCCGCAGACCTGGGCCTTGTATATGGTGCTCAATTGCCTTTTCCAGTTCACCTGGAACGCTGCGCAGCCCCTTTTGCTCGGCGTCATCGCGACGCATGACAAGGATGGGGTGATGATGCGCTTTGCCATTCCGGCCCAATATATCGGCATGTCGGCGGGTCCGGCGCTCGCCGCTTATTTGCTAGGTGCACAGGGCCACTATGCCCCCATCATGCTAGCGGCGGGCTTGGCGGTGCTGCTGGGCTTGATCCTTATTCTGCCCTTGGTCATCGGGCGCCGCCATTCGACTTCCCAAAGCCTCGAAGCAAGCGTCGTCGCGGCACGCGCGCCTGGCTTCGAAGCGCGATAGCGGGCGCTTTTGCACTCCGACCCGATCAGCGTTGCGTCATCGAGCAAATCAACGATCAAAGGAATCCGGTCCGAGGAACAGCCATGGAACAGCCAAACGACGTACCTTTCCGTCTCGAGGGGCGAATTGCGATTGTGACGGGCTCGGGACGCGGCATCGGACGCGCGATTGCGCTGATCTTTGCCCGCGCCGGTGCGAACGTGGTCGTCGCAACGCGCACCGCCGGACCGGGTGAGGAAACAGTCCGGATGATCGACGACGCCGGCGGGACTGGAATCCTAATAGCAACTGATCTGTCCTCGCGAGCCGCCGCCGAGTCTTTGATAGCCGAAACGATCGCGCGCTTCGGCGCGCTCGATATCATCGTTCACAATGCCGCAGTGTTCCCCATCGTGCGGATCGAGGACCTCAGCGACGAGGAATTGGAAACCACGTTCGCGGTCAACCTGAAAGCCGCATTTTGGTTGGCAAAGGCCGGCGTGCCCCACCTTCGTCAAGCGCGATCGCCTCGGCTCCTGTTCACATCCTCTGTGACCGGCCCGCGGGTCGCTTTGCCTGGCCTCGCTCATTACGCGGCGTCCAAAGCCGGGTTGAACGGCTTCATTCGTGCGGCTGCGATGGAATACGCTCGCGACCGGATCACCGTGAACGGCGTCGAGCCGGGCCTGATACTGACAGATGCGATGAGCGCCCTCGCCGCCCCGCCTCAAGTGGCGGAGATGGCGGCCGCAATCCCCCTCAAGCGCCTCGGATCGCCCGACGAGATAGGGTATGCGATGCTTTACCTCGCATCTGATCAGGCCGCGTTCGTGACCGGCCAGACAATCGTTGTGGATGGCGGCGCGCTGATTCCGGAGAATGCGGCCACCTTGGAATAGCCTGCCGCCGCGGTGCCACTATCATCGTCCGCTGCGAACAGTGAGGCAGAGCAAGAACAGTTCAGCCAGGCTAGAAATGCCCAAACGGTCATAAGCGCGATGCCGCAAAGTGTTCACGGTCGTCGTCTCGATCCCGAGAGTCTTGCCAATTTCACTGTTGGTCAGCCCTTGCAAGGCGCCGACACATACCTGCTCTTCCCGGGGCGTTAACCGAATGTCGAGCAATGAAAGGCGCTCTTTTAGGAGTTCAGCAGAATCGCGCACCGTTTCCTGCGGCCGCGTCAGGGCAAGATGTCTCGACGTGGCGGTGTGAATCAGCGGCGCCAATTCCCTCATTTCGGCCAGCGCCCCCTCTCTCAGCGGTGCCGCTCCCACCTCGCGGTAAAAATTGATCGACAGCCATTCGCTCGGCGCTCGTGCGACGATCGTGATGCGTGCTTCCAAATGCTCGCGCGCGTAAAAGTCACGCCACTCGGGATTGACGTCCAGCTCCCTCGGCTTAACGAACTGCAACAGGAAACCCTCGTCCTGCCGTTCCGCAGCCAGCACGGTCCGGAGGGGGTCCTTCAAGTACAAAGCGGTTTTGATGTAGTAGCCGCCGGTCTTAGCTGCGAGGTCGCTGCCATCGCGACTGGCCGACAGGACGAGGTTTGGGTTCAGCCCCTCTCCAAACGCGAACACGGAAAGATGTTGGGCGTTCAAAATCGCCGAGCCAACCTCCAAAAGCCGCGGCGCGTGATCCTCCGCTCCAATCGAGGCAATCAGTCCCGGCAGACCTGCAAAAATCGACCGTCTCCTTATCTAACGTGCTCGTCGCACTGGTGCGCAATGCGGCGGCTCCGGTGGAAATCGCAGCTTGTTCGGACAGCATATTCGCCGAGTCAACCGCTGGTCATATGCGGACAGAAGAATCCGAAAGCCGCGGACGCGAGGCGACGAATCGGGCCCGTGCTTGGAATAAACACCCATTCAAATCTCCTAAGCCGATAGTTGTAATACAAATGTATTACAAATATCAATCGTTCAGCCTCTTGTCATCTATACGTTCTACATTGTGGCAATCTTCTTTCGATAACTTTGCATGACGCCCACAATATAGTTGACTCTCGACCTTTACCTAGGCTCACTCGATCATCCAATTTGAGGACGCGGGTTGCAGGGAGCCCGCCGGATGAAGCGGAGCCCTCGGCAACAGCGTCATCGCGATCACGGCAGATGCGATCGCGATGAGACGAAAATGCGGCGGTCGCCGAGAGGGAAATGTCGACGCAGAACAAGGCCTGACGGCCGGTGATGGGGGAGTAAGATGAACGAGAGAGCAAGTCTGAAGCAGGGGCTCCGGTTGGTTTCGTTGGCGGCGTTAGCCTCCGCTCTGGGGGCTACCAATGCATATGCCCAGGCTGCATCCGCCACAACGGCGACTGGCGATGCGCCCACTCCACCCACGGCCCAGCCCGATGGCCAGGGGGTTCACGACACGCCGGACGGCGAGATCGTCGTTACCGCTACCCGCCAAGCCGAAGTGCTCAGCCGCGTGCCGATCAGCGTCGAAGCCTTCTCTCCGGAGCGCCTGGATCAGCAGGGTGTTCGGAGTATAGATGATCTTTCTCGATTGAGCCCGGGCGTCACCTTTACCCGCACGGACACGCGCAACGCGGCGGCGGCGCAAATTGCCATTCGCGGGATCAACTCAACTGCCGGTGCGGCCACTACCGGCGTCTATATCGACGATACGCCGATCCAGTCGCGCAATTTCGGCTACAGCAGCTACACCGTCTTCCCGGAGATATTCGACCTCGAGCGCGTCGAGGTTCTGCGCGGCCCTCAAGGAACGCTATTCGGTGCCGGAGCTGAAGGCGGCGCGATTCGCTTCATTACGCCGAGCCCGGACTTCAACCACTATAGCGTCTATGGCCGCGCCGAATTCGGCGTGATCGACGGCGGTGGCATCAGCTACGAAGGCGGCGTAGCGGTTGGCGGCCCGATCGTGGCCGACAAGGTGGCTTTCCGCGTGAGCGCCTGGCACCGTCGCGATGGTGGCTATGTGGACCGAATGCAGTACGATCGGCCAGGCAATGGCGGACCTTACGCGTCTGACTTCTTTCTCAATCCGTTTATCGCCCCGTACAACGCCGCTGCGTTGGCCGCGGTGGGCGCGCAATCGACGGCCGGTCTCACGAACCCGACAACCGGTCGCATAACCGAGCGCAACTCGAACTACCAGAACACCGATGTACTGCGCGGCGCGATCGCGTTGGCCCCCACCGAGAACCTAACTCTCACCGCGTCGATTTATTACCAGAATATTTATAATAATGATGGAAACGCGTTCTGGCTGAACTTGTCGGACCCTGAAAATGGAAAGTTCTCCCAAGGGAATAATCGAAACCAGCCGAGCCACGACAAGTTTTACCTGCCGTCTTTGAAGGCGGAGTGGGACGCTGGACCAGTTAGACTGATATCCAACACATCGTACTTCAACCGCAAGCAGAACGCGATCAACGATTATACCGCGTTCGAGCACTCCATTTACTATGGATCCTATCTCAGCCAGATCGGCGACGTAACTCAATCGTTCCAGCGGAACACGCAGGAAAACATTTCCGAAGAGTTTCGCATCGAGTCCGCCGATCCCGAAGCTCGCCTGTCGTGGGTCGTTGGTGCATTCTACACGCATAACACCCAGAAGGCTTATCAATTCGTCGCCTCGACCTCGACGCCGGTTTCGCTGCCCGCAGCGGGATGTCCTGCGGGCGTGTTCCCGCCGTTCTGTTACGGTCCGCTGGCGGAAGGCAGTTCGGCCGCGCCACTGCCCGGCGCGGTTTATGACGACGCGCTTGATCCCGGCATCATCAAGGAAACGCAACTCGCCGGATTCGCGCAGGCTGATTTCAAGCTGACCGAGAAGCTGAAGTTCACCGCCGGCGTACGCATCGCACGGACCGACGTGAACATCTTCTTCAACAACTATGGTCCGGTCGTGGGGCCCACCCCGGTCGTCGCCAGTGCGGAGCAGAAGGAAACGCCGGTCACGCCGAAGTTCGGTATTTCTTACCAGGCCGACGCAGACAACCTCTTCTACGCGTCAATCGCGAAGGGTTTCCGGACCGGAGGTGGCAATCCCGAGATCGGCCAGGGATGCGGCTTCCAGATCACTCCGTTGGGCTTCGGCGCCTACAAGTCGGATAGTCTCTGGAGCTACGAAATCGGGGCCAAGAGCAAATTCTTCAATCGCAAGCTCCAGGTAAATGGGAGCGCCTATTACGTCGACTGGAAGAATATTCAGCAGAATATCTCGCTCGCGTGCGGTTTCCAGTTCGTGATCAACAGCGGCGGCGCTGTTAGCAAGGGCTTCGACCTCGACGCTGCCCTTCAGGTTACCGATCACCTGCAATTGTCGGGCGCTGTCGGTTACAATCATGCGGAGTTCAAGGACACGGTCGTCAACCCGGCGGGAGGTGGAAACCTTTTGACGGCTGGCGATAGAATCGCGGGTTCCCCCTGGCAGGTTACCGCTAGCGGCCGCTACGATTTTCCGGTCTTCAGCCAGCAAGGATACCTACGCGCCGACTATCAGTTTCTCTCAGCTTTTCCGGATCGTTTGATCTACCGCGATCCAGCTAACGGCGGCAGTTACAACCCCGCGGTGCCGGTGCCGGGTCATTCGAACATCGTGAACTTGCGGCTTGGCGTCCAAACGGACGCGCTCGACATTTCCGTGTTCGCGCAAAACGTTTTCAACGTCCATCCGCTCACTTCCGTCAGCGAGACGCTGACTGCGTTCAGCGGAACCGGCCCCAACTTGTTCCAGGAAACCACGCTAAGGCCGCGAGTGATCGGCATGACTGCCATCGCGCGGTTCAGATAGCGCAAGTCGATGCCGCGGGGCGGCGCTCAGACAACGATTCAAAAAGAGAAATAGCATGAAAAACAGAACTCCCCTTGCCGCAACGATGTTGGCGATTCTGGCCGTTAGCCCTTCCTACGCCCAAGCCGACGCCGGCCAGAATCTCCCCAAGCAAACCGCGGACATGGTGCTGACCAATGGTCATATCTACGCCCCGTCCGGATGGGTTACGGCGATGGCGATCGGCCACGGAGTAATTCTCGCAGTTGGCGATCAGGCTACCGTCCAGCCAACCATAACCCCTCAGACCAGGGTGATCGACCTCAAGGGAGAGACTGTCCTTCCCGGCTTTCACGACATGCACGTGCATCCCACGGGCGCAGGCCGAAGCGAAATGACCTGTCAGCTCCCGCCCGACGCTGGGTTGCAGCAGGTTTTGGCATTGATGGCTGAATGCGTAAAAAGAAAGAAGCCGGGGGAGTGGGTAGTCGGCCGTCCATACGAGCCAGCTTCGTTCGGTGGAGTTTCGCCGACCCGGCAAATGCTCGACAAGTTCAGCCCCGACAACCCGATGCAATTTACCGACGTGAGCGGCCATACCTCGTGGGTCAACTCGGCAGCATTGAAGCTCGCAGGAATAACCCGCGACACGCCCGATCCAAAGGGCGGGATCATCGAACGAGACAAGAATGGTGACCCGACCGGCATCCTCAGGGAAAACGCGTCGTTCGCCGTGGGTGCACAAATTCCGCCAGCGACGAGAGAAGACAATCAGCGGGCGTTGCAATGGGCGCTCAACACGATGCTCGCACAAGGGATCACTGCGCTCGACGACGCGCTGGTCACCGACGACATCGCACAAGCCTATGATGATATTGCCGACGCCGGAAACCTGAAGCAGCGCGTGCGCGGCTGTCTGATCTATTCCGATTCCAACCTGATCGCGAACCGCCAGCTCTATGCACGCGATCGTTTTTCGCCGTCGTGCATCAAGATCATCCTCGATGGCGTGCCCACCGATGCTCATACCGCGGCGATGCTCGAGCCCTACGTGCCGATCCCCGGACGAAATGAAGCTGGGCGTGAAAAAGGGCTGGTCCAGGTTCCGCCGCAAGATCTCAATGCACTCGTCACACACTTCGATGCCATCGGCATGACAGTGAAGTTCCACGCTGCGGGCGACGCTGCCGTAAGGGAGGCGCTCGACGCGATCGAGGCGGCCCGTAAGGCCAACGGCGTTACCGGGGTCGTTCACGACGTGGCCCACAACAGTTTCGTGGCAGCGGATGACATCAAGCGCGTCCGTGGCCTCAACGCGGCACAGGAATTCTCGCCCTATCTTTGGTCCATGTCGCCGATCATGGAGAGCGTTGCCAAGGCCGTAGGCCCGGAACTTATGAAGCGGACATATCCGATCAAGGAAGCGCTCGATGCCGGCGTTCTGGCCGTTCCGGGCTCTGATTGGTCGGTTGTTCCGTCGGTGAGTCCATGGATCGCGCTGGAGACGCTCGTCACCCGCCGGCCGCCCGGAGGCGCCGGCGAACCGCTGGGGGCGCAAGAAGCGATCAGCCTCAAACAAGCGATCGACATGTTCACGATCAACTCGGCACGCCAGCAGTACAATTCAGACAAGCTCGGCACGATCGAACGCGGCAAGCTCGCTGACGTCATCATAATAGATCGAAACATCTTCGACGTCCCCATCACAACCGTCCACGACACTAAGGTCGAGATGACCATCATCGGCGGCGAGATCGTCTATGACGCGGATCATCCCTTCCCCGCAAAGCCCTGAGATCGGGAATCGACTCATCGAACGCCGCTCTCCCGACTGACCTTACCGCCGTCGACCAACTAGGATGATTGTTTCATGCAGGCGCTAGGCAAGATCGCCTTCCCGATATCGATCATGTTGGCCGTCGTGCCGGGCACAGCCGTTGCTGCGCAAGTCCCGCCGCACGGATCTATCGTGCTGCTGAACGGTCACATCTATACGCCCAGCGGCTGGAAGCAGGCAGTCAGCGTCGAGGACGGGCGGATTGTCGCGATCGGTTCAAATGGCGACATCCGCGCGCGCGCCAGGACGGGGGTCCCGGTGATCGATCTCGGTGGAAAGACCGTATTGCCCGGCCTTCACGACATGCACGTGCATCCAATGATGGCCGGCTTGGCTGCACGAGAGTGCCACTTTTCGCAAGAAGCTACGCCCCGGCAGATCTTCGACGCCGTGGCGAAGTGTGCCGCGGCCAAACGGCCAGGTGAGTGGATCACTGGCGGTCAATGGCAGGGCATATCGTTCGGCGATACGCCGCCCAACAAAAGCCAATTGGATAAAGTTGCGCCAACCAACCCGGTGCTGCTCACCGACGTAAGCGGACATAGCACCTGGGCGAACTCAGCTGCCTTGAAGCTTGCCGGCATCACTCGTGACACGCCCGACCCGCAAGGAGGCGTGATCGAACGCGATTCCGAGGGCGAACCGACCGGAATATTGCGGGAAAGCGCCAGCCAACTGGTACGCGCGCACCTGCCGCCACCAACTGCAGAAGAAAACGCTACGGCGCTGAAGAGCGCGCTCGACCAGCTCCTTTCGACTGGGATCACCACGCTGGTCGACGCGCTGGTGACGCCCGATGTCGCCAAGGCCTACGACGATCTCTACGACGGAGGCGACCTTGCGCAGGAGGTGCGCGGGTGCATCGTCTACGGCCGGGCCTGGGGCGGCACTCGCAGCTTTGACGACTTTCTGGCTTCGCGTTCCGATTACGCGCGGCCGAACTTCCGACCCGACTGCGTAAAGGTGTTCATGGACGGCGTTCCGCTCCTTGGGCATACGGCCGCACTGCTCGATCCGTATGTCGATACTTCGCCTGGCTCGACGAGCGATGGCCGCGAACGCGGCATCCTGATGATCCAGCCGAGCGAACTGAACCCGCTTGTCACTCAATGGGATAAGATGGGCTTGACCGTAAAGTTCCACGCGGTGGGCGATGCGGCATCAAAGGCGGCAATAGACGCGATCGCGGCCGCGCGCAGCGCGAACGGGATTGACGGCCCCACGCACGATCCCGCGCACCTCACTCTGCTTGGGAAGGATCAGATCGCCCGCGCTAAGCGGCTTCGCGCCACCCTCGAATTCTCGCCATACTTATGGTTCCCCACGACCCTTAACGACGAAGTTCTGCAGGTCGTGGGCAAGCAAAGAATGGAGCGCGCATGGCCGGCACGGGAAGCCATCGATAGCGGAGCGCTGGTCGTAATCGGGTCCGACTGGCCCACTGGCACCCCAACGGCCAATCCCTGGATCGGCATCGAGACGCTGGTTACCCGACGGACGCCGGGGGATCCGGGCACCGGGGCGGCGATTGCCCCTCGAGAAGCGATCACCCTCAAAGAGGCAATCGATCTGTTCACGATCGCAGGCGCGCGGCAGATGGGCGATGCCAAGGAGCGGGGCAGTATCGAAACCGGAAAGATCGCCGATTTGATCGTGCTCGACCGCGATCCTTTCGCAATTCCGATCAACGATGTTCACAATACGACCGTCGAAAAGGTGCTCATCGACGGCCGAGTGGCCTTTTCGCGATAGCAAAAAAACGTGTCGATTTCGAACGCCGGAATGCTCACGAACCAAGAACGGGAAAAAGGACAATGCTGACCGAATTCTCCCGTTCAATTACAATCGAACAGCTCGAGCGCGATCCCTACGCGATTTATAAGCGTTTGCGAACTGAGTCTCCTGTCGCAAACGTACCCTGTGCGAATATTTGGTTCGCTACAACGTGGGAAGCGGCCGAGGCGGTCGCGACCAATCAGGAGAAATTTGTCGCCGCTTTTGAAGGTTCGCCGCTGGAACGTTCGTTCGGCGCCCCCTTCATTCTTACCGCCGACGGCGCCGTACACCGCGAGTTGCGCGGCACCATCGATCCTTATTACCGGCCAAACAAGCTGATCCAGTTCTTCGACGAGCTGTGCCGGCCGATTGCGGAGGAGACTCTGGACGCTCTCCCCCAATCCGCGCCGGTCGACATCATGTCCGACTATTTTGAGATGGTGTCGGCAATATGCGTCGGCCGGACGCTCGGCTTCCGCGACACGGATGGTCCGACGCTTACGCGCTGGTTCCATGACCTAGCCCAAGGCGGCATTAACTATGAAAACGATCCGCAGCGCCAGCGGATTTGCGACGCGGCTTGCGCCGAGGTCGATGCGGTGCTGGTGCCGACTTTGGAGCGATTGCGCCAGGACCCCGACAATTCGTTGTTGTCCAACATGCTGTTCGCCGGAATGGCTCACGGCGAAGCCAGGCCGATCGAACTCATCCTGCCGTCGATCAAGGTCACCATGCTCGGCGGAATGCAGGAGCCGGGCCACGGGGCGGGCAACACCCTTGTGGGCCTGCTGCAGCAACCCGAACAATTCCAGCGAGTTGCCGCCGAACGCGGGACGCTCCTTCGCAGGGCGTTGAATGAAGGGCTGCGTTGGGTCGGGCCGATCGGCACACAAGTCCGTACGGCAGTCGAAGACATCGAGGTCGCCGGAACTCTCGTGCCGCGCGGAACGGCTATCGGGGCCGTGTTGACATCGGCCAACCGCGATGAGGCGCGCTTCGGCGACCCTGATCGGTTCGACATATTCCGCCAAGAGCGGGCGAACGCCGCTTTCGGATTCGGGCCGCATATCTGTGCTGGGCGCAGCTTCGCCCCGATGCTGATGGAATTGATGCTGGATCTGCTGCTCGAACGGTTTCCCAGAATCGAATACGCGGCAGGTTTCACTCCGGAATTCCGCGGCTGGGAGTTCCGGACCGCCCCATCGATCGTCGTCACGCTGCAT
The DNA here is from genome assembly GCA_036384795.1 of Sphingomonadaceae bacterium. Lineage (GTDB taxonomy): Bacteria > Pseudomonadota > Alphaproteobacteria > Sphingomonadales > Sphingomonadaceae > Andeanibacterium. Next base: position 3,883 of record DASVLP010000021.1, on the reverse strand, counting down.
CGCTCATAGCGCATGCCTGTCCAGACGGTCTTCGCCCGGCGAACCCGGAATTTCTACGGGCCTGTTTGGCGGGACGCGTGTCGCGGTTGGGCAGGCCTTCCCGCGACGCTGCGGATTGTAGCGGGGGCGCAGGACAGACGGCCGGTCGAATGCTCGATAAGGTCAAATAGAATTTGGAAAGCATTGCTATGCGCCTCTTAATGGAAAAACTTATCGAGGCATCGCAGCGGGCCGATGCCAGATTGGCAGGCCGCGCGACGCCGTTCATATTCAACTGCTGGTATGTGGCCGGCTTCGCTTGGGAGTTCTCCCGCGAGTTCAAAGCGCGCACCATTCTTGGCCGCCCCCTCGTCCTGTACCGCACTCTCGCGGGTGAACCAGTCGCGCTGTCTGATCGATGCGTCCATCGCTCTTTCCCACTGAGCAGCAGCACGCTCGACGGCGACACGGTCATATGCGGGTATCATGGGTTGCGGTACGATCCCGAAGGACGATGCATCGAGGCGCCGGCGCTCAAGGAATGCCCACGCGGCATGGCCGTGCGATCGTATCCCGTCCGCGAACAGGGGCCCCTCGTTTGGATTTGGATGGGCGACGAGCCTGCGGCCCCCGAACTGCCGACCAGTTCTTGGATCGCAGACGATGACTGGCCGGCAAGCCAGCAATACTACCATCTGCCGGCGAGCTACATCACGCTGCACGAGAACCTGCTCGACCTGACGCACCTGTCGTTTCTCCATGCGGAAAGTTTCGGAACGCCGGATTTCGCCACCGCGCCTTACGAACTGGATCTCGATGAGGAAAACGGCCGGTTTGCGCTTGTCCGCTCGGTCGTGCCGACGCGCCTTCCGCGGGTTTGGGGGGAACCGACCGGCCTGATGGGCAAAGACGCGGCCCGGATAACCACTTCCGAATTCGTCGGTCCGTCGACCCATGTCGTGTCCGCCCGATTCTACGGCCTCGATACGCCAGAGACCGAGAGACAAGAGGCGCGGATTCGAACCGGCCATTTCGCCACGCCGGAGACCCAAACGTCGACGCATTACTTCATCCATCATGCCCGTAACTTTGCCCAACAAGATCGCGGGGTGACGAACTTCATGCAGGAACAGCTCACGAAAGCCTTCATGGAAGACGTGGCGGGCCTCACCAAAGTCGAGAAAATGATTGCCGCGACGCCGCCGGACGATCGTTACGAGCTTTCTCTGTCATCTGATCGGGCGGGCCTTGCAATGCGTCGCTGGCTCCATCGAGCGGCCCTCAAGGAGGCTCGGGATCGGACATGAGCTGCGCACACGCAAACTGGCTGCAAGCCGATCTCGCACCGCCGTCATGGCGAAAAGCCGGATGAAGAGGAGCGCTCCCGCTCTCGTCTTGCATAAATGGAGGGGTATTTCAGATGCTACAGAGAACGATATCATCGCCCGCCAAGGTGTTATGGGTCGGCCTTGGCCTGATTTCCGGATCGCAGGCATTTGCCCAAGCGCCCGCAGACGACCAGGCGACTTCGGCCTCGCCAAGTCATCCCTCTCCCGCCGCTGCCGCAGCGGAGGATGCGCCTGGCGAGATCGTGGTTACCGCGCAGAAGCGCGCGCAACGGGCGTCGGACGTCGGCATCGCTATCAGCGCTTTGGGCCAAAGCGACATCGCGGCCATCGGGCGGCAAGACATCACGGCAATTTCGACCAAGGTTCCCGACTTGCAGGTCAATCAATATTCCCCAACCATCACTGTGTTCAATATTCGCGGCGTCTCGCAGAACGATTTCGCGGACTCCCAGGAAGCGCCAATCGCCTTCTACAACGATGAAGTGTATGTGGCGCAACTTGGCGCCATCAGCGGACAAAACTTCGACCTGGAGCGAGTGGAAGTGCTGCGCGGCCCGCAAGGGACCTTGTTCGGCCGCAACGCGACCGGCGGTCTTATCCAGATCATCACCGCCAAACCGACGAATGACTTGGAGGGTTTTCTAACGCTCACCGGGGGCAGCTATGGCCAGTTCGCGACGGAAGGCGCCATCAGCGGCCCTATCGGCGGCGGGGTGCGCGCCCGCCTTTCTTTTACGACGGACAATCACCGGGGCTACATAAAGAACGATCTCGGCCGCGATCTCGGCGGATCGAAATTCTATGCCGCCCGCCTGCAATTGGCCGCCGACCTCGCCGGGGGCGAGCTTACGGTCAAGGGCCAGGTGATGCGCAACGATCATGACAGCGGCGCCGGAATGTACAGCGCCGCGGTTACGGTCGCAGATGCGGACGGACTTGGCACCTTCGTGGGGCCGAATGACGATCCTTACGGAACTTGCGCCGGGTGCAACCCGCTTGGTTATAGGCCACCTGCAGATCCGCTGCACGTGGAGGACAATCATGCCCCCGATTTCAGCCGTACCTACTGGAGCTTGACCGCGCGTTATGTAAAGGATCTTGGCACGGCGACGCTGACGTCGATCAGTGATTACCAGCACCTGAGCAAAGATTATACCGAAGACAGCGATCTATCGCCGATCGACGCGTTCAATTACACGACGCGCCAGCGCGCGTACCAATATTCCCAAGAGCTCAGGCTTTCGAACAACAGCACCCGCGTGAATTGGGTGCTCGGTGTCTATGGGCTCAAAATTCGCACTGACAATGGCTATTTCGCCGACTTTTCCGGGATCGGCGGTCCATCCTCGCGCTATGGCGGTGTGCTGGACACGGAATCCCTCGCGGCATTCGGCCAGATCGAATACAGGCTGACCGACAAATTCAGCGTCATCGGCGGTCTGCGTTATTCGGAAGATTGGAAGAAGCTCGACTATGTCGCGACCGATACGAGCAGCCCCAACGTGCTCGTGTTCAATCCCCAGACCTACCCCGATTTGGCCAAACAGCGGTTTGGCAACGTCTCTGGCAAGATTGAGCTCGACTATCATCTCGGTTCGGGCAATCTTGTCTACCTGAGCGTCAACCGCGGCACTAAGGCGGGTGGCTTCGGCACGCTTTCGTTCCAGCCCGTCGATCCCGCAGCGATTCCCTTCAAGCAAGAGGTGCTGACCAATTATGAAGGCGGCGTGAAACTCACGATGCTCGACAATGCCGCGCACTTCAACGTTTCAGCCTTCCACTATCAGTACCATGATTATCAGGTGTTTGAGCAGATCGGCACCAGCCAATATATCGTCAATGACGACGCGCGCCTAAACGGACTCGAACTCGATGGCGACGTTCGTCCCGTCGAAGGCCTGACGCTGCGTGCCTTCGCCACTTTTCTCGATGGAAAGATCTTCAATGTGGTCCTTCCGACGGGCCGCATTACCGACCGCCGGTTGCCCCAGGCGCCAAAGTATTCGCTTGGTGGTTCGGTCCAATATGAATTCGCCGTCGGAGACGGCACAGCCTCGATCTCTACCGACTGGAAATGGAACAGCACGAGCTATTTCACCGCCTTCAATGCGCCCGTGGATCGCGAGGAAGGCTACGCGGTCGGAAACGTGCGCGCTTCATACTCGCCTGCAGGAGGCCATTGGGAAGCAGCCGTGTTTGTCAATAATGTGGCCGACAAGCGTTATCGCATTTACAATCTCGATATTACGGGAACGGGCTTGGGGATCACTCAGCAGGTTTTCGCCCGCCCGCGGTGGATCGGTGCAAGTTTGACCTATCGAATCAGGTAATTTGGCATCAGGGCCGGTTCCAACCGCGAACGGTGATGACCGGCCTTTCACTGCGCAAGGCCTCCCCCAGGGCGGGTCCAGGACGCCAAAATACGGGATCAATTCAATATGTCCGATCTGCTGAGCCGCCGCCTCCGGATTTCCGGCAACAATACGGTGCTCTTTTACGAAAAACCATTGGAACTCGTCCGGGGCGAGGATGTCTGGGTCTACGACAGCGACGGG
>DASVLP010000020.1:0-15181 GCA_036384795.1 Sphingomonadaceae bacterium | reverse complement strand
GGATCGAGCGCGACTTGCGCCGGCTGCGGCCGCTCCGGCGCTTCGTCCCATTCGGGCAGGCGTGCGAACAGCCAGCGCTCGGCGCGCTCCGGCTGGCGGACGTGCGGGCCCAGCACTTGCGCCCACGGCCAGCGCAGCCGGGCGAGCGACTGCAACGTGCTCCACGCGCCATCGCGCTCGGGCCAGTCGGCGCTTTCGCACGTTTCGAGCAGCTTGCCCGCCGCGCGCTGGAGCAGGGCGGGGACCGCGTCGTCGCCGGTCGGCTCGTCGAGCCCGAGAGCGTGGGCCAGCCCTTTGGGCGTGGGCACGCAGAACCGCGCGGGGTGCACGAACGCGAACAGCTCGAGCAGGTCGAGCCCCGACAGATCGGGATACCCAAGCCGCGTCGCCACCAGCGGTGCGTTCAGCAGCAGGTGCGGCGTGTCGGCGGCGGCGGTGATCGCCTCGCCCTTGCCGGTGCCGCGAGTCGGTCCTCCCGGGTCGCGCAGCCAGCTGCCGGCATGGCTTGCATGAAGCGCGGGAAGGGGGAGCGAAGACATCGAAAAAGCCTAGAACGAACAACGAACGCCGGGCAAGGCCGGGGCGAGGGCGGTGTTCATAACCGCTTGCCTGTGGGGGCCGGGACACACCCGCTTCACGGCCCTCCGGACGGCTCCGTTCGTCTCAAAAGATTCGCGGCCCGTCTCGATGAATCGAATAAAACCGAATAAAATCAATCTTATCCTAAGGCTGCTGAATGGCCAATTAAGGATCGCAGGCGCCCGCGCGGGCGTTGTTTGCCTACCATGAAACAGTCATTTCATCTCGCTCGTAGCGCGACCGTCGCGATTGCCGCGACGCTTGCGCTTGGATCAACCCCGCTGATCGCGCAAAGCGCCGATCCGGCTGATACCGTCGTCGTTCCCTCGGTCGCGCCCGCCGCCAGTGCGGTGAGCCCGCCGGCCTCGGTGGTGCCTGCCGCGCCGCCATCGGTCCAGGTATCGCGCCCGGTGGTGCAGCAAGTCGTTGCCCGGCCGTCGGCCGCGCCGGAGGCTGCAACGCCGTCCGCCACTCCGTCGACCGCCGCCAAGTCGACCACCGCACGGCAGGCCTCCACGACGACATCGCGGACTACGACACGCACGGTCGCCAAGCCGGCCGCCACCCCGGCGGTCGCGCCCGCAACTGTGCCTGCTACCGTCCCGGATGCTTCGAGCGCAGTCGCGCCCGCGGATGCCGGGGCGGTTATCCCCGCCGCGCCGATCGTCGCCGACCAGGCCGCCCCTGCGGCTGACGAAGCGCAGCCCGCGACGACCGGCTCGTCCAACACGCTGACGGTCAACCTGATCGTGCTCGGCGCCTTGCTGGTGCTGATCCTGGCGATCCTCGCCATGCTCTACCGCCGGTTTGCCCGGCGCGACCGGGTGGCGCGTGCCGAGGCGGCCCGGTTCCCGGTTGAATCGGCGACGCCGCGCGCCGCGGCTGCTGCGCCGATCGCTCCCGAGACCGCGCCGGTCGCCCCCGCCGCGCCGCCGGAAATGGCTGCCGTCGTTGCGCCGGCGGCTGAAACCATCCGTCCGAGCGTGGAGCCGACGCCGATCCGCCGCCAGCCGCTCCGCAGCGCGCGGAGCACCACCCCGGGCGCGCTGCCCAGCGCGGGCGCGTCGGTCGACCTTCCGGCCCGCGTGCCTGAAGATTTCGACGAGCGCAGCGCGCTGCTGCAGCGGATGATCGAGGCGAAGCCCGACAAGGCGAACCCGTTCCGCAACCGCAAGTCGCGAACGAAGCGGGCCCGGCTGATCCTTCAGTCGCTCGGCCGCAAGTTCGAGAACGTGGATCCGTGGATCGACCTCAGCCAGTATCCGAACAACTGGCCGGAGCTCGCCCGCAGGTATAGCCAGGCGGCTTGATCCGCCGCTTGGACGGGGGCGGCTGCCATGGCGGCCGCCCCTTTCGTTTGTCCAAAGCCCTCTCCCTCAGGGGGGAGAGGGTTGGGAGAGGGGGCAACCGTCGCAGGCCCTCTCAACTTCGACCAGGCGCGATGCGCCAAGTCTCCGTATTTCTCCCGAAGGGGAGAGAGGACCAGGCCGACGCCTTCGCGCTTGCACAAGGTGCGCCGTTTCCGCAAAGGCGCGGGCGATGAACGATAGCTCCCTCAGCGAAGCCGCGCGCACCTCCAAGGCCTGGCCGTTCCAGGAAGCGCAAAAGCTCGCCAAGCGCTTTCCGGGCGGCAAGCGCGATGCTGCGGGCGCGCTGGCGCCGGTGGTGTTCGAGACCGGCTACGGCCCCTCGGGCCTGCCGCACATCGGCACGTTCCAGGAAGTGCTGCGCACCACGCTGGTCCGGCGGGCGTACGAAGTGCTGACCGGCGGCCATCCGACGCGGCTGATCGCGTTCAGCGACGACATGGACGGGCTGCGCAAGGTGCCCGACAACCTGCCCAACCAGGCGATGCTGGCGGAAAATCTGCACAAGCCGCTGAGCCGCATTCCCGACCCGTTCGAGCAGGGCCACCCGAGCTTCGCGCATCACAACAACGCGATGCTGCGCGATTTCCTCGACCGCTTCGGGTTCGATTACGAGTTCGTCGCCGCGTCCGATCGCTACAATTCGGGCGCATTCGACGGGGCCCTGCGCGACGTGCTGCGGCATTACGATGCGATCATGGCGATCATGCTGCCCACGCTGCGCGAGGAACGGCGCAAGACCTATTCGCCGGTCCTGCCGATCAGCGCGAAGAGCGGCCACGTGCTGCAAGTGCCGGTCGAGGTGGTCGACGCCGAAGCCGGGATCGTCCGCTTCGACGACGCGGGGAGCACGGTCGAGCAGTCGATCCTCGGCGGCAATGCCAAGCTCCAGTGGAAAGTCGACTGGGCGATGCGCTGGGTCGCGCTCGGCGTCGATTACGAGATGTGCGGCAAGGACCTGACCGACAGCGTCACCCAGTCCGGCCGGATCGCGCAAGTGCTCGGCGGGAAGCGCCCCGAAGGGATGATCTACGAGCTGTTTCTCGACGAGAACGGCGAGAAGATCTCCAAGTCCAAGGGCAACGGCCTGACGATCGAGGAATGGCTGACCTACGGCAGCGAGGAGAGCCTGGGCTTCTACCTGTTCCGCGAGCCGAAGAGCGCCAAGAGCCTGCATCCCGGCGTGATCCCGCGCGCGGTCGACGAATATTGGCAGTTCCGTGCGAAAATCCCCGAGCAGCCGCTCGAGCAGCAGCTCGGCAATCCCGTCTGGCACTTGCTGCGCACGAACGGGTATCACGGCGGGGACGGCGACAGCCTGCCGGTCACCTACGGCCTGCTGCTGAACCTCGTCGGCGTGCTCGGCGCGCATGCGAGCGCCGAGCAGGTGTGGAGCTATCTCGGCAACTACATCCGCGACGCCAACCCGGCGGATCACCCGCAGCTCGCCGCGCTGGTGGACAAGGCAATCGCCTACAACCGCGACTTCGTCGCCTCGACGCTTCAGCGCCGCGCGCCGGCGGCGAACGAGGCCGCGGCGCTTGGAGCGCTCGACACGCTGCTTGCCGGAACCGGCGAGGATGCGAGCGCCGAGGACATCCAGACCGGGATCTACGAGATCGGCAAGGATGAACGCTTCGGCTTCGAATCCTTGCGCGACTGGTTCAGGGCGCTCTACGAGACGCTGCTCGGCAGCCCGCAAGGGCCGCGGATGGGCAGCTTCGTCGCGCTCTATGGGGTCGCGAACACCCGGCGGCTGATCGCCGAGGCGCTGGGCCGGGACGACGCCTAGCGCCGCTGCCCGGTCGCGTGGCAGCGGTACCAGCGGGTGACGACGTACTTGGTCCCGCTGCGCACCGGGTTGCCGGCGTGGACGGTGAACGGATTGGGCACCCCGTCGCGGTCGGCGTTGTTCCACACCAGCATCACGCCCTGCCGCGGCGCGACCGCGAGGTCGAGACGGGGAAAGTCGGTTTCGCCGCCGTCGCTCACGTCGTTCAGGTAGACCATCGCGGTGAAGGCGCGCTGGCCGCCGTTGTCGCGCTCGATCGCCCAGCCCGGCGAGGCCTGGGGGAACCAGTCGGTATGCGCCCGGAACTCCTGCCCCGCCGTATAGCGCTGCCCCTGGAGCATTTCGCCGTGCGACCGCTCGAACCCGAGCAGCGCGTCCATCCGGCGCTGGAGCTTACGGACCAGGCTGTCGTGCGGATCGAGCACCCCCGACCAGGAGGTGCGCAAGCCGGCGTCGGCTTCGCCCGAATAAGTCCGGCTCGGCTGCGCCACCGCGTCGATCATTGCCGCCAGGCGGGAGCATTCGGCCGGTGCGAACACCTCGCGCACGGCCCACAGCTCGGCCCGCTCCGTGCAGAGCGGCGTCGCCGTCCTGGTTGCGGCCATCCGCGCGCGGACTTTTCCGCCCAGCCGGCGCATCCGCTCGCGGTCTGGATGATCGGGCTCGGGCGGGATGATCGGAACGTTCATTCCGCCGCCCACCGGCGGGTGCGGTACCAGCGGGTGATGATGTACTTGATGCCCTTGGTAACCGGGGTGCCGGCGTGCATCGTCCATTCGTTGGAGTAGCCCTCCGGGGTGGCGTTGTTCCATGCGAGGAGGGCGCCCGGGGTGGGCTCGATCGCGACGCCGAGCGCGGGGAATTCGGTCTTGCCACCTTCCTCGACCTCGTTGAGGAACACCATCGTGGTCCACGAGCGCTGGCCGCCGCCCTTCTGCTGTTCCGGCCAGTAGGCGGCATCGGTGCGGAACCAATCGAAGTGCGAGGGGAACTGCTGCCCCGCGCTGTAGCGCTGGCCCTGGATCGTCTCCCCGTACTCGCCCGGAATGCCCAGCAGGTCGTCGATCCGCCGCTGGATCTTGAGCACGAACGGGTCGTGAGGATCGACGTCGCCGGTGTAGCTGGTGCGCCCGGTCTTGCCTTCCGCGTCGAGATAGGCGGGCGAGGGCCGGGCGACCGCGTCGATCATCTCGCGCAACTGCACGCATTCGGCGGGGCTGAGAAACTCGCCGACGACGAAGATCTCGGCTTTGTCGACCGGGACCTTGTAGACTTTCGGGTTGGCCGCGAGCCGTGTGCGCACCACGATCCCCAGCCGCGCCAGCGGGCCCTTGTCCGGCGCGTTCGCAAGGATGTCGTAGTCGCCCGTCTTCATCGCAGCGCGCGTGCATTAGCGGATGCGCGGGCGAGGGCAAGACCCGCTTGCCGTTTGTACAGGTTGGGCTACCGTTGCTCGCGACGGCGGAGGAGCGGGAGATGCAGCAGGTGCGCTATTCGGGATTGGCAATGCTGCTCCACTGGCTGATCGCCGCGGCGGTGATCGCGAACTTCATCATTCCCGACACCCTCGAAGACCTGCCGCACGAGCAATTCATGGACGCGATGTGGCCGCACAAGGCGCTCGGGCTCGTGATCTTCGTGCTGGTGCTGCTGCGCCTGGCCTGGCGGCTGGTGAGAACGCCGCCGCCGCTGCCCGCGAGCCTGAAGCCGTGGGAGCGGGCCCTCGCGAAGACGGTCCACACCGCGTTCTACGTGATCCTGCTGGCGATGCCGGTGGTGGGCTATGTCGCCAACTCGTACGACGGATCCGACGTGAACCTATTCGGCCTGTTCACCGTGCGGCGGCTGCCGGTGGCCGCCGACGATATATTCGCGCATCGCCTGTTCCACCTGCACGGCACGGTGGGCACGTTGCTGCTGGTGTTGATCGGGCTGCACGTGCTCGGTGCGCTCAAGCACCAGTTCATCGACCGCAACGGCGATCTTTACCGGATGCTGCCGTTCGGCGCGCCCAAACGCTGATCGCCCCAGCGCAGCAAGGCCCCCGCTCCCGGGGAGGAGGGGGACCTTGCCCTGCCGGTCCACTCATCCGGCAGTAACTCGCGAGGCGATTACCAGAAGAAGTCGTGGATCACGTCCACCACTTCGCCCGAGTAGATGTCGACCAGCAGCGCATCGTCGTAATAGCGCACCCAGCGGTACGGGCCGTAAGCCTCGGGCAGGCGGTATTGGTACGGATCGTCGATCCAGTAGCTGCTCGAATAGAACAGCGGGTCGAGGTAGAACCCGATGCTCAGCGGCCGGTAAGACCACGACCGATAGGGCGAATAGTACGTCCCCAGGTGGTATACGCTGCGATGGCTGTTGCGGTAATCGTGCCAGTCGTAGCGGTGGTCGTCGCGCCAGCCGCGGTTCCAGTTGACGTGATTGCCGTCGCGGCGCCCGTCGTACCGGTGGTTGCCGTTATAGCCGTTGCGGCCGTCGTAGCGGTGATTGCCATCGTATCCGCGCGTCCCGTTGTAACGGCCGTCGGTGTAGCGCGCATCCGTCCGGGCGATCGTGCGATCGGCGCCGTAGCTGCGATCGCGCCGCGCGTCCGCATAGGTTCGGTTGCGGCCCTGATCGCTGTAGTTGCGGGCGACGTTGTTCGTCCGCTCGTACGTCCGGTTCACGCCCGGCGCTTGCGGGGTGCGCCCGGCAAAGCCCGGCCGCGCAAAGTCGGTGCGACCGCCACGGGTGGCTTGCGGCGTATGCCCGGCCGGGCCGGCATGCGGCGTGGGCGGGGTCGCACGGCTTTCGGCGCGCGGCGCGCGGGCCTGACCCTGCCACGAGCCACGGTCTGCGCGACCTTGGTTGCCGTTTTGCGCGCCTTGCGACCAGCCGCCGCGGTCATGGTCGCGGGCGAAGCTTTCGGCGGGCAGCGCGGTCGCCGCCATCGCGGCAGCGAGCGCGGAGAGCCCCGCCGTCCTGACTAGATATTTGAGTTTCATCGCGGCATCTTCCTTGTGTCATGCCGCACAGAGAGGCGGCCCATTGTGAGTGTGGAATATCCGATTCGCGCTGTCGAAATTCTGAACCGGAAACATAGGTAATCGTTCAGCTTTCTCTGGCCGGTAGACGAGCCGTCGCGCACGGGTTAGGGGGCGCGGATGCGAACCACCGGCCGGATAAAACGATGGCTTGCCGAGCACGGTTCCGCGGCCGAGGTCGAGCTGCCGCAGTGGCGCCGCCGGCTGGCCATGCTGCTCGGCGCGCTGCTGGTCGGGTTGTTCGCGCTGACGTTTGCGTGGCTGAGCAACGAGACGCAGCGCCTGTTCGAGTTGTTCGATCGGCGCTTTCCCTATTGGGCGCTCGTGGTGTCGCCGCTGATGTTGACGCTGTTCGTGTGGCTGACGCGCAAGATCTCGCCCGGCACGCGCGGCTCCGGCATTCCGCAAGTGATCGCCGCCAGCCGCGATCCCGACGGCGCCGCGGCGAGCGGGCTGCTGAGCTGGCGGGCGGCCTTGGCGAAGCCGGTGCTGACGATCGGCGGATTGCTCGGCGGCGCCTCGGTCGGGCGGGAAGGGCCGACCGTGCAGGTCGCGGCGGCGGTGATGGTGCAGGTCCATCGCCTGCTCAAGGTGCCGATTTCCGCCGGGGTGCTGATTGCAGGTGGCGCGGCAGGGGTCGCCGGCGCATTCAATACCCCGCTTGCCGGCATCGCGTTCGCGATCGAGGAACTTGCCGCCGCTTACGAGCAGCGCGTGGCGGTGCTGGCGATGGCGGCGGTGATGATCGCGGGCCTGACCAGCCAGGGCCTTGCGGGCGACTACCTCTATTTCGGCCAGGTCGGGCATACCCTGCCGGTGCTGACGGTGATCGTCGCTGCACCGCTGGCGGGAGTGGTGGGCGGCGTCGCCGGCGGGCTGTTCAGCCGCGCGCTGATCGAGCTGCGCGCACCCGGCGGCCGGTTCAGCACGCTCCTCGCCGCGCGCCCGCTGACGACGACGCTGGTATGCGGCGCGATCGTGGGCGTGCTGGGTGTCGCGACCGCCGGTGCAACCTGGGGCACCGGCTACGCGCCGACCCGCGCGCTGCTCGAAGGGGCGCGAGGGGGCTACTGGTTCGGCCCGGCCAAGTTCCTTGCGACGCTGGTGACGTCGGCCAGCGGCATTCCCGGCGGCATCTTCGCTCCCTCGCTCGCGGTCGGGGCGGGGGTCGGCGAGTTGCTGACCCCGCTGTTCGCGGCGCAGAACGCCGGCGGGATCGTCCTCCTCGGCATGGCCGGCTACTTCACCGGCGTGGTCCGCGCGCCGCTCACCGCCGTCATCATCCTCGCCGAGACGACCGGCAGCAGCGGCACCATCGTCGGCCTGTTCGCCACCGCGCTGATCGCCGACTGGGCGGGCAGCTGGGTGTGCAAGGAACGGCTGTACCACGTGCTCGCGGGCGATTTCATGCCGGCCAAAGTCGTCGAGCGCGAGCGCGACGCGCACCGCTACGACTAGCGCCTGGCGAACCCCGCCAGCTCCTCTGCCTCGGCTTCCGCTTCCTCGACCCGCTCGACCCGCGCGCGGGGCGGGCCCGAGCGCATCCGCTCGACCATCTCCCGCACCGTGCCCGGCCCGCCCTGCAGCAGCGCGGCGACCGTGCCGTCGGGCTGGTTCCTGACCCACCCGGCCAGCCCCAGCTCGCGCGCGTTCTCGACCGTCCAGTCGCGGTAGAACACGCCCTGGACCCGGCCGTAGACGGTGAGGCGCCGCGCGATCACCGTCAGCGCGTCAGCTTCTTATAGGCGAGCCGCGTCGGCCGGTCCGCCGCGTCGCCCAGGCGCCTCCGTTTGTCTTCCTCGTAGCTTTCGAAGTTGCCTTCGAACCATTCGACGTGGCTGTCGCCCTCGAACGCCAGGATGTGCGTCGCCAGGCGGTCCAGAAAGAAGCGGTCGTGGCTGATCACGACCGCGCAGCCGGCGAAGTTCTCGATCGCGTCTTCCAGCGCCGCCAGCGTCTCGACGTCGAGGTCGTTGGTCGGCTCGTCGAGCAGCAGCACGTTGCCGCCGGTCTTGAGCATCTTGGCCATGTGCACCCGGTTGCGCTCGCCGCCGGAGAGCTTGCCGACGTTCTTCTGCTGGTCCGCGCCCTTGAAGTTGAACGCGCCCACGTAAGCCCGCGTCGACATGTCGTGGCCGTTGACCTTCATGTAGTCGAGCCCGTCGGAGATCTCCTCCCACACGTTCTTGCTGCCATCCAGGTGGTCGCGGCTCTGGTCGACGTAGCCCAGGCGTACCGTCTCGCCGATGCTGATCGAGCCGCTGTCGGGCGTCTCCTGCCCGGTGATGATCCGGAACAGGGTGGACTTGCCCGCGCCGTTCGGCCCGATCACGCCGACGATGCCGCCCGGCGGCAGGGTGAAGGACAAGTCCTCGAACAGCAATTTGTCGCCATAGGCTTTCGAGATGCCCTTGGCTTCGATCACCTTGCCGCCCAGCCGCTCGGGCACCTGGATCACGATCTGCGCCTTGCCGGGCTTCCTGTCGTTTTGCGCTTCCTGGAGCTGTTCGAACTTGCGGATGCGCGCTTTGCTCTTGGTCTGGCGCGCGGCGGGGGTCTGCCGGATCCACTCGAGCTCTTCCTTGAGCGCCTTGCTGCGGCCGGTCTCCTCGCGTTCTTCCTGTTCGAGGCGCTTGGCCTTCTTCTCCAGGTAGGTCGAGTAGTTGCCCTCGTAGGGAAAGTACTTGCCGCGATCGAGCTCGAGAATCCAGCCGACCACGTTGTCGAGGAAATAGCGGTCGTGGGTGATCATCAGCACCGCGCCCGCGTATTCCTTGAGGTGGTTCTCCAGCCAGTCGACGCTTTCGGCGTCGAGGTGGTTGGTCGGCTCGTCGAGCAGCAGGATGTCGGGCTTCTGGATGAGGAGGCGGGTCAGCGCGATCCGGCGCTTCTCGCCGCCCGAGAGGTTGTCCACCGGCCAGTCGCCCGGCGGGCAGCGCAGTGCCTCCATCGCGATCTCGAGCTGGTTGTCGAGCGTCCAGCCGTCGACCGCGTCGATCTTCTCCTGCAGCACGCCCATCTCTTCCATCAGCGCGTCGAAGTCGGTGTCGTCCTTGGGGTCGCCCATCTCGGCCGAGATCGCGTTGAACCGCTCGACCAGGTCGGCCGTCTCGCGCGCGCCGTCCTTCACGTTCTCGAGCACGGTCTTGGAGGTGTCGAGCTCGGGCTCCTGCGCGAGGTAGCCGACGGTGATGTTCTCGCCCGGCCAGGCCTCGCCGGTGATGTCGGTGTCGATCCCGGCCATGATCTTCATCAGCGTCGACTTGCCCGCGCCGTTGGGCCCGACGATGCCGATCTTCGCCCCGCGGTAGAACTGCAGGTTGATGTTCGAAAGCACCGGCTTCTGCGCGGCGGGGAAGGTCTTCGTCATGTTCTTCATGACGTATGCGTACTGAGCGGCCATGCTGGTCCTTGGGTGTGTCTGGAGTGTCAGGATTTGCCGCGCAGATAGGGGCTGCGGCGCGAACGGGCAAGCGCGGCGGAACGAGGCATCATAACCCCCCCTTCCGCTTGCGGTAGGGGTCGGGGGTGGGCCCAGTTGCAGAAAACGCATCTTCACTATCCTCGCGCGTAGCGGGCATGGAAACTCCGGAGCCAAAATGCACGAAAGCCGCGCTGTGGGCGCGGCTTTCAGGAGGCGGTAAAAGGCTTGCCCCTGCGAAAGCGGGGGGCAGGGGGCGGATCATCTCATCCGCCGGGATTTCGGTGCGGCATGCGCGGATGGTGGCAGATCGGGGGCGTGTAGGAAAATGGTTTTGAAGCCTTAGTCAGGTTGCGCCAACACCGCGGTTCTGTTCGATGGGGCTGCATCTATTCGTCCGAATATCGCTGTTCCTCTGGGCAGACATTTTTGTGATCGCTATGCCCGAGTGATGTCGGGAAGCCTGCCCACGATTGCCGAACGGTATTTTGCACTGCTTTGCGGTGAAGCCGGTGTTACTTGCAACCGTTCATCGGACGAAGACAATGCCGGTTGGGATTACGTTATCCACTTTCCTCACGATCTAAATGATAACCGACCAAAGGACGAGCAACCGGCCCCCGAGACAGCTTTCGTCCAAGTAAAATCGACAAATTCTGCACCATTCGCTGTGCAACTCAAGCTATCGAACGCTTTGCGGATGGCTAAGGAAAGCCAGCCCTATTTTCTGGTTCTCATCGTGGGCACCGGCAAAGGGCGCCGCGTTTTCGCACGGCACTTTTGGGTCGATGAAATTGAAACCACATTAAGGCGAGTACGGCACGCAGACGTGTCGGGGCATCGTGATCGATTAAATCGTCGAAAGCTAACGGTGCGGCTCGCTGAAGATGACGATCACACGGACGATCTTTTGGCATGGATGCAATCTACGATTCGCGCGGTTCGAGGGAATTATCCAGCGGCAAAAACCGCGATTATGGGCAGCGTGGGTTATGAAAGGGGCAACACAAAATTCGCTGTTACTTTCAAAGGATCTCCGGACGAGATCATCGATTGGGAACTAGGCTTAAGGTCTACCCCGACCGTCTCGTCCTTGAAGTTTACGCGTGAGCGCTTTGGCATTGTGTTACCCGATAGTCGTTTCGCGGGACGTAGTTTTGACATCTCTATTGAGCCCGTTGGTCAGCCTTGTATCGTTGCATTGCGTCGGGGAGCCCAAACCTCAACTATCACGCTAACGGGCAAGCTATACGCTAGCGCTCTCGCATCGAGCGTGTCCGATGGCGAGCGCCCTTGGCGCGCTGACTTAGGATGCTTGAACCTCACTTGGCGTTCTGGAGAATTGAGGGCTTCCTTCAACCTGGAATTCAGTGAGCGCATGGCGTTGCGGGACCTGCTCAATCGTCTGATGATCGCAGGTTCGTCGCGCCAAGATGCTGTCGCAGCGACTTTGTTTACCGGCGGGGAGAGAATCGAACTTGGCGTGCTCGAAGCCCCTGACCTAGCCAATGCAAGCGAATGGAACGAAATAACATCGTGGGTCAAAACGCTCGCGATCATGGCTGAGGCGCACCCAGTAAATGATCTGAAGCTTTCCATCTCGGACCTCGTGAGTGCCGGTATATGGTTGAAGCGCTTTCACGAACTCTTTGCGAGTTCATCAATGCGAATCGAGCACACTCCGAATGAGGACGACGATCCTACCCACGCGATCCTGTATCGACTTCGCTGCGATTTGGGCGGTTGGTGCACCTTCGCCATCGTACGGCGGGATGTCGCGGTTGATACCGTCCGACAGGGCAAGAGAACGCTATACATTAAGCCCGCAGAGCTTTTAGAGGCTCACGTGCTGAGGGGCGGATGGAAGGAAAATATAGAGCGCATTCTTCCCGCCTATCAACGGCAAGTGGACGCAATGGGCGATCCCACTTTCTTCTGGGACATGCAGGATTTGGAAGACTGGATCGCGTCGACGCGAGAGACCGTTTGACGCGATTTTCTAGCCAGCGTTGGAATAGGAATTGCCCCCACTCCCCGCCACAGCCCGCTCCAGCATCTCCTCGCCCCACTGGTTGAGGCTCTTGCCGGACATCGCGGCGGCGGCGGCGATGCGGGCGTGGAGGGCTTGGGGCACGCGGAACATCACGTTGCCCGAATAGGCCTTGTCCGGCTGCTTACCGATGCGCGCGCAGGTTTCGAGATAATCGTCGACCGCTTCGCGGAACGCCTGCTTGAGGCCGTCCACATCATCTGCATGGAATCCCACTACGTCGTTCAGCCCGAACACGCGGCCGATGAACAATTCGTCGTCAGCGTCGAATTCGACCTGGGCCGAATAGCCTTTGTAGGTGAGGGCGTTCATGGCTTCACTCCAATCTTCGTCAAATACTCCCGCGCGTCCCTGACCTGGTAGCGCTTGGCTTCCTTGGCCGGATGCGGCCGATGGAAGCTCGCCACCACGCCATCCTTCACGAACCGAACGCGCGAGCCGCTGCCTTCCACAACCTGACAGCCAGCAGCGATCAGCAGGTTCTCGATCGCCGCCCATTCGATCGACCCGGAAACCGGATCGGCGAAGATGGCGGCAAGTACCTTTCGATGCTTGCTGTTCATGCATACATAGTAGATTCTGCAAGCAGAATTTGCAAGCGATCCTTGGCATGACCACGCCTTCCCCCCAAAGGGAACCGACCTGCACCGCTTCTCGTTCTCCACCCGCCACTCGCCAAAAACACAACCTCGAAGGAAAAGACCGATGAAGAAGTTGATCCTGTTGGCGCTTGCGCCTCTCGCCATGCTCGGCACCGGCGCTGCCGCGCAGACCGTGGTGCATACGCGGGTCGTCGCGCCGGGCGTGGAGCGCACGGTGGTGCGCACCGACTATCGCGGCCGTCACCACCGCTGGCACCATCGCACCCGCAGGGTGTGCAACATGGTGTGGCGCCATCACCATCGGGTGCGCGTGTGCCGCACCACCCGCTGGTAACCGCTTGAGCTGCGGGCGGGGGCGCCTGGCGCCTCCGCCCGGGCTTCACGCACCCTCCCGCGTTCAGCGGCGCACGTCCAGCACCACGACCGCAATGCTCGACGGGCCGAGTTCCAGCGATAATGGCCCTTTTCCTGCCCGACGCCGCACCGGCGGCAGGTCGCGGCCGGGATGGCTCAGCGGTCCTTTATCGATCCATTCGTATTGCCGCGGGCCGTAGCCGAACACCGTCGCCGGGCCGGACAACGGCACCTCTCCGCCATCCCGGCCCCGCGCCATGAGCGCGAGCGAATGCGCCCGCGCGGCGGCGCGATTGACCAGCAGCACCGCGATCCTGCCGTCCGGCCGGCGTAGCGCGAACGCGGCGACGTCGCCGCCCGCGGCTCCCTCGATCGCCGAGGGGATCATCCGGTGCAGGCCGCCGCCGGAGGCGGTCCACGCGTGGGTCAGCAACCGCGCAGCGAAGTATTCGGGCATCGGCTGGCGCGCCTGGCCGGCCTGGTCCGCCTCGAACAGCATCATGTTGCCATAGCCCGCGCAGGCCTGCTCGTTGCTGGTCGCCGGCCAGTTGGGCGGATAGCCGAACAGGTACGCGGCCTGGCCGCCGAGCGACAGCCACTGCCCGGCGATGTCGGCGGTCATCAGCGCGCTCGCCAACTCGGATTCGGCGCGGCCCGAATAGGCGGAAAAGCCGTATTCGGAGATGATCCGCGGGGCGGCGCTGGGCCAGCCGTCGCTGTCGAGCTGCGCCCAGGCCTGGTCGAGCAGGTCGCTTTGGCCGATCAGCTTGGCCGACATGTCACCGCAGATGTCGTCGAACGGGTAGAACTCGAACGAGACGAACTGCATCGCGCCCAGGCGCCCGCGCTGGCGGAGGTACTGCGCCAGCCAGGCGTCCCACTTGTGCGGTGCGTCCGGCTGCATCCAGGTATCGGTGAACGCGCTCTGCAGGCTCGGCCCGCCGATCGGGACACGGGGCAGGATGCCATTCACCTGGTCGAACGCGGCGAGGTAGAGCGCGCCGTAGTCCGCGGCCGAGGCGTACTGCCCGTCGGGCTCCTCGCCCAGCTCGACGCGGCTGACTTTGTAGCGGCGCCGGGCGATGTAGGTCAGCTCGGCGCGGGCGTTGTCGGGCGTATCGTAGAACAGCCCGGTGGCGATCATCGGCGGCTCGCCGAAAGTCAGCTTGCTGCGAAAGACGCGGTCGAGCCCGGGCTGCTCGAGATCGGGATCGCGGTCGCTCGCGCGGTGCCACGGGTCGGTCGAGGAGACATGGGCGTAAGTCTGCCGCGCGTTCGAGGGCGCGTGGACGACCGCGTCGGCGAACGCCCCATCCGTGCCGCGCACGCCGAACGAAAGCTCGCGGATGGCGTAACCGGCCGCGTCGCGCCAGTCGGTCGAGCCTGCCGGCGCGGTGCCCGAGGTTTTCTCCAGCAGCACCCGCACGTGGCTGGTCTCGACCGGATGTGCGGCGAGCGTGAGCTGCACCCGGCCGCCGTGGCCCTCGCTCACGCGGCCGTCGGGGAAAGTAACCCAGCGGCCGTCGCCGTCGTCCTCGTTTTCACCGGTCCAGTACTGGATTTCATAGCGGGTGGCATAGGGCGCGGCCCAGTCGATCACCGCGGTGTCGATCGGGCGCTTGTGATCGAACCGCAGCACCGCCCATTGCGGGTGGGCGACGCCGTCGTGCAGCGCGCGCGGGTCCAGATACGGGTTCGATTTCCAGAACGTCGCCGGGTCGCCGTCGGTCAGGCGCGAATAGCCGTGGTCCCCCGCCTGGTCGGTGGTGTCGCCCCGGCGGGGCAGGCGGTAGCCCCACGACAGGCGGATCGGTTTGCCGGGGTGGTCGCTCGAGGTCCAGTAGCCCTGGTGGTGTGCCGGATCGCTCCAGCTTCCGGCGGGGTTCCAATGCCACGCCTCGATCCCCAGCTCGGTCTTGAGGCGGTAGGTCAGCGCGCGCAACCCGGCGCCGCGCATCGCCGCGACGTTGTGCGGCGTGAATATCCG
>DASVLP010000019.1:0-58020 GCA_036384795.1 Sphingomonadaceae bacterium | reverse complement strand
CCGCACGCGGTCACGACGCGAGACGACGGGAATACGGCGATAGAGTTTCGCGACATCCCCGACGATCAGATGTGGTCGCTCGTTTCGGCCTTTCCCCGTCATTACTCCGCGATCCAAGGCGTGATCGGCGGATCTCCTTTCGAGAACTGATATGCCCAAACGCACCGACATTTCCTCCATCCTCGTCATTGGCGCGGGGCCGATCATCATCGGCCAGGCGTGCGAGTTCGACTATTCGGGCACCCAGGCGATCAAGGCGCTGAAGGAGGAGGGCTACCGGGTGGTCCTCGTCAACTCCAACCCGGCGACGATCATGACCGATCCGGAAATGGCCGACGCGACCTATATCGAGCCGATCACGCCCGAGATCGTCGCGCGGATCATCGAGAAGGAGCGGCCGGATGCGCTGCTGCCGACGATGGGCGGGCAGACCGCGCTCAACTGCGCGCTCGACTTGTTCCGCAACGGCACCCTCGAGAAGTTGGGGGTGACGATGATCGGCGCCGACGCCGACGCGATCGACAAGGCGGAGGACCGCATGCGGTTCCGCGAGGCGATGGACAAGATTGGCCTCGAAAGCGCGCGCAGCGGCATCGCTCACACCGTGGAGGAAGCGCAGGCCGTGCTCGAGCGCACCGGGCTGCCGGCGATCATCCGCCCAAGCTTCACGCTGGGCGGCACCGGCGGCGGGATCGCCTATAACAAGGCCGAGTTCGAGCGGATCGTGCGCCAGGGCCTCGATGCCAGCCCGACCACCGAAGTGTTGATCGAGGAAAGCCTGCTCGGCTGGAAGGAATACGAGATGGAGGTCGTGCGCGATCGGCACGACAACTGCATCATCATCTGCTCGATCGAGAACGTCGATCCGATGGGGGTGCACACCGGGGATTCGATCACCGTCGCACCCGCGCTGACGCTGACCGACAAGGAATACCAGATCATGCGCAACGCCAGCATCGCGGTGCTGCGCGAGATCGGGGTCGAGACCGGCGGCTCGAACGTGCAGTTCGCGGTGAACCCGAAGGACGGCCGGCTGATCGTGATCGAGATGAACCCGCGGGTGTCGCGCTCGTCCGCGCTGGCATCGAAGGCGACCGGGTTCCCGATCGCGCGGGTCGCGGCGAAGCTCGCGGTGGGCTACACGCTCGACGAGGTGATGAACGAGATCACCGGCGCGACGCCGGCGAGCTTCGAGCCGACGATCGATTATGTCGTTACCAAGATCCCGCGCTTCACGTTCGAGAAGTTCAAGGGCGCCGAGCCCAACCTGTCGACCGCGATGAAGTCGGTCGGGGAAGTGATGGCGATCGGGCGCAACTTCAAGGAATCGATGCAAAAGGCGCTGCGCGGGCTCGAGACCGGGCTCGACGGGTTCAATCGGGTGGTTGCGCTCGAGGGCAAGGGCCGCGACGAGATCACCGCCGCGCTGTCGCGCCAGACGCCCGAGCGGCTGCTGCAGGTCGCGCAGGCGTTCCGCGAAGGCTTCACGGTCGAGGAAGTCCACGCGATCACCCACTACGATCCGTGGTTCCTGCGGCACATCTTCGAGATCGTCGAGGAAGAGCGCAGGATCGGCAAGGACGGCCTGCCCGCCGATGCGGCCGCCCTCAGGCGGCTGAAGGCGATGGGCTTTTCGGACAAGCGCCTGGCGACCCTGGCGGTGCGCTCGGTCGGCGTCGCCGGCGGCCTCGCCGAGACCCAGGCGAAGCGCTCGGGGCTGCTGCACGACACGTTGCGCGCGATGGCCGGCGCCACCAGCGAGGAAGAAGTCCGCAAATTGCGCCACAAGCTGGGCGTGCGCCCGGTATTCAAGCGGATCGATTCCTGCGCCGCCGAGTTCGAGGCGATCACGCCGTACATGTACTCGACCTACGAAGCGCCAAGCTTCGGCGAGCCGGAGGACGAGGCCGATCCGTCCGACCGCAAGAAGATCGTGATCCTCGGCGGCGGGCCCAACCGGATCGGGCAGGGGATCGAGTTCGATTACTGCTGCTGCCACGCCTGCTTCGCGCTCGCTGAAGACGGCTTCGAGACGATCATGGTCAACTGCAACCCGGAGACCGTCTCGACCGATTACGACACCTCCGACCGGCTCTATTTCGAGCCGCTGACCGCCGAGGACGTGCTCGAAATCCTGCGGGTCGAGCAGTCGAAGGGCGAATTGCTGGGCGTGATCGTCCAGTTTGGCGGGCAGACCCCGCTCAAGCTCGCGCAGGCGCTCGAGGATGCCGGGATCCCGATCCTCGGCACTTCGCCCGATGCGATCGACCTCGCCGAAGACCGCGAGCGGTTCGCCAAGCTGGTCGACAAGCTAAAGCTCAAGCAACCCGCCAACGGCATCGCCCGCAGCCGCGACGAGGCGGTCGCGGTGGCGATGCGCATCGGCTACCCGGTGCTGCTGCGGCCGAGCTATGTGCTCGGCGGGCGGGCGATGGAGATCGTCGATTCCGAAGCCCAGCTCGACGATTACATCAATACCGCGGTCAACGTCTCGGGCGACAGCCCGGTGCTGATCGACAAGTACCTGCGCGACGCGATCGAATGCGATGTCGATGCTCTGTGCGACGGCGAGCAAGTCGTCATCGCCGGGGTGATGCAGCACATCGAGGAAGCCGGGGTCCATTCGGGCGACAGCGCCTGCACCCTGCCGCCCTACAGCCTGCCGGCCGAGATCGTCGCCGAGATGGAGCGCCAGGCGCGCGAGCTGGCATTGGCGCTCGGCGTAAAGGGGCTGATGAACGTCCAGTTCGCGGTGAAGGACTCCACGGTCTATTTGATCGAGGTGAACCCGCGCGCCAGCCGCACGGTGCCGTTCGTCGCCAAGGCGATCGGCCAGCCGGTGGCGAAGTTCGCCGCGCGGGTGATGGCCGGGACGAAGCTCGCCGATCTGCCCGCGATCAAGCGCGACACGCCGTACATGTCGGTCAAGGAAGCGGTGTTCCCGTTCGCGCGCTTCCCCGGCACCGATCCGGTACTCAGCCCGGAGATGAAGTCCACCGGCGAGGTGATGGGGATCGACAGCGATTTCGCCACTGCATTCGCCAAGGCGCAGATCGCCGCCGGCATGAACCTTCCCAAGAAGGGCGTGCTGTTCGTCTCGGTCAAGGACAGCGACAAGCCGGTGATTCTGCCGGCGGTGAAGCTGATGATCGAGCTGGGCTTCGGGGTGATCGCGACCGGCGGGACGCAGGCCTATCTTGCCGAGCAGGGGCTGCCGGTGGAGCGGGTCAACAAAGTGGCCGAAGGGCGCCCGCATATCGTCGACAAGATCGTCGACGGGGAGGTGGCGCTGATCTTCAACACCACCGAAGGCTGGCAGAGCCTGAAGGATTCGCAGTCGATCCGCGCATCGGCGCTGGAGATGAAATTGCCCTATTACACCACCGCCGCGGCCTCGCTGGCGGCGGCAAAGGCAATCCGCGCGCTCGAAGCGAGCCAGCTTGAAGTGCGTTCGCTTCAAGCCTATTACAGCAGTTGAACGAGCGTCCTCCCCACATTTGAACGCCGTATGGCCGTTTTTTCGGAATTAGCCGGAAACGGATGGGACGGTTTTTCGTAGTGGGGCGCGAGATGGAAGAAAACGGGGAATCGAATGGAAAAGGTTCCGATGCTGGCGGAAGGCTACGAAACGCTGACCGCCGAACTGCAGGCTTTGCGCGAAGAGCGCCCGCGGATCGTCGACGCGATCGAAGAAGCGCGTGCGCATGGCGATCTTTCCGAGAACGCCGAATACCACGCGGCGAAGGAACGCCAGGGCCAGATCGAAGCCCAGATCGCCGATCTGGAAGACCGGGTCAGTCGCGCCCAGATCATCGATCCGGGCTCGCTCTCGGGTGACCGGATCATCTTCGGCGCAACCGTCACCCTGCTCGACGAAGACGACAAGCCGTGCAAGTACCAGATCGTCGGGATGACCGAGGCCGACGTGAAGAAGGGCCGGATTTCGTACAACTCGCCGCTCGGCAAGGCGTTGATCGGCAAGCAGGTGGGTGATGAGATCGAGGTCACGGTGCCCTCGGGCGACCGGTTCTACGTGGTCGACAAGCTCGAGTTCATCTGAGGCTGGCGTCGTCCCGGGCCTGACCCGGGACCGCTGTCAGCAAGCTCCAACTTGGCCAGCAATCCCGGCTTGCGCCGGGATGACGGCTATTGCTTCGGCAGTTCCGGCTCCAGCAGCCGGTGCAGGTGGACGATGACGTATTTCATCTCCGCATCGTCCACCGTGCGCTGCGCCCAGGCGCGCCAGGCTTCTTCCGCCTCGGCATAGCTCGGGTAGAACCCGACCACGTGGATATCCTTGAGATCCGCGAATTCGAGCGCCTGCGGGTCCTTCACCCGGCCGCCCATCACGAGGTGGAGAAGCTGCTTCGCCATCTGAATTCCCTGCTGACGCGAGAGGTTCGCTCGCGAGGCCATAAGCGATTGAGGCAGCCTGGCAAGGCTGCGCTTCAGTCGCGGCCGACCAGCGCGGAAACCTGCTCGAGCGCGTCGGCGGCCTTGTCCTTCGCCGTGCTGGTCAGCTCGGCAAGCCGGGCCTTGCCTTGCTTGCCCGCTCCTTCGGCGGCCTCGCCGACGGTGTCCAGCGCGTCGCGGCCATAAGCCATCCCCACCTCGGCAAGGCTCGCCATCAGCGCGATCGTCTTCTTGCTGAGCTTGCGGGTGGGCGAGCGGGGCACCAATGTGCTGAGCACGACGCCGACCGCCAGGCCGCCGGCGATCAGCATCAGCGGATGCTGGCGCGCGAACGTCGTCACCCGATCGGCCGCGCCTTCCGCCCGCGCCGCAATCTCGCGCGCCTTCTGCCTGGCCTCGCCGGCTTCGATCCGGTCGCGCAGCTTCTCACGCTTGTCACTCATCATTTGCTTCCTTGTCGCTACCCCCGTTTGTCGTGCCATCGGGCTTGCCCCGCAACCGCTCCAGGATCGGCTTGCGCGCGAGCCACAAGCCGAGGGAAACCGCGAGCGCCCCGCCGCCGGCCGCGATCGCCCCGCCGCGCCGGCGCACGAGCTCGACCACGCCGTCGCTCGCCGCGTCGATTTTCGCGCCGACGTTGTCCGCCAGCCGCTCGCCCAGCGCGCGGGGCGTGATCTCCTTGCGGACATGGACCAGGTCGTTGCGAAACAGCGCGCGCGCGCAATCGCGCAGCATCCGGTCTTCTTCCAACTGCTCCTTCACGCGGGTCATTCCTGCTTCCCGGCAAACGCCTCGGCGAGATGGCTCCAGCGCGCCTTGGCGAGGCCGAGCAGGATTGCGGAGGCCACCACCAATACCGCGACCACGACGGCGGTTGCACCCCAGGCCCCGAGCACCGGCACCAGCGCGAGCAGCGCGCCGATCACCAGCGCGACCAGCGCCAGCACCACCAGCACCAGCGCAAGCCCGCCGAAGATCGCAACCCACTTCGCGTGTCCGCTCGCGAAGAGCAGCCGTGACTTCTGATAGGCGAGCTCCGCTTCGGCGTAAGTCTTGCCGTCTTCGACCAGCGCGCCGACGTCGTCGAACAACGAGCCGGAACGGGAGCTGCCGGGCTGCTCGTGCGTCGACGACGCATCCGACAACAGTTCGTCGGCCAGTGCCGGTTGCGGATCGTCGAGCCGCGCGGTTGCCAAAGGGCTCAGTCCTTCGAGCTGGTGAACAGCCGTGCGAGCATGAAGCCCGCCACCGCCGCGAGGCCGACCGCGAGGCCGGGGCTCTTGCGGACGAACTCGCGGGCATCGTCGCCGAGCTCGTCGAGGCTCTTGGAATCGATCTTGGCCGCGGTTTCCTGCATCTTGCGCGAGGCCGAGCGGGCGTAGTCGCCGTACTTCGCGCCGAAGCGATCGTCGATGGAGCCGGCATTGTCGGACACCAGCTTGCCGAGCCCGGACAGCGCATCGCTCGCCCGGGCCTTGCCTTCGACCGCCAGCTCGCCGGCGCGGGCCTTGGCCTGCTCGCCGTAATTGCGCGCCTCGTCGGCCCAGTCGCTCGTGCGGGCAGTGGCGCGGCCCTTGGCTTCCGCCGTCAGCTCGCGCGCGCCCGCCTTGGCCTGCTCGAGCGCCTGCGAGAACTTGGCCTTCGCTGCGGAGCGATGATCGGGCGCGACCGTGGATGACGCGGGCGCCCCGGGCGTCGCGCCCGCCGGCTTCGCGGCGGCGGGCTTGCGGGCCTTGGTGCCTTTTTCGCTGCTGTCTGCCATTCGAAAATTCCTTTCCCGAAAGGGATGAGAGTGTATCGAGCGCGAGGGAGCTGATGACCTGCCCCCGGCTTAGATAAGGAACGTGGCTTGCTTGCCAATGTTCCGCTGACTAGGAGGCCGGAAAATTCCTTTATTGCGCCGCACCATAGCAGACGGAGCCTTAAACCGCCATGACCGCCATCATCGACATCCACGGCCGCGAAGTCCTCGATTCGCGCGGTAATCCCACGGTCGAAGTGGACGTTTTGCTCGAGGACGGGAGCTTCGGGCGGGCCGCGGTGCCCTCGGGCGCGTCGACCGGCGTGCACGAGGCGGTCGAGCTGCGCGACGGCGACAAGGCCCGCTATTTGGGCAAGGGCGTGCTGAAGGCGGTTGCGGCCGTGAACGGCGAGCTTTCCGACACGCTGCTGGGGCTCGACGCGGAGGACCAGCGCGAGATCGACACGGCGATGATCGCGCTCGACGGCACGGACAACAAGGGCCGGTTGGGCGCGAACGCGATCCTCGGCGTCAGCCTCGCGGTCGCCAAGGCGGCCGCGAACGCCCGCGGTCTGCCGCTGTTTTCCTACGTCGGCGGGGTCGACGCGCACGTGCTGCCGGTGCCGATGATGAACGTGATCAACGGCGGCGCGCATGCCGACAACCCGATCGACTTCCAGGAATTCATGATTATGCCGCTCGGCGCGCCGACGCTGGCGGACGGCGTGCGGTGGGGCGCGGAAGTGTTCCATACGCTGAAGAAGCGCCTCCACGACAAAGGCCTGTCGACCGCGGTCGGCGACGAAGGCGGGTTCGCGCCGGACATCGCCAGCGCGCGCGCGGCGCTCGACTTCATTATGGAATCGATCGGCCAGGCCGGGTTCAAGCCGGGCGAGGACATCGCACTGGCGCTCGACCCGGCGGCGAGCGAGTTCTTCAAGGACGGCAAGTACGAGATCGGCGGGGAAGGGCTCTCGCTTTCGCCCGACGAGATGGCCGATTATTACGCCGCGCTGTGCCGGGACTATCCGATCCGCTCGATCGAGGACGGCATGGCGGAAGACGATTTCGCCGGCTGGACGGCGATCACCGAGCGCCTGGGCGGGCAGATCCAGCTCGTCGGCGACGACTTGTTCGTCACCAACTCCAAGCGCCTGGCGATGGGCATCGAGCGGGGGATCGCCAATTCGATGCTGGTCAAGGTCAACCAGATCGGCTCGCTGACCGAGACCCTCGACGCGATGCGCATGGCGCACCGCGCGGGCTACACTTGCGTGATGAGCCACCGTTCCGGCGAGACCGAGGACGCGACGATCGCCGATCTCGCGGTCGCCACCAACTGCGGCCAGATCAAGACCGGCAGCCTGTCGCGCTCGGACCGTCTGGCGAAGTACAACCAGCTGATCCGGATCGAGGAAGAGCTGGGTGATTGCGCGGTCTATGCGGGCGCCGGGTGCTTCGGCGGCCGCGGAAACAAAGCCTGACCTCACGCATCGACGAACGGGCGGTTCTGATCGACGAACTGCCGTGCATCACTTGCCGCGCGGGTCGACGGGGCCTAGCAAGTTGCGATTGCAACCAGTCGCGGCCCTCCGGCGCGCGATTGCCGGGGACCTTCCGCCATGACCATCCGCCTTCCCGTCGCCGTTTCGCTGTGCGCCGCGGCGCTCCTCTCCGCCTGTCATCCCGCCGCGAAGGACGAAACGGCCAGGCAGGCAGGCACCGGCCTCGGCATCCAGACTTCGTGGATGGACACCAGCGTGAAGCCGGGCGACGACTGGTACGATTACGCGAACGGCGCGTGGATGAAGACCACCCGGATTCCCGCCGACCGGTCGAGCGTGGGTGGGTTCTACATCGCCGACGAGAAAACCAAGGCGCAGCTGGGCACCCTGATCGACGATCTCCACAAATCGACTCCGGCCGCCGGCAGCGACGAAGCGCGGGTCAGGGACTTTTACGACGCCTATCTCGATACGAACGCGATCGACGCCGCTGGCATGGCGCCGATCCAGCCCGCACTCGCGAAGTTCGCAGCGATCGCGGACAAGAAGCAGCTTGCAAGCGTGCTCGGCAGCCAGATCCGCGCGGACGTCGATCCGCTCAACAACACCGATTTCGAGACCGAGAACCTGTTCGGCGTGTTCGTGACCCAGGCGCTGAAGGGCGGGCAGGTGGTGCCGTATATCCTGCAAGGCGGCCTCGGCATGCCGGAGCGCGAATACTACCTGTCGGCCGATCCCAAGATGGCGGCACTGCGCACCGCCTACCGGCAGTACATCGAAGACCTGCTGGCCGCCGCGGGCATCGCCGACGCGAAGGCCAAGGCGCAAGCGATCTACGGCCTCGAGCTGAAGATCGCAAAGGCGCACCAGAGCCGCGCGGACAGCGAGAACTGGACCGAGGCTTCCGCGCTGTGGAGCCAGGCGGACTTCGCAAAGAAGGCGCCCGGCCTCGACTGGACGATGTTCTTCCAGGCAGCGCAGCTCACCCACGCGCAGACCTTCGATGCCTATCACCCCGCCGCGATCGCGCGGCTTTCGGCCCTCGTCGCATCCGAGCCGCTCGAAGCGTGGAAGGACTGGCTGACGTTCCACCAGATCAATGCCAATGCCGACGTGCTGCCAAGCAAGCTCGATCGGCTGCACTTTGCATTCAACGACCAGAAGCTGCTCGGCACCGAAGCGCAGCGCAGCCGGGCGAAGCGGGCGATCGACGCGGTGAACGAGGGCCTCGGCGATGCCCTCGGCAAGCTCTACGTCGGCAAGTACTTCCCCCCTTCGTCGAAGGCCGAAATCCAGCAGATGGTCGGCAACATCAAGGCGGCCTTCGCCAACCGGATCGATGCGATCGCCTGGATGGCGCCGGCCACCAAGGCGGAGGCCAAGAAGAAGGTCGAGACGATGGAAGTCGGCGTCGGCTATCCGGACAAGTGGATCGACTATTCCGGCCTCGCGGTCGATCCGCACGACGCTTACGCCAACAAGCAGGCCGCAGAACTATTCCGCTACAAGCAGCAGCTCGCCAAGGTCGGCAAGCCGATGGACCGGCGCGAATGGTGGATGAACGCGCAGCTGGTCAACGCGGTGAACTTGCCGGTGCAGAACGCGCTCAACTTCCCCGCCGCGATCCTCCAGCCGCCGTTCTTCGATGCAAAGGCCGATCCGGCGTTCAACTACGGCGCGATCGGGGCGGTGATCGGGCACGAGATCAGCCACAGCTTCGACAACAACGGTGCGCAGTTCGATTCGAGCGGTGCGATGCGCAACTGGTGGACCCAAGCCGACAAGGCCAAGTTCGAAGCCGCCGGCAAGGCGCTCGCCGCCCAGTTCGACCAGTACGAGCCGTTTCCGGGCCTGCACGTGAAGGGCGAGCTGACCTTGGGCGAGGACATCGCCGACGTCGCCGGGCTGGCCGCATCCTATGCCGCCTATCACGCCTCGCTGGGCGGCAAGCTGGCGCCGGTGATCCAGGGCTTCACCGGCGACCAGCGCTTCTTCATCGCGTTCGGGCAGGTTTGGGCGACCAAGATGCGCGAGGCGGCGCTGCGCCAGCGGATCGCCACCGACGGCCATGCCCCCGGGCAGTACCGGGCACTGACCGTGCGCAACCTAGACCCCTGGTACCAGGCATTCGGCGTGCAGCCGGGCGCGATGCTCTATCTGGCCCCCGACAAGCGCGTAGGCGTCTGGTAGGCTACTTCATCAAGGTGACGTGGCCGGTGTATTCTTTGTGCTTCATGCTGCCCGTCATCGCGACGTTCACGGTCGAGCCGTCGTCACCGGTGCAGACGGCCGTGATCGAGGACAGGTCATAGACCGCTCCGTCGCCGCCCTGGATGTGGCCGTTGCGCAAATGCGTGCTCGTGCACAATACTTTAGCCACGTCCGAGTTCGAGGGTATCCTGACGTTCAGCGGCGCGGTCTGATCGAGTTTTCCTGCTTCGGCGAAATCGAGCACTCCGTCGCCATCGAGGTCGCCCGCGACCGCGCGGCGATTGAAATCGGCGGCCACCACCGCACCGTTCTTGCGCGCGTCGGCCGAGGCAGAGTGCGATTCCTGCTGCGTCGCGCCGTCCTGTCCGGACGAGCCTAGATTGGGCTTCGTGGTGCGCTTGCCGCTCATCGGTGCGGTTGAAGTTTGCGTCGCACCGAACGACCAGCTTGATATCTTTGCCGAAACAGGCGCTTCGCCTTTGTTCCCGTCGATGACCAGGAGATAATCCGACGATGCTCCAATTGCCGGCACGGCAAGTGAAACGGCGGCAGCCGACACAATTAGTCCAATGCTTTTCATGGCACTTCTCCCTTCCCCGGAAGGGATTTGCGCCTTTTCGGTCGTATAGGAAAGCCGTTCTTACGCGAGCGAGCGGGTGAGTCGATCGAGTTGGTCGTCGCTCAGTTCGAGGCTCACCGATTCCAGCAGCGCATCGAGCTGCCCCGGCGTGCGCGCGCTCGCGATTGGCGCGGCGATGCCGGGCTGGACGCGCAGCCACGCGAGGGCGATCGCCGCGTGGCTCGCGCCGGTCTCGCCCGCGATCGCGTCCATAGCTTCCAAAACAGGCATGCCGTCGGCGAAGAAGCGGTCCATCCCCGAGCCGCGCTCGCTTTGCGCGAAATCGTCGGTCGTGCGGTACTTGCCGGTGAGGAAGCCGGAGGCGAGGCCGAAGAACGGCAGCATCGCGATCCCGCGCTTCACGCACAGCTGCTGCAGCTCGGGCGGGTATTCCCCGCGGCGCACCAGGTTGTATTCGTTCTGCAGCGCCGTGTAGGGCTGGGCGCCCTGGCTCTCCGCCGCCTCCAACGCCGCCGACAGCCGCTCTGCGGTGAAGTTCGAGGCGCCCAACTCGCGGACCTTGCCGGTTTTCACCAACGCATCGAACCCGGCCGCGATCTCGTCCAGCGGCGTGGTCTCCTCGTCGCGGTGGGCATAATACAGATCGACGTAATCGGTGCGCAGCCGCGCGAGCGACTTGTCGAGCTCTTCGGCGACCTTGTCTGGCTTCAGGTCGCCCGCGTTGCCCATCATCCCGGTCTTGGTGGCGATCTTCATTTCCGCGCGCACGCCGCGCGCTTCCATCCACTTCCCGATCACCGCCTCGCTCTCGCCGCCCTGATGCCCGGGAACCCACACCGAATAGCCCTGCGCGGTGTCGACCATCCGCCCGCCGGCGGCATAGAACTTGTCGAGCACCGCGAAGCTTGCGTCCTCGTCGGCGGTCCAGCCAAATACGTTGCCGCCCAGGACCAGGGGAATGCCGGCGATTGCGGGGTGGCTGCTCATAGATATTCGCTCCTGATCTCGTAGAGCGCGAGTGCGGCCTTCGCCGCTTCGCCGCCCTTGTCCTTCTGCGCGGGGTCGGCACGGACGAGCGCCTGCGCCTCGTTCTCCACGGTAAGGATGCCGTTGCCGACCGCAACCCCGTCCATCGTCAACGCCATCAGCCCGCGCGCGCTTTCGCCGGCAACGATCTCGAAATGGTAGGTTTCCCCGCGGATCACCACGCCGATGCCGACGAACCCGTCGAACCGCCCGCTTTCCACGGCAAGCGCGATCGCGCCGGGGATTTCGAGCGCGCCGGGCACGGTGAGCACTTCGGCCTCGTGCCCGGCATTCTCCAGCGCCGCGCGCGCCCCCGCGATCAGCAGGTCATTGAGGTGCGCGTAGAACCGCGCTTCGACGATCAGGAATCTAGCCATGGGAACTCCGCTGCCAGTTGCCGCTCCCTATCCGTTCGCGGCGAGCGAAGTCGAGACACGATTGCGCGGGGCCGCTACGCCTCGATCGGCCGCTCGCCGACGATCGACAAGTCATAGCCTTCGAGCCCGACCAGCGAATGCTGGGTGTTGGTCAGCAGCACCATGTCGTGCACGCCCAATTCCGCAAGTATCTGTGCGCCCACGCCGTAATCGCGCTGTTCCTGCGCGATGTCCGCCGGCTCCTGCGCCATTCGCCCGCTGCGCTTTTCGCGGCTGCGGATAGCGCGGCTCGCGTGGTCGGAGGCGGGGCGGTTGATCAGCACCACCACGCCCGCGCCTTCCTCGCCGATCATGCGCATCGCGCCTTCGAGCAGGCCCTGGCGCTCGGTGACTTCCGCGAACACGTCGTCGAACACCGACAGCGCGTGCATCCGCACCAGGGTCGGCTTGGCCGGATCGATATGGCCCTTGATCAGCGCCATCGTCTCGGCCTTGGTCGCCTTGTTGTAGAAGCTCAGCGCGCTCCATTCGCCGCCCCACTTGCTGGTGAAGCGGGTCTCGGCGACTTTGGCCACCAGGTGGTCGTGCTTGCGGCGATAGGCGATGAGGTCGCGGATCGTCCCGATCTTGAGGTTGTGCAGGCGGGCAAAGCGCAGCAGGTCGTCGAGCCGGGCCATCGAGCCGTCCTCGTTCATGATCTCGCAGATCACGCCCGAGGGATTGAGCCCGGCCAGGCGAGAGATGTCGACCGCCGCCTCGGTATGCCCCGCGCGGACCAGCACGCCGCCGTCCTTGGCGACCAACGGAAACACGTGGCCGGGGCTGACGATGTCGTCCGCGCCTTTCGAGCTGTCGATCGCGACCGACACGGTACGCGCGCGGTCGGCCGCGCTGATCCCGGTGGTCACCCCTTCGCGCGCTTCGATCGAGGTGGTGAAGGCGGTGCCCATCCGCGTGCGGTTCTGGCGGCTCATCGGCTCGAGCCCAAGCTGGTCGACCCGCGCCTGGGTCAACGCGAGACAGATCAGGCCGCGCCCGTGCTTGGCCATGAAATTGATCGCGTCGGGCGTCGCCATCTGCGCCGGGATGATCAGGTCGCCTTCGTTCTCGCGGTCCTCGTCGTCGACCAGGATGAACATGCGTCCATTGCGCGCTTCGTCGATGAGCGTCTCGACCGGCACCAGGACGGGGGTATCGTCGTTTTCCGACAGGAACCGCTCGAGCTTGCCCAAGGTATCGGCCGTCGGATTCCAGCTTTCTTCGGTGCAATCGCGCAAGGTGTTGGCGTGGAGGCCCGCCGCGCGGGCAAGGCCGGCGCGCGAGAGCAGCCCTGCGGAGACGATCTGCCGAACGCGTTCGATGGTAGGCGATGGGGTCATGGACGGAATGTATCACATTATAATGTGAGAACAAGAGGGGTATTCACATTCAATCGCAGTTGCGGCGCGCCGGGTTCCGCCGCATTGCTAATCGGGCATGGGAGATTCGGCGCAAGAGGACGAACTGGCCGGCGCGTTCCGCGAGGCGATGCGGCACGTCTCGGCCACGGTCCATGCGGTGACCACCGGCCACGGCGGCCAGCGCTACGGCATTCTCGCGACCGCGGTAAGCTCGCTCAGCTTCGATCCGCCTTCGTTGCTGGTGTGCATCAACCGTGCGGCCTCGCTGCATGATCCGATCGCCACTGCCGACCGGTTCTGCGTGAACGTGCTCGGCGTCGGCAATCGCGAGGTCGCCTCGTGCTTCCAGCGCGGCGGAAAGGGTGCGGAGCGTTTCTCCGTCGGCCAGTGGATCGAGGAGGAGGGCGTGCCGGTGCTCGCCGACGCGCAGAGCAGCCTGATCTGCCGCGTCGCCTTGCGCCAGGAATTCGGCACGCACACGATCTTCGTCGGCGAAGTCACGGCCGTGCGCCATCGCGCCAACGCAAAACCCCTGACATATTACGATCGGCGCTATATCGATATCACCGGAGCGCCCGACCTGCCGGAATGACCGGCGGGCGGACTGGAGAGGATAAGATGAAACCAAGATCACTGTTGTTCCTGCCCGCCTTGCTGCTCTATCCGGCGGCGGCGCAGGCCCACCATTCGTTCGCCGCGTTCTTCGACCCGACCAAATCGATCACGGTGAAGGGCAAAGTCACCGAATTCCGCTTCACCAATCCGCACGGGCTGATCGCGATCGAGGTCACCGGCAAGGACGGCAAGGTCGAGGTGTGGCGCGCCGAGACGAACGCGCCGGTGGTGCTGGTGCGCCGCGGCTGGAGCCGGACTGCGCTGAAACCCGGCGATATCGTCACCCTCACCGGCTGGCCCTCGCGCAGCGGCAAGCCGTACATCCGCTTGCAGCAGGCCTTCGATGCCAACGGCAAGCCGATTGGGCAATCCTTTGGTCAGGGGGACAAGTAGGATGCGGCGCATGCGTATCCTGCCACCGCTCGCAGCACTCATGCTCGCGGCCGCCCCGGCGCTTGCCGACGATGCCGGCGGGCACCCGGATCTTTCGGGGTTCTGGAACCTCGACATGACGCCGCACCAGAACGATGCCGCGATGATCGCCAAGCTGCCGCCCAACACGGCGCTGCTCGACGACACCGGCCCCGCCGAATTTCCGCAAGGCGAATACGGCGGCCTCAAGCCCAAGCCCGCCGCGCTGGCCAAGGCGAAGCAGTGGAAGCCCGAAGACGAGATGCAGCTCTCGCGCGTCTGCTCCGCGCCCTCGGTGATCTACACCGAACAGGGCCCGTTCCCGTTCGAGATCTACCAGACGCCGTCGCTGATCGTGTTCAAGTACGAATATTTCGACCAGGTGCGGCTGATCTTCATGGACGGGCGCGGGCATCTCCCGCCCGACGCGCCGCACTCGAAAGTCGGCGATTCGATCGGGCACTGGGAAGGCGACGAGCTGGTGGTCGACACCGATCACCTTACCAGCGCGACGATCACCAACAACGGCCTCGACCACAGCGACAACGTTCACCTGGTCGAACGCTACAAGCTCGCGCCCGACGGCAAGACGCTGATGGCGACCCAGTGGTTCGAGGATCCGGACACGCTGGAGAACAACGGCGCGCGCTTCATCCAGTGGCGCAAGGTCCCGGGGCAGCACGTGTACCCTTACGACTGCGACCCGTCGCTGGCCACCGAATACCAGCAGGTGCAGGCGGGCGCGGAAGACGGGAAATAACCGGCCACGGGCAACCGCTTTTTCGCCTCGGATAACTCCGCGTTAACCATCCTTGTTTGCCAACATTTACGGGTAAACCCCTATTGGTCCGGGCTGGACAGGGGAAACGTGTGCAGCTTGGATCGCGGCTCATCAGGCCAATCCTTATCGCATGTGCGGGTGCGGGCGTCTGCATGGCGCCCGCGCCTGCGCTCGCGAACGGCAGCGCGACTGCCACGGTCAGTTCCCAGGCCGCGATCATCCGCCGCCTGACCCTGGTCAAGACCGCGGACCTCCAGTTCGGCACGAACATCGGCGGAAATACCACCGGCACCGTGGTGGTCGGCCCGAGCGGCAGCGTGTCCTCTACCGGCGGCGTGGTCCGCGCGGGCGGCACGACCAGCGCGGCGCAGTTCTACGCCTTCAGCCAGCGCAACGAGACCGCGTCGGTCAAGATCGGCGCGAACTTCATCAACATCACCCGGCTCGGCGGCGGCGCCACGATGCGGGTCGACACCTTCACGATCAGCAGCACCCCGCCATCCACCCTGTCGACCACCAACACCACCTTCACGCTCAACACGCCGAACGGCATTTTCCCGTTCACCATCGGCGCGACGCTGCACGTGGGCGTGCATCAGATGCCTGGAACCTACACCGGCACGTTCTCCGTCACGATGACCTACAACTAAGCCTGAGGCTCAGCCCTGATAGCGCGCGACGAATGGCCGCAGGACCGTGGGCAGAATCGCTGCGGACGATCCCATTCCGGACGCTGCCTTACCGTTGGTCGATCGCCACGTAATCGCGCTCGGTCGGGCCGGTATAGAGCTGGCGCGGGCGGCCGATCTTCTGGTGGGGATCGGAGATCATCTCGTTCCAGTGCGCGACCCAGCCGACCGTGCGCGCCAGCGCGAACAGCGCGGTGAACATCGTGGTCGGGAAGCCGATCGCCGAAAGAATGATCCCCGAATAGAAATCGACGTTCGGGAACAGCTTCTTCTCGACGAAATACTCGTCGTGGAGCGCCATGTCCTCGAGCTGGAGGGCAACGTCGAACACCGGGTCGGTGACGTTCATCGCCTTGAACACCTCGCGCACGGTTTTCTGCATCACCGTCGCGCGGGGATCATAGTTCTTGTACACCCGGTGCCCGAAACCCATCAGGCGGAACGGATCGTTCTTGTCCTTCGCGCGGTCGATGTAGTGCGGGATGCGATCGGGCGTGCCGATCTCGTGGAGCATGTTGAGGGCCGCCTCGTTCGCGCCCCCGTGCGCCGGCCCCCACAGGCACGCGATGCCGGCCGCGATGCATGCGAACGGGTTGGCGCCCGACGAGCCGGCCAGGCGCACGGTCGAGGTCGAAGCGTTCTGCTCGTGATCGGCGTGGAGGATGAAGATGCGGTCAAGCGCCTTCTCGACGATCGGGTCGACCTCGTACGGCTCGGCGGGCACGCCGAACGTCATCCGCAGGAAATTGCCGGTGTAGGACAACGAGTTGTCCGGATAGAGGAACGGTTGCCCAAGCGAATACTTGAATGCCATCGCCGCGATCGTCGGCATCTTGGCGATCAGCCGATGGCTGGCGATCTTGCGCTGCTGGGGATCCGAGATGTCGGTCGAATCGTGATAGAACGCCGACAGCGCGCCGACCACGCCGCACATCACCGCCATCGGGTGCGCATCGCGCCGGAAGCCGCGATAGAATGTCGCAAGCTGCTCGTGCAGCATCGTGTGGCGGCTGATCGTCCAGGTGAAATCGTCCAGCTCGGACTGATTGGGCAGCTCGCCGTTGAGCAGCAGGTAGCACACCTCCATGAAGCTCGAGTGCTCGGCCAGCTGCCCGATCGGATAGCCGCGATGGAGCAGGACGCCGGCTTCCCCGTCGATATACGTCAGCGCGCTCTCGCAGGCGGCCGTGGACGTAAAGCCCGGGTCGTAGGTAAACATGTGCGCATCGCCGTAGAGCTTGCGGATGTCGACCACCGCGGGCCCGACAGTTCCTTCGAGCACCGGAAAATCGTGGACCTGTCCGCCCACCGTCAGCGTTGCTTGCTTGTCAGCCAACTTGCGTTCTCCTTATAGCTCGGCCGCCTGGTCGCCCGGGACGGCCTGCGCGTCGATGCGCGCAAGGCTTTCGTCCTTCCCAAGCAAGACCAGGACATCGAAAATGCCCGGCGAGGTCGTCTGCCCCGTAAGCGCCGCGCGAAGCGGTTGGGCGAGTTTGCCGAGGCCCAGCCCCAGCTCCTCTGCCATCGCCTTCAAGGTGGCCTCCAGCGGCTCGATTGTCCAGTTATTTTCCGCGCGTAAACGCCCGGAAACCTGCGACAAAAGCGCACGTGCATCGGGGCCGAGCAGCGCCTGTGCCTGCTCGCTCAGCTTGAGTGGACGGGTCTTGAACAGGAACGCCGCGCCGTCCGCCAGTTCGTTCACATCGCGCGCGCGGACCTTGAGCACCGGCATCGCCCGTTCGAGCAGCGCAGCATCGGCGTCGGGGCCGATCTTGTCCGCCGCCAGCCGGGCGAGGCGGGCATCGTCGGCCTCGCGGATGTAATGGCCGTTGAGGTTGAGCAGCTTCTTCATGTCGAAGCGCGAGGGGCTCTTGCCGACGCCCGCGAGATCGAACAGCTCGATCGCTTCGGAACGGCTGATCTCCTCGCGGTCGCCGTGGCCCCAGCCGAGCCTGAGCAGATAGTTGAACAGCGCTTCGGGCAGGACGCCCATCTCGCGGTATTCCTGCACCCCCAGCGCGCCGTGGCGTTTCGAGAGCTTGGCGCCGTCCTGGCCATGGATCAGCGGGATATGCGCGTAGACCGGATCGGGCCAGCCGCCTTCGATTTCGTTCATCGCGCGGATGATCGGCAACTGGCGGAACGCGTTGTTCAGATGGTCGTCGCCGCGGATCACGTGGGTGACGCCCATGTCGTGATCGTCAACCACCACTGCGAGCATGTAGGTCGGCGAGCCGTCGGAACGCAGCAGGATGTAATCGTCAAGCTCGGCGTTCTTGACCGCCACGCGGCCTTGCACGCGATCCTCGATCACCGTCTCGCCCTCTGTGGGTGCTTTCAGCCGCACCACGAACGGCGCGCCGGCAGGCGCTTCGGACGGATCGCGGTGCCGCCAGCGCCCGTCGTAGCGCAGCGGCTGTTTGGCGGCGCGCTGGGCGGCGCGCATTTCCTCGAGCTCCTCCTGGGTCGCATAGCAGCGGTAGGCATGGCCGTTCGCGAGCAGCGCTTCCGCCACCTCGACGTGGCGTGCGCCGCGTTCGGACTGGAACACCGGGGCTTCGTCCCAGGTCAGGCCCAGCCAGTCGAGCCCTTCGATGATCGCGTCGATCGCGGGCTGGGTCGAGCGCGCCTTGTCGGTGTCTTCGATCCTCAGCAGTGCCTTGCCGCCGTGGTGATGAGCATAGAGCCAGTTGAACAGCGCGGTGCGCGCACCGCCGATGTGGAGGAAACCGGTGGGCGAGGGGGCGAAGCGGGTGACGACCGGCCGGCTGCCCGTCGCTGTTTCGCCCGTGCTTGCCATGGCCACCCGATTCCTATCCTATGCCGCAATGGCCGCGAGCCGATCCGCTTCCGTACCGCTGCTCGACGAGCCCTGGGATGCTGCGTTGCAGCGGCCGCCTTGGCGAATGCGCGGGCACTTGTCCAGCATGGGCGACGCGGCCGAAGCGTTCCTCGCGCGCGCGGCCTTCGACCGCGGACCGTGGCTCGCGGTGGCGTTCGCCGTGGGGATCGCGGCGTGGTTCGCATTGCCCGGCCCGCTGGCGTGGGTGATCGCAGGCGCCGCGGCGCTGATGCTGGCGCTTGGTGCGGCCGCCCTGTGGCCCGCCGACGAGCGGCGGGTGCACGTGAGGCTCGCGTGCGTAACGGTCGGCGTGCTTGTCGCATGCGGGATCGCGACGATCTGGACGCGTTCGGCAATGGCCGGAGCGGAGCCGATCGGCCGGCCGCTGGCCACCGCCGTCGAAGGCCGCGTGCTCGAACGGATCGAGCAGCCCGCGGACACACGTGTGCGCCTGGTGCTCGCGACGCGCGATCCGCAGACCGGTCGCGCGATCAAGGTGCGCGTCAACCTGCCGATGGAGCGCGACCGGCCCGGGCTGGGGGAGGGCGCGCTGGTGCGCTTGAAGGCCCGGCTGATGCCGCCGGCGCCGCCGATGCTCCCCGGCGGCTACGATTTCGCGCGCGAGGCGTGGTTCGCCGGGCTCGCGGCGACCGGCAGCGCGCTCGGCGAGGTTCAGGTGTTGCAGCCGGGCGCTTCGCGTGGCGGCCTCGGCGCATTGCAACGGCGGCTTTCGGCGCATGTCCGCGCCCAGCTCGGCGGCTCCCCGGGCGCGCTTGCCGCGGCGTTCGCCAGCGGTGACCGCGGCGCGATCGCGCAGAGCGACGAGGACGCTATGCGCGACGCGGGGCTCACGCACTTGCTGTCGATCAGCGGGCTGCACGTGAGCGCGGTGATCGCGGCGGTGTACCTGATCGCGATCCGCCTGCTGGCGTTGTGGCCATGGCTTGCGCTGCGCGTGCGGCTGCCGGTGGTCGCGGCAGGGGCGGGCGCGCTTGCAGGGATCGGCTACACTTTGCTCACCGGCGCCGAAGTACCGACGATCCGCAGCTGCGTGGGCGCGGTGCTGGTCCTGCTCGCCCTGGCGCTGGGGCGCGAGCCGCTGTCGCTCAGGATGGTGGCGGTCGCCGCGTTTGCGGTGCTGCTGGTGTGGCCGGAATCGCTCGCCGGGCCGAGCTTCCAGATGAGCTTCACCGCCGCCGCGGCGATCGTCGCGCTGCACAACGCCGCGCCGGTGCGCGCGTTTCTCGGCCCGCGTGACGAGAGCTCGATCGCGCGCGCCGGACGGCACATTGCGATGCTGCTCCTGACCGGCTTCGTGATCGAGCTCGCATTGATGCCGATCGTGCTGTTCCATTTCCACCGCGCCGGGTTCTACGGCGCGTTCGCCAACGTGATCGCGATCCCGCTGACGACGTTCGTGTCGATGCCGCTGATCGGGCTCGCGCTGCTGCTCGACCTCATCGGGCTCGGCGGGCCGGTGTGGTGGCTGTGCGGCAAGTCGCTCGAGTTGTTGCTCGCGCTCGCGCACTTCACCGCAAGCCAGCCGGGCGCGGTCAAGCTGATGCCGCAGATGGGCTGGGGCACGTTCGCGCTGTTCGTCGCCGGTCTGCTGTGGCTCGGGTTGTGGCGCGGCCGCGCGCGGCTGATCGGGCTGGTGCCAATCGCACTTGCGACGGTGCTGATGCTGCTGACCCCGGCGCCGGACCTGCTGGTCTCAGGCGACGGCCACAATGTCGCGATCGCCGGCGAGGGAGACCGCCTGCTGGTGCTGCGCGACACCCGCAGCGATTTCACCCGCGAGAACCTGCAGGAGCTTGCCGGCACCCGCGGCGACCTCCTGCCAATCGCGACCTGGCCAGGTGCTCGTTGCAGCCCGGATTTCTGCAGCCTGTCGCTGACGCGCGGTGGACGCACCTGGAACGTGCTGCTCGCGCGCAGCGACGTGATGGTGCCGTGGAACGACCTCGTCAGCGCCTGCGCCGTGTCCGACATCGTGGTCGCCGACCGCTGGCTGCCGGACGCTTGCCGCCCGCGCTGGCTCAAGGCCGACCGCCATATGCTCACGCAAACCGGCGGGCTCGCGATCGATCTCTCGCACCGCCGGATAACCACCGTGGCGGAAAGCGAGGGCGAGCACGGCTGGTGGCGCGCGAAACCTGCGCGCTAAACCATCGTGCGCTCAGTGATAGGTCCGCAGCAGCCCTGCGAGCTTGCCTTGCACGACCACTTCGTGCGGATCGTAGAACTGCGGCGAATAGGCCGAGTTCGCCGGATCGAGCCGGATCTTGCCGTTCTCCCGCCGGAGGTACTTGAGGGTCGCTTCCTCGTCGCGCACCAGCGCGACCACGATCTCGCCGTCGCGGGCGGTGTCGGTGCGCTTCACCAGCGCGAAATCGCCATCGAGGATGCCCGCCTCGATCATCGAATCGCCGGAAACCTCGAGCGCGTAGTGCTCCCCCGCGCCGAGCAATGCGGCGGGCACGGGCAACGTACGGTCGCTTTCGAGCGCCTCGATCGGCACACCGGCAGCGATCTTGCCGTGGAGCGGGATCTCGATCACGTCGTTCGCGGCGATCGGCGCCATCCGCGGCGGCACGGTGACTTTGGCCACTGCATCGCGCGCGACCGCCGCCCGGCTCGCCTGCGCGCTGACGTCCTCGGGCTGCTTGAGCACTTCCAGTGCCCGCGCCCGGTTGGGCAGGCGGCGCAGGAACCCGCGTTCTTCCAGTGCCGAGATCAGCCGGTGCACGCCGGACTTGGAGCGCAAGTCGAGCGCTTCCTTCATTTCCTCGAAGGACGGCGAAATGCCCGTGTCCTCCAACCGGTTCTGGATGAAAATCAGCAGCTCGTGTTGCTTGGCAGTCAGCATGAGGCCACTCTCCAACGGCGTTCCACATCGGAACGAATGCGGAACAATTAAGCAACAATCAGCGACAAGTCAACCGATCCCGCCGTTTTCGAGCAGGTAGGCCGGGACAGGCGTTCCTGCTTTGGTTTGTGCGGCGTTCGCCGGCCGCTCCATCAGCGCGTTCGCCAGTGCGAGCGAGCGCAGCGCGCTCGAATCCTGCTGGGCGAGCGGGGTAACCGTGCCGACGGCGACTCGTGCGCGCATGAACTCGCGCCGCGGTCCGGCCGCCGGCAGGTCCGCACCGGCCGGCAGCACCACCGGGCGGGGCAGCGGGTTTCCGTCGCCCCCCAACGCGCGCAGCAGCGGCAGCAGGAACATGAACGCGGTGACGTAGCTCGACACCGGGTTGCCCGGCAGTCCGAGCACGATCTGCCCGCCCTTGCGCGCGACCAGCAGCGGCTTTCCCGGCCGCATCGCGACGCGCCAGAAATCGATCCGCGCGCCCCAGGCCTCGAGCGCGGGGCGGACGAGGTCATGGTCTCCGACCGACGCGCCTCCGCTGGTGACGATCACATCGGTATCGCCCGCACGCTCAAGCGCTCCGGCCAGCGCTTCAAGGCTGTCGGCCACCGGGCCGATACGGCGGATCGCGCGTGTGAGCCCGGCGCACATCGCCACCAGCATCGCGCCGTTGCTCGCCGGGATGCGGTGGGGGGCAAGGTCGGCCGGATCGTCCGCCAGCTCGTCGCCGCTGTCGAGCACGGCCACCGACGGCCGGCGATGGACCGCGAGCTGCGCATTGCCGGCTGCGATCGCGAGCGCGAGCTGGCCCGCACCGATCCGGGCGCCGGCGGGCAGCAGCGTGTCGCCCAGCCGGAAATCGAACCCGGCGCGGCGGATGTGACGTTCGGCGGGCTCGCCTTCGCCGTTGAGGCTCAGGGTGTCGCCGTCGCGCGCGGCGTTCTCCTGCAGCAGCACCGCGTCCGCGCCGTCAGGCATCAGCGCACCGGTCGAGATCCGCACCGCCTCGCCCGGCCCGACCACGCCGGCGAACGGATGCCCGGCCGCGCTCTCGCCGACCAGCCGCCACGGCCCGGCTTCGCCGAGGCGCAGCGCGTAGCCGTCCATCGCCGAGAGATCGGCCGCGGGCTGGGTCCGCCGGGCGAAGAGCGGTTCGGCGAGGCACCGCCCGAGCGCATCGGCCACCGGCACGGATTCTGCGGCGAGCGGGGCGATGCTTGCCAGCAACCGCGTCTGCGCATCGGCGAGCTCGAGCGGGGCGGCCACTTCGCTCAGCGATCCTCTGCCGCGCGCCATTCGCCCGACTTGCCGCCGCTCTTGGCGAGTAGCCGCACGCCTTCGATCACCATGCCTTTGTCGAGCGCCTTGGCCATGTCGTAGATCGTCAGCAGCGCGAGCGAGACTGCGGTCATCGCCTCCATCTCGACGCCCGTTTTGCCCGTGAGCGAAGCGGTGGCGGTGGCGCGGATCGCGTCATCTTCGAACCCGAACTCGATGCCGACGGTGTCGAGCGCCAGCGAATGGCACAGCGGGATCAACTCGGCGGTCTTCTTCGCGGCCATGACGCCGGCGATCCGCGCGGCGGCGAGCACGTCGCCCTTGGGACCGCTGCCGTCGCGCACCGCGACCAGCGCCTGGGGCGACAGGCGGATGCGGCCGGTGGCGACCGCCTTGCGCGCCGATTCGGGCTTGCCGCCGATATCGACCATGCGCGCCTGGCCCTGGTCGTCGAGGTGGGTGAGCTTGTTCATCGCTCCCCCATGCCAGAGGCTTGACGGCAAGCCAATCACGGCCGGCGCAGCGGCACCCACCACAGCAGCGCGAGCGCGTAGGCGAAGATCGCGATGTAGATCGCACCGAACACCCAGATCGGCAGCGGCCAATAGACCAGCGAGTTCACCCAGCGCATGATCAGCGGCTCGGGATTCGCTGGTCCGCCCTCGGCTGCCACCTGCCAGACGGTCAGGAAGCAGGCGCGGCCCATCGCCGCCTGCAGCGCGACGATGGCTAGCGAGAACAGGTGCAGCAGGCGCCACCGCGGCCGGTGGACCCAATCCCAGCCGCGCCACGCGCCCAGCGGGACGGCGATCAGCCCGCACAAGTTGAACAGGATGATCGCGACATGCGCGGCGAGGATCAGTGCGGCGAGCATGGCTGATCTTTCCTCCCGGAACGACGCGCCACGATTGCTCCGCCGCCGAATGCGGTGTTAGCATTCGAGGACGGCGTGAAACAGCCGGGGAGGGGAAACGCTTGCTGACACGATTGCTCGCGCTGGTCGCCGCGGCGGCAATGGCCCTGGCAATGTCTTGCGCCGCCTCGGCCGAGAGCGCGGACTACTATCGCGGCGGGTGGCGCACCGAGACGGGCACGCCGCAAATGTATGAATTCGTGATCCGCGGCAACACCGTCAGCGGCATCTATTGCACGCAATGCTCCGACGGGATGACCCTGGCCGCGATCGACGGCGCGTTCGATGAGCGGGACGGCCTCAATTTCACCGTTCGGTTCCTCCGACCTGACGGCTCGGTGGAAACGGAAGACCGGCTGTCGGCGCGGCTCGACGGCGGCAAGCTCGATATCGTGGGAACCCGCGGGGCGGATGGCGCAAAGATCGTGCAAGTCGCGATCAGGGACCCGCGCGGGCCGACCCCGGGCGCTTATCCGCAAGCGATCTTGCCGCCGGATTCGCCGCCGGTTGCGGTCGTCAAGACGCCCGGCGGGGGGCCATCGGGTCCGCCGGCGCCTTACGTGCAGCCCGCGCCATGGCGGCGGCTCACCGGCGAGGATGTGCTCGGCGTCTGGCTCGGCTTCGGGGTCGGCCGGGACAAGCAGTATTTCGTGATCCGGCGGATCGGCGACGATCTGTTCGGCCTCGCCTGCGGCCCGTGCGACAATCCCTACACGATGGGCGCGCTCGACCACTTCGCGATCCATGGCGACACGCTCGAATTCGATATCGAGCACCAGGATTGGGGCGAGGGCAGCCACGT
This sequence comes from Sphingomonadaceae bacterium, assembly GCA_036384795.1. Taxonomy (GTDB): domain Bacteria; phylum Pseudomonadota; class Alphaproteobacteria; order Sphingomonadales; family Sphingomonadaceae; genus Andeanibacterium. The sequence continues at coordinate 33,567 of DASVLP010000019.1, read as the reverse complement.
GCCGTTCGTGCGGCACGTCATCGCGCACATCGCGATGAACGAGATGCGGATCGACGCGCGCCGCGCGGACGTGCCCGGCGGCGCGCCGATCGTCTCCTCGCTGCTCGGCCCGATCGCGATCGAGGCGACGCGAGGCAACCGTTACGGCGAGTAGGCTAGCGCTTGCGCGTGTTGCTCCAGATGAGCTGGGCGAGCCCGATCAGCGCGAGGATCGCGCCGTAGAGCGCCCATTGCCGCTGATCGGCCATGAAACTGTTGAGGAACGCGATGTTGAGCCCCTGGAGAATCCAGATGCAGCCCATCGCCATCATCAGCAGCCCGATCAGGCTGCTGACCACCCGCATCACGTTGTAGAATAAACCCATAGTCTGCTCTCCTCCCCTCCCCTCGGGTTCTAGGCGCTTTGAAGCACCTCGTCACCCCAGCGCAGGCTGGGGGCGCCCGAAGGTCTCGCGCGCGCGGGCAGCGATCCCAGCTTGCGCTGGGATGACGTCATCCACCCAGCAGCGCTCGCGTGGCGCTCGAGAGATCCGCCTGGCGCATCAGGCTTTCGCCGACCAGGAAGCATTTGACCCCGCTCTGGCCGAGCCGTTCGAGGTCGGCGTGGGTGGAAATCCCGCTCTCGCCGACCAGCAGCGCCCCTTCGGGGGCAAGCGGGACGAGCCGCTCGGTGGTGGCGATGTCGGTCTCGAAGGTCTTGAGATTGCGATTGTTCACGCCGATCAGGCGCGACTGGAGCTTGGCGGCGCGCTCCATCTCGGCTTCGTCATGCACTTCGACCAGCACGTCCATGCCGTGCTCGATCGCGGCGGCCTCGATCTCGCCGAGCACCGCGTCGTCCAGCATCGCGACGATCAGCAGGATCGCGTCGGCCCCCATCGCGCGGCTCTCGATCGCCTGCCACGGGTCGAGCATGAAGTCCTTGCGCAGCACCGGCAGCGAACAGACCGCGCGCGCTTCGATCAGGTAATCCTCATGGCCTTGGAAGAACCGCTCGTCGGTCAGCACGGAGAGGCACGTAGCGCCGCCCACCGCGTAAGCGCGGGCGTGCTCGGAGGGCTCGAAATCCTCACGGATCAAGCCTTTGGAGGGGCTTGCCTTCTTGATCTCGGCGATCAGCGCGAACCCGGCATAAGTGCGGCTTAGTAGCGCGTGCCGGAATCCGCGCGGGGGGGATTGCACCGAGGCACGGATTTCCAGATCCGCCCGGCTGATGGCAGCCTTGCGGGCCGCGACTTCCTCGCGCTTGGCGGCGTAGATTTCGGCGAGCTTGTCCATCGTCCTCAGCTTACTGCATCGATCCAGCAGGCGAGCAAGGCTTTTGCGAGGCCTTTGTCGATCGCTTCGGCGGCTTCCTCGACGCCTTCCTCCCAGCTCGCCGCCTCGCCGGCAACGATCAGCGCGCCGGCTGCGTTGAGCAGCACCGCGTCTCGATAAGGACCGCGCTCGCCGTCGAGCAGGCGCGCGATGGCCGCGGCGTTGAACTGCGCGTCGCCGCCGCGAATGGTTTCGAGTGAGTGGCGCGGCAGGCCGGCGTCCTCGGGAGAGACGCTGGCGGCGATATCGGCGAGGCCCAGGGTCTCGACCAGCGAAGGGCCGGCGATCGAAAGCTCGTCGAGACCTTCTTCTCCGGCCGCGACCATCACCCGCTGCATCTCGAGCAGTTCCATCGCCTCGCGGTAGATCGGTGCGTAGTCGGGCCGGGCGATGCCGATCAACTGACGGCTGACGCTGGCCGGATTGGCGAGCGGGCCGAGCAAGTTGAAGATCGTCCGCCGCCCGATCGCGCGCCGGATCGGCATCACGAACTTCATCGCCGGGTGGTGGTGCTGCACGAACAGGAACGCGATGCCGATCTCGTCGAGCGTTTCCTCGGCTTTCTCGCTCGCGAGGGCCAAGTCGAGCCCGAGCGCTTCGAGCGCATCCGCGCCGCCCGACTTGCTCGACGCCGCGCGGTTGCCGTGCTTGGCGACCGGCACCCCGCAAGCCGCGACCACGATCGCCACCGCGGTCGAGATGTTGAGACTGTGCTGTCCGTCGCCGCCGGTGCCGCAGACGTCGATCGCGTGAGCGGGCGCGGATACCCGCAGCATCCGCGCGCGCATCGCCTTGGCGGCGCCGGCGATCTCCTGCGCGCTCTCGCCGCGCTCGGTGAGCGTCAGCAAGATGTCGCGGATCTCGTCGTCGCTCATCGCCCCGTCGAGCATGCGCCCGAACAGCGCCTCGGCTTCAGGCAGGGCGAGGCTCATGCAGGAACGACGATGTCGACGCCGCAGAGCTTGAGGAAATTGGCGAGCAATGCATGGCCGTGCTGGGTCGCGATGCTCTCCGGGTGAAACTGGACCCCGTGGATCGGCAGCGTCGCGTGGCGAAAGCCCATCACGAAGGCATCGTCGGCGGTCGCATTGACCACCAGCTCGGCCGGAATGTCCTCGACCACAAGGCTGTGGTAGCGCGTCGCGGTGAAGGGCGAGGGCAGGCCATCGAACAACCCCGTGCCGTCATGCGTGACCGGTGAGGTCTTGCCGTGCATCAGCCCGCCACGCACGACCTTTCCGCCGAAATGCTGGCCGATCGCCTGGTGGCCGAGGCACACGCCGAGCAGCGGCCGTCCCGCTTCCGCGCAGGCGGCGACGAGGTCGAGGCTCACGCCGGCTTCGCTGGGGGTGCAGGGGCCGGGCGAGATCAGGAAGCCCTGGACATTGGTTTCGAGTGCTTCGGCCGCGGTGATCGCGTCGTTGCGCACCACCTGCACGTCGGCGCCCAGCTCCATCAGGTAATGGACCAGGTTCCAGGTGAAGCTGTCGTAATTGTCGATGACGAGGATCATCCGTGCCCTATAGCAAGCGTTGGAGCCGCGCCAAGAGGGATGCCAGCTTCCCGCCGTTTGCCTTTCTGACAGACGCGCGGCGGTCAGACGGCTGGTCGGCCGGACCTGGCGACGAGCAACGCTGCCCCTGCGATCGCGGAGACGACGACGGCAAACGCTGCGTCAGCCAAGTGCGGCGAGGTTGCCTGCGACAATGCGCCGACACCGATGATCGGGAGCGCATTGCCGCAGAAGCAGCAGATGAAAAACGCGGATGCCAGCTCGGCCCGCCGGTCGGGAGGGGCGAGCAGATTGACCACCGCAAGCCCTCCGCGGTAACCGAGGGCGCCAGCGATGCCGCAGAACACGGTGCCCAGGTGCATCAACAGGATCGAGCCGCTTTGCTGCGCGGCCACGAGCAGCGCCATGCCCACCGGAACCGCGGCGAGGCCGCCCAGCATCACCGTTCGCGCGGCGAGTTGCCGGGTCGCGAAGATGACCAGGGTTGCGATCACGAACAGCTCGGCCACGATCGCCGCGGCGAGCGCGCGGTCGGTCACGTCAAGGTCGACGCGAATCGTCGTCGGTCCGAGCGCCGCATAGAAGCCCACCACCGACATCGCCCCGAACCCGGCGGCAGCCGGTGCGACGAAGGCGCGCCGCGTGCCGGCGGGTATCCCGATGCGCGGCGCGAACGAAAGACCCGCGGAACGCGCGACCGTCTCGGGCTGCAAGAACACTGCGGTCGTGACGAGCGCGAGAATCCCGAGGTAGGCCGCAAACGGCAGGCGGATGGGGTGAGGTGCGTGCTGCACCAATATTCCGCTGATGAAAGCCCCTAAGGCCAGCCCAATGAAATTGAAGGCGGTCATCACGCTCGCTGCGCGATCCCGCCGCTCCGGCCGGGTGAATTCGGCGATCCATGCGGTCGCCGCTCCGGAGCCGAGTCCGACTGCGAGGCCGTTGACGATGCGGCCGGCGAACAGCCAGGCCGCACCGTTCGCGAGCAGGAACAGCGCATTGCTCAGCACCGCCAATCCGATGCTCAGCAGAACCACCGGCTTGCGCCCGAGCTTGTCCGACAGCCGGCCGAGGAACAGCAGCGACGCCAGATTGCCGATCACGTAGACCGCGTAGAGCAGGACCAGCGTGAACGTCGAAAAACCGAAACGGGTGCGATAGATGTCGTAAAGCGGCGTCAGCAGCGTGCTGCCCATGAACAGCACGGCCACCACGGCCCCGCCGGTCAGGCTGCCGGCGATATTGCCCCCGCTCCGCGCATTCTGGCGTTCAGCCGAATCCCGGTCGGTTTGCCGCATGGCCCGAGAACGAAGCGGGATGCTCGTCGGTTCCGGACCGGAGCGGACGGGGCGGGTTTGGCTACTGCCCGAATTCCGGCTCGCCCGCCACCCTTGCTGCTTCGCGCGCGGCCGCGAGCAGTGCGGCGGCTTTCGCTTGGCATTCGCGCTGCTCGTAAGCGGGGTCGCTGTCGGCGACGATTCCGGCGCCCGCCTGGACGTTCATCACCCCGTCCTTCACCACCGCAGTGCGCAGCACGATGCAGCTGTCGATCGAGCCGTCGGGGGCGAAATAGCCGACGCCGCCGGCGTAGGGGCCACGGGTTTCCGGTTCCAGCTCGGCAATGATCTGGCAGGCGCGGACTTTGGGGGCGCCGGAGACGGTGCCCGCCGGAAACCCCGCGAACAGCGCATCGAGCGCGTCGTGCTCGGGGGCGAGCTGTCCGACAACGTTGCTGACGATGTGCATCACGTGGCTGTAGCGTTCGATGGTGTAGCTCGCGGTCACCCGCACGCTCGATCGCTTGGCAACCCGGCCGACATCGTTGCGGCCGAGGTCGAGCAGCATCAGGTGTTCGGCCCGCTCTTTCGGGTCTGCGAGCAGGCTTTTCTCGTTCTCGCGGTCTTCCTCGTCGGTCCTCCCTCGCGAGCGGGTGCCGGCGATCGGGCGGATCGTCACTTCGCCGTCGCGCACCCGCACGAGGATTTCGGGGCTCGAGCCGACCACCGCGAAGCCCGGCAGGTCGAGGAAGTAGAGGAACGGCGAGGGGTTCACCCGCCTAAGCGCGCGGTAGAGCGCGAACGGCGGCAGCGGGAACGGGCAGGTGAACCGCTGAGCCAGCACCACCTGGAAGATGTCCCCGGCCTCGATGTAGTCCTTCGCGCGCAGCACCATCGATTGGTACTTGTCGGGCGGGATCACCGGCTCGAGCGCCATTTCGGGAAGCGCATTGTCCTTCAGCGGCTCCGGGCTCGGGCCGGTGAGGCGCCGGAGGGTCTCGTCGATACGCTCGCCGGCAAGCTCGATCGCGCGCGCTGGATCGGCGTCCCCGGCCCACAGCGGGGCGACGCAATGGAGCTCGTCGGTCAGCCCGTCGAACACCAGCACCAGCGTCGGTCGCACGATCAGGATGTCGGGCACCTGGAGCTCGCTTCGCGGGGCGCGCGGCAGCTTCTCGACGAGGCCGATGGTCTCGTAGGCGAAATAGCCGACCAGGCATGCGAGCGCGGGGGGGAGGCCCTTGGGCACGTCGATCCGGCAGGCGGCGGCGAGCGTGCGCAATTCTTCGAGCGGGCTTGCGGGCAACGGCTCGAACGCCGCGCGGTCGTGCTTCCAGCGCCGATTGACTTCGCTCGCGTTCCCCGTCGCGCGGAACACCAGGTCGGGATCGAGCCCCAGCAGGCTGTAGCGCCCGCGGGTGTCGCCGCCCTCGACCGATTCGAGCAGGAAGTCGCCGCGGCCCGGCTCGATCAGCTTGAGCGCCGCGCCCACCGGGGTCTCGGTGTCCGCCACCAGCTTGCGCCAGACCAGCGCCGGCCGGCCTTGCTCGAGCTCGGCGCGCGCGGCCCCGGCGTTCTCTGGGTGAGCTCCGGACAGCGCGCTATTCCTGCTGCTGGTGGCCGGTGAGCTGGTTCTTCACAGCGTCGATCGCAGGCTGGTGCTTGCGCACCCCGACGTCGAGCTCGATCGCGTGCAGGAACTCGTCGCCGTATTCGTTGCCGGCGATCTGGCCCAGCTCCCGCTGCGCGTCGGCCAGCGACGGATCGCCGTCCTTCACCGTGCCGGGAGTGATCTGGTCCAGCTTGACCACGTACCAGCCGTCGCTGTCGGGCGCCTGGAGCCGCTTCACCGTGCCTTGCGCCATGCTGAAGAACAGCGCCAGCGCCGGCGGCACGCGCTGGCCCGGCTTGCTCAGATCCTGGCGAGTTAGGTTGAGCTTGGATGCGGCCGGCAGGCTCTTGTTCTCGGCTTTCAGCGCATCGGCCAGGCTGCTGCCCTTCGCCAGCCGGTCGAGCACGCGCTGCGCCGCCTGCTTGGCTGCATTGTCGCCTTCGGATTTCTTCCACGCCTGCGCCACGTCGTCCTTGATCTCGTTGAGCGGCGCGGCGGCCGACGGCACGATCTTGCCGACCTCGAACGCCAAGAAGGTGACTCCGGGATCGACTTCGGCGAGTTGCGGCTCGCCTTCGTCCATCGTGAACGCGGTCGCCAGCGCGCGGGAGAGCACCGGCGGCGCCTTCTGGTCGGCGGTTCCATAAACGCGGCCGTCGGCGGTAAGCGCGGGCGTGGTCTGGATCGTCAGGTTCAGGCTCTTGGCGATCTCGGTCAGGCTGTTGCCGCCGTCCATCTCGTCCTCGACCTTGGAGCCGAGGTCGGCCAGCGCTGCCTTGCGCTTTTCGGCGGTCAGCGCCTTCACGATATCGCCACGCGCCTGGTCCAGGCTGCGGCCGGGCGTGCTCTGAACTTCGTCCACCCGCACGACATAATAGCCCAGCGCGCCCTTGATCGGGCCTGCGATCGCACCCTTCGCGGCAGAGAACGCAGCTTGCGCGACCGCCGCGGATTCGCGGGCGGAAAGCTCGTTCTGCTTGAGCAGATCGCTGTGGGAGACCTTGAGACCGCGCTCGCTTGCAGCGGCGTCGAGCGACTTGCCCTTGGCCACCTCGGCCTTCACCGCGTTCGCGTCGGCCTGGCTCGGCAGCACGAGCATGCTCACCTTGCGCTTTTCCGACGCGGCATACTGCTCGTGGTCGCGATCGTAACGGGCCTTGATCTCGGCCTCGGTCGGCGCGGGCACGTTGCCGAGTTCCTTGTCGCTGAACACCGCGTAACGGATCACGCGCCGTTCGGGCCGAAGATAGTCGGTGCGGTGCGCGGTATAATAAGCCTGCAGCTGCGCATCGGTGGGCGCGGAGGTGGGGAGATAGGCCGCGCTCGTCAGAATCGCGAATTCGCCCTGGCGCCGTTCCTGCAGCAGCGAGGCATAGCGCTTGGTCAGCGAGAGCGGCATCTTCACGCCGATGTCGACCGGCGCGCTGACCTGGCGGGCGAGCAGGATCTGGCCGATTTCCTTGCGCACTTCGGCATCGCTCAGCCCCTGCTGGGCGATCGCCGCGCGGTAGGCGTTCTCGTCGAACTGCCCATTGGGGCCCTTGAACGCGGCGACCTGCGCGATCTCGCTGTCGACCAGCCGGTCGCCCGCGCGCAGGCCGATCTTATGCCCGAACTCGGCGAACGCGGCAGTATCGATCGCCTGCTGGAGCGCATGGTCGAGCCCGCCCGCGGCGATGAAGCTTTCCATCGTCGCGGTGGGGTTGTTCTGGCGTACCTGATTGAGCGCGCTGGTCGCGGCTTTCGACAATTCGGAGGTGCTGATCTTCTCGTTGCCGACGATCGCGACCTGGTCGGCCCCCGAAACTCCGCCGAAGCTGCCCCGGTTGGCCACGTCGCTCAGGCCGAACGCCAGCGCGATCAGCACCAGCAGCACCAGGGTGACGGCCACCCCGGCCTTTGAGGAAATGAGGTTGCGGATCAGCTTGATCATCGGTGGCGAAGCCTGTCTCTTGAACCAGACGAACCGGACGGCTCGCCGCAATCGGCTGGCGCTTTATCCGGCATGAGGCGGCGCCGCAACAGTGCAGCAAACCATTCGCGGCTTGCGCAAAAGCGGTTTTGACAACCTGCGCGGGCCGGACTAGCGGGCTGGACCGAACGGGGCGCTGAGGATCGCGTCCGAAAGAATCATTCTGGAATTCGTCGATGGCCCAGCGCCAATATATTGTCGGCAATTGGAAGATGAACGGCACGCGCGCGATGCTGTCCGAAGCGCGCGCGATCGACCGGGCGGTCGAGCGGCTGATGAAAGTCGAAGTCGCGCTTGCCCCGCCGTACACCTTGATTCATGCCACCCGCAAGGAAGCGAACCTGATCGGCGTCGGGGCGCAGGATTGCCACGCCGCGGAAGGCGGCGCGCACACCGGCGACATCTCCGCGCCGATGCTGAAGGATGCCGGCGCCGGCTTCGTGATCGTCGGCCATAGCGAGCGGCGCGCCGATCACGGCGAAACCAATGATATCGTGCGGGCGAAAGCCGAATCGGCGCTGGCCGCCGGGCTGCAGGTCATCGTCTGCGTCGGCGAGACCGAGGCCGAGCGCGATGCCGGCGAGGCTGATGACGTCGTCGCCAAGCAGCTCGAGGGCTCGTTGCCGCGCGGCAGCGAATGGGCCGAGAAAGTCACCGTTGCTTATGAGCCGGTGTGGGCGATCGGCACCGGACGGACCCCGACGTTCATCGACATCGGTGAGATGCATCGCTCGATCCGCAAGCGGCTGGTCGCTTTCTATGGCGACGCGGGCGCGGCAATCCGGATTCTCTACGGCGGTTCGGTCAAGGCCGACAACGCGGCCGAGATTCTTCGCACGAACGAAGTGGGCGGGGCGCTGGTCGGCGGCGCGAGCCTTACGGCCGAGAGCTTCCTCGGGATCGTCGCGGCAGCGGCGGAGCTGATCGACACCTGAGCCCGCCTTGCGGAGGCGGCGCGGGGTCGCTATCTCGCGCCCGAACTTCAAACAATCGCGAAAGACTGAGCCGATGTTCCTGTTCCTGATGGTCGTTCAGGCGCTTGTCGCCGCCGCGCTGGTCGGCGTGGTGCTGGTGCAGCGCTCCGAGGGCGGGGGGCTCGGCATCGGTGGCGGCGGCAGCCCGGGCGGGCTCATGTCCGCGCGCGGCGCGGCCAATTTCCTGACCCGGGCGACCGCGATCCTGGCGAGCCTGTTCGTCGCGCTCAGCATCGCGCTGGCGGCGCTGGCCGTCGGCACCAGCTCGGGGCACAAGATCGACAACTCGCTCGACCGCGGCGTCAAGCCGGCGAGTCAGCAGCAGGCTCCGGCCGATCCGCTCGCGGCGGTCGGCGGGAACCCCACCGCACCGGCCTCGGCGCCCGCCCAGGCACCTGCGCAATCGCCTCCCCCCGCGAACGATCCGCTCGGCGGCGCAGGCCGCTAACGCCCCTTTCAACTCGCAACTGTGGATTGCCGGCTGACGGCGCAAGCTAGCGCTTGCGCCGAATCCGCAACTGCCCCTAAGGCTCGACTCCCATGGCGCGGTTCATTTTCATTACCGGCGGCGTGGTCTCATCGCTTGGCAAAGGCCTGATGGCCGCAAGCCTCGCCGCGCTGCTGCAGGCGCGCGGGTTCAAGGTCCGCATTCGCAAGTTCGACCCCTACCTCAACGTCGATCCCGGGACGATGAGCCCCTATCAACACGGCGAAGTCTTCGTGACCGACGACGGGGCCGAGACCGATCTCGACCTCGGACATTACGAGCGCTTCACCGGCGTCTCGGCGCGCCAGGCGGACAACATCACCTCGGGCCGGATCTACCAGCAGATCATCGCGAAGGAGCGCCGCGGCGACTATCTTGGCGCGACCGTGCAAGTGATCCCGCACGTGACCGACGCGATCAAGGAATTCGCGCTGGCCGATACCGACGATCACGACTTCATCCTGTGCGAAATCGGCGGGACGGTGGGCGACATCGAAAGCCTGCCGTTCATTGAGGCGATCCGGCAGCTCCGCAACGAACTGGGCGAGGACCAGACCGCGCTCGTCCACGTGACGCTGGTGCCGTACATCTCGGCCGCGGGCGAGCTCAAGACCAAGCCGACGCAGCACTCGGTGCGCGAGCTGACCAGCCTCGGCGTCCAGCCCAACGTCCTCTTGTGCCGCTGCGAGCATCCGCTGCCCGAAAGCGAGCGGGTGAAGATCGCGCTGTTCTGCAACGTGCGCAAGGAGGCGGTGATCCAGGCGCTCGACGCGCCGTCGATCTATGCGGTGCCGCTGCAATACCACGGCGAGGGGCTCGACGAGCAGGTGCTGCGCCACTTCAACCTGAGCGCGCCGGCGCCGGACCTTGCGCGCTGGGAAGACATCGTCGACCGACATCAGCATCCCGAGGGCGAAGTGACGATCGGCGTGGTCGGCAAGTACGTCGGCCTGCCTGATGCGTACAAGTCGCTCAACGAAGCCTTGGTCCACGGCGGAATGGCCAACAGGGTAAAGGTCAACATCCGCTGGATCGACGCCGAGATCTTCGAGCACGACGATGCCGACATCGCCGCGCGGCTCGAGCCGATGCACGGGATCCTGGTGCCCGGTGGGTTCGGCGAGCGCGGCTCGGAAGGCAAGATCGCCTCGGTGCGCTTCGCGCGCGAGCGCGGGGTGCCGTTCTTCGGCATTTGCCTGGGCATGCAGATGGCGTGCATCGAGGGCGCGCGGAATACGGCCGGAATCGCGGATGCCTCCTCGAGCGAATTCGGCCCGACCGACGAGCCGGTGGTGGGCATCATCACCGAATGGATGAGCGAGGAAGGGCTCCAGAAGCGCGAGGAAGGCGGCGATCTTGGCGGCACGATGCGGCTCGGCGCCTATGAAGCGCGCCTTGCGGGCAACAGCCACGTTTCGCGCATCTACAACGGCGCGACCGCGATCTCCGAGCGCCATCGCCACCGCTACGAAGTCAATTCTGCGTATATCCCCGCGCTCGAGAAGGGTGGGATGATGTTCTCGGGCATGTCCCCCGACGGGCTGCTTCCGGAGATCGTCGAACGCCCCGATCATCCGTGGTTCGTCGGGGTGCAGTTCCATCCCGAACTCAAGAGCCGGCCGTTCGATCCGCATCCGCTGTTCAAGGGCTTTATCGAAGCGGCGGTGCATCAATCGCGGCTGGTCTAACCGCTTGAAATAATCGTCTGCCGAACAGTCAAGAAGCCGCTTGCGCAAGTATTGGCAAAGCGACTATCAACTCGCCGGGTCGCCTGGATTAATGCCCAAAAAGGGGTCGGGCGCTTTTTTGCCGATTTTCCACTAGATTTGCGCCCGTTCACGGCTTGCCGGTTTGCCGTCGCAAGATGGCCAACACTCTCACGTCGTGCCTGATCGTCACCTGCGACCCGGACGGTGAGGTGCGCGCGAGGCGGCGTTGCAAAGCGTCGCGGGGGCGGTTCTTTCGGGAGCCGCCCCCAAGCGCTATTTGTTCGGCGCGGCGAGCTTGCTCAGCGCTTCAAGCCGATTGATCACCAGCGAAGGGTGGCTCGAAGTCATGAACCTCCCTGCATCCGGCACCACTTCGACCGCGGTGCGCGGGAGAACCCGCTTCCAGTACGCTTCGACTTCGTCTGTCGCGTTGAGCGGGTCCTCGCCGCCTTGGAGGATCAACCAATCGTCCACCTCCAGGGGAGGAAGCGGCCAGATGTTGTGCGAAATGACCATCTCTTCGAGGACCCCGCCGCGGAAATTGCCCGTGGTGAACGGGCGCAAGGCGCGGAAGCGGTCGCGGATGAATTGGGGATCGGCGCATAGTGCTTCGTCTGTCGGCGAACCGCGCGAGATTACATGCATTAGATGCTCGACCCGCCCATAGGTGAACTGCGCGCTGATCGCGCCGAAAAAGAATTCGATCAGCCGCGGGCTGCGGAAGAATGCTTCCTTGAATGCCCCCACCGGACCTGCGCGCTTGCCGCGGCTGTCCGCCGCGGGCGTGGGCGACACCAGAACCGCCGGCCCGGTCCGGTCCGCCGCGGCGGCCTTCAGGGCAAGTACGAACTGCGCGCCGCAGCGCGCGATGATAGGAATGGTGTCGATCCGGGCCGCATCCAGCAGCTGGAGCGTATCCGCTACCGCCTGGGCGAAAGGATCCTCCCGGTTGGCCGATCCCAGGCTGGTGCCGCCGAAGCCTGGCCGGTCGATCGCGATCGGCCGCCATCCGCGCCGCTGCAATTCCACCGCAAGCACGCGGGGAACGAACCGGCAGCACCAGTTGGAATGGACGACCAGCACCGGCTTGCCCGAGGCCGGGCCGTAATCGGACCAGGCGATCACGCCCCGTCCATTCGGGCGCACCGCAAAGCGCGAGGGTTCGATCGCCGGGTCGAGGAAGCCGGGCGCATTGTCGGTGGAGCGCGCGAACATCCGCAAGGCTTGCGCTTCGGTGATCAGACGCGACAGCTCGGCCGCGCTCTTGACCCCGAGGCTCGCGAACAGGGCCTCCAGCTCCTTCTTGATTACCGCGGTCGTGGTGCCGGAGGCTTTCGCTGCCTCCGCGCGCGAGGCCCCGCCCGAGACCAGGAGCGCCACCCGTGCCTGGCGCTCGGAAATCCCCAGCATGTCGGCCAGTAAAGCGGGCGCCTCGAGATCGTATGGCATGATGCCGAACGCCGCGGCGACCGCGGTTCCGACGACCGCGGGGGTGTTCGGCAGGTTCATCCGCCGCGCCGCCCCGGCCATTGTCTCCCGGATCGTCGCATACGACAGGCCGATCTTGGATGCGGCCGAGCGCAGGTTGCCGTAACGCACCACTGCGGCGACCACCCGCTGTTGCAGCGGGGTCAGCCCGAAACCGGCGAGTGCATGGCCCAGCGGGCGGCCGCTGCCTTCGGCGAACAGCATCACATAGCCGCCCGCTGTGCGTTCGACCCGCTGGCGCAGGGTGGCCGGAAGGTTCCAGCTGACGGTTTCCTCGACCGGCGCCCACAGCGCGAAGACCGACCTTCCCGTCGGCAGCGCGACGTGGAGCAGGCGTCCATCGCTGCTGCGCGCGTCGGCATGCGATTTCAGCGCCTCGAAGCTCTCGAACCGAGGCACCCATGGGGGCGCTTCCAGCTGGACCGGAGCGCCTGCGGCGTCGAACAGTAAAAAGCCCAGAACTTCCCGGTTGGGCACGATCGCCCGCGCGCGATGATGCCCGCCTTCCTTCTCGAGCACTCGCCGCTCGTAACGGGCGGGATCACTACGAATAGCGTCTAGCGATCTTGCCGGTTCGTCCAGCATGCGCTGGAAAACGGGAGAAAATCGGTCCTTGTGTTGCAAGCCGCCCCTCCAGGTACCCCCACGTATCCGTGCTGTTTCTGAAATCTCGAGCGCGGTTCCGCAAGCAGCGGTGTCTCGAATACCCTACAAATGGCTATCCTCTTCGGAACGCACGGACGCGACTATCGCGCCCGGGGCAACGATTCCCCATCTTGAGGGAGCAAGTTCATGAAGCGCATTCTTTTCGCGTCGCTGGCGAGCGGCGCCGCGTTGGTCGCCACTGCGGCCCACGCGCAGGACGAGGATTCGACGGGGGTCTATATCGGGGTCGACGTCGGCGTCGCTTCCGCGGGCGACACGAATATCACCTACTATGACGCCGGCGGCACGTTCGGGGGAACCGGCACGACCGACAGCGCGAGCGGCAAAGTGGCCCTGGATAGCGCGCTGGGCGTAGCCGGCGTCGTGGGCTACGATTTCGGCATGGTCCGCGCCGATGTCGAAGTCGCCTATTCCAGGAACAAGATTTCTGGCCTCACCATCTCGAGCGTAAACGGCGCGCCCGTCACCTTAGCCTCGGCCGATGTCGACGAGATCTGCGACTACCTCGAAGTCTCCGGCTGCAGTGGGAGCGGAAATACGATTTCCTATGACGGCGGCCGCGTGCGCCAGCTCTCGGCGATGGCCAACCTGTGGCTCGACATTCCGCTGCGCGGTGCGGTGACGCCGTACGTCGGTGGCGGGGTCGGCGTGAACGGCTTCGAAACCGACGGGGAAGGCACCGGCAAATTCGCTTGGCAGTTGGGCGCGGGCGTGGCGCTGAAGATTTCACCGGCGATCAGCCTGACTGCGAACTATCGCCATCGCGAAGCATCGGATGCCGCGATCGAGTGGGACGCGAACAGCGGATTTACTCTGGGCAAGCTCAAGACCGACACGTTTTCGGCGGGGCTACGCTTTACGCTCTGACGAAGCGCCTCGCTTTGAAGGAAGCGGCGGACCGGAAGACGAGGGCTGAAGGGCGGGATGGCGGCACGGCGCCTTCCCGCCCTTCTTGGTCGAGGGTTTAGGCCGCGTCGGCCTGATCGTCGTTCTTGACGACTTCGAGCGTCTTTTGCCCGTTCACGGCGATCTTCTTGGGTTTCATCGCCTCGGGCACTTCGCGGACCAGTTCGATCGTCAGCAGGCCATCGGCCAGCCGGGCGTCGTCAACGCGGACGTAATCGGCCAGCTCGAAGCGGCGCTCGAAGCCGCGATTGGCGATGCCGACATGCAGCATCTCGCCATCGCTGATCTCTTCACGCTTCTTGCCCTGAACGATCAGCAAGTTCTGCTGTGCGGTGACGTCGATGTCATCCGGCCGGAAACCGGCGACCGCCAGCGTGATGCGGTACGAATCCTCGCTGCGGCGCTCGATGTTGAAGGGTGGATAATTGTCGCCGCCGTTGAGCCTCGCCTGGCCCTCGAGCAAGTCGAACAGGCGGTCGAAACCGACGGTGCTGCGGCGATAGGGGGAAAAATCGAAACGGTTCATGGTCTGCAAATCCTCTGTTGAGCAATCTGACGAGTGGGGGCCCGCAAGGCGGCGCTCCCGAAATTGTGGAATCACGCCCTTCCGGCGCGCGGTTCCGGTGCTTAAATATGTTATGGATGACGCGATTCAAGAGTTCGGATCGCGCGAATTGAAGGGTTTGCAGTGGCCACGCCGAAGATCGAAATCTACAGCAAGTTCGCCTGCCCTTATTGCGTGCGGGCCAAGATGCTCCTGAAGCACAAGGGCGTCGAATTCGAGGAATACGACATCACGCTGGGCGGCCCGAAACGCGCCGAGATGCTCGAGCGGGCGCCCGGCGCGCGCACCGTGCCGCAGATATTCATCGGCGAAGTGCATGTCGGCGGTTCGGACGATCTTGCCGCGCTCGACCGCGCGGGCAAGCTCGACGCCATGCTGGGACTGTGACCCACCGCGTCGCGCTCCTCCAGATGACGAGCTCGATCGACCCGGCCGAAAACGCCGCGGTGCTGGTCGAGGCTATCGTGGATGCCGCAAAGGGCGGGGCGGCGATGCTGTTCACGCCCGAGATGTCCGGCCTGATCGACCGCGACCGCCAGCGTGCAGCGGCTCATATCCTGACCGAGGCCGAAAGTCCGGTGCTCGGGGCGGTGCGCGAAGGCGCGACGCAGGCGGGCATCTGGGTGGCGCTGGGGTCGCTCGCGGTGATGCGGGCGGACGGCCGCTGGGCGAACCGTTCGCTGCTCGTTTCGCCGGCGGGCGAGATCGCCGCCCGCTATGACAAGATCCACATGTTCGACGTCGAGCTGGAAACCGGCGAAAGCTGGCGCGAATCCGCCGCCTATGCGCCCGGCGAGCAGGTCGTGACCGCCGATACGCCGATTGGGCGGATCGGTCTCGCGGTCTGCTACGATGTCCGGTTTCCGGCCCTTTTTGAACAGCTTGGCGGCCAAAGGTGCGACGTGATCGCAATTCCGGCGGCGTTCACGGTGCCGACCGGCGAAGCGCACTGGCACTTGCTGCTGCGCGCGCGGGCGGTCGAAGCGAGCGCTTATGTGGTCGCCGCGGCGCAAGTCGGCGAACATGCCGATGGCCGACGCACGTACGGCCACAGCCTGGTGGTTGATCCGTGGGGCGAGGTGGTCCTCGACATGGGCGGAGACCGGCCGGGTCTCGGCTTCGCGGACCTCGATCCTGCGCGCATCGCCAAAGTCCGGGCGCAGTTGCCGAGCCTTGCCAACCGCCGCGAGATCCCTAAATCGCACGCCATATGATCGTTTACGACCTTTGCTGCGACGCGGGCCACCGGTTCGAAGGCTGGTTCGGCTCGTCTGCCGACTTTGCCGAGCAGCAGGCGCGTGGCCTGGTCGGTTGCCCGGCGTGCGGCTCGATCGAGGTGGCGAAAGCGCCGATGGCTCCGGCGGTTCCGCGGAAGGGCAACCAGATCGCGGTGGAGCCGGTCGATCGAGCTTCCGCGCCGGTGGCGGGCGGTGCGCCGCCGCCTGAGGTTGCGCAAATGCTCCATAAGCTGGCCGAGATGCAGGCGGAGGCGCTCAAGAATTCGACCTGGGTGGGGGAGAGGTTCGCCCAGGAATCGCGCGCAATCCACTACGGCGAGCGCGAGGCCGGAACGATCCACGGGAAAGCGACGCCGGCCGAGGCCAAGGAATTGCTGGACGAAGGAATCCAGGTCGCTCCGCTTCCGTTCCCGATCGCGCCGCCCGACGAGCTCAATTGAACGCTCTCCGACGATTGCCAGCCCGGCGGTGCTTGCCTAAAGCCTCGCCTGCGTGCGCCCGTAGCTCAGCAGGATAGAGCACCAGATTCCTAATCTGGGGGCCACAGGTTCGAATCCTGTCGGGCGCACCAGCAGCTTCAAGTCCGCAAAACCGGCTCGCCCGTTCGCGGATTGGTAAGCGTCACATTCTCGAGCGCCAATATCCGCCAATCTTCCTGACGCCGGGTGAGCACGGAGAGGATCAACGTATCGACCTCGTGCGGGCCCGCGGGATGCGCCAGGCCGGCGGCGAGGCGGCTCCAGAAGTGGACGATCGCGACCTCGTCGCCCACTCGCGCCACATCGATCAATTCGTTCCGCAGCGTGGAATCGCGATAGATCGTGTCGTGGATCGGCCGGTGAAGCGCGACGATTTCGTCGACGCCCCGCACGTAATGCCCGAAGCGATTGACGAAGCTCGCTTCGGGATCGAACAGCGCGGCCAGCGCCTCCATGTCGTGCGCGTTCCAGGCCGCTGCGAATGCTGCCGGCGCATCTTCGGGCTGTTTCATCGGCTGCTCTTACACCGTGACGACGACTTTGCCGACCTGCTGGTTTGATTCGAGGTAGGCGTTCGCTTCGGCGATCCGATCGAGCGGGAAAGTCTTGGCGATCACCGGCTTCAGGTGGCCTTCGATGAGCCCCTGCACGATGATATCCTGCGCATGCTTGTAGCGATGCGGATGGTTCCAGATCTCCGACGCCACCCAGCCGCGCATCGATGCGCCTTTCATCGCCATCGGCCAGTGCGGGTAGGGCGTCGGCTGTTCGCCGAGACCGCCGTAAACGAACAGGATCCCCCGTGCTGCGAGCGCCTGGGCCAGCGTATCGACATAAGGCCCGCCGACGGGGTCGAACGCGCAGCGCGCCCCTTTGCCGCTCGTTATCTCCATTGTCCGGGCGACCAGGTCTTCCTCCTCCGTCGCGATCACATGCGCCGCACCATCGGCCTTCAGCGCATCGGCCTTGGCGTTGGTGCGGGTGCAGGCGATCGACGTCGCACCGGCCCAGTTGGCGAGCTGGATCGCGGCTATCCCGACGCTCGAGGAAGCGGCACGGATCAGCACCGCATCGCCGATGCCCACGTCGGCGACCTCTATGATCGCGAACGCGGTCATGTACTGCATCCAGATCGACGCCGCCTCGGCCATGCTCAGCCCCGCGGGCACCGGCAGCAGGGCGTGCGCGGGCACGATCGCTTCCTCGCCCCACACTCCATAAGTGCCGAGCTGGAACATCGGCAGCACGCAAACCGCCTGGCCGACCTCGAAGCCGGAGACGCCGCCGCCGAGCGAAAGGATCGTGCCGCTCGCTTCATAGCCCATCAGGCAGGGCAGGGTGACCGGCACGGGATAGCGGCCCGCGCGGTACATCGCTTCGGAGCGGTTGAGCCCGATTGCCGCAATCTTCAGCTTGACCTCACCGAAGCCCGGTTCGGGCACCGTGATGTCTTCGAACTCGAGCACCTCGGGACCACCCTGACGGTGGAGGCGGATCACTCTGGCCATTGTCGTTTCCTCTCCGGTCGGTCGAGCACCAGCCCGTTCTCGGTCAGGTAAAGCTGCGCGGATGACTTTGTCCAGGCATTCGGCGCGAGCCTTCCGTTAGCGCAAAAAAAAGGGCCTCCCCGAAGGGAGGCCCTCATTTTTTGGACTTCAGTTCGGCCTAGAACCTGGTGTTCACGCCGAAGTAGAAGCGACGGCCAAGCGCATCGTAGTCGTTGGTATCGAAGCTCCCGCCCGGCAAATCGTTCAAAGCTGGGATCGTCACCGGGTCCACCAAGCCAAGGGGAGGGGCCTTGTCGAACAGATTGTCGATGCCGAAACGCAACGTGACGTTGTCGGTGATCGCATAGGAGGTGTTCAGGCTGAACAGATCATATGCCGGGAAACCGCTGAGTTCCGCACCCGAGTAGGTGCCCGTGCTGCCCGAAGCGATACCCGGAAGATGCTGCCATTGCAGGCCGACCGTCAGACCGCCGATCGAATAGTTGGCCGTGGTGAAGAGCTTCCAGCGATATTGGGCACCGCCGTCCAGGCCACTGTCACTGGGGCCGGTATAGAGCCCCGCATATTCCTTGAACGGAGTTTGCTCGTCCGTTGGAATACCCGACCAAAACGGCGACGTCTTGAACGAGATCAGGTAGTTAAACACCGAGTTCAGGCTCAGTTTGCCCGGTCCGACGTCGACGTTCCAATCGAACTGAACGTCGATGCCCGAGGTCTTGAACGCGCCGGTGTTGGTATAGCCCAGCTTGACCGCGCCGATCCCGCCGCCGGTGCCGCGAGCAAAGTACTGGCAGTACAAGTTGTTGGGATCCAGCGTCGGATTGAAGGTGGGGTCCATGCACAATTGCTGGAGCGTCTGGCCCGATTGCAGGCCAATCGCGTTGTTCACCTTGATATTATAGTAGTCGACGCTCAGCCGCATGCGACTGAAAACCGGATCGCTCGAGGGCGAGGAAATAACCGCGCCCAAGGTGATCGTCTTCGCATCTTCCGGCTTCAAATCCGGATTGCCCACAAAATAGGGGAACGCGAATCCGGGCGCAATCGAGCTGTTCGTCGCGCCCCCTGAAACCGGGATGTAATCCGGATCCCCCGGGTTGCCTCTGCCGTAAAACAGCTGGGAATTGAGCGGCTGCCCCGGAATGTTGGTCTTGTCCATCAATGCCACGCACAGGGCCTTGGCGGCAGCGCCGTTTGCGTTCGCGGGATTGGCGGAATACGCATAGGGATTGGTGAGCGAGCACGCGTCGCCGCCGGTCAGCAGGGCGAAGTTCTGCGTGTACGAATAGAGCTCGCCGACGTTCGGCGCGCGCTCCGCCTTGTTGTAGGTTCCGCGCAGGCGGAACCAATCGGTCACTTCCCAGTTGGCCTCGACCTTCCAGGTGGTGCTGCCGCCGGTCTGGCTCGAATCCGCATAACGAATACCGCCGTTCAATTCGAGCAACTTGATGCCCGGCGTGTCGTGGATCAGCGGAACGTTGATTTCGCCGTAGACTTCCTTGCTGGAAAGATCCGAGTCGATACTGCGGGCAGGATAGATGCCCAGCGCCTGATCGAGGAACCCACTTTGGCCTTCCTTGAGGTTGTCTTCGAGGAAGGTGTATTTGTTATCACGATAGGTGGCGCCCAGCGCGGCCCGGACCTCGCCCGCGGGAACGTCGAACAACTTGCCCTGGGCGTTGGCTTCCCAGATGGTCTGCGTCATCGTCGCGGATTCTTTCAGGGGCGCCTCGACCGCCTGGAGACAATCCTGCGAAACCACGAGGTTCGGATCGAACGGATTGAGGCCGCTGGTGCAGGTCGCGGCATTGGCGCCGAAGGTGCCACCCGCGGGGTTGCCGATGGCGGAGAAACCCTTGCCGAAGTTGGGCGCCCCCAGCACCGCGCGAAGACGTTCGAGTGACAAGACACCCGTGGTCAGCGCGTTCGTGGTCGATTCGCCGCGCTGAACTGTGGCATCCCAGGTCCAGTCCGTCCCCGGAACGCTGCCCTCAAAGCCCGCGACCATGTTGTACGTGTTGACGTGCGTGTCCACTTCGCGATTGCCCACGCCTGGGACAAAGGCGGAGAGCGACCATGGCGCACTCGGATCGGTGCGCGCATTGAGCAGGGCAACCATGTTTGCCGGGAGCCAGTCGGAATCGTTGGCGTAACGGGGAATGTTCACATTCCACCCGCCGACGATCGGCCCCGGCTCCTGAACCGTATGAGTGTGGCTTTCGTTGAAATAGCCCTGCGCGATCACCGAGATCCAGTCGTTGATCTCATAATTGCCCCGCATGTAGAAATTGTAACGGGTGAGGGGCAGGTCGATATAGTCGAACTGGTGGTTTACCGCCAGATTCCCCAACGAAGTCCGCTTGATGTACTGTCCGTCGACCGCGCTGTCCGGATAATTCGTAGCCCCGAGCGCGATGTCGCCGATGCCACCCGCGGTGAATGGAGTGTTGCCGAGGAAGTACAAATTGCCCGTCGTCAGCATGTTGGAGCCGGCGGGAATGTTCGGGAACATGCTGTTGAGCAGCGCCTGATAGGTTGGATTATTGCCGCCCGTCTGCGTCATGCCCGAAAACGGCAGGATGAAATAGGTGCCGGCGATATCGGGGTCTTGCATGGCCTTTTTGAACCAGGGGCGGTCTTGCCGCAGCGCCGACTTTCGGTCGGACGTGCTCATCGCAACGCTGATATTGCCGCGGCCGTCGGCGAAATTGGTGCCCATGATGCCGCTGATGTTGTATTCTTCGGAATCGCCGCGCTGGGAAACGCCGTATTGGGCGTCCACCGAAAGGCCCTGGAAGTTCTTCTTCAGGATGAAGTTGACCACGCCGCCGACGGCGTCGGCGCCGTAAGTCGACGATGCGCCACCCGAGATAATTTCAACGCGCTCAATCGCGGCCGAAGGAATGGTATTAACATCGACTGCCATGCTGGCGTTGCCCGGCGTTGCCCGGCGGCCATCGATCAGCACGAGGTTGCGGTTCGAACCGATGCCGCGCAGCGAGACCGTGGCGGAACCGGGCGTGTTGGTCGGCGTCGCCTGGATATCGCCGCCGCAGGTTATGCAGGTCGGCGTCTTTTCCGGCGCGAACTGGGGCAGCTTGTTGAGGTTCACCTCGACCGACCCTGTGCTGGAGTTGTCCAGCAATTGGCTGCCGACGGTCACGACCGGGCTGTTGGATTCGAAGTCCTTCTTGGCGATGCGCGAACCGGTGACCACGATGGTGTCGCCGCCGTCGCTCGAGGCCGAAGAGTCCGCCGAGCCGCTCGGCGCGGCATCCTGCGCGAACGCCGGAACGGCCAATGCGATGGTTCCGGCGCCGCCGGCGAGCAGCAGGGCCCTGAAGCCTCGCGCCATGTTGGAAGTGTTCTTCACTTGGTTACCCTCCCTAATTGTCTCTGCGGCGGCTCTCTGCCGCCCCGAGATTCTGCGATTTCAGTACGACGGCCGCGACGCTGAAGCGCCAGGCAAGCTAGTCTGCCGCGGCCGGATGGGGTGCGAGTGCTTTGCTGGAGCGACGAACATGGTCGACGAGCGCATGCACCCACGCGCCCCCATTCCCTCACAGGCAGCGTCTGTAGACGCCTGCGCCATATTCACCTCTCCCACATCGGAGGCCGCGAAACTCTCGGCGCTCTCGATCAGCGTTGTTGACAATATTTGCCCCTGTTGACCTTGTCTAGTCGACAAACTTGCCTGGCTAACGAAGTTGGGGACTGTGTCGGCTTGGTTACACATTGACCTGTTCGCGCCGCTGTGCGCCGCGATTCGGCGACCGCGGAACGTGCCTGGAAGACACGCCCCGGGCGGGCAATGTGAGTTTGAGTTCGTAAATCTGGCAGCGGCTCGTTTGGCTGGTTGACGAAGTCCGCGAGTCGCGCCGCGGCTTTGCGCTCGTCGACAGCTCGGTGCTGTCTGCGGAAAACGCCTGTCGGCGGCGCTCTGACGCTCTATCAATCGAGCGCGAAGCGGCTTACCATCGTTAATCGTGATGCCGGCGGTTAGGACGGTTGGCCAACGAAGGGAGAAAGTGCGTCCATGGTGAGCACGCCAAAAGAGTCTCGCAAGAGATCGCTTCCTGCCAAGGCGGAAGGCGGACGGCCGACCGGCGACTGGCGGGCCTTGCTGCAGCGCCATGCGCGGCGCCGCTGGCTCGAGGTGCTCGACTGCATGGCCAACGGCGAAGCGCTGCCTCCCCGCGACATCTCGGGCATAATGCCATTGTTCGCCCGGCTCGGGGCGCAGGCCGACGAGGTGATCGGGATCGTCGATCATTTCGCGGTCGGCGCGGCGCTCGAGGCGTTCGGCGACGGCGTGCGCGACGGTGAGCCGGGGGAAGAGTTCGAAGCCCAGCTCGATACCATCGTCGACGGTCTGGCCAAGCTCGGTCTCAAGGCTTCGCACGAGAAGCTTGCCGAAGCCGAGCGCCGCGAGGAAGCCGCCCGGCCGCGGGTGTTCCAGAGCGAGCTGTGGCAGTTGCTGCACAAAACCCGCGAAAGCGCCGAGCTTTCCTACGCGCGCGAGATCGACCTGGTCGAGCTCGACCGGCGGATCCTGTTCATGCTGCGGACGATGGGGCCGCTCGTACCCGCCGGCTTGTCCGCGGCGATCGGGGTGGACAAGGCGCAAGTCAGCCGTTCGGTCAAGCGGCTGCTCGAACTCGGCCTGGTCAAGCGGAGCCAGATCCGCAGCCCGGTCTCGCTCACCCGCGAGGGCGAGGCGCTGGCCCAGCGGCTGATGCGGCTCGCCGAACTGCGCAATCGCGAATTGAGCTTCGACGTCACCGACGAGGAACTGTCGGAATTCTTCGGCGTGGTGGAGATCCTGCTGGATCGCGCGGTCAGGCTTTACGAGATCGAGCGCGAGTTCGCGGGCAGGATCGGCCTCAGCGAGAGCGAGGCGGAATGGCGCCGCGGGCTCGAAGTGCGCCGGGAGGGTGAGCCGATCGCGATCGATCGTTCGCGGATCATTTCCCCGCTGCTTACGCTCAGCGCCTATTTCTCGCGCAGCGGAGCTCTCGCGTTCAAGCGCAAGACCGGCCTGTCGAACTTCGAAGCCTGGGTCCTGTCGGAGATCGGCTACGACCCGCCGACCGACTGGCCGCGTCTGGTCAAGGCGCTCGAGCGGGATCACAGCCAGGCGGGCCGCACCGTCAACCACCTCATCGAGGCCGGCCTGGTGAAGCGCGAGGGCAAGCCCGGCCGGCGGCATGGACGGTTCTCCCCCACCGAGAAGGGGCAGCGGCTTTACGACATCATCTCGGACATGGGGGTCGAGCGGAGCGAATTCCTGATGGAATCGATTCCCGACGACCGGCTGCAGATATTCCTCGCGACGTTCGACAAGATCCGCCGCAACGCCTCGGCCCAGCTCGACCGCGAACGCGCGTTCGAGGAACTCGAGAGCGGCTGACGTCGCGCTATTTGACCCGGCGCACCCGCACCGATTCCTGGTTGTCGATCCGCATCAGGAAGCTGCCGAGCGCGGCATGGCTGATATCGACCGTGTCGCCTTTGCGCGGTGCACGGAAACTGCTCGGCACGGAATCGCTGAACAGCCACTGCGCGCCGCCTTCCAGCGTGACGAGATAGACCCCCGGTTCGCGTTCGCGCACCGCGGCGATGCGGGCGCTGATCGAATCCGGCCCTTCGCCGCGCTGTTCCGAACTTTCGAAACGGGCGGGCGTCTTGACGCTGGCCGCGCCGAAGCCTTGCGCGCCATATCCGCCGGCGGTGCCGACGTTCGGCGCCCCGCCGCCGTTGATGCGGCCGCCCTGGCCCGGCACGCTCGGCGCGCGGCCGTCGAAGCCGCCGGCGCGGATATTGTTGTCATAACACGCGAGGCGTGCGGTCGGATCGTCGATTTTCGCGCATTCGCGCATGATGTTGAGCACCGAGGCATCGGGAACCCCGCCGGGGTTCTGGGCAGATGCCGCCGAACCGGCCGCCATCAGCGCGCCTCCGGCCAGCAACATCGCAACACGGTGCCCGTTCATCGAAAAATCTCCTCCCAATCGTCGCGCGACACTGGCGGCAAGGCTGGCGGGACGCAAGAGGCTTGCCGGGCCCCCAGCGGCGATTTCGCTCACCGCGCGCGATCGCCATAGCGTTCGAAGTCCATCTCCCGGCGCTGGCCGATGTACTTCATCATCGCCTTGTTGCGCCGCTCCTGCCCCGCAAGGTCGCTGTCCGGCGGTGGCAAGGCATCGAGCGCCTGCTGGAAGATCGCCTCCAGTCCCGGGCGCGCCTCGGGATAGGGGATCACGTAGAAGCGGTTCTCGAGGATCGCCTGCTTCACGTGGCCGGCGAGCTCCTCCGGCTCCATCCCTTGGGAATAGATCTCGTGCAACGCGGCGATCTCGCGCTCGTCGACCGCGTAGCCGGAGCGGCCGTATTTCGCGGGCCGGATCTTGATGCTGTCGGCAATGTTCGACTTGATGTTCGCCGGGCACAGCACCGACACGCCGATCCCTTTGTCCTTCAGCGCGTCGCGCATCGCCATCGTGATCCCGTGCACCGCGAATTTCGACGCGGAATAGATCCCCGAGCCGCTGTTGGCGAAGAATGCGCCAAGCGAAGCGGTGTTGACGATATGGCCCCCAATGTTGCGCTCGATCATGCGGGGGACGAACGTCTGCATCAGGTTCACCACGCCGCCGAAGTTGACGCTGAAGATCCAGTCGTAGTCGTCGTAGGTCGCCCGCTCGAGCGGGCCGAAGATCGAGACGCCGGCAGTGCCGAACAGCATCGACACCGGCCCCAGCGCGGCCTCTGCCTCGTCGGCTGCGCGAACGAATGCCGCCCGGTCGGTGATGTCGAGCACCACTCCGTGCGCTTCGATGCCCTCGGCCGCGAGTTCCGCCACCGCCTGCTCGACCGCGTCGCCGCGAATGTCGGCGATAGCGATCCGGCAGCCTTCGCGGCCGAACACTTTGGCCTGGCCGAACCCGGCGCCCGATGCGCCGCCGGTGATGAACGCGGTGCGGCCCTTGAACTCGAATGCCATGGTTTCTCTCCAACAACTTCAGCAACATCGCCCATACGCGCGATGGGAAATTTTGGCGGGGTCCCCGGGAATCGGGCGCCGCGGTGCAATCGCGTCTTGGCAGATCGCGCGCGAGTAGGAAAATGGTTCGGACCGAATCAACGAGGAGACCGGCGATGGAACCGCCCGTGTGTCCCCCGGGAACGTCGGTCAACACGCAGGTGGATGTGCCGAGCGGGACCACGAAAAAGGCGCTGCGGCGGACTCGGTGAAATAGATCCTCCCCGTTCCGCAGGAATGGGGAGGGGGACCGCCAGCCTGAAAGGCTGGTGGCGGAGGGGGATGGCGCGCCCGTTCCCCTCCGTCAGCCGCCTTCGGCGTCTGCCACCTCCCCATGAGCTGCGCTCACGGGGAGGATCGACCAACCCATCAACCCCGCGCCAGGGCCCCGCGCCGCAGCTGGTCTTCCTCCATCGAGCGGAACAGCGCGGAAATGTTGCCTTCGCCGAAGCCTTCGTCGCGCTTGCGCTGGATGAACTCGAAGAACACCGGGCCGATCAGCAGTTGCGAGAAAATCTGCAGCAGCAGCCGCGGATCGCCTTGCGACGTCGAGCCGTCGATCATGATCCCGCGCTTGTACATCTCTTCGACAGGCTCGCCATGGCCGGGAAGGCGCGCGTCGATCTGCTCGTAATAGGCGGCGGGCGGGGAGGGCGCGAACGGAGTGCCGAGCTCGGCCAGACGGTCGAGCGAAGCGTACAAATCGTTGCTCGCCAAGGCGATGTGCTGGATTCCTTCGCCGTTGTATGAACGAAGGTATTCGGCGATCTGCCCCTTCTTGTCCGCGCCGCCTTCCTCGTTGAGCGGGATGCGGATCTTGCCGTCGGGCGCCATCATCACTTTGGTGTTGAGCTGCGAATATTCGCCGGTCACGTCGAACTGGCGGAACTCGCGGAAGCCGAAGATGCGCGAATAGAAGCTTTCCCAATGCGCGATGCGACCGTCGTAGACGTTGTGGGTCAGGTGATCGATCTCGGTGAAGCCTGCGCCGAAGGGGTGGCGCTCGGCGCTTCCTTCCCAGCGGAAGTCGATGTCGTAGATCGTCAGGCCTTCGTCGTACCGGTCGATCAGGTAGATCAACGACTGCCCGATCCCGCGGATCGCGGGCAGGCGCAGCTCCATCGGCCCGGTGGCGAGCTCGACCGGCTCGGCGCCTCGCTCGAGCGCGAGCGCGTAGGCCCCGGCGGCGTCGCGCACGCGAAAGCCCATCCCGCAAGCCGACGCGCCGTGCTCGGCGGCGAAAAACGCGGCCGGCGAGTGCGGCTCGTAATTGGCGATGAAGTTGATCCGCCCTTGGCGCCAGAGCTGGACGTCCTTGCTGCGATGGCGCGCGACGAGCGCAAAACCCATCCGTGCGAAGGCGTTTTCGAGCACGCCTTTCTCGGGCGCGCAGAATTCGAGGAATTCGAAGCCTTCGAGGCCGAGCGGGTTGGCGAACACGTCCGTCATATGGTTTCAATCGTAACCGGATCGCGTTGAAAAAGCAAATCTGCGACAGACCGAGCGGCTGGCGCCCGAAAACCGCTTGAATCCGTGCGTTAACTGTGATTCTGTCCGGTTCATGTCCGCTGCCGACGCCCGCATCCTGACTCGCCGCGAGCGGTTCTCTCATTTGGGGGCGTGCGGCTATCTCGTGCTGCTGGGCGGCCTGGCGCTGGCCGGGCCGAGCGGGTTCCTCGCGTGGGGAGAAACCCTGTCGACGCTCGACCAGCGCGAAGCGCAGATCTCCAAGCTGACCGCCGAGCGTGACGAGTTGAAGAACCGGGTTGCGCTGCTCAATCCCAACCATGCCGACGCGGACTTTGCCGGCGAGCTGGTGCGTGAGCGGCTGAACGTGATGCGGCCGGACGAGGTCGTGATTTTGCTCGACAAACCGAATCGGTAAATTTCCGCACTGCGGGACACCGATCCGATTTCGGACTTTCTCAAATGGAGGCAATCGGGGCGTTGCCTAGCCGCGTGGCATTTGCCAATAGCGGCCGTGATGGATGCCTGCGCGCCCGCTGCTGCGCGCATCAGAAAGGACGACGAAGTTGGCCAAACCTGCCGCCAAATCCGGCAAGACTTCCGCCACGCAACCGGCCGCCGCGGCGGCGGCAACCGACGAGAGTTTCGCACTGCGCAGCCTGCAGGAAGAGCATGCGAAGCAGCGGCGGTATAAAGCCGACAAGGCCGAGCTGCTCGAGTTCTACGAACGGATGCTGCTGATCCGCCGCTTCGAGGAGCGCGCGGGGCAGCTCTACGGGCTCGGCCTGATCGGCGGCTTTTGCCATCTCTACATCGGCCAGGAAGCGGTCGCGGTCGGCGTGCAGTCGGCGCTCGAGGAGAAGCGCGACAGCGTGATCACCGGCTATCGCGATCACGGCCACATGCTCGCCTACGGCATCGACCCGAAAGTAATCATGGCCGAACTGACCGGGCGGCAGGCCGGGATCAGTCACGGCAAGGGCGGCTCGATGCACATGTTCTCGGTCGAGCATGGATTCTACGGCGGGCACGGCATCGTCGGCACCCAGGTGCCGCTCGGCGCGGGCCTCGCCTTCGCGCATCAGTACCGCGAGGACGGCGGCATCTGCGTCGCCTATTTCGGCGACGGCGCGGCCAACCAGGGCCAGGTCTACGAGACGTTCAACATGGCCTCGTTGTGGGGCCTGCCGATCCTGTTCGTGATCGAGAACAACCAGTACGCGATGGGCACCTCGGTCAAGCGCAGCTCGGCCGAAACGCATTTCTACCGCCGCGGCACCGCGTTCCGCATCCCCGGCATGGACGTGAACGGAATGGACGTGCTCGAAGTGCGCCAGGCGAGCGATATCGCGGTCAAGCACATTCGCGGCGGCGGCGGCCCGGTGCTGATGGAGCTCAACACCTATCGCTACCGCGGCCACTCGATGTCCGACCCGGCGAAATACCGCACCCGCGAGGAAGTCGAGGACGTGCGCGAACACAACGATCCGATCGAGCGCGCCAGGCAGGACCTGCTGAAGCTGGGCGTGGCCGAAGACAAGCTCAAGGAGCTCGACAAGCAAGTGCGCGCCAGAGTGGTCGAAGCGGCCGAGTTCGCGGAGAATTCACCCGAACCCGCGCCCGAGGAACTCTATACCGACGTGCTGGTGGGGGCATACTGATGATCGAGCTCAAGATGCCCGCGCTCTCGCCGACGATGGAGGAGGGCACGCTCGCCAAATGGCTGGTGAAGGAAGGCGACGAAGTGTCCGCCGGCGACATCCTCGCCGAGATCGAGACCGACAAGGCGACGATGGAGTTCGAAGCCGTCGACGAAGGCACCGTGGGGAAAATCCTGGTGCCCGAAGGCTCCGAGAACGTCAAAGTCGGCACCGTGATCGCGACGCTGGGCGAGGACGGAGAGGACGCCTCCGGCGAGGGAGAACAACCGCAAGAGGCCCCTGCCGCCGCGGGGGCTCAGGCGCCAGCCGAGCAGCAGAAGGCGGAAGAGTCCGAAGCGCCCAAGGGTGATGCGCCGTCGGGCGCCGACAAGCTCGCCAAGGCTCCCGTGCCGGCAGCCGATCCCGAGGTTCCCGCCGGCACCGAGATGGTCCCGGTCACCGTGCGCGAAGCCTTGCGCGACGCGATGGCCGAGGAAATGCGCCGCGACGACCGGGTGTTCGTGATGGGCGAGGAAGTCGCCGAATACCAGGGCGCGTACAAGGTCACCCAAGGCCTGCTCGAGGAGTTCGGGGCCAAGCGGGTGATCGACACCCCGATCACCGAGTACGGCTTTGCCGGCATCGGCACCGGCGCGGCGATGGGCGGCCTTCGGCCGATCGTCGAGTTCATGACCTTCAACTTCGCGATGCAGGCGATCGACCACATCGTGAACTCCGCCGCCAAGACCAACTACATGTCGGGCGGCCAGATGCGCTGCCCGGTGGTGTTCCGCGGGCCCAACGGCGCCGCCGCGCGGGTCGCCGCCCAGCACAGCCAGAACTACGCGCCGTGGTACTCGCACGTCCCCGGCCTGATCGTGATCGCGCCATACGACGCGGCCGATGCCAAGGGCCTGCTGAAGGCCGCGATTCGCTGCGACGATCCCGTCGTGTTCCTCGAGAACGAGCTGGTCTACGGCCGCCACTTCGAGATCCCCAAGCTCGACGATCACGTGCTGCCGATCGGCAAGGCGCGGATCGTGCGCGAGGGCAACGACGTGACGATCGTTTCCTATTCGATCGGCGTCGGCCTGGCGCTCGAAGCCGCCGAGACGCTGGCCGGCGAAGGGATCGACGCCGAAGTGCTCGATCTTCGCACCTTGCGCCCGCTCGACCGCGAGGCGGTGCTCAAGAGCCTTGCGAAGACCAACCGTCTGGTGATCGCCGAAGAAGGCTGGCCGCAGTGCTCGGTCGCGTCCGAAGTCCAGGCGATCTGCATGGAAGACGGGTTCGACGATCTCGACGCGCCGGTACTGCGCGTGTGCAACGCCGACGTGCCGCTGCCTTACGCGGCGAACCTCGAGAAGCTCGCGCTGATCGACGCCGCGCGGATCGCCGAGGCGGTGCGGAAGGTCTGCTACCGCTGAGCGGCGGCGACGGCCTCGTCGCCACCCTGCCGCTGCCGCAGCGGCTCGCCCTCAGCTACGCGCCCGCCGCCGCGCGCATGCCCACGCTGGCGCTGCTCGCGTTCGACGCCCGGCTCGGCCAGGCGGTGCGCCAGGCGAGCGAGCCGATCATGGGCCAGATGCGGCTCGCGTGGTGGAACGAGCAGCTCCGCCTCGAGGCCGACCGGCGCGAACGCTCGGACGAACTGGTCGCGGCGCTGGATGCTTTGGCCGGCATGCGCGGCGCGCTGCACGCATTGGTCGACGGGTGGGAGCTGCTGCTGGGCGAAACGCTCGATCGACCGGCTGTGGAGGCGTTCGTCGCCGCCCGCGCCGGCGCGTTCGTGGGGCTAGCCCGCTTGCTGGCGACGCCCGATTCCGCCGCGACCGTTCTCGCCGCGGGCCGCTGCTGGGCGCTCGCCGATCTCGCCGCGGGGCTGGGCGAGGGGGGCGAGCGCGCCGGAGTCCTTGCCCTGGGGGCGGAAGAGCCCCACGTTCCTATCCGCCTCTCGCGCGCGCTCCGGCCGCTCGCGGTGCTCGCCGGGCTGGGCCGCGCCAGCCTGGCGAACGGCGGCGCCCCGCTGCTTAGGGGCCGGCGAGCCGCGTTGCGCGCGATCCGCTTGGGCTTGACCGGGCGCTAGGCTATCGTGCGCCGATAAGCATAGGGGTCACCGGCAGGGAAAGGGGGCCATGAACCGCATCGTTCTGGGGGCGCTGATGGCGCTCGTGCTGGTCGGCATCGGCGCGTTCTGGTGGCAGAGCCAGGCGAAGATCGAGGCGCAGGCGCCGCCCTCGCGGGCGCAGCTTGCCAAGGCGCCGCGCTCGACCGACCTGCCCAAGGCGGATGTCGCCGGCTTGCAAGGCCCGGCGCCGCCGGAGGCCTACCAGCTCACCCGCGAGCAACAGCGCTTCTACCGCTACGACCTCAACCGCGACGGCAAGATCACCCGTACCGAGATGCTCTCGACCCGCACCGACGATTTCAGGAAGCTCGACGCCGATCACAACAACCTGCTGACCTTCGACGAATGGGCGGTCAGCACCGCGAGCCGCTTCGACCAGGCCGACGCCAATCACGATGGCATTCTCAGCCCGCAGGAATTCGCGACCACCCGGCAGAAGCCGGAGAAATCGGCGGCCCGCTGCGGCTGCCGTGACTAGGCCGGAATCGCTTCCAGCGCGCCGAGCCATGTACCGAAATCGGCCTTGGCGCGGTCGGTGTAGGCCTGCTTGCGCTGCTTCTTCTTCACTTCGGGGAGCGGCGGGAACAGGCCGAAGTTGACGTTCATCGGCTGATAACTCGCCGCTTCGGCATCGCCGGTGATATGCGCGAGCAGCGCGCCCATCGCGCTGGTGCGGGGAGGGGCTTGCCAGGCTCGTCCGGCTAGCTCGGCCGCCGTCATCATCCCGGCCAGCAGCCCGACCGCCGCACTTTCGACATAGCCTTCGCAGCCGGTGATCTGCCCGGCGAAGCGGATGTGCTCGGCGCCTTTCAGCCGCAACTGCCGGTCGAGCAGCAGCGGCGAATTGAGGAAGGTGTTGCGGTGCAATCCCCCGAGCCGCGCGAACTCGGCGTTTTCGAGCCCGGGAATGGTGCGGAACAGGCGGACCTGCTCGGCATGCTTCAGCTTGGTCTGGAAGCCGACCATATTCCACAAGGTGCCGAGCTTGTTGTCCTGCCTCAGCTGCACCACCGCATAAGGCCAGCGTCCGGTGCGCGGGTTGTCGAGCCCGACCGGCTTCATCGGGCCATAGCGCAAGGTGTCGACCCCGCGCTCGGCCATCACCTCGATCGGCATGCAGCCTTCAAAATAAGGCGTGTTCGCTTCCCATTCGCGGAATGTGCCTTTTTCGCCGTCGAGCAGGCCCTGGTGGAACGCGAGGTACTGCTCCTTGTCGAGCGGGCAGTTGATGTAGTCCTTGCCGCCCCCCAAAGACGAACCACGATCCCAGCGGGCGGCCATCCAGCAGACGTCCATGTCGATGCTGTCGAAGTGCACGATCGGCGCAATCGCGTCGAAGAATGCGAGCCGGTCCTGCCCGGTCGCCGCGACGATGCTTTCGGCGAGCGATGCGGCGGTGAGCGGACCGGTGGCGACGATCGTCAGGCCGGCGGCGGGCAGGGCGTCGATCCGCTCGCGGACGATCTCGACATTCGGATGACTCGCGAGCGCATTCTGCACTTCGGCCGAGAACGCGTCGCGATCCACCGCCATTGCCGAGCCCGCCGGCACGCGCGCCGCTTCGCCGGCGCGCATGATCAGCGAATCCAGCCGCCGCATCTCGTGGTGCAGCAGCCCGACCGCATTGTTCGCATCGTCGTCCGAACGGAAGCTGTTCGAGCACACCAGCTCGGCAAGGCCATCGGTCTGGTGCGCGGGGGTCATGCTTCCGCTGCCGCGCATTTCAGACAGCCGCACCTTGGCGCCCCGCCGGGCAAGCTGCCATGCTGCCTCGGATCCGGCGAGCCCGCCGCCGATGATGTGGACATCGTGTGTCATCCCCCGGGCCTATCGCTTGCTTCGGCCAAAGTTCAAGGCCAAGCCTGCGCGCTCGAGTAGCCGCGCGATAGCGCAGAGAAGGAATCCATGCCCCGGCGCGCGCTTTACGAGAAACGGCCCCTGCTGCTCGCCAGCGTGGTTGCCGCGGCCGCGTATTTCTACCTGCGCTCGGCGGATGTTCCGGAAATCCTGGCCATCGCCGTGAAGGGCGCGGCAGTCGGGCTGCTGGCTGCATACGCGTTCCTGCGCCATTCAAGCCCCGACGCTCGGCTGCTGGGGTGGGCGTTCGCGATGTGCGCGCTGGGCGACATCGCGATCGAATACAGCTTCCAGATCGGTGGACTCCTGTTCTTTCTGGGTCATGCGTTCGCGATCGCGCTCTATCTGCGCCATCGGCGCGAACGGCTCACGGGCACCCAGAAAGCCGCCGCGGCCGCATTGCTGGTGCTGACGCCGATCATCATCTACGCCTTGCCCTACGATCGGCAGATCGCGTGGAGCGCCGGCATCTATGGCCTGGCGCTCGGCGGAATGGCGGCGAGCGCGTGGGCCAGCTCGTTTCCGCGATATCGCGTCGGCACCGGGGCCGCGCTGTTCGTCGCGTCCGACCTGCTGCTGTTCGCCGCGATGGGGCCGCTCGCGCAAAGCGATATCCCCCGCCTGCTGGTCTGGCCGCTTTACTACCTCGGCCAGTTCCTGATCTGCGTCGGGGTGTTGCGGACCCTGCGCAAGCGTGACCCCGAGCTGAAGATCGTCAGCAGCCGCTGAAGGCGGTCACCCGGCCGCCAGGTCGGCCGCGTATAGCTTCATCGCGCTCGAGAGCCATTCGGTGAAGCCGGCTGCATGCCCGTCGAAGCGCTCGCGAAAGCCGGGGTGGGTCAGGTAGAGGTCGGCCAGCCCGGCGTAGCCCAGCGGCGAGCTTTCCTTGCCCCACATGCGCGAGATCCACGCGCGGTGCCGGTCGAGCAACGCGGCGACTTCCGCGGTATCCGGCTCGGCGGCGCCGTTGAAGCATTCGACCAGCGCCATTTCGATCGTGCCGCCTTCGGCGAGCATGTCCTGTTGCTCTTCCTCGCTCAGCTTGCCGAATTTGGCCCGGCTCTCGTCGATCGCGACGCGCATTGCGCCGCCGAAGCGATCGACCAGCCATTCCTCGTGTTCCATCTGCTGTTGGTGCGAAAATCCGCGGTAGAGTTCCTTGTCGGTCATCGGACCGTCTCCCTTGAGTTCGGCGATCGTGCGGTCGATCGTTCCGAGAAGCTGGCGTGAGCGCGCCACCCGTTCGGCCAGCATCGCGCGGTGCTCGGTAAGGATCGAAAGCCTGTCCCGGGTCTCGCCCGCGAGCAGTCGTCCGATCACCGCGAGCGGCACGCCGAGCTCGCGATGGAACAGGATGTCCTGCAGGCGCAGCAGTTCCTCGCGGCCGTAGTAGCGATAGCGGTTCTCGCCGGTGAATGCCGGCTTGAGCAGCCCGATCTCGTCGTAATGATGCAGTGTGCGCACCGACACGCCCGTGAGGCGCGCGAGCTGCTTGACGGTATAGGTTGCCATGATCGTCGTCCTTCCGCGAGGACGGCGGATAGTCCCTTACGCCGCGTGAGGGTCAAGAGGATAATCCCCTCCCGCCTGCGGGAGGGGCTAGGGGTGGGAATGGGCGGGGCGGAAAGGCCCACCCCCGGCCCCTCCCGCAAGCGGGAGGGGGGAATCAGTCCTCGCTATCGTCCTGCTCGTCTTCGGTCTTGGGATCTGCCGGCGGTACCG
>DASVLP010000018.1:0-58274 GCA_036384795.1 Sphingomonadaceae bacterium | reverse complement strand
CGTGGAGGTCATACTGCTTCAGGAGATCGTAGAGCGTCGGCCGGCTGATCCCGAGCAGCTTGGCGGTGTTCGAGATATTGCCTTCGCTCCTCGCCAACGCGTGGCGGATCACCTTGCGGTCGGTTTCCTCGCGCGCGCTCTTGAGGTTGAGCGGGTGCGCGTCTTCGTCCTCGCCGCCGTCCAGATCGAGATCGGCCGCGCCGATCAGCTTGCCGTCGGCCATGATTACCGCGCGCTTCACCCGGTTCTCGAGCTCGCGCACGTTGCCCGGCCAGCCCCACCCGTCGATCGCGGCGAGCGCGTCGGCCGCGAAACCCTTCACGCTGGGGTTCATTTCCTTGGCGAAGCGCTTGAGGAACGCCTTGGCGAGCAGGGTCGCGTCGCCCGGCCGTTCGGCAAGCGAAGGGATCTTCACCACGATTTCCGCCAGACGGTAGAACAAGTCCTCGCGGAAGCGGCCGTCGGCGATCATCGCCTCCAAATCCTGATGGGTGGCGCAGACGATCCGGGTGTCGACGTCGATCGATTTCCTCCCGCCGATCCGCTCGATCGTGCGCTCCTGCAGGAAGCGCAGCAGCTTGACCTGCAGCGGCAGCGGGATGTCGCCGACTTCGTCGAGGAACAAGGTGCCGCCGTTGGCCTGTTCGATCTTGCCTTCGGTGGTCTTGACCGCGCCGGTGAACGCGCCCTTCTCATGGCCGAACAGCTCGCTTTCGAGCAGGTTCTCGGGGATCGCCGCGCAGTTGATCGCGACGAATGCGCCGCCGCGGCGATCGCTCGCGTCATGCAGACCCCGGGCCAGCAGCTCCTTGCCCGTGCCGCTCGCGCCGAGCAGCATCACCGAGACGTTGGTGTTCGCCACCCGCTCGATCGTGCGCGCGACGCGGACCATTTCGGGCGCGGCGGTGATCAGGCCGCCGAGCACCGTGTTGCCCTCGCCGGCGCGGCTCTGCAAGGCGCGGTTCTCTTCCTCGATCTGGTGCAGCGCGAACGCGCGGCGCACGATCAGGCCGAGCTGCTCGATGTCGACCGGCTTCTGGTAGAAGTCGTAAGCGCCGCGCTCGATCGCGGTCAGCGCGCTTTCCCGCGCGCCGTGCCCGGTCGCCACGATCACCTTGGTGTCCGGCTTGATCCCCATGATCTGCTCCAGCACCGCGAAGCCTTCGCTGGTCCCGTCGGGATCGGGCGGCAGGCCGAGATCGAGCGTGACCACCGGCGGCTCCTCGGCCCGCAGCGCAGCGATCGCGGCAGCGCGGTCGCCGACGATCGTCACCTCGAAATCGTCGTAGGCCCACTTGAGCTGCGCCTGCAGCCCCTCGTCGTCCTCGACGATCAGGAGCTTGGGTTTGTGGTCGGCCATTTACGCTACCTCGGTATTGTCGGGGGCGGCTTCACGCCCCGGTTTGTCGCCGCGTTCCTCGAACAGCCCGGCGGCGGCGGCGAGCGGCAGGCGGACGATGAAGCGGGTCCCCAGCCCTTCGCGGCTTTCGACGTCCAGACGGCCATGCATCGCGCGGATCAGCTCGCGCGCTTCGAACGCGCCGATGCCGAAGCCGTTGGGCTTGGAAGAATGGAACGGCTTGAACAGCCGCGAGCGGATGAATTCGGCGCTCATCCCGACCCCCGCGTCGACGATCTCGATCCGGCAGTACGGCCGATCGGCGGTAACGTTGATCAGCACCGGTGCGTCGGGCTCGCTCGCATCGATCGCGTTCTGGACCAGGTGAACCAGCGCCTGCTCGAGCGAATCCGGGTTCGCCATCACCGTGCAGCGCTGGCGCTCGGCGAGCAGCACCGGGTGCGCGGAAGCGTAACGGGCGATCAGCCGCTCGACCGCATCGACCGCGTCGAGCTCGTCGAGCACTTCGCCGCCGCCCGGCCCATAGCGCCCGAGCCGGGCGAGCAGGCCGTTCAACTTGTCGGCGCTGTTGCGCAATGTGACCAGCATGTCCGCCCGGAATTCCGGGTTGTCGGCATGCTTTTCGGCGTTGCGCGCGAGCAGCGAGAGCTGGCTCGCGAGGTTCTTGATGTCGTGCATCACGAACGCGATGCGGCGGTTGAACTCGTCGAACTTATGCGCTTCGCCGAGCGCCTCCTGCCCGGCCTGCTCGGCAAGGTAGCTCGCGAGCTGGCGGCCGACGATGCGCAGAAGGTCGAAATCTTCCCAATCGAGCTTGCGCACGATCGCCGGGCGCGCGAGCACCACCAGGCCGACCAGGCGCTGGTAATGGACCAGGGGCACCACCGCCCACGCGCGGCGCTCGTTGCGCAGCCATTCGGGGACGTATTCCCCCTCTCCGCGCTTGTCGCCGGTGACCATCAGCTCGTCGAGGTCGAGGATGAACTGCTCGCGCTCGAAGAAGCGGGCGGCTTCGGCCGGCAGGGCTTCGGCGGGGACTTCGGCTTCGGGCCATTGCCAGCGCGAATCGAGCACCAGCCCGCCGTCCTCGCGCGGCGTGAGCAGCAGCCCCGCCGAGCTGTCGGTGATGTCCGCCAGCGCCCGCACAACGCGTTCGTGCAGCGGCATCACCTGCTCCCCGCCCCAGGCGATCGTCTGGGTGAAGCGCAGCCACTCCGCGCGATAGTCGTAGCGGTGCTGGAATAAGTGCTTGGCCATCACCACCCGCAGCCAGCTGCGCAGCTTCGGCGAAGGCAGGATGACCAACGCCAGCGCGCTCGCGGCGACGACGAACACCACCTGGATCAACCGCACGTAATCGCTGCCGACGTAAGTCAGGCCCTGCGCGATCAGCACCATTGCGACGAGATAGGCCCCGATCACCAGCAGCGAGACCGACTGGAACGCGACCGAGCGCGACGGCCGCAGGCGCAATTCGCCGTCCTTGCTCGTGGCCGCGAGCGCGAACAGCGCGGCGATGACCAGCATCACCCCGCCGCGCAGCTGCGCCAAGGTTTCCGGGATCGCGTCGGAGAGATACGCGACGGTGTAGAAGTTGAGATCGTAGAGCCACATCAGCCCGATCGCTACGGCGGGCAGGCGCAACGTCTGGCGCCCCGCGGGCGATGCGCCCACGTAGAGGTTGTGGACCAGCACCAGCGCGCCGACCGATGCGAGCAGCCGCAAAGTCGAGGAAAGCTGGAACAGCATCGCAGGCACCGCCGGGTTGTCCGCCAGGCGGACCGCCAGCGGGACCAGCAGGAGTTGGAGCAATTCGACAAAGCCGAGCGCCAGCACCACCGGCCGGATCGGGCGGACGCTGTTATGGCGCCCGTCGTTGGCGAACAGCCGGTAGAGCGTCCACAGCCAGCTCAAGTACGACAGGCTGAGGAACATCTGCGTCCCGGGGTTGCCGTCGCCCAGCGACACGACCGCAAGACACCACAACGCGGAGAGCACCAGCGAGGCGACGATCGCCTCGCCCGCCGGCCCGAAACGCTCGCGCCGGGCATAGAGCCAGGCGGCGCAGACCAGCTGCACGGTCGCGCTCGCGAGGTAGAGCGCCGTCACCAGGATCGCGGCGAATTGCCAGCCCATCAGCGCGCACCCTCGTGCCACAGCACCACGCGCAAGGTCTGCAGTAGGATCAGGAGATCGAGGAACGGCGTGTAGTTCTTCGCATAGTAGAGATCGTATTCGAGCTTGTGACGCGAATCCTCGATCGATGCGCCGTACGGATAGTTGATCTGCGCCCAGCCGGTGATTCCCGGCTTCACCATGTGGCGCTCGGCATAATAGGGCAGCTTGTCCTCAAGATCCTCGACGAACTGAGGCCGTTCGGGCCGCGGACCGACAAAGCTCATCTCGCCTTTCAGCACGCTCCAGGCCTGCGGCAGCTCATCGATGCGCAGCTTGCGGATCAGCCGGCCCACGCGGGTGACGCGCGGATCGTCCTTCTTCGCCCACTGCGCGCCCTGCGCTTCGGCATCCGTGCGCATCGAGCGCAGCTTGATCAGCTCGAACGGCACGCCGAACAGGCCGACCCGGGTCTGCCGGAAGAACGCCGGCCCCCTGCTGTCGAGCTTCACCAGCAGCGCGAACAGCGCAATCAGGGGAAAGGTGCCCAGCAGCAGCAGGCTGCTCGCAGTGACGTCGAAAATGCGCTTGGCCGCGCTCGATACCGCGCGACCGGAGGAAAACCCATCGGAGAAGATCAGCCAGCTCGGGTTGACCGTGTCGAGATCGACCCGCCCGGTCTCACGCTCGAGGAAGCTCGAGAAATCGTTCACGTGGACGCCGGCGGTCTTGATCCGCAACAAGTCCTTCAAGGGCAGCGCGTTGCGCCGTTCCTCCAGTGCGAGCACCACTTCGCTGACGCCGAGGTTTTCGACGAAGCGGTTGAGATCGTGGATCGCCGAGCGCGGAATCGCTTCCTCGACGTGCTTGTCGCCCTCGTTCATCGCGATGTAGCCGACGATCGCGAAACCGCTTTCTGGCCGCTCGCCGAGCGCCCTGAGGCGCTGCGCGCGTAAACCGGAACCCAACACCAGCACCCGGCGCCGGAACGCCGATGCGCCGAGGATGCCGCCGACCAGCAGCCGATTGGCGATCAGCAGCGCGATCGAAAGGCCCATCGCGTACGCCAGCGTCGAGCGCCAGAAGGTTCGTTCCGGCAAAAGAAAGTCGATGAAAGTCAGGGTGATGATGCCCAGACTTACGGCAACGAGTAAACGCGCGCAGGCGAACCGCATCGAGCGAAGTGAATCCGAGCCATAGACGCCGACCGCGATCATCGCGGTGAGCACGACCACCGCGGCCCCGATCAGCACGATCCAGCGATCGCCGAACAAGCCGGGGTCGATGCCGATCTGTTCCGCGCGCAACTGCCAGGCGAGCTCGCCTGCCGCGATCAGCAGCGCGAAGTCGAACAGCCCGAGCAGCAATACCGCATGCGGGATGTAATGCTTGAAGAGACGGATCATCGCTCCAACCGGTCAGCGTCCAGCAACTGGACGCCGACGGGTTAGCGCGCAGAAATGAAATGTCGGTAAACTTTACAGCCTCGCATCGAACGCTCGGAAATCGTGCGTCTGCAAGGTTGACTGGGGGTTAATCCCCCGACGAATTGTCGGCCGGCGCCTGCGAGCTGCCGGTAGTGACCGTGACCGCGGTATCCGAGGCCTTGTCGGCGGCCGATTTGGCGCCGCTTTCAACGGAGGATCCCACTTTGCCTGCCGCGTCGCCGACTTTGTCAGCCGCATTGCCGACTTTGTCCGCTGCTTGCGTGAGCGCGTTGTCCTTGGCCAGATCGCTGTCGCGGTTGCCCTGGCCGATGCCGATGAACGCCCAGATGGCGACCAGGATCGCGAGCAGAATGACGATCGCCGCAATCCATCCGACCCCACTGGATCGCGGCCGGTCGGTGACAACGACGGTCGACGGAGGAACGGCGGCTTGCGGCCGGGCCACTACCGGTTCCTCGCTATAAACTTGTTCTGCCATGTGCAGTGCTCCTGAATCTGCCGATTGGAGCGACAACGCCACGGCTCCGCGCCGCGTTCCTGTTAACCCAAGTTTATTTGGCGCAAGCACGAGACGCTCCAGCCCATCGGCGCCGGATCACGCCCATTCTCAGCCCTGGTGCCCCTGGCCGGACTCGAACCGGCACTCTCGGAAGAACTCGATTTTGAGTCGAGCGCGTCTACCAATTCCGCCACAGGGGCCCGCCGCCGGGCTGCGCGCGCGGCTTAGCCGTGCGGCAGCAACGCTTCAAGCTCTGCAATGCTTTCAGGTTCTCAGGGCTTCGGCGACCAGTTTGTGCAGCCGCGAATGCAGCGGATCGTTCCCCGCCAGCACCTGGGCATCGCAGATCGGCAGCGAGCGGCCGCGGAAATCGCTGACGAAACCGCCGGCCTCGCGTACCAGCAGGCAACCGGCAGCAGTGTCCCACGGAGCGAGATCGGTTTCCCAGAAGCCGTCGAAGCGGCCCGCGGCGACCCATGCGAGATCGAGCGACGCTGCGCCGAAACGACGCACCCCGGCCACCTGCGGCCCGATCGCTGCGAATATCCGCGTCCACGAACCGAAATCTCCGTGACCTTGGTAAGGCATCCCGGTCGCGATCAGCGCGTCGCTCAGGTTCCGCCGCGCCGAGACCCGCAGACGCGCCGACTGCAGCCACGCGCCCGCGCTTTTCTCGGCCCAGAACGTCTCGTCGGTGATCGGCTGGTAGACCACCGCGGCGGTCACCTCGCCCCAACCCGAGCCGTCCGGCTTCGGCTCCTGCGCCGCGATCGAAATCGCGAAATGGGGGATGCCATGGAGAAAATTGCTGGTCCCGTCGAGCGGGTCGACCACCCAGCGGGGTTTGGTGGGATCGCCTTTGATCTCGCCGGCTTCTTCCATGAAGAAGCCCCAGTCGGGGCGCGCCTGCAACAGTTCGTCGTAGATCGTCCGCTCGGCCGCGCGATCGGCCTTCGACACGAAGTCGGAAGGCCCCTTGCGGCTGACCTGCAAATGCTCGACCTCGCCGAAATCGCGCCGCAGGCGGCCGCCCGCTTTGCGCGCGGCGCGTTCCATCACTCGGATGAGAGCCGATAAAGCCATTCAGCAATCCGTTCTTGTCGGGGCAGGTGCGCGCGCCACGTTGTGAGCGGCTTTAGTGACCGCTGGACGTCTTCGGAGCAGGTGCGGGAGCCTTCGGAGCGATGGCCGGTGCTGCACCGGCGGTGCCCTCGGGTTTCTTGAAGCCGAGCCCGCATACGCCACCGGCGGCATGGAAGACATCGTCGATATTGTCTTCCTTCATGTTCGGGTTGGCGGCGAACACTTTGCCGGCAGCGACGCTGATCGTCGAAAGCTTGTTGTTGTAGAGGCACGCCAGCAGCGCGTTCTTCACAGGAACCGTGGCGTCCTTCGACTCCATCACCACGTTGAAGGCCTGCCAGATGTGGGCGGCACGCTCGATGTCGGCGATTTGCTCGGGCGTCGGCTTGCCCGCCGCAGGCTGAGCCTGCGCAGGGGCTGCCGCGGGCTTGGAAGCTGGCTTGCTGTCGGCCGCCTGCGCCGAAGCGCCTGCCGCGAGAACCGCGAGAGCGGCGATGAGAAGCGATTTATTCACGATCAATCGGCCTTCCTTACATATTCGCGGGCATAGACATCGACGACGATGCGCGTCCCGCTTTCGATGTGCGGGGGCACCATCACGCGCACCCCGTTCTCAAGCACCGCAGGCTTGTAGCTGGAACTGGCGGTTTGCCCCTTCACCACGGCGTCGGCTTCGACGATTACGGCCTCGACTTGTTCGGGAAGCTGAACGGAAATCGGCCGCTCGTCGTACATTTCGAGAGTGACTTCCATTCCGTCGTCGAGGAATGCGGCGGCGTCGCCGATCAAGTCCCGGTCGAGATGGATTTGGTCGTAGGTGTCCTGGTCCATGAACACCAGCTGGTCGCCGTCGGCGTAGAGGAACTGGAAGTCCTTGGTGTCGAGCCGCAC
Organism: Sphingomonadaceae bacterium; assembly: GCA_036384795.1. GTDB lineage: Bacteria > Pseudomonadota > Alphaproteobacteria > Sphingomonadales > Sphingomonadaceae > Andeanibacterium. The sequence goes on along the minus strand of DASVLP010000018.1, from coordinate 50,878 downwards.
CCGCTCGACCGTGTCGGCGCTGCGGAAGCGGACGTTGGTCTTGCGGCCGTCGATCAGGTTCTTCATCTCGACCTGCATGAACGCCCCGCCCTTGCCCGGCTGGGTGTGCTGGGTCTTGGCGACCTTCCAGATGCCGCCTTCGTATTCGAGGATGTTGCCGGGACGAATGTCCACGCCGCTGATTTTCATGCTTCGGCTTTCGAAAGTGCTGTGTTGGATACGCGCCGGCGCCCTAGCGCGCGGCAAGGCCGGCGGCAAGGAATCCCTTCGCAGACGCTGGCGCGGGCGGCAGGGGCGTGGTAGCCACGAAGAGCGAGAAGAGGCCCGATGAAATCATTCCTAATCGCTCTGGGGATCGTGGTGGCGCTGTTCGCCGCGCCGGCGCTTGCGGTGTCGGGCGGCAAGCTCGGCACGCTGGAGCGTGGCGCCTGGGCTTGCGAGATGCCGGGCGACGCCGGCGCCGCGCCCGGCGTGGCAACGCCTCAAGCCGACTTCGCGATCACCAACGATTCGACTTACCTCGTCCCCGATGGCCGCGGCACTTACCTGCGTACCGGCAAAGACGTGCGGATGACCAGTGGCCCGCGCGACGGCGAGCACTACATTGTCCAGAGCGAGCATTTCCTGCGCAAGCTCGATGCCGGCGGCAAGGACACCGGCTTGCGCTGCATCAAGCTGGGCGAGGCTGGCAGCCTGACCGCGCGGCCGGCAGGAAACTGCAAGAATGCCAAGAAAGAGCAGGCGCGAACCAGCGAAGACGCAGAGGATCGCCTCGCACTCGCTTGCGGAGCGGCGTCGACCGCAAGCTCGTGAGCCGCTAGGCGAGCTTGCCGGCGAACGCTTTCACCGCCGCCGCTTCATCGCCGCTCCATACCGCCCCGCACACCGCGAGGAAGTCCGCCCCTGCCGCGACCAGCGGGGCGCAGTTGTCGGGGGTGATCCCGCCGATCGCGACGCACGGCAGCTCGAACAGCCCCTGCCACCATTCGAGGATTTCCGGTTCAGCGCGGTGGCCGCTGTCCTTGGTCTCGCTCGGGAAGAACGCGCCGAACGCGACGTAGTCCGCCCCCGCCTCGCCGGCTTCCATCGCCAGGTGTCGGCTGCCGTGGCAGGTGACGCCGATCTGCGCCTGGCGCCCCAACGTCTCGCGCGCCTCGCGCACGCTGCCGTCGTCCTGGCCGAGATGCACCCCGTCGGCCCCTACCCGCCTGGCGAGCGAGACGCTGTCGTTGACGATGAAGGCGACATCGCGCGCGCGGCAGATGTCGCGCAATGGCTCGGCGAACCGCGCCGCGTCATGCTCGTTGAGGTTTTTCACCCGGAACTGGAACGCGGCGACCGGCCCTGCGTCGAGCGCGCATTCGAGCCGTCGCGGGAACTCGCCGCCGACATCCAGCGGCGAGATCAGGTAGAGCTGGGACGAACGCGGGTGTCCGTTCGTTGGCCGGTCATGGTCACTCACGCTTCCGCTCCCAATGCGCCGGTACGGATCGGCTGCTCCGGCTGGGTCTATCAGCACTGGCGCGGGCTGTTCTATCCGCAGGACCTTGCCGTCAAGCGCTGGTTCGAGTTCTATGCGCAAGAGTTCGACACGGTGGAGATCAACAACAGCTTCTACCGCCTGCCCAAGGCGGAAACTTTCGACGCCTGGCGCAAGCAGGCGCCCAAGGGCTTCCGCTATGCGGTGAAGGCGCAGCGCTACGTCACCCAGGCGAAGAAGCTGAAGGACGGCGAAGAGACGGTGCCCTGGATCATGGAGCGCATTCGGCACCTCGGACCGACGCTCGGGCCGGTGCTTTACCAGCTCCCGCCGCGCTTCAAGCTGAACCTCGAGCGGCTCGAGAGCTTTCTGCGGGTCCTTCCGCGCAACGTCGTCAGCGTATTCGAATTCCGCGATCCGAGCTGGTACAAGGACCAGACTTTCGCCGTGCTCGAGCGCCATGGCGCGAGCTTTGTGGCACACGATATGCCGGGCTCGAAAAGCCCGCGCGTGGCGGTCGGGCCGATCGCGTACTTGCGCTTCCACGGCGGCGAAGGGAAATACTGGGGGCGCTACTCGGACAAGGGTCTCATCGAATGGGCCGACTGGATCGCGGGCCAAACCCGCGAAGGCCGCGCGGTCTGGGCTTATTTCAACAATGATGCGGAGGCGCACGCCGTGCATGATGCGCAGACCTTGCGCGCGATGGTGCGGCAGGCGGTGCGTTGATTTCCGCGGGGGATGGTTCGTCGATGAGAGCTAGGGGTTATCGGATATACCGCGTCATTGCGCCGTTCGCGGCACTGGCGCTGGAGGGCTGCGCGACGCTGGCGGCCCAGCCGGCTGCCGACGGCGCCCCCGTCCCCCTCGATCGACCGGTGCGTGTCGGACGGCTGCAGGTGACCCCGCGGCAGGTCGCGGAAGACAGCCGCTGTCCGCCGGCCGTGCAATGCGTCTGGGCCGGCCGCGTCGTTCTTCGGACACGCATCGAGGGCGCGGGCTGGCGCGAGGATGCGTCCCTGACGCTGGGCCAGCCGCACACCGTGCATGGCACGACGATCACCCTGGTCGGCGTCGAGCCGCAGAAACGCAAAGGCTCGGCGATTCCTCCCGGTGAATACCGCTTTGCTTTCGCCGGCGGCCGATAGCTGCGCCCGTCGCCGCCCGCTGTCAGGTAATCGAGGCGCGATAGATCTCGTCGATCGCCGCCGCCAGCGCGCGGTCGAAATCCGCATCGGTCATGTCCGCACGCAAGTCTTCGAGCAGCGCGCGGCTGAAGCTGGCGATCACGCCGCGGTTCTTCGCGAGTTCGGCGCACGCCTCCGGCCGGTTATACCCTCCCGAGAGCGCGACCACCCGCAGCACCTTGGGGTGCCGGACGAGCTCGCCGAACGCATCGGGCACCACCGGCAGCGAGAGCTTGAGCATAACCTGCTGCCCCTCGGGCAGCGCATCGAGATTGCGCAGGATCTCGGCCTTGAGGATATCCTCGCCTTGCCGACGATCGGCCGCCTTGATCGAATATTCGGGCTCGAGGATCGGCATCATCCCCGCCGCGAGCACCTGCTTGCCGACTTCGAACTGCTGGTCGACGATCGCGGCGATGCCCTGAGCATTCGCGGCGTTGATTACCGAACGTTCCTTGGTGCCGAACACGCCCAGCCCCTTCGCGCGCGCCAGCAGCGCGTCGAGCCCGGGCATCGGCTTCATCAGCTGGACGCCATCCGCCTCTTCCTCGAGGCCCTTGTCGATCTTGATGAACGGCACCACCCCGCGCTCGGCGAGCACCGTTGGCACCGGCCTACCGTCGGCCGTCCCGTCCATCGTCTTCTCGAACAGGATCGCGGCGAGCACCTTCTCGCCGGTGAACGCGGGCGAAGTGATGATCCGCACGCGCATCCGGTGGATCAGGCCGAACATCTCGTCATCGTTCGACCAGGAGCCTTCGGCAATGCCATAGCCTTTGAGTGCCTTGGGGGTCGAGCCGCCCGACTGGTCGAGCGCGGCGATGAAGCCTTTGCCGGTGGCCATGCGCTGCATCATTTCATCATGCGTCATTTCGTTCTCCCAGAATCAAAGATCGAGCCAGAAACGGATTTCTGCATCCACCCGGCGCATGATCGCCGTATCGATCTCTCCGGCAACTTGGTCGATCGATTCCCTGCGCAAAGTCGTGATCTTGTCGATCAGCACCAGCGATGGGCGGTCCAAGCCGTTGGCCGGCGTCGGCGCCACCGCGACGCGAAACGAAGCCTCCACCGCATCCGACGAAATCGCGCAAACCGTGATCGACACGGGATCGTCCAGCAAGTCGGAATTCTGCACGACCAGCCACGGGCAGGGCTTGCCGGCAAAGCTGCCCCGTTCGGCCGCGATCACCACCGAGCCCCGCTTCAAAGTTGGCGATCCATGTCCCGCGCCGCGAAATCGAGAATGTCGTCGATATCGCGATTGCCGCGCTCGTGCCGGGAGATTTCCGCCCATTCCGCGCGCGCCTGGGCAGTCCGATCGTGTTTCGACACATAGGCCCGGATAGCCTCTCGCGCGATCTGGCTTTTTGGCCGCCGAGTCCGCCGAGCGAGCGCATCGAGATCGCGCTCGGTTTCTTTGTCGAGTCTGACGCCCAGCATTTGAGCCGTTTAACATGTTAAACGTAAGACGCAGCGCTTATTTCGTCAAGGCCGCCACCCCCGGCAGCTCGCGGCCTTCCATCCATTCGAGGAACGCGCCGCCGGCGGTTGAGACATAGCTGAAATCGCCCCCAGCGCCGGCATGGTTCAACGCCGCGACGGTGTCGCCGCCGCCGGCGACGGAGATCAGCGAACCCTCACGGGTGAGCGCAGCGGCGGTTTTCGCGAGCGCCACCGTCGCGGCATCGAACGGCGGGGTCTCGAACGCGCCCAGCGGGCCGTTCCACACGAGAGTGCGGCAGGTCTTGAGCACGTCGGCAAGCGCTTCGGTGGCTTGCGGCCCGACGTCGAGGATCATCTCGTCGGCGGCGACTTCGTGGACGTTGCAGGTGCGCAACGACGGCGGGTTGGCGGCGAATTGCGTCGCCACCACGACGTCATAAGGCAAATGCACCGTGCAGCCGGTCGCGTCGGCGGCGGCGAGGATTTCGTTCGCCTTGGGCGTCAGGTCGTGCTCGCATAGCGACTTGCCGACATCGACACCTTTCGCGGCAAGGAAGGTGTTGGCCATCCCGCCGCCGATGATCAGGTGCTCGACCTGGCCGACGAGGTGCGTGAGCACGTCGAGCTTGCTCGAAACCTTGGCCCCGCCGACCACCGCCGCCACCGGGCGCTCGGGGTTGCCCAGCGCCTTGTCGAGCGCTTCAAGCTCGGCCTGCATCGCGCGGCCGGCGTAGGACGGCAGGAAGTGGGTGATCCCTTCGGTCGAGGCGTGTGCGCGGTGCGCGGCGGAGAATGCGTCGTCCACGTAGAGATCGCCATTGGCCGCGATCGCCTTGGCGAATTCGGGGTCGTTCGCTTCCTCGCCCGGCCAGAAGCGGGTGTTCTCGAGCAGGCCGATGTCGCCACAGCCGAGGATCGCCACCGCCTGCTCGACCACTGGGCCGGCGACTTCGGGGACGAACATCACTTCCTCGCCAAGCACCTCGTTCACCGCGTCGAGCACCATGGACAGCGACAGCGTCGAGCTGCGCTGCCCTTTGGGGCGCCCGAAATGGGACAGCAGCAGCACTTTCGCGCCTTTGCCGGAAAGTTCGAGGATCGTCGGCGCCGACGCCTGGATGCGGGTGGTGTCGGTCACCCGCCCGCCGTCCATCGGCACGTTGAAGTCGACCCGCACCAGCGCAACCTTGCCCTGGATATCGCCGATGTCGTCGAGGGTTTTGAAGGTGGACATGGTCTTTCTCCGATCCTCCCCCATCGGCGGCGGTGGCAGTCGCGTCAGCGACTGACGAAGGGGGCTGCACTGCGAAATGCCCCCTCCACCATGCTGCGCATGGTCCCCCTCCCCCGGATGGGGAGGATCTTGTTCACAACAACCCCGCGATCACCTTGGCGGTGTCGATCATCCGGTTCGAGAAGCCCCACTCGTTGTCGTACCAGCTGACCACGCGGGCGAGCTTGCCTTCGAGCACCGCCGTCTCAAGGCTGTCGACGGTCGAGCTGGCCGGCTGGTGGTTGAAGTCGGTGCTGACCAGCGGCTGGTCGGTGTAATCCAGCACGCCCTTCATCGCACCCTCGGCTGCGGCCTTGAGCGCGGCGTTGATCTCTTCCTTCGTGGTGTCGCGGCTCGGCGTGAACACCAGGTCGATCAGGCTGACGTTGGGCGTCGGCACGCGCACCGAGCTGCCGTCGAGCTTGCCCTTCAATTCGGGCAGCACCAGGCCCACCGCGCGCGCGGCGCCGGTAGTCGTCGGGATCATGTTGAGCGCCCCGGCGCGCGCGCGGCGCATGTCCTTGTGCAGCTGGTCGAGAATGTTCTGATCGTTGGTGTAGCTGTGGACCGTGGTCATGAACCCGCGCTCGATGCCGATCGCGTCGTGCAGCACCTTGGCGACCGGCGCGAGGCAGTTGGTGGTGCAGCTGGCGTTCGAAACCACGACGTCATCGGCGGTCAGCGACTGGTGGTTCACGCCGTAGACGATCGTCTTGTCGACCCCGTCGGCCGGAGCCGAGATCAGCACCCGCTTGGCGCCCGCCGCCAGGTGCGCGCTCGCCTTGTCCTTCGAGGCGAAGAAACCGGTGCATTCGAGCACCACGTCGATCCCGTTGTCGCCGTGCGGCAGTTTGGCCGGGTCGCGCTCGGCGGTGACGATCAGGCGCTGGCCGTCGACCAGGATCGCGCCGTCCGCCGCCTCGACTTTGCCCTTGAAGCGGCCGTGGACCGAATCGTGGCCGAACAGCAGCGCGTTGGCTTTCGCGTCGCCCAAGTCATTGATCGAGACCAGCTCGAAATCGTCATCCTCGCGTTCGAAGATCGCGCGGGCGACAAGCCGCCCGATGCGCCCGAAGCCGTTGATCGCAACCCTGGTCGCCATGCGAGATTCTCCTGCTAAGCCTTCAGTTTTTCAACGATTTTCGGCACGATCGCGTCGACGCTGAAGCCGAAATGGGGGAACAGCACTTCGGCCGGTGCCGAGGCGCCGAATCGGTCGAGGCCGATGTTCACGCCGTCGGTGCCGGTGTAACGTTCCCAGCCGAACGTGGTGCCTGCCTCGATCGAGACCTTGAGTGCGTCGGCAGGCAGGATGTCGGCGCGGTAGGCCTTATCCTGCTCGTCGAACAGCTCGGTGCAGGCCATCGACACGACGTCCGCGCCCACGCCCTGTTCCTCCAGCGCGGCGCGCACGTTCATCGCCAGCTCGACTTCGGAGCCGGTGGCGATCAGCACCACCTTGCGATCGGCTTCGGCCGCTGCGAGGCGATAACCGCCTTTCGCGCTCAGCATCTCACCTTCGTGCCGAAGCTGCGGCAGGTTCTGGCGGCTGAGCGCGAGGATCGACGGACCCTCCTGCTGCAGGGCCAGATTCCACGCCTCCGCGGTCTCGATGATGTCGCACGGGCGGAAAACCTTGACCCCCGGCATCGCGCGCAGGCTCTGCAGGTGCTCGACCGGCTGGTGGGTCGGGCCATCTTCGCCCAGGCCGATGCTGTCGTGGGTCATCACATAGACCACCCGCGCTTCCTGGATCGCCGAGAGGCGGATCGCGGCGCGGCAATAGTCGGTGAACACCAGGAACGTGCCGCCGTAGGGGATCACGCCCCCGTGCAGCGCCATCCCGTTCATCGCCGCGGCCATGCCGAACTCGCGGATGCCGTAATAGACGTAACGGCCGGCGTAGTTTTCCGCCGTGAGCGGCCCGGTCGCGGCGGTCTTGGTGTTGTTCGAGCCGGTCAAGTCGGCCGAGCCGCCGATCATCTCCGGCAGCAATGGCGTCAGTACGCCGAGCGCGATTTCCGACGCCTTGCGGGTGGCGACTTTCTGGTTCTCGGCCAGCATCGCCTTGAACGCTTCGCCGGCAGCGTTGCCGGACGGAAGTTCGCCGTTCATGCGGCGGAGAAATTCGTCTTTTTGCGAATGGTTTGAAAGCCGCTCTTTCCATTCGCCGTGAGCCTGCTTGCCGCGCTCGCCGGTCGCACGCCAATCGGCGAGAATTTCGTCCGGCACTTCGAACGCGGGATATTCCCAACCGAGCATCAGCCGCGCGGCGGCGACTTCCTCGGCTCCGAGCGCCGAGCCGTGGGTGGCCGAGGTGCCCTGCTTGGTCGGCGCGCCTTTGCCGATGATCGTCTTGCAAGCGACCAGCGACGGGCGCTCGTCGGCCAGCGCTTCGTCGATCGCGCGCGCGATATCCTCGGGATCGTGCCCGTCGCAGCTCGTCACGTGCCAGCCCGCCGCGGCGTAGCGTGCCGGAATGTCTTCGCTGGTCGAAAGTGACGTCGCGCCGTCGATGGTGATCGAGTTGTTGTCCCACAATACGATCATCCGGCCGAGCTTGAGGTGCCCGGCGAGCCCGATCGCCTCGTGGTTGATGCCTTCCATCAGGCAACCGTCGCCGGCGATCACCCAGGTGCGGTGATCGACGATCTCGTCGCCGAACACGGCATTGAGGTGCCGCTCGGCGATCCCCATGCCAACCGCCATCGCGAGGCCCTGCCCGAGCGGACCGGTGGTCGCCTCGACGCCTTCGAGATGGGTGTTTTCCGGATGCCCGGCGCATGGGCTGCCGAGCTGGCGGAAATTGCGAATGTCGTCGATCGTCGGCCGCGCGTAGCCGGACAGGTAAAGCAGTGAATAAAGCAGCATCGAGCCGTGCCCGGCCGACAGCACGAAGCGGTCGCGGTCGGGCCACTGCGGATCGGCGGGGTCGAACTTGAGGTACTTCGACCATAGCACGCTGGCGACGTCGGCCATGCCCATCGGCATGCCCGGATGGCCGCTGTTCGCCGCCTGGACCGCGTCCATCGAGAGCGCGCGGATGGCGTTCGCCATCGGTGCGAGGCGGGACGGATCGAGAGTCATTCGGTCGGGCTCCTGCGGGCGCGCCGGGAGTGGGTGGCGGATCGGAAGATTCGGCGCGCGGCCTCCTTTGCGGACCCACCGCGCGCCGTCAAGCATGCCCGGCCCGTCGCAGCATGCTGGCAAGCGCAGGATAATTCACAGCTTTGATCGCCAAGACTTTGCCAACGCCGGGAACTTGGGAGTAGCGTTTTGGTCATGGACCGGGAAAGGATCGTCAAGGCGCTCGCGCGGATCGAGGCGGCTGCGGCGCGCATCGAAGCCGCCGCCGCGCGGCCTTCGGGCCCCGATCCGGAACTCGCCCGCAAGTATGGGCAGTTGCGCTCCAGCGTCACCGATTCGCTGCGCGAGCTCGATGCCCTGATCGGGGCGCTCGAGGGATGAGGGGGGCAAGATGAGCGACGTTACCCTCGCGATCGGCGGCCGTAGCTATCGCGTCGCCTGCGCCGACGGCGAAGAGGCGCACATCCGCCGCCTCGGCTCGATGATCGACGAGAAGCTCGCCGCGATGGGCGGGATCGAAGGCCAGGCCGAATCGCGCCTCCTGCTGTTCGCCGCGCTGCTGCTGGCCGATGAGGTGTTCGAACTGAAGCAACCGAAGGGCGAAGATGCCGATTTTGCGCCCCAACTCGAAACCCTCGCCACCCGCCTCGAAAACGTCGCCGCGCATCTTGAGGCATAGCGCGTCAGCGCCTAGATAGCGCGGCGACGGGTACTGCCCGGTACGCGCCGCAGAACATCCCTGAGGCTATAAGCAATCCAAGGGGGCTGTCCCTGTTCGGGTTCCTGGTTCGTCCTGTGAGCCCGAGGCACATGGTCCCCACCTGACGTTTAGGCGTCAGAGGATTTCACCGGCACCGGCCCATGGTGGTCCCGTCACTCTTTCTCTCGATCGACCCTGCCATTCGCAAGCGCGCTCGCGGCAAGTCCGACGATCTTCCCCTGCAAGGGGAGGTGGCAGCCCGCAGGGCTGACGGAGGGGTGTCGCTCTATCGGTGAGGGTGACACCCCTCCACCACCGAGCCTGTGGCTCGGCGGTCCCCCTCCCCTTGCAAGGGAGGATCGTGACGACGTGTCTCGACTTCGTTCGGCACGAACGGTTATGGGCGGTGCATGTCCGACCCTCAGAAAATCGCCCTGAAGAAGGAAATCCGCGATCGCCTGCGCAAGGCTCGCCGCGAATACGCCGCCGCGCTGCCGGCGGAGGTCAGCGCGCTGGTGTTCCACCGCCCTCCCTCCGCGGTGGTCGATCTGGTGCCCGAGGGTACGGTGATCGGCTTCTACCGGGCCGATCCGGGCGAAGCGCCGGCGAGCGGCTATGCCAAGTTCTTCTTCGAGCGCGGTCACACCATCGCGCTGCCCTGGCTGGTTGACCTCCAGACGCCGATGATCTTTCGCGTGCATTCCGATCCTTACGGCGAGACCGACCTCGCCAAGGGTTATTTCGGGCTGATGCAGGGCGGCGAGGATGCGCCCGAAGTGGTGCCCGACGTATTGTTCATGCCGCTGGTCGCGTTCACCGCGCGCGGCGACCGGCTCGGCCAGGGCGGAGGATTCTACGACAAATGGCTCGGCGCGCATCCCGACGTGATCCGCATCGGCATGGCGTGGGACATGCAGGAAGTGCCCGAACTGCCGATCGAGCCGCACGACATGGGGCTGACCGCGGTGGTCACCCCGACCCGGCTGCTCGGCCCGTTCGACTGATGGCGCGCGACAAGCCGACGCTGAGGATCCCGCTCGGCATCCTCGGCCTGCTTGTCGCGCTGACGCTCTACGCGCTGCTGATCGCCTGGGCGTCGCAATGGTTCGACTGGCTGCCCGCGCTCGTGCAGGCGGCAATCTATCTGGTGCTCGGGATCGTCTGGGTGCTGCCGCTGCGGCGGTTCCTGATCTGGATGGAAACCGGCCGCTGGGGCTGAGCCTGAGTCCCAAGTGGCGCGAGTGACGGGACTTGAACCCGCGACCTCCGGCGTGACAGGCCGGCGCTCTAACCAACTGAGCTACACCCGCGTGCTCCGGCGCACATTCCAGTGCGTGAAACGGCGTGCGTCCCTTGGGAGGCCGCGCCACTAAGGCAGGCTGCACACCCTGTCAACCGCCCCAAGCGCGCACCGTTCCGCGAACTTCCGACACCCGAAATTTAGTGCGGGATTAACCATATCTTTGCGCTTTGCTGCGAGCTTCGGCCCCGGATCGGAAAGCCGCTGAGCGGGAGGGGGGCACCCTTGGGCAAATTCGCGTTCGCGGCGCTGGCCGCTTGTTTCGTCGCGACCCCGGCGCTCGCGCAGAGTGCCGTGATTCTGACCAGCGCGGTGTTCGTCGAGCATCTGGGCCACACCGGCGACGGGCGGACGGAGCGGCAGATCAGACCCGCCAACCGGTTCGCTTCGGGCGACACGGTGGTGCTGATGGTCGAGTGGCACACGCGGCCGGACGGCAAAGGGTTTTACGTAACCAGCCCGATTCCGCAAACCCTCGCCTTCACCGGCTCAAGCCGCGAGGGCGAGCAGGTGTCCGTCGACGGCGGGCGCCACTGGGGCACGCTCGGCGCGCTGACGGTGCGCGACGGCTACGGCGTCCGCCTTGCCTCCGACGAGGACGTGACCAACGTCCGCTGGCCGATCTCGGCACACGAGGCGGCGCAAGGCAGCGGCCGGATCACCTACAGCGCGGCGGTGCGCTGAGGTACGCTCAGCGGATTTCGTACTTCCAGTTGCGCCGCTTGCCCTCGGCGATCCACTCGATCGCCTGCTTCAGGCGCCGCTCGCGGGTCGCGTCCTGTTTCGCCTCGACGATCCAGTCGACATATTCGCGTTGCTGGGAGGGCGAGAATGCATCGAAGGCCTGGCGCGCCGGCGGCACCGCGTCGAGCGCGGCGGCGAAATCCTGCGGCACGGCCGGTTCACCGCGCGGCTTGGGCTTGGCTCGCGAGGTTGTCGCATGCCCTTCGGTTTGGATCCGTTCGGCGGCGGCGAGCAGTTTCGCCTTCAGCTCTTTTTCCGCCGGCAGGTCCGCGAGCGAGGCCAGCTTGCCGAACTGCCCCAGCGCCTCGCCCTGGCGCCCATCGCCATGGATCACGAAACCGCAGTGCGCCTTGAACGCCGCCATCCCGGCAACGTTCTTCCCCTTCCACACGAAGTGCGGCATGCCCCATTTGATCGCTTCCTCGACGCCGGGCAGCGTGTCGTGCACCAGCGCGCGCAAATGCTCGAGGATCGGGCGGGCGAACGGTGGGGCCTTGGCAATCTTCTCGTCGACCCGCTTGTCCTTCGCCATCGGAGCCCTCCCTAGCCTGCCAGCAACAGCACCGGGGTTTCCATAAGCCGCTTCACCGCCTGGATGAAGCTCGCCGCATCGTGGCCGTCGACCACCCGGTGATCGCAGCTGAGCGAAAGGTTCATCAGCTTGCGCTTCTCGATTCGTTCGCCGCCCAATCCGTCAGGGACGAACATCGGGCGCTCGACGATCCGGTTGGGGGCGACGATCGCGACTTCGGGCCGGTTGATCACCGGCGTCGCGGCGATCCCGCCGAGCGGGCCGAGCGAGGAGATCGTCAGGGTCGAGCCCGACAACTCTTCCGCCTTCGCGGTGCCGCCGCGCGCCGCTTGCGCCAGCCGCGCGATCTCGCCCGCGAGCTGCCACAAGTTCTTCGCCTGCGCGTCGCGGATCACCGGGACCATCAGCCCGGCGTCGGTCTGGGTCGCGATCCCCATGTGAACCGCGCCGTGGCGCGTGACGATGCCCGCCTCGTCGTCGTAGCGCGCGTTGATCATCGGAAACTGCGGCAATGCGCGGCAGATCGCCGCGATCAGCAGCGGCAGCATCGTCAGGCGGGGGCGCTCTCCGAGATGGGCGTTGAGATCGGCGCGCAGCTTTTCCAGTTCGGTGACGTCGCATTCCTCGACATAGGTGAAGTGCGGAATGTGGCGCTTCGCCGCCGCCATGTTCTCGGCGATGCGCCGGCGCAGGCCGATCACTCTGACCTGTTCGTCGCCGCGCGTGGAGCCGACGGGGGCATAGCCCTTGACCGCGCCGTAGCTCAGAAATGCGTCGAGATCGGCATGGCGGATGCGCGCGCCCTCGCTCGCGCGGACATCGGCGAGATCGATGCCGAGCTCTTTTGCGCGGGCGCGGACGGCGGGCGACGCGAGGGCTTTCGCTTTCCTAAGCCCCTCCCCTTCAGGGGAGGGGTTGGGGTGGGGGCTGTCCGCCACCGCAACGTCGCGAGGGCTGACAGCCCCCACACCCTCCGCGGCTTCGCCGCTCCTCCCTCTCCCCTGCAGGGGAGAGGGGTTTTCGGCCGCGCTCGCTTCGGGCGTGGGCGCCTCATCGACTTTCGCCTCGGCTTCGGCAACCACCACCTCCCCCTCAACCTCGAGCACCACCAGCGGCGAGCCGATCGCGATCCTGTCCCCTTCCGCGCCGCCGAGCTCGAGGACGCGGCCGGCGACCGGGCTTTCCATCTCGACCGTCGCCTTGTCGGTCAGCATGTCGGCCAGGCGACCGTCCTCGGCTATCAGGTCGCCGGGCTGAACGTGCCAGGCGACGATCTCCGCCTCGGCGATCCCTTCGCCGATATCGGGCAAGGTGAAGACGTAGCGCGCCATCAACCCTCCATCAGCCGATCGAGTGCTTCGCCGATCCGCACCGGCCCTGGGAAATACGCCCATTCGAGGCTGTGCGGGTAAGGCGTATCGAACCCGGTCACACGTTCGATCGGCGCCTCGAGGTGGTAGAAGCAGCGCTCCTGCACCAGTGCGGCGAGCTCCGCGCCGAAGCCCGAGGTGCGGGTCGCTTCGTGTATCACCAGGCAACGCCCCGTCTTCTCCACAGACTTTTCCACAGCCTCAATGTCGAGCGGCACCAGCGTCCGCAAGTCGAGGATCTCGGCATCGACGCCTTTCTCGGAACAGACCGCGGCCGCGACGTGCACCATCGTGCCGTAGGCAAGCACGGTGAGCGCCGATCCTTCGCGCACCACCCGAGCGGTGCCGAGCGGGACGCGGTAATAGCCTTCGGGCACGCGGCTGTCGGGATGATCCTTCCACGGCCGCACCGGCTTGTCGTAATAGCCCGAGAACGGACCGTTGTAGATCCGCTTGGGCTCGAAGAAGATCACCGGGTCGTTGTCCTCGATCGCCGCGATCAGCAGGCCCTTGGCATCGTGCGGGGTCGACGGAATCACCGTCTTCAGTCCCGCGACATGGGTGAACAGCGCCTCGGGGCTCTGGCTGTGGGTCTGGCCGCCGAAGATCCCGCCGCCGAACGGCGCGCGCACGGTGAGCGGGGCGATGAACTCTCCGGCCGAGCGATAGCGCAGGCGCGCGGCCTCGCTGACCAACTGGTCGAGCCCGGGGTAGATGTAGTCGGCGAACTGGATCTCGGGCACCGGCCTCAGGCCGTAGGCCCCCATCCCCACCGCGACCCCGACGATCCCGCCTTCGCTGATCGGGGTGTCGAACACCCGCGTCTTGCCGTGCTTGGCCTGCAAGCCGGCGGTCGCCCGGAATACGCCGCCGAAATAGCCGATGTCTTCGCCCAAGAGGATCACGTCGGGATCGCGTTCGAGCATCACGTCGAGCGCGTCGTTGATCGCCTCGACCATCGTCAGGCTGCGCGCGGGGGCCTCGTGAAGGCTGACGGGCGCGTCTTCGATCATTCGCGCCAGCCCGGCCACTTGATATGCCGCTCGCGAATGGCCTGCTCGGCCTGTTCCGTAAGATGCCAGGGCAGTTCCTCGAACACGTCCTCGAACATCGTCTTGAACGGGTGGTGCAACCCGTGGCCGAGCACGCCGTTCTTCTCGGCTTCCTTCGACGCGTCGCGCACCCGCTCGGCGAGATCACGGTCCATCTCGGCGTGGCGTTCCTCCGACCATTCGCCGAGTGCGATCAGGTGCTGCTTCAGCCGGGCGACCGGATCGCCGAGCGGCCATTCGGCCCGCTCCTGCGCCGAGCGATAGGCGGACGGATCGTCGGACGTCGAATGGCCCTCGGCGCGATACGTGAAATGCTCGATCAGCGTCGGCCCGGCGTTCGCCCGCGCGCGATCGGCGGCCCAGCGGGTCGCTGCATAGACCGCCAGCGCATCGTTGCCGTCGACGCGCAACCCGGCAATGCCGTAGCCGATCGCACGGGCGGCGAACGTGCTGCGCTCGGCCCCCGCGAAGCCCGAGAAGCTCGAGATCGCCCACTGGTTGTTGACCACGTTGATCAGCACCGGTGCGTTGTAGACCGCGGCGAACGTCAGTCCCGAGTGGAAGTCTCCCTCGGCGGTCGAGCCTTCGCCGACGAACGCGGCGGCGATGCGGCTGTCGTGGCGGATCGCGCTCGCCATCGCCCAGCCGACCGCCTGCGGCACTTGCGTCGTGAGGTTGCCGCTGATGGTGAAGAAGCCCTGCGCGCGCGCCGAGTACATGATCGGCAGCTGGCGACCCTTCAGCCGGTCGCCGCGGTTCGAATAGATCTGGTTGACCATCTCGACCAGCGGATACCCGCGCGCGATCAGGATGCCCTGCTGGCGGTAGGTCGGGAACACCATGTCGTCCGACGCGAGCGCGTGGGCGACCGCGACCGAAACCGCTTCCTCGCCAGTCGAACGGACGTAGAAGCTGGTCTTGCCCTGGCGCTGGGCGCGATACATCCGCTCGTCGAATGCGCGGGTCAGCGCCATGTCCTTCAGCATCGCGCGCAGCGCGTCGGGCGCGAGTCGCGGATCCCAAGCCCCCTGTGCGCGGCCCTGGTCATCGAGCACGCGGACCAGCGAGTTGCACAGCGGCCACGTCTCGCTCGGGCTGCAAGCCTCGTCGGGCCGCGCCGCCGCGCCCGCGTCAGGAAGTTCGAGCCACGAGAAGTCGGGCGTCTCGCCGGGCCGCGCGCGCGGTTCCGGCACGTGCAGTTCGAGCGCGGGCCGGTTGGCCTTCGCCGGATCGGACATGCGAGCCGGGCGCTCGCCCATCAGCATTCTCCCCGCGTGAACGATTTTATTACGTGCGCGACATTTTATTGCGCACACGTTCTCCACGTCAAGAAAACGGGTCAGACGGCAATAGGTGCCTTGAGCGCGCCTTGCGGCGCGTAATCATGGACCTCGAAGTCCTCGATCCGGTAATCGAAAATTGTCGGGGGCCTGCGCACGATTTCGAGCGTGGGTGCGCCCGAAGGCACGCGACTCAGTTGTTCTTCGACCAAATCGGAGTGGTTCAGATAGAGATGGGTGTCGCCGCCGATCCACACCAGCTCGCCCGGCTCGAGATCGGTCTGCTGCGCCATCATCCGCGTGAGCAGCGCGGCGGACCACAAGTTGAACGGCAGGCCCAGCGCCACGTCGCAACTGCGCTGGTAGAGCAGACAGTTGAGCCGGTTTCCCGCAACGTGGAACTGGTACGTCTTGTGGCACGGCGGCAGCGCCATCCGATCGAGCTCGGCGACGTTCCAGCCTTCGATGATGTGGCGCCGGCTGCCCGGGTTGGCCTTCAGGCTCTCGACCACTTGCGTGACCTGGTCGATCCCTGAACCCTGGCGGAACGTCCCGTCGCCGTTGGGCTCGTAAGTCGCCCAATTGACCCATTGCTTGCCGTAGACCGGGCCAAGATCGCCCCAACGCGCCGCGAACGTCTCGTCGCTTGCGATCCGCGTGACGAAATCCTCCACCGACAACGCATCGCCCGTCTCGCGGACATAGCGCGCGTGCGGCCATTCGTTCCAGATGTGCACCCCTTGCAGCACCAGCGGACGAATGTTGGTCTCGCCGGTCAGGAACCACAGCAACTCGCGCGTCGCGGTCTTCCAGTAGACCCGCTTGGTGGTCAGCAGCGGCATCCGCCCGCCGGCAAGATCGAATCGCAACTGGGCGCCGAACACCGAGCGCGTGCCGATTCCGGTGCGGTCGATGCGCTCGTCGCCCTGCTCCCAGACCTGCCGCAACAAGTCGAGATACTGCCATTCGGGGTGGCGTCGGGGTTCGGAGCGATTCGCTGGGACGGCGCTGGCCATGCGGCTGTGCTACACCGCCAATTGCCCGCTTGCCACCCCGCCCCCACGCCGCTATTGGCGCGCCTCTGCCTCACCCGCGGCACCAAAAGCGGGTTCCGGTCGGGGAGTAGCTCAGCCTGGTAGAGCACTGTCTTCGGGAGGCAGGGGCCGGAGGTTCGAATCCTCTCTCCCCGACCATCGTTTCCTGATCGCCGCGCATTCGAGTCCACCTGCGGACCGAACCGGCATCTGGCGCGTTTCACTGCGGTCCAGTCGTCAACCGGAGCCGCCAGTGAAGCCTTCGATCCGTTTTGCCCTCATCCCCCTGCTCCTCGCCACCGCCTGCAGCAATCACCGCGACGCGTACGGCTCCAAGGTCTTCGATGTCTCCCCCGCCCAACTCCAGGCCGCGATGGGCAACAACCCCGCAGCCGAGTTCTACCGCCGCGACCAGTGGCTGCCGATGTGGTCCGCGGGCAGCGCGAAGGAGCTCGAGCAGGTCCTCGCCAAGCGCACCGCCAACGGGCTCGACCGGGTCAGCTTCCTCGCCGACATCTCGAAGGGCACCCCGGCGCAGAAGGAAGCTGCGCTGACCAAAGCCGCGCTCGCCTATGCGGCGGCGCTGTCGAACGGGCTGACCGATCCGACCAAGCTCTATCCGATCTACTCCATTCCCCGGCCGCAGGTGGACCTGATCGACGGGCTGCAGCAGCCGCTGGCCGACGGCAAAGTGGCCGACTGGTTCGCCAAGCTCGCGCCGCAGGATGCGGAATACGCCGCGTTGTCGAAAGCCTATCTGCATTACCGCGACGTCGCGGCCTACGCCGCGCAGCACCAGGTCCCCGCCGGCAAGACGATCTCGCCCGACGCAACCGATCCGCGCATCCCGGCGATTCGCGACCTGCTGACGCGCGAAGGCTATCTGGCGGTGCAAACCGCCCAGGCGCCTTCCGGCCAACCGGCCGCGCCGGCGCCGAGCGCGTCGGCCTCGGCCGCGTCGCCGCAGCCGAGCCAATCGTCCGGCGCGAACGCGTACACGCCCGATCTGGTGGCCGCGATCAAAGCACTGCAGAACGAAACGGGGCTCGACGACAACGGCAAGATCGATGCCGGCACCCTCGCCGCGCTCAACCGCGCGGCGGTCACGCGCGGTCGCGCGCTGGCGGTGGCGCTCGAGCGGCGGCGGTGGCTGGTGCGCAACCCGCCCGAAACGCGGATCGACGTGAACACCGGCGCGGCGATCCTGCTCTATTACCGCGACGGGAAATTGGTCGATCAGCGCAAGGTGGTCGTCGGCCAGCCCGGCAAGGAAACACCGCAGATCGAGGCGCCGATCTACCGCCTGGTCGCCAATCCCACCTGGACAATCCCCAAGTCGATCGCGAGCACCGAGCTCGCCGGCAAAGGCGCCGGCTACCTCAAGAGCCACAACATGGCGTGGAAGGACGGCTGGATCGTCCAGCAATCGGGTCCGGACAACTCGCTCGGCCTGGTCAAGTTCGACATGCAGGACAAGTACGAGATCTACCTCCACGACACGCCCGCCAAGGCCCTGTTCGACCTCGACGAGCGCCAGCGGAGCCACGGCTGCGTGCGGGTGTTCGACGCACTCGGCTTCGCGGACATGCTCGCGGGACAGGAAAACATTGCCGACCAGTGGAAGCAGGCCCGCGCGAAACAGGACGAGACGTTCGTGCCGCTGCCGCAGAAGATCCCGGTGCGGCTGCTCTACCATCCGACGTACGTCACCCGTTCGGGCGCGGTTCAGTTCGGGGAGGATATCTACGGTTGGGACGGGCCGGTTGCGCAGCAACTCGGCTACGACAGGGCCTCGGGTCGTCGCATTTACGCTACAATCGAGGATCTCGGACCCTAAATGGGTCCGCATACCTGATTTTGAGCAACCAGCGGGACGCGGCTTCAAGGCCGCGTCTTGCCGTCGGCGGCAGCGTGGCTGCCGCCGGATTTCGGGATCGCAAAAGCACATGGACCTCGATCGACGTCATTTCATCGGCGCCGCCGCCGCTGTTTCCGCCGCGGCATGCGGCACCGCGCTGCTCGCCCGCTCGGGCGTTGCGCGCCACGCGGCGTCCACGGCCAAGCCTGCGCCGAAGCCCGTCCCGGCTGCGGCCAAGCAAGCCGAGCAACCCACCCTGCTGCGCAATGCCGTGGCCGCGCTCGACCATCACGGCATCCGTCAGCGCGACCTCGTCGGACTGGTCGATTTCTCGGCCCATTCGAGCAAGCGCCGGTTCCAGCTGGTCGATCTTGCCGGCGGCTCGATCCTCGGTGCCTACCTGGTCGCGCACGGCAAGGGCTCCGATCCGCACAACACCGGCTGGCTGCATCGGTTCTCGAACGAGCCGGGGTCGAATGCCTCGTCGCAGGGCAGCTTCATGACCGGCGAGAAATATTTCGGCGAGCACGGCGCCTCGCGGCGGCTGATCGGCCTCGATCCCGACAACAACCAGGCGTTGTCGCGCGCGATCGTGCTGCACGGCGCGTCTTACGTCGATCACCAGCTGATCGAGGCGCAAGGGCATATCGGGCGCAGCCTCGGCTGCTTTGCGGTGGGCGAGCACCTGATCGGCGAGGTGATGGAGCGCCTCGGCGCCGGCCGGTTGCTGTTCGCCGCGAAGTGAGCGGTTCTTCTCGGCTGCATTGCCGACAATCCCCATCCAAGTGCGGTTTCGCCCGCAACCGGGCCTTGTAATCCACGCGTAACATCGCCATTGGAAGCGCGCGCGACCGGCGCGCAGGCTGGCGGCCAACGGGATAAATGAACGCAGGCGATCCCCACCGCGACGAGACCCCGTGGGATATCGGGGCCGACGACGATAAATTGCGCGAGGAATGCGGGGTTTTCGGCGTGATCAACGCCGGCGATGCCGCCGCGATCTGCGCATTGGGCCTGCACGCGCTGCAGCACCGCGGCCAGGAAGCGGTCGGCATCAGCTCCTATGACGGGCATGAATTCGTCGTCCGCCGCGGGCTCGGCAAAGTGGCGGAGAACTTCGCGGCCGGCGAGCAGATCGCCGAGCTGGTCGGCCACATGGCCGCGGGCCATGTGCGCTATTCGACCACCGGCGGCTCGGGCCTGAGGAACGTCCAGCCGCTCTACGCCGATCTCGCCGCGGGCGGGTTCGCGATCGCGCACAACGGCAACATCTCGAACGCCAAGTCCTTGCGCGACGAACTGGTGCGCGGCGGGGCGATCTTCCAGTCGACTTCCGACACCGAAGTGATCATCCACCTCGTCGCGACCAGCCGCTATCCCACCTTGCTCGACCGCTTCGTCGATGCGTTGCGGATGGTCGAGGGCGCGTACTCGCTGATCTGCATGACCACGCAAGGAATGATCGCCTGCCGCGATCCGCTCGGCATCCGCCCGCTGGTGATGGGCAGGATCGGGCCGGAGGGTAACGGGGCCACGGTGTTCGCCAGCGAGACGGTGGCGCTCGACGTGGTCGGCGCCGAGTTCGTCCGCCAGGTCGACCCGGGCGAGCTGATCCTGGTCGATTTCGACGGCACCATCCGCAGCCATCGCCCGTTCGGGCAGACGCCTTCGCGTTCGTGCATCTTCGAGCACGTCTATTTCAGCCGGCCGGATTCGGTGTTCGACGGCCGCTCGGTCTATTCGGTGCGCAAGGAGATCGGTGCGCAGCTCGCGCTCGAGGCGCCGGCCCTCGCCGACGTCGTGGTGCCGGTGCCCGACAGCGGCGTGCCCGCGGCGATCGGGTTCTCGCAGCAATCGGGGATTCCGTTCGAGCTCGGGATCATCCGTTCGCACTATGTCGGACGCACGTTCATCCAGCCGTCCGACGGCGCGCGGCACACCGGGGTGAAATTGAAGCACAACGCCAACCGCGCGGTGGTCGAAGGCAAGCGCATCGTGCTGATCGACGATTCGATCGTGCGCGGAACCACCAGTCACAAGATCGTGCAGATGATGCGCGACGCCGGCGCGGCCGAAGTGCACTTCCGCGTCGCCAGCCCGCCCACCGGGCACGGCTGCTTCTATGGGGTCGACACGCCCGAGCGCTCCAAGCTGCTCGCCGCGCGGATGGACCTCGAGGCGATGCGCGACTTCATCCAGGCCGACAGCCTGGCGTTCGTGTCGATCGACGGGCTCTACCGCGCGGTCGGCCATGCCGGACGCAACAACGCCTGCCCGCAGCATTGCGACGCGTGCTTCTCGGGCGAGTACCCGACCAGCCTGACCGATCTCGCCCGGCGCGAGGCCGAGGCGGCGCAGCTCTCGTTCCCGGTCAACCACAAGTCCGCCGCCGCCTGATGGCCGACGATAGCGAAGCCAAGCCCTTCGCAGGGCAACTGGCGCTTGTCACCGGCGCGAGCCGCGGGATTGGCGCGGCGACCGCCCGGGCGCTGGGCGCTGCCGGCGCGCACGTGATCCTGACCGCCCGCACCGCGAAGGACCTCGAGGAAGTCGAGGACGCGATCCATGCAGCCGGCGGCAGCGCGACGATCGCCCCGCTCGACCTTGCCGAGCCGGACGCGATCGCGCGGCTCGCCACCGCGATCGCCAACCGCTGGGACAAACTCGACATTCTGGTGCTCAACGCCGCCTACCTGCCGCAGCTGGGCCCGGTGGCGCAGGCCGACCCAAAGCTGCTGGGCAAGGCGTTCACGGTAAACGTGCTGGCGAACCAAGCGATGATTGCCGCGTTCGATCCGCTGCTGAAGCGCAGCGAGGACGCGCGGGTGGTCGGGCTCACCAGCACCGTCGCCACCGATCCGCGCGCGTACTGGGGCGCCTATGCCTCGACCAAGGCCGCGCTCGAGATGCTGCTCGAGTGCTACGCGAAAGAAGTCGAGCGCGTCTCGAAGATCCGTGTAGCGATCGTCAATCCGGGTGCGACGCGCACCGCGATGCGGGCAGTGGCATTTCCCGGCGAGGACCCGCAGAGCCTGAAACCGCCCGAGGCCGTGGCCGAGCGGCTCATCGCGCTGTTGGGCGAGCCGTTCGCCACCGGCCATCGCGAGCGCCTGCCGGCGTAAACCTTCGCGGCGGTTAACCATCCCCGCTAGGGGTCGCGAAAGCATCCCGGGTCAGATTCCGCAAAGCCTGCCGGGCCGCTTCCGGCGGGTTTTCGAATGGACGGATCAAGGGACCATTGCGATGAAGATCCAGCACGCGCCGGGTCGCTACGAAATTGCCGCGCAGGAAGACCGCAGCGCGGTCCGGCACAAGATCACCATTCCGGCGCAGCTGCGCCCATCGGGCGGCCGCGGGTTCCAGACGGTGGTCCACGACCTGTCGCTGTCGGGCTTCTCCGCCACCGCGGTGAACCGGATGCATCCCGGAGCGGTGTGCTGGCTGACCCTGCCCGGGCTCGAATCGCTCCAGGCCGAAGTGATCTGGTGGCAGGACGCGCTGTGCGGCTGCGCGTTCGCGCAATTGCTGAGCCCGATCGTCCACGACAACCTCCTCGCCCGCTTCCGCGGCGACGGGGTCTATCGCACGGTCTGAAGCCTAGCCCTTCACCAGCGTGACCTGACTGACGGTGATCCCGCCCCCGCGGAAGCCGCCTTCGCAATACATCAGGTAGAACCGCCACAGGCGGCAGAAGCGCTCATCGAAGCCGGCAGGAAGCTTGCCCTCTGCGGCCGCGCTGTCGAAGTTCTCGCGCCAGGCCTTGAGCGTTTCCGCATAATCGAGCGCGAAGTCCTCCTGATCTTCCCATGACAGCCCGCGTTCGGCCGCGAGGCGCCGGAATTCGGCGGTGCTGATCAGCAGCCCGCCGGGGAACACATAGGCCTGAATGAAGTCCGCGTTGCGCGCGTAGCCATCGAACAATTCGTCGCGCATCGCGATGAACTGGATCGCGGCGTGCCCGCCCGGCCTGAGGCAGCGCGCCAGGCAGTCGAAGAACGCCGGCCAGTATTCGCGCCCGACCGCCTCGACCATCTCGACGCTGACGATCCCGTCGAACTGCCCGGTGACGTCGCGATAATCCTGGTGGCGGAAGTCGATCGCGTCGGACTGGTTGTGGCGCGCCCAGTTGAGCTGCTGGTCGGACAGGCTGATCGCGGTGACTTTCGCCCCGCGCCTGGCGAAGAAGTTGGCGAGGCTGCCCCACCCGCAGCCGATCTCGAGCACCGTAGCCGGCTCGCCCAGTCGTTCGGCCAGCCGCTCCCACTTGCGGTGCTGCGAGGCCTGCAGCCCGGCTTCGTCATAGCGATAGCCGCTCGAATAGCTCATCGTCGGATCGAGCCAGCCACCGTAGAAATCGTTGCCGAGATCGTAGTGCGCGTGGATGTTGCGCTCGGCCCGCGCGCGGGTGTTGCGGTTCAGCCAGTGCAGCACACGACCGAAAAGCTTCCACGGGCCCTTCGCGCGGCCGAGTTCCCCCAGCGTCTCGCCGTTCGCCATGATCACGGCGAACAGCTGCACCGGATCGGGGCTGTCCCACTCTCCGGCGTCCCACGCCTGGTACCAGCCGACCGAGCCGCCGGTCGCGAGCCGCAGCAGCGCGCGCCAATCGTTGAGGGCGACCTCCGCCTCGAACCCGGGCGCGCGGCCGCCGAGCAGCCGCGTCTTGCCGTCGGGCAGGCGCACGGCGAGCGAGCCCTTGTCGAGGCCCCGGTCGAACCGGTCGAGCAGCTTGTGGAAGCCACCGGAAAACAGGCGTGCGAACCAATCGGGACCGGTGCGGATCCGATGGCTTCCCTCAAGCAGCTGGTTCCCCCTGTTGAAACCCTCCGCTGTCATGGAGCCGTTTATGGCGGCGGCATTTACCATCCGCAAGGCCGGACCCGCAGGGCCGCGCAGAGAATCGAGCCGGTTGTGACCGGCGCTCAACACCCCGGCCCTGCCGCCGGCAGCACCGCCGTCCGCCCGAGCAGCCGCCCTCCCCCCGGCTTCGACCCGAACCGCGCATCCTCGAACGCGACCACCGTGCGGCAGCGCTCGTGCGTGACTTGCGCCATCGGCAGGATCGACCAACGGGCAAAGCTCGCCATGGCGGGTGTCTTCAGCGCACGCCGGGCGAGCGGATCGGTCATTCCGTCGGCGACCGGCCCCGCGTAATCCTCAAGCGCCGTGAGCGAGACGAACGGATCGTAATCGCCGCGCCATATCCCATGATCCTGCCGCCAGATCACGTTGCGTCGCCAGAACCAGCCCGGCGGCGGCGAGACCACCAGCGCGTCCGGCCGGGCGTACGGCGCATCGGCGGCCGGCGCCCGCCGCGCCTCGGCGCTCAGTACTCCGTTGCCGAAAATGTAGAGTGTGGCCACAGCCGCCGCGATAATCGCCGGTTTGCGCCAGGTGCCTTCGCCGCGCTTCTCGCGTCGCCGTGAGAGCCAGATGCCGAGGCCGAGCATCAGCAGCAGCCACGGATCGATGATGAACAGCGAATCGTTGTGGTACCAGCGGTTGCTGAGAGGCGAGAACAGCTGGATCGCGTAATCGGTCTGCCAATCGAGCAGCGGGTGGGTGAGACAGCCGATGTAGGCGAGCGCGACTAGCCAGCCGAACCGCATCTCAAGTCCGCTCTTGAACATCGCCCCGCGCTGCACCTGCCAGCGGTCGAGCAGCCACAGCAGCCCGGCGGTCAAGGCCGGCAGCACCAGCACCCCGCCGAAAAAGCTGTGCGTCCACCCGCGGTGGGTGGCGAGCGGCGCCCACGGCGCCCAGCCCAGGAACACGTCGATATCGGGCGCATTCGCCCCAAGGATCAGCGCCGCCAGGCCCTTGCGGCTGCGCCGTTTGAGCCCCGTCTGCCCCAGCGTCCAGCCGACCAGCGAGTGGGTGATGTTGTCCATTAGTGATTTCGCGCAAAGACGCTAAGACGCGAAGGGCGTCTCACTGGGCAACACCGTTGTGATTATTGACCAACCGATGAATTCCTTCCTTGAAGGTGGCCAGTCCGAAATTCATCAACAGCCCCAATGGTAGCTTCATCAGACGCAGATAGGTAATGAGTTGCTTCGCGTGAACTGGCGCGTGTCGCTCGACCGATTTGATTTCTATGAGCAGCTTGTCTTCGACAAGCAGGTCAAACCGGAAGGCGTTTTCGATCGAGATGCCGTCATGCGAGATGGCCACCGGCAACTGTCGCGCGACCTCGATGCCGTCCCGCCGAAGGCTTTCAAACATATCGTCTCATAGACACTTTCAAGGAGACCGGGGCCCAAGTCCCGATGCAACCGGAAACCCTTATCAACACAGATCGAAGCGAGACGCTCGATGTCCATGCCTCCCCCTTAGCGTCTTCGCGTCTTTGCGCGAAAATTCTAAATCGGATCGGCCGCGGTTTCGCCCACCGTCCACGTCTGGCCGCGCGAGAGGAGCTTGGCGAGGTCTGGGGTCTTGCCCGCGACGGCCTGCGCCCGCTCGGCGGCGACGGCGCTTTCGAACGTAGGCCGCGGGTCGTCGTAGAGCACGCCCAATGCCATCGGGAACTCGCCGAACGGCATTTCCACCAGCATGTGCGCGATCGCGCGGTTCTTCACGTTGTGGACGATCACGCCGGCACCCTGCCAATCGCCGCCCACCACATCGACCACCCGCAGCGAAAGCGTCTCAAGATCGAGCGCTATCCCTTTGGTTCCGCCGGCGAACAGCATCGGCAGACCGTCGGCCAGCCACAGCTGCCGGTCCTCGGCGCCCTTGGGCGCGGCAAAGCCGTCGAACACGTCGGCATTGTAGACGATGCAGTTCTGGAAGATCTCGACGAACGCCGCGCCCTGGTGGGCGTGCGCGGCCTTGAGCACTTCGGGCAGGTTCTTCGACACGTCGAAGCCGCGCGCGACGAACCGCGCGCCCGAACCGAGCGCGAAGGCGCACGGCTGCGCCGGGCGGTCGAACGAGCCGAGCGGCGTCGACGGGCTCTTGGTGCCGAGCCGGCTGGTCGGCGAGAACTGGCCCTTGGTGAGGCCGTAGATCTCGTTGTTGAACAGCATGATCTGCACGTTCACGTTGCGCCGAAGGATATGCATCAGGTGGTTGCCGCCGATCGACAGCCCGTCGCCGTCGCCGGTCACCATCCACACGTCGAGCTCGGGATTGGCGAGCTTGATCCCGGTCACGAACGCCGGCGCGCGGCCGTGGATCGTGTGAAAGCCGTAGCTCTCGACGTAATACGGGAATCGGCTCGAGCAGCCGATGCCGCTGACGAACACGGTGTTCTTGGGGTCCGCCCCGACCATCGGCAGCGTGCGCTGCACCGCCTTGAGGATCGCATAGTCCCCGCAGCCCGGGCACCAGCGGACTTCCTGGTCCGATTCCCAGTCCTTGAGCGTGGTCTGGATGGGGGTCATGTCGTTCATGAAATCGCTCCGTCGTCCCGGACTTGATCCGGGACCGCTGTCCGCCAGGCTGGACCAAGAGGCCAGCGATCCCGGCTTTCGCCGGGATGACGACAGGCAATCACGATTCCGCCCCCCGCTTGAGCGAACCGTCGTCATAGCCCGAACGCGGCTCGGGCATCTGGGTGACGTTGGCCGGGACTTCGCCGCCTTCGTTGTTCGGAATGCCGTCGAAGAACTTCGCGATCGCCTCTTCCAGCTCGGCGATGGCGAACGGTTGGCCGCTGGTCTTGGTCAGGCTTTGCGCGTCGACCAGCAGCTGGTCGCGCAGCACGGTCTTGAACTGGCCGGTGTTCATTTCGGGCACCAGCACGCGGTCGAAGCCCTTGAGCAGTTCGCCGAGATTGCCCGGCAGCGGCCAGACGTGGCGCACGTGGATGTGGCTGACCGCGAGGCCCTTGGCCCGCGCGCGGCGCACCGCCTGGTGGATCGGGCCGAAGGTCGAGCCCCAGCCGACCACCGCGAGGCGGCCGGTCGTCTCGCCCAGCGCGACGTCCTGGTCGGGCACCGCGACGCCATCGATCTTGGCCTTGCGCGCGTCGGTCATCGCCTGGTGGTTGCTCGGCGAATAGTCGATGTTGCCGGTCTCGATATGCTTCTCGATCCCGCCGATGCGGTGCATCAGGCCGGGTGTGCCCGGCTTGATCCACGGCCGCGCGCCCTTTTCATCGCGCTTGTAGGGGAGCAATTGGTCGCCGGCGTTCTTTTCTTCGAGGAACTCGACCGGAAACGGCGCGAAAGTGCTCGGGTCCGGCACGCGCCATGGCTCGGCGGCGTTGGCGATATAGCCGTCGGTCAATAGCATCACCGGGGTCATGTACTGCACCGCGACCCGCACCGCCTCGATCGCGCATTCGAACACGTCGGCCGGGCTGCGCGCGGCGATCACCGGCATCGGCGCATCGCCGTTGCGGCCGTAGACCGCCTGGTAGAGGTCGCTCTGCTCGGTCTTGGTCGGCAGGCCGGTCGACGGACCCCCGCGCTGGCTGTTGACGATCACCAGCGGCAGCTCGGTCATGATCGCGAGGCCCATCGCCTCGCCCTTCAGCGCAATGCCGGGGCCGCTCGACGAGGTGACGCCCAACTGCCCGGCATAGGACGCCCCGATCGCGGCGCAGATCGCGGCGATCTCGTCTTCGGCCTGGAAGGTGGTGACGCCGAATTCCTTCATCCGCGCGAGGTGGTGGAGGATCGCCGAAGCCGGCGTGATCGGGTAGCCGCCGAAGAACATCGGCAGGTTCGCAAGCTGCGCGCCCGCAACCAGCCCGAGCGAGACCGCCTCGGCGCCGGTGACGGTGCGATAGAGCCCGGCCGGGCTCGGCACCGGATCGAGGTGAAGCTGCTTGAGCGGCCCGGAAAGCTCGGCCGTCTCGCCATAAGCGTGCCCGGCGTTGAGCGCGGCGATATTCGCTTCGGCCAGCTCGGGCGCCTTGGAAAACTTGCCGTGCAGCCAGTCGACGATCGGCTGACGGTCGCGGTCGAACATCCACAGCGCCAGCCCCAGCGTCCACATGTTCTTGCAGCGCAGCGCTTCCTTGTTGCCGAGCCCGAACGGCTTGACCGCCTCCATCGTCAGCGCGCTGATGTCGAACGCTAATACCTGCCATTGCGCGAGGCTGCCATCCTCGAGCGGATTCGCGTCGTACTTCGCCTTCTCGAGGTTGCGCGGCGAGAACGCGCCGGTGTCGGCGACGATCAGCCCGCCGGGCTTGATCGAGGCGAGGTTCACCTTGAGCGCGGCCGGGTTCATCACGACGAGCACGTCGGGCGCGTCGCCCGCGGTGTCGATCTGACGGCTGCCAAAGTTGATCTGGAACGCGCTGACGCCGAACAACGTGCCTTGCGGTGCGCGGATCTCGGCGGGGAAATCGGGGAACGTCGCCAGGTCGTTGCCGGCGAGCGCGGTCGACAGGGTGAACTGTCCGCCGGTCAATTGCATGCCGTCGCCGCTGTCGCCGGCGAAGCGGACGACTACCGCCTCGGGCGCCGTCACAGGGGCCTGATCCTCAACCGCGAGAGTTGCCATTCTAAAGTCCTCGGCGCGTGGGAACGCGCGAAATCAGTGTGGCGTGCACCTAGGTGCGCGGTTCGGCACCGGCAATCAAGTTTTTCTGTGCCCTCGCCAATATCCCGATGGAAATGGATGACGCGCAGCCTTATCGGGTGACAGTGGAAAACAGCAGCGAAACCGGCTCCGGCCAACCTTTCGTGCGCGACGATGTGCGCGCGTTCCTGGCGATGCTCGCGGGGATGAACCAGCCCGACATGCGCGACGTGCCGCTCTCCGAAACGCGCGCCGGAATGGCGGGGCTCACCGCACTGGCGGAACCGCCGCCGCGCGCGCTGGCGGTGGTAAGGGACCTCGCCTGTCCGGGGCCTGCAGGCGAAATCCCGTTGAGGTTCTACGACGCGCGGGCCGAACGCGGGCCCGGGCCGCTGATCGTCTATTTTCATGGCGGCGGGTTCGTCGCGGGCGGGATCGCCACGGCCCATCCCTGGTGCACCGAGATCGCAGCCACGATGGACCTGCCGGTGGTCTCGGTCGAATACCGCCTCGCCCCCGAACACCCGTTCCCCGCGGCGCCCGACGATGCCGAAGCCGCGGCTCGCTGGCTGGCGGCAAGCCCGGCGGAAATCGGCCGGCAGGTCACCGGCCTGATCACGATGGGCGACAGCGCGGGCGCCAACCTGGCGATCGTCGTCTCGCAGTCGCTGCTGCTCGCGCCGGCCGCGGTGCCGGTGATCATGCAGGTGCCGATCTATCCGCCGACCGACGACATCCGCTCGCATCCCAGTTTCAATCAATTGTGCGAAGACTATCTGCTGACGTTGTCGGCGATCGACTTTTTCGACGAAGCCTATCGCGCGGATCCGACCGACCGCCGCGCGCGGCCGATACACGGGCCGATCGCCGGCTTGCCGCCCACCGTGCTCGCCACCGCCGGGCTCGATCCGCTACGCGATTCCGGCCGCGCGTTCGCCGCCGCCCTGGTCAATGCGGGTGTCGATACCACCTATCTCGAAATCGCCGGAACGATCCACGGCTTCGTTCAGTTGAGGAAGGCGATCTCTGGCGCCCAGGCCGACGTGCTTGCTATCATTGCCGCGGCCAAGTCGATGCTCGAAAGGACCGCATGAGCGACAACCAAGGCACCCTCCCCTACCGCCCGTGCGTAGGGGTGATGCTGGTCAATGCCGAAGGCAAGGTGTTCGTCGGCAAGCGCATCGACAACAAGGAAGGCGATGCCTGGCAGATGCCGCAGGGCGGGATGGACCCCGGCGAGGACGTGCTCGCCGCCGGCTACCGCGAGCTTGCCGAGGAAACCGGCGTGACCGAAGCCGCGGTGCGGTTGATTTCGCGCGGCAAGGAAGAGCTGTTCTACGATCTGCCGCCCGAGCTGCTCGGCAAGCTGTGGAAGGGCAAGTACCGCGGCCAGCGCCAGCACTGGCTGCTGATGCGCTTCACCGGCAGCGACGCCGACATCGACCTCGAAGCACACGATCCGCCCGAATTCTGCGAGTGGAAGTGGGTCGATCCGGAACAGCTTCCGGACCTGATCGTGCCGTTCAAGAAGCGGGTCTATCGGGCGGTGCTGGAGATGTTCCGCGACCTGATCTGACGGTTACTTCTGCGTCACCGTCGCGTCCGGAGTCACCGCCTCGGCGGTCAGCACTTTCTGCTGCGGCGGGCCCGCGGCGATCGCGGCGGCGAGCTGCTGCGTCTCCCCGCACTTGTCGCCGCAGATCGATTTCAGCTTGGCGAGGTTCTCCTTGGCCTTGGCGACGGCGCCTTTCGCGACCATTGCCTCGCCCTCGCCCGAGATCGCGACGATGTTGTTCGGCTCTTTCGCCAGCGCCTGCTGGTAATAGTGGATCGCCTTGCCTTGCAGCCCTTCCCGCCGCGCCGCCTCGGCGAGCTGGAGATATACCGCGGAATATGCCGGGTCGACCGCCAGTGCAGCCTCGAACGAATCCTGCGCTTCCTGGACGTTGCCCGCGGCAAGTTGCGCCTTGCCTTGCGCCACCAGCTCCACCGCGCGCGGATCCGCCTGATGCGGCGCGGCCTGCCCGATGCTGGCGGTCACGGCGCCCAGCAGCGAAAGGGCAACGGCGGCGGGAAAATAACGCATCGCGAACTCCTTAAGGGCGGGCAGGGTTAGTCGGCCTCGCTTAGCCACAACATGAACACCTAACATGGCCCCGATAGTTGGGCGATGAAAAATCCGTCCGTGCCGTCGTGGAACGGGGTCAGCCGCCAGCCGGGCCCGTGCGCGCGGCCCAGCGGGAGGGCCGGCGGGGCGGCGCGCCAACCGGGATGAGCCTGGAGAAAGCGCTCGATCCGCTCAGCCCCTTCGCAATCGAGCAATGAGCACACGACGTAGGCGATCCGTCCGCCGGGCTTCACCAGTTCCGCTGCGATCTCAAGCAGATGGCCCTGGGTCCGGAGAACTTGCCCGAGCCGTTTTTCGCTCAGCCGCCAGCGCGCCTCGGGATTGCGCCGCCAGGTGCCGGTGCCCGAACACGGCGCGTCGACCAGCACGAGGTCGGCCTTTGCCCGCCATTCCCAAAGCGCCTCCAGCTCCTTTCCCGGATCGAGCAACACGGTTCCGGCGATCGCCGCCCCCGCTCGCTCGGCGCGGGGTTCGAGGCGCGAAAGCCGTGCACGGTCGGTGTCGCTCGCGATCAGCAGGCCGGTGTTCTGCATCGCGGCGGCGAGCGCTAGGGTCTTGCCCCCGGCGCCGGCGCACAAGTCGATCACCGTCTCCCCTGGCCGTGCGGCTGCCGCCACGCAGGCGAGCTGGCTGCCGCAATCCTGCACCTCGATCCGGCCGTCGCGATAGGCGTCCCATTGCTCGGCCTGGGTGCCGTGGAGGAAGCGCAGGCCATTGGGCGCGGGGAGCGGTTCGGCTGCTGCAGGCAGTTCGAGCGTGTCGCGCGCGGCCTTGAGCGTGTTCACCCGCACGTCGAGCGGCGCGCGGGCGAGCAGGGCGGCGGCTTCCTCGCCGGCGATCCCGGCTGCGGCGAGCGCCTGCTCGAGCCATTCGGGCGCGATGCCGCCCGCGGCGGCCTGTTCGTCCGGCCCGATCGCCGGGGGCCCGTAAACCGAACCGTCGAACAGCCCCGCGATCGACGCCTCGATTTGCGCCAGCCGCAACATCGCCGCGCGTCCGCTCGAGGGCACCGGTCCGCACGCACGGATCGCCGCATATACCAGCTCGCGGATCGCGCGGCGGTCCTTGCTTCCGGCGTAGCGGCGGGCTCGAAAACCGTCCGCCACGATGCGGTCGGCGGGCGCTCCGCCCTGTCGCGCCCCGACGATGATCTGGTCGAGCAGCTCGATTGCCGCTTGCACGCGCGCAGCGGGAGTCATCGCTTAGCGCGTCGGATAATTCGGCGCTTCCCGCGTGATGCTGACGTCGTGCACATGGCTCTCGGCGAGGCCCGAATTGGTGATGCGGATGAACTTGCCGCGCTGTTGCAGCTCCGGAATCGTCGCCGCGCCGGTGTAGCCCATCGCCGCCTTGACCCCGCCGACCAGCTGGTGGATCACGTCCTTCGCCGGGCCCTTGAACGGCACCTGGCCCTCGATCCCCTCGGGCACCAGCTTCATCTGGTCCTTGATGTCCTGCTGGAAATAGCGGTCGGCGCTGCCGCGCGCCATCGCGCCGACCGAGCCCATCCCGCGATAGCTCTTGTAGCTGCGGCCCTGGTAGAGGAACGTCTCGCCCGGCGCTTCCTCGGTGCCGGCGAGCAATGAGCCGATCATCACGCTCGAGGCGCCCGCGGCGAGCGCCTTGGCCGCATCGCCCGAAGTCCTGAGCCCGCCGTCGCCGATCACCGGCACGCCGCTCTTCGCCGCTTCCGCGGCGCTTTCCATGATCGCGGTGAGCTGCGGCACCCCAACGCCGGCGACGATCCGCGTGGTGCAGATCGAGCCGGGGCCGATGCCGACCTTCACCGCATCCGCGCCGGCATCGATCAGCGCCTTGGTCGCCTCGGCGGTCGCGACGTTGCCGGCGATAACCTGCACCGAGTTCGACAGCTTCTTAACTCGCTCGACTGCGCGCGATACCTCGACGTTGTGGCCGTGGGCGGTATCGATCACCACCACGTCGCATTCGGCCTCGATCAGCGCCTCGGTGCGCTCGAAGCCCTTGTCGCCCACCGTGCTCGCGGCGGCGACCCGCAGGCGCCCGGCGGCGTCCTTGGTTGCCTCGGGATAAGTGACCGCCTTCTCGATGTCCTTCACCGTGACCAGCCCGACGCAGCGGTAATCGTCGTCGACCACCAGCAGCTTCTCGATCCGCCGCTGGTGGAGCAGCCGCCGCGCTTCGTCCTGCGTCACGCCGGCGCGCACGGTCGCGAGGTTCTCGTGCGTCATCAGTTCGCGCACGGGTTGTGTCGGATTGTCGGCGAAACGCACGTCGCGGTTGGTGAGGATGCCGACCAATTTGCCGTTCGCCTCGACCACCGGAATGCCGCTGATCCGGTTCGCCTGCATGATCTCGCGCGCGTCGCCCAGGGTCGCCTCGGGCGTGATGGTGATCGGGTTCACCACCATCCCGCTTTCGAAGCGTTTGACCTGGCGCACCGCGGCAACCTGCTGCTTGATCGACAGATTGCGGTGGAGCACGCCGATCCCGCCCATCTGCGCCATCACGATCGCCATGTCGGCTTCGGTGACGGTGTCCATCGCAGCCGAGATCACCGGGATGTTGAGCCGGATGCCACGGGTCAACTGAGTCGAGGTGTCCGCCATCGAAGGCAGGATCGCGCTCTCCGCCGGGCGCAGCAGCACGTCGTCGAAAGTAAGGCCGGTGGGGATGTCGATGTTGGCCACTCCAGTTCCCGTCCAAGGAGAATCGTGGCGGCCCATGTAACCGCACCGGGTGAAAGGCGCTAGGGGGTCGGCCAACAAAACCTTCCCCGCGCGGCGAACGGGCCCAATGTTCACACTCGCCACGGGGAGAACCCGAAAGCTGGGAAACGGGGTGCGACAGGGACGGAAACGTTGGCAGAACAAATCCAACAATAACAGCCCGATCGCGATTGACGTATCTTCTCACGCGGACCCGCTGGGGCAATTTGTTGCGCCTGCCGCCCGATCTTCTCCGAAATGGACCGGGAAGCCTTTGCGCGCGAACGGCTTTTCGCGTATTTTGCGCAGCATGAACGAATACTCGCCCCTGATTTCGGAATTCGGCTCTGCCGAAGAGGAAGCCGCGTACGTCGAATGGCTGAAGGCCAAAGTGGTCAAGTCGTTGGCCGATCCCCGGCCTCCGGTGCCGCACGAGGAAGCCATGGCGCGGGCGCGAGCCACCATTGAACGTGCCGCCAAGCGCAAGAAGGCGCGTTGAGGCTCATCTGGCTTGAATCCGCGCTGGAAGACCAGGACGCAATCCTTGACTATATAGCCGAGCGTAACGAGGGCGCCGCTCGCAAACTGCAATCGGAAATCGACGCCTGCTCGCAGCGCCTGCTCGACTTTCCCTTTATGTATCACTCTGGTCGCGCACCGGGGACGCGAGAAGCCCTCGCACATCCGAACTACATTCTAATCTATCGAGTCCAGGATGACCTGATTGAGATCGTCAACTTGGTACACGCCCGGCAGCAATACCCGCCGACGTAGGCTCACTCCGCCGTCCATCCCCCGTCGATCGCGTAGTTCGCGCCGGTGATGTTGGCGGCTTCGTCGCGGCACAGGAACAGCGCGACCGCGGCGACTTCTGCCGGCTGGACGAAGCGGCGGGTGGGCTGCTTGGCGAGCAGCACGTCCTCGAGCACCTGCTCGCGGGTCATCCCGCGCGCCTTCATCGTGTCGGGGATCTGGTTCTCGACCAGCGGGGTCCAGACGTAGCCCGGGCTGATGCAGTTGACCGTGATGCCGCTGGTCGCGAGCTCGACGCCCAGCGTCTTGGTCAGGCCGGCGATCCCGTGCTTGGCTGCGACATAGGCCACCTTGAACGGCGAGGCGGCGAGCGAGTGGGCGCTGGCCGTGCTGATGATCCGGCCCCAGCCGCGCGCTTTCATGTGCGGCACCGCGAGCCGGCAGGCGTCGAACGCGGCGGTGAGATTGAGCGCGATGATTGCATCCCATTTCTCGGGCGGAAATTCCTCGATCGGCGCGACGTGCTGCATGCCCGCGTTATTGACCAGAATGTCGATCGGCCCCGCGCCCTGCATCAGCGCCTGGACCCCATCGCGCTTCGATAAGTCCGCGTAAACGTGGCTTGCGCCCAATTCGGCGCACAGACGCGCGATCTCGCTCTCATCGCCGAAGCCGCTCAACACCACGTCGGCGCCCTCGCCCGCCAGCGCGCGCGCTATTGCGAGACCGATGCCCGAGGTCGACCCGGTGACCAATGCGCGCTTTCCGGCAAGGAACATGCTCGACTCCATCGCGATTCCCGTGGCAGATTTGCGGGAGGGCAGGCAGGGACGTCCAGCCCTTTTTCGCACTTGCACAAATATCGAAGGGGGCACGTCATGCGGTTGATGCCGACGATTAACACCCGCGCGCTGACGGGGTGCGCGCTGGCGCTGGCGCTGCTCGCGCCCGCTGCTCGGGCGGACGACGAGGCGCAGAATCCGGTCACCGACCAGAGCGTGACCGCGACCGACGTCGCCAAGACGCCGCTTTCCGATCTCAACCTGGCGAAAGACCCGATTCCCGAAATCCTGATCACCGCCGAGCGGGATCCGTATACCCTCGCGGGACTCAAGAAGTGCAACCGGTATGCCGCCGCGGTGCAGGAACTCGATGCGGTGCTGGGGCCCGATTACGACATTGCAACGCCCGAGCAGCGCAAGCTCACTGCGGGCACGGTGGGACAGGCGGTGGTCGGCTCGCTGATCCCGTTTCGCGGAGTCATCCGCGAGGTCTCCGGCGCGAGCCGGCACGAAGCGGAGTTCCGCCAGGCGATCCTCGCCGGGATGATGCGGCGGGCTTACCTCAAGGGCATCGGGCTCAAGCTCGGCTGCGCCTATCCGGCGCGGCCAGCGGACGAGAAGACCCGCGAGCGGATGGAGAAGCTGGCGCAGGAGGCGGCCGGCAAAGCCGGCTGAACGCACGCGAAGCGGGGCCGCCGACGCCTGTGAATGCCGACGGCCCCGAACCGATCCGGGAGGGTAAGCCCAAGATCAGTTATCTGTGTCTTCGTCGTGGTCGAGCCGACCGATCTCCTCGTCGAGCGACTTCATGACTTCGGCGCGGGCATCAGAGGAAAGGCCCGGATCGCCGGCGATCTGCGCCTTCGCCCGCTCGAGCGCATGGCGGGCGGTGCTCTGGCCGTAGCTGCGGCAGAAGACGAACGCATGCACGCCGGGCTGATCGCCGCTCCCAATCACGCCGGCGTCGGGACAGTTCGCCCGGCCCGAGCCAGGAGCGGCAAGGGCAAACGCTTGCGGCGGCCGGCCTTTCCAGTTCTTCTGCCACTCGTCCGCGCGGCTCTGCGCTTCCTTCGCCCATTCTTGCGCGCGCTTCTGCCATTCCTTGGCCCACTCCGGACCGAACTGCTTGCCCATCTGCTCGCCCCATTGAGCCCACTGCCGGCCCTGGTTGGCCCACTGCTTGCCCATCTCCTCGAACTTGTGTTGCTGTTCGGGAGTGAGCCCGGGCGGCGGGACCGGGGCGAGCGGCGCGAGCGCGAAGCTGTGCACTCTGAGCGGACGGCCCTCGGCATCTTTCGGAACCTCGCCCGGCGCGACCTTGCGCACCGTCATCGTCACCACTTTATCGCTCTTCGGCCCATCGTGGGTGCGCCAGACATATTGGCGCTCGCCCGGCGCGGGCGGCGCTTCGGGCGCAATGGGCGCGACGGGCGCGGCGGCAGCCAACGGCGCCTCGAGCACGGCGGGAACGTCGGGCGCCGGGGCCACCGCGTAGCTGACCGACGCGGTCATGGGGAGCGCGAGCGCGGCCGCGCCCCACAGGATCCGCCCGGCGAGCCGGCGGCGCGGCGAAACGTCCGTCATGTTGAGACTCCTCAGGCGGTGAATGATCGACTTCTCGCCGCGGAACCGCCCCGCCATCGGGCAGGCCATCGGCGCGGCGAGCGCGAGGCGCGGACCGGCGGCGAAGCAGGCGATCACCCGGCCGTAGTGCGCGCGCTCGGCGGAACTCCTGCGGGCGATCACCCGCGCGTCGCACGCCGCTTCCTGATCGCGGCGCATCGCGCGCCAGCCCAGCCACGCGAGCGGGTTGAACCAGTGGAACGCGAGCAGCGGCTGCGCCAGCATGTTCGCGAGCAGATCGCGCCCGCGATGGTGGGCGAGTTCGTGCTCGATCGCGAGATCGCGCGCGGCGCGGTCTTCCAGGGCCATGAACTCCATCGGCAGCGCGACGACCTTGTCGATCACCCCGAATGCCACCGGCGATGCGAGCGCGGGCGTTTCCACCAGCCGCACTTTGCCCGCCTCACCCACCGGCCGTGCCCCGGCGAGGAGCTCATTGCGCATCCGGAAATAGCCCCAGCAGCGCCAGCCGAGGAACAGCGCCGCGCCGAGCAGCCATGCCGCAAGCGCCAGGGCGGCCCACGGCACGCCGTGGGCTTCGGGCATCGGCGAGCTCGCCTCGGCCACGCGCGCCGTTTCCACCGGGATCGCGATCGCCACCGGCAGCGCGGCCGGCGTCGGTGCGAACGAAGCCGGCAGCACGATCGGCGGCATCAGCAGGCGCAGCAACGGCAGCGCCCACAAACCATAGGCCATCTGAGGCCCGAAATGGCGCGCCACCGGCCGGCGCAGCAGCAGCACCGCGGCGATCAGCAGCGCGGTATAGACGAACGTGTCGACCAGCCAGGCGATCATTGCTTGAGCTCCCTCAGCAGGGTCTCGATCTCGGCGATGTCCTCGTCGGACAAGGCCTCGGCTTCGGCGAGCCGAGCGAACAGCGGCGCCGCGCGGCCGCCGAACAGCCGCTCGACCAGCCGGCGCGATTCGCCGCTCACATAATCGTCGCGGGCGAGCAGCGGGCGGTAGAGGAAGCGGCGCCCTTGCGGCTCGGTGGCGACGACGTTTTTCGCCACCAGCCGCGACAGCAGCGTCTTGATGGTCGGCAGGCTCCAGCCGCGCGCCTCGCCGATCCGCTCGGCGACGTCGGTGGCGCTGAGCGGCGACTTCGCCCACAGCGCCTCCATCACCGCATGCTCGGCCTCGCTGATCCGTTCAGGCTTGTTCGAATCCGTCTCTGCCACGGTTGTCCTCCCTCATTCGGACCGGATCGACTACGTATGTAAGCGTAATGACTACGGATGTAAACTGAAGCGGAGATGAACGGCGGTTGGCCCCGTCGCCCCGACCCGCTAAGCAGCGCCCGCAAAAGGGAGCGGAGTCGATGGATCCGATGGTCGCCGGCACCCATCTGGGTGCATTCCTGCCGACGAAAGATTTCGCGCTATCGCGCCGGTTCTACGAGACGCTCGGCTTCGCGAACCACGCGACCGGCGACGAGGTTGCGTTGTTCGACACCGGCGCCGGGACCATCATCCTCACCCGCACTTACGACGAGAAATGGGTCGGCGCGTTCATGATCGCGATCCGGGTGGACGACCTCGCCGCCTGGTGGGCGCGAATCGAGCGGGCGGACCTGCCCGGCCGCTTCGGCGTGCCCGCCCCGCGCCCGCCCGCGAGGCAGCCGTGGGGCATCGAGGTCGCCTACGTGGTCGATCCGGCCGGCGTGCTGATCCACTTCCAGCAGAACTCTGCGGCGGCCTGAACCATGTCGATGAACGTCCCCCGCCCGATCCGCGGCCTCGAAGACTGCCACAACGTCGAGGATTTCCGCCGCCTCGCGCATCGCCGCCTGCCGTTTCCGGTGTTCCATTACATCGACGGAGCGGCCGACGACGAGCTGACCAAGGCCCGCAACACCGCCGCGTTCGACGAGTGTGACCTGGTGCCCAGTGTGCTCGGCGGAATGGCCGAGATCGATACTTCCATCACCGTGATGGGCCGCAAGAGCGCGCTTCCCTTGATCCTTTCGCCCACCGCGCTCCAGCGCCTGTTCCACTGGCAAGGCGAGCGCGCGGTGGCCGCGGCGGCGGAGAAGTTCGGGCTGTGGTTCGGGATTTCGAGCCTTGCCAGCGTCTCGATCGCGGAGATCGGCGCGAACTACTCGGGCCCCAAGCTGCTGCAGTACTACTATCACAAGGACAAGGGCCTCAATGCCGCGCTGCTCGAGATGGCGCGCGAGGCGAAGTTCGACGCGGTCGCGCTGACGGTCGACACGATCGTGGGCGGCAACCGTGAGCGCTGCCTGCGCACCGGCTTCACCAGCCCGCCGCGGATCACGCCGGCGAGCGCGATTTCATACGTCGCGAAGCCGCGCTGGCTGCTCGACTACCTGTTCCGCGAGAAGTTCTCGCTGCCCAACCTCGAGGCGCACGTCCCGCAGGGCAGCGACATCTCCAGTTCGATCGCCAACTATTTCAGCAGCTTTCTCGACCAGTCGATGGACTGGAAGGCCGCCGAGAAACTGCGCGCCGACTGGGGCGGCACGTTCGCGCTGAAAGGCGTGATGTCGGTCGCCGACGCCCGCCGCGCCGCCGACATCGGCTGCGATGCGATCTGGGTCTCGAACCATGGCGGCCGCCAATTGGACGGCAGCCGCGCGCCGTTCGACCAGCTTGCCGAGATCGTCGACGCGGTCGGCGACCGGATCGAGGTGATCTGCGACGGCGGCGTGCGCCGCGGAACCCATGTGCTGAAGGCGCTGTCGATGGGCGCGAAAGCCGCCGCGGGCGGCCGGCTCTACCTCTACGCCCTCGCTGCCGCGGGCCAGGCCGGCGTCGAACGCGCGCTGGCGATCCTCCAGGCAGAGATCGTGCGCGACATGAAGCTGATGGGAGCGAAGACGGTGGCCGATCTCAGCCGCGAGAACCTGCGGCAGCGCTAGTGCGCGGCGGCATGCAGCCCCCACACCCACGCGATCAGCGGCGTTCCGAGCAGGATCACCACCAGCGATAACGGGAAGCCCAGTCGCGCGTAGTCGCCGAAGCGATAGCCGCCGGGTCCGCGTACGAGGGTGTTGCACTGGTGGCCGATCGGGGTGAGGAAATCGCTGCCCGCGCCGGTCGCCACCGCCATCAGCATCGCGTCGGGATTCAGCCCCAGCCGTTGCCCCAGGTTGACCGCTATCGGGGCGAGGATCAGCACCGTCGGCGCATTGTGCAGGAACGGCGCGCAAGCCATCGCGGAGACCAGCAGGCCGCCGAGCACCACGATCGGGCTTGCCCCAGTCAGCAGCGAGGCGAGCCCGTGCGCGACGAGCGCCGTTCCCCCGTTGTCCCTGATCGCCTCGCTGATCGGCGTGAGCGCGCCGATCAGCACCAGCACTTCGGGCTCGAGCGAGCGATAGGCCTCGCGCATGCTCAGCGAGCCGAGCGCGACAACCAGCACCGCGGCGGCGAAAAACCCCACTGCCACAGTCAGCACGCCGGTGGCGACCAGCACGATCGCCGCTGCGAGAATCAGGATCGGCCCGAAGCGCTGGCGGCGGCTGCCGATCGCCACCGGCCGCTCGGCCAGCGGCAGCAACTGCAAATCGCGCAGCATCGTCGCCAGCGCGCTTTCGCCAGCTTGCAGCACCACCATGTCGCCGGCCTGCAGGCGGACTTCGCCGAGCCTCTCGCGCAACGGTTCGCCCTGGCGGCTGACCGCGAGCAGCTTGGCGCCGTATGAGCGCTGCAGCGCCAGATCGGTCGCGGAATAGCCGATCACCGGCGAGCGCGATTCGACTACCGCTTCGATCGAGCGCAATTCCTCCTGCGGTTCCTCCTTTTCGACCGGCGCATTCTCGCGCACCTGCGCGAGCGGAACTTGTTGGAGCAGGTTGCCGAGCGCTTCGTTATCGCCCCGCAGCAGAAGCACCATCCCCGGCACCAGCTTGGTTCCCGGATCGACCGGCCGCTTCTTGCCGTCGGCCCCGATCAGGCCGGTGAGCTGGACGTTGCGGTCGCCCAGCTTGAGATCGCCGACGGTCGCGAACTTTTCCGGCCATTCGTCGGGCACGCCGGCCTCGGTCGCGTACAGCAGCTCGGCGTTCGCATCCTGAATTTCCGCCTTGGGCGCACGGTCGCGCGGCAGCAAGCGCCAGCCGAAACTGAGGAAGATGAACCCGATCAGCGCAAGGCCCAGGCCGACCGGGGCGAAGTCGAACATCCTGAACGGCTTGCCGAGAATGTTCTGCCGCTCTTCGCTGACGATGATGTTGGTCGACGTGCCGACCAGCGTGACCAACCCGCCGAGCAGCGAGATGAACGACATCGGCATCAGTAGCAGCGACGGCGAGCTTTCCTCCGAGCGGCCGAGGCGGATCGCGATCGGCATCATCGCGGCGAGCGAACCGACGTTTTTGTTGATCATCGCGAACAGCCCGGTGACCCCTACCATCACCGGAACCTGGCTGCGTGGCCGGCGCAAATGCTTGATCAGCGGTGCGATCAGCGGCTCGACCACGCCCGAGCGGCTGATCGCCGCCGAGACGATCAGCGCGCCCGCGATCACCACCACCACGTCGCTGGAAAACCCGCCGAACGCATTCTTCGGCTTCACTACCCCCGTCACCACCGCAATCAGCAGCGCGCCGAGCGAGATCGCGTCATACCGGAAGCGACCCCATGCGAACATGGCCATCGCCCCGCCGACGATCGCGAAAGACAGCCCCTGCTGGAAGGTCATCTGGTGACGATGCCCACCAGCACGGCAAGGCCGAGCACCACCAGGAAGCCGTTGAATGCGATCAGCAGCCAGGGCGGCAGGGTTGGTGCATCGGGTTCCGGGCGCATCGTGTTGCCGGTGATCTCGCGCCACACGCCGGCGACGAAGCAGAACTCGGCGAAGATCAGCAGCACCAGCGAAGCCGCCAGCACCAGCCACGGGGTCACCAGCTTGTCGAGCAGCGTCTTCGCGCCGATCCCTGCCGCCAGCGCGGCGAGCCCGGTCCGCATCCACGCGGCATAAGTGCGCTCGCCGGCAAGCAATGTGCGGTCTGCGGCGAGCTTGGTGCGCCGGTCGGCGCTCGATTCCTGGACGACGGCGCTGCCGACCAAGGTCTGCGCGCTGTCGGCCAGCTTTTCCTGCGCCTTGACGGCCTTCTTTTCGACGTTGGTCGCCATTGCGCGCTAAACGCCCGAACGGCGCTGCAAGGTCCCGGATGGCGATGTTTTTTTAGAGCCGTATTGCGCGGGCCCCGCGCATCTCAGCAGACTTCGGCGGTGTTGGCGGGGATCGGCCCCGGCGGGATCCGCGCCGGGCTGTTGTAGAACGGATCGCCCGTCAGGTGGTGCCGAGTGCCGTAGGCGCGCCCCAGCACCGCATAGAGCGCCGGATCGTACGCCTTGAGGTCGGCATCGGACAATATCCGGCGCCCGTTCATCACCTCGAGCTTGTTCGAGTTGAACCAGAACTGGGTGCCGTTGGCCCAATACTCGTCGACCGTCGTCATCGCGTATTCGTCATGCCACAGGTCGGCGGCCTTGGCGTGGGCATAGGCCTGCCCGACGGCCGCATAGAGCGCCGGATCGGCAGCGCGGATCGCCTGGAGCACATCGTGGCCGAATTCGTGGACGAAGATCGTCTCGCCGTAATAGCGCGAGGTTCGCAGCCCCAGGAGATCCTCCACCGCGCCGCTGGTCAGCTGCCCGCCCATGCCCCGCGCGCGCCAGTCCCAATACTCCCGGTCGGTCAGCCGGCCGATGCGTTCGTCGTAATGCTTGATCTCGCAACGGGTCAGCCGGATGTCGTCGCGCGCGGGCTTTTTCCACCCGGCCTGCTCGGGCAGGTCGAGTGTGCTCTCGCTCTCCGCCATGATCACCACGCGATACCCTTCGCGCACCAGTTCGGCCCTCAGGTCCGGCCGATGCGCGAGCATCTGCAGCACGATCGAG
This sequence comes from Sphingomonadaceae bacterium, assembly GCA_036384795.1. Taxonomy (GTDB): domain Bacteria; phylum Pseudomonadota; class Alphaproteobacteria; order Sphingomonadales; family Sphingomonadaceae; genus Andeanibacterium. Next base: position 9,209 of record DASVLP010000018.1, on the reverse strand, counting down.
CGCGCTTTCTGCAATACCGCGTCCGGCACTTTGGCAGAGGAGGTGACCGGAATACCGCCCGCGTCGAGATACTTGGCGTAGAACGGATCGAGGTGAAGCGATTTGGGCGGCACTGCGGGAGCGGCGGCGCTGACGGGTCCGGCCAGCAGAAGAACGCCGGCAAGCAGGGAATTGACCAACCTCATCCGTCCCATTCACATCACCGGATGTGATCCCGCGATGAACATCAGATCGAACATTGCACCTGTTACCAATTCTTGGTAATTGATCCGCCATGGCAGTCAAGAACACCTCCGTCGCCCTCGGCGAGCCGTTCGTCGAATTCGCCCGCCGGAAGGTGGAATCGGGCGAATTCGGCTCCACCAGCGAAGTCGTGCGCGAAGCGATGCGGCAATACATGCACGAGGACGCGCGGATCGAGGCCCTACGGGCGATCATCCAGAAATCGCTGGATAGCGGGCCTGCGGTCGAGTTCGACATCGACGCATGGTTCGAGGAAAAGTTCGGCGCCGAATGAAGCGGAAGCTGATTTACCGCCCCGACGCTCTCAACGATCTGAACGATGCGGAAGCCTGCACGAGGCGCGCATGGGACGGAAAACAAGCCAAGCGCTACGTTGCCGCCTTGGTGCAGGACATCAAGGCGCTACGTGTCTCAGCGCTGCGCCATCCCATCTGCGATGGAGTCCATCCCGGCCTCCGCCGCAAGCGCAGCGGGATGCACCATATCTATTACCTCGCGACCAAAGACCAAGTGGAGGTGCTCAACATCCTCCACGTCCAGCGCGATCCGGGACTGCACCTCAAGGTCGAGACATGGAGCGACGAGGAGAACGAGTGATGGCTGGCGGCGGCCGCGCGGGCCTTTCTCAATAAACCCGCTTCTTCGGCTTGATGTACTCGACGTCGTCGGTCAGCGTGTACTCGTGCACCGGGCGGTAATCGAGCCGCACGTCGCCGCCCGTTCCGCCCCAGCCGTCGAACCAGGCGACGGTGTGCTTCATCCAGTTGGCATCGTCGCGCTCGGTGAAATCCTCGCGCGCGTGGGCGCCGCGGCTTTCCTTGCGGGCATGGGCGCCGTGAAGCGTGACCGTCGCCTGGCCGATCAGGTTGTCGAGTTCGAGCGTCTCGACGAGGTCGGTGTTCCACACCAGCGAGCGATCGGCGAGCGAGATGTCCTGCATCCGCGCGTAAGTCGTCGCCAGCGCTTCCTTGCCCTCGGCGAGCGATTGTTCGGTGCGGAACACCGCGCAGTGCGCCTGCATGTTGCGCTGCATCTCGAGGCGGATTTCGGCCGTCGGCGAGCCGCCCTTGGCATGGCGGAAATGATCCAGCCGGCCGAGCGCGAAATCGGCGCTGTCTTTCGCCAGCGGCTCGATCCGCGCGCCCGGCTTGATCAGCTCGGCGAGCCGCAACGCGGTCGCGCGGCCGAACACGACGAGGTCGATCAGCGAGTTCGAGCCGAGCCGGTTCGCGCCATGAACCGAGACGCACGCGCCCTCGCCCACCGCGAACAGCCCGGGCACCACCGTCTCCGGATTGCCGTCGGCGCCGATCGTCACGACTTCGCCGTGATAGTTCGTCGGCACCCCGCCCATGTTGTAGTGCACCGTCGGCGTCACCGGCAGCGGCCCGCGGGTGAGGTCCACGCCGGCGAAGATCTTGCCGCTCTCGCGGATGCCCGGCAGCCGCTCGTCGATCACCTTGGGATCGATGTGGTCGAGGTGCAGCCAGATGTGGTCCTTGTTCGGGCCGACGCCGCGGCCCTCGCGGATCTCGACCGACATCGCGCGGCTGACCACGTCGCGGCTCGCGAGGTCCTTCGCGCTCGGAGCATAGCGCTCCATGAAGCGCTCACCCTCGGAATTGGTGAGATACCCGCCCTCGCCCCGCGCGCCTTCAGTAATCAGCACCCCGGCGCCGTAGATCCCGGTCGGGTGGAACTGGACGAACTCCATGTCCTGCATGCCGATGCCGGCGCGCAGCGCCATCCCGCCGCCGTCGCCGGTGCAGGTGTGCGCGCTGGTGGCGGTGAAATAGGCCCGGCCGTAGCCGCCGGTCGCCAGCACCACCGCGTGCGCGCGAAAGCGATGGATCGAGCCGTCGTCGAGGCACAGCGCGATCACCCCGCGGCAGGCGCCGTTCTCCATGATCAGGTCGATCGCGAAGTATTCGACGAAGAAGTCCGCGTCATACTTCAGGCTCTGCTGGTAGAGCGTGTGGAGCATCGCATGGCCGGTACGGTCGGCCGCGGCGCAGGTGCGCTGCGCGGGCGGGCCCTCGCCCATGTTCTGCATCATCCCGCCGAACGGGCGCTGGTAGATCTTGCCTTCGCTGGTGCGCGAAAAGGGCAGGCCGGCATGCTCGAGCTCGTAGACCGCGTTCGGCGCCTCGCGCACCATGTACTCGATCGCGTCCTGGTCGCCGAGCCAGTCGGAGCCCTTGACCGTGTCGTACATGTGCCAGGTCCAGTGATCCGGGCCCATGTTGCCGAGGCTCGCGGCGATCCCGCCCTGCGCGGCGACGGTGTGGCTACGGGTGGGGAACACCTTGGTGATGCACGCGGTCCGCAGGCCGGCATTGGCAGCGCCCATCGTGGTGCGCAGGCCGGAGCCGCCCGCGCCGACCACGACGACGTCGTAAGTGTGATCGACGATCTGGTAAGCGGGAGCGGCGCGGCGATCCCCGCTGTTCGGCGTCGTCGACGGCATTTGCGGCGCCTGGTTATCCATCAGGCCGGCACTCCGAGAGCGATCTTGAGCACGGCGACGATCCCGAACACGGCGGCGCCGGCGAACAGCAGATTGAACAACGCGGTCACCGCGAACCAGTTGCCCTTTTCGTCGACATAGTCGTCGAACATGATCTGCAGCCCGTTGCGGGCGTGCCAGAACACGTTGACGATCAGCATGATCATCGCGCTCGCGGGGAACAATCCGTCGAGCCAGTCATGCAGGCTGCCGTAGTCGAGCCTGGGGATCTGCAGCAGCGAAGCGACGAACCAGCTCATCAGCACTACATTGCCCATCGCGGTGACGCGCTGGATGGTCCAGTCCGCGGTGCCTTCGTGGGCGGCGCCCAGGCCCCGCGCCCGGGCAAGCGGAGTGCCCTTGTCGAGCGCCGGCGGAGTAAGCGAATTGTCCATTGCCGCGCTCCTCAAAGATAGACGATCGCCGCCCAGAAGGCGGCGGTGAGCAGGGTGCCGATCACCGGCACGGCGATCGACCAGGTCTTGTTCTCGGCCAGCTCGAACCCCGCCCCGATGTCGAGCACGAAGTAGCGCAGCCCCGAGACCAGATGGTTGAAGAACCCAAAGCTGATCGCGACCAGCACGACGATGCCGTACCAGCTCGATGCCTGATGGGCGAAAGTGGCGTAGGCGTCCGGCCCGCTGGCCAGCGCGGCGAGCCACCACAGCAGCACCGGCACGCCGACGAAGGCCATCCCGTCACCGGTGATCCGGTGAAAGATCGAGACGAACATGTGCGGACCCCATTTCCAGATGCCGATATGGGGTGAAAGTGGGCGTTCGGCCATGAAGATGTCCCGGTTTGCCTGCGCGCCGGGATCGGCGCGGCGCATGCGTTCCTTAGCGATTACGCGCGGCGAGGCAAGCGGCAGGGCTTTTGCATTGCGGCGTCTCGACTTCGCCGGGCGCGAAAGGCATGGTCGGGCAATGCAACGATCCCGAAAACTCGTCAATTCCGCCAAAGCCGCGGTGGCGGCCGGTGCGCTGATGCTCGGCGAGGCTCCATCGCTTCCACAGCCGTCGACGCCCGTCGATGCCGCAGGTCGCAGCGCCTGGGCAAACGCCTGCAAGGACTGGGACGAGTGGACCAAGCCGGGCCCGCCGTTCCGCGTGTTCGGCAACACCTATTATGTCGGCACGTGCGGGATTTCCTCGATCCTGATCGTCGGGAGCAAAGGCGACATCCTGATCGACGGCGGACCCCCGGGCGCGGGCGATCCGATCGCCGCGAATATCCGAAAGCTCGGCTTCAGCCTGGGCGACGTGAAGATCCTGCTCCACACCCACGAACACCACGATCACGCGGGCGGCCTCGCCCGGCTCAAGCAATTGACCGGCGCGAAGCTTTACGCCTCGCCGTTCGCGGCCCGGGCGCTGGCGCAAGGCGGCCCCAATCCCGAAGACCCGCAGTTCGAGCTGCACAATGCGCTGCCCCCGGTCGCGACCGACAAAGTGCTGGCAGGCGATCCGGTGGTCACGCGCGGCGACCTGACGCTGCACGGCGTCGCCACCCCCGGCCACACGCCGGGGGCGCTGAGCTGGCAGTGGCGAAGCTGCGAAGGCGCCGTCTGCAAGACCATCGTCTATGCCGACAGTCTGACCCCGGTCAGCGGTGATACCTACCGGTTCGGCGATCACCCGGCCTATCTCGCGCAGTTCCGCGGCTCGCTCGACAAAGTCGCGGCGCTCGATTGCGACATCCTCCTCGCGCCGCATCCGTCCGCGGCGGGGATGCGCGACAAGCTGCTGACGGGCGATCTCGCCCGCGCCCCGCGCTGCAAGGAATACGCGGGCGGCCTGCGCCAGAAGCTCGACGAGCGGATCGCAAAAGAAGCGGCAGGCGCGAAGCCGTGAGCTGGAAGATCACCGCCAAGGCTCCGCGCGCGCAAGTCGAGGCGGCGCTGATCGCGCACGAGGATGCCGAGGACTGGCCGGCGGGCGCGGTGCTGTCGGGCAGCGAGATCGAACGCAGCAAGTCGGGCAAATGGCGGCTCGAGGCGTGGTTCGCCGAAAAGCCGGGCAAGGCCGAAAAGAAGGCGATCGCCGCGCTGTTCGACGGGCAACCGCCCGACCTGGCGGTCGAGAAGCTGCCGGAAGCCGACTGGGTGACGCTGAGCCAGCAGGCGGTCGAGCCGATCCGCGCGGGACGCTTCCACATCCGCACGCCCGATCATCCGCCGCTCGCCGACGAGGCGTTTACCGACTTCTGCATTCCGGCGAGCCAGGCGTTCGGCACCGGACAGCACGCGACCACCGCCGGGTGCCTGGCGATGCTGACCGAGATGCGGGCACGGGGCCTCCTCGCGCGCAACGTCGCGGACATCGGCACCGGCACCGGGCTGCTCGCGTTCGCGGCGCTCGACTTGTGGCCGCGCGCGTTGGCGACCGCCAGCGACATCGACGCGGTCTGCGGGGGCGTGGTCGAGGAGAACTGCGCGCTGAACGGCGTCGCGCAGGGTGCGGGAGCCGGCGAGCTGACGATGGTCATCGCACCGGGGATGGACGATCCGCTGCTTCGCGCGCGGGGGCCGTACGACCTGCTGATCGCCAACATCCTTGCCGGACCGCTGATCGAGCTTGCCGCCGACTTCGCGCGCGCGGTGCTGCCGGGCGGGCACGTCCTGCTCGCTGGGCTGCTCGCCGAGCAGGAAGCGTCGGTGCGGCGCGCCTATCGCTTCGCCGGCTTCCGCCTCGCGGCGCGGCTGCAGCGCGGCGACTGGCCGGTGCTGTGGCTGAGGAGACGCACCGGCGGGCGCGCCCGCGCCGCCCGGCCAAGCGCTATGCCGGAATGGGCGCAGCGTTGGTAAAGTTCTCGACTTCCTGCTCTCGGCCGGTTTGGGCGAGAGCGTGAGTTTGCGGGGCGCGGCCCCCCTTCCGTCAACGGGACCGGGTTTCAACGGCTTTTCGAGGCTGGGCCAGCACCCACGTAAGCAGGGCCGTCACCAGCGCCGCTGCGGCCATCCAGACGAACGCGGTGCTCGCTTCGTCCGTGCCGGCCGCGCGGAACCGCCCGAGCATGTCGGGCCCGACGAAACCGCCGAGCTGGCTCAGCGCGTTGATCCAGGCGATCCCGCCGGCCGCCGCGGCGCCGGAAAGGAACGCGGTCGGCAGAGTCCAGAACACCGCCAGCCACGCCATCGCCCCCACCGCGATCAGGGTCAGCGCGAGCACCGAGATCAGCGGCGCGTGCCCGGCCCCCGCGAGCATCAGCAGCCCGGCCATCGAGACCAGCATCGCGATCGTCATGTGCCAGCGCCGCTCGCCAGTCCGGTCCGAATTGCGCGCCCAAATCACCATCGCCACGGCCGCAAGGCCCCAGGGGATCGCTGTAACCAGGCCGACCAGCAGATAGTTGCCCTTCGGCACGCCGAGCTCCTGCACCAGCGTCGGCATCCAGAAATTGAGTGCGTTGTTGATCACTCCGCGCAGGAAATCCGCGAGCGCCAGCGCCCAAATGCGCCAGTCGGCAAAAACCGCCGCGAGCGCCACGCGATGCCCCTCGCCGAGCTTCGTTGCTTCGTCCTCGCCCAGGCGGCGCGCGACCAGCGCCCGCTCGTCGCCGCTCAGCCAACGCGCGTCGGCCGGGCCGTCGGGCAGCTTCGCCAGCAACGCGAGCCCGAGCAGCACCGCGGGCACCGCTTCGATCAGGAACAGCCATTGCCAGCCGCGCAAGGCGCCCCAGCCGCTCACGAACTGCAGGATCACGCCCGAGACGGGCGAGCCGATCGCGCTCGCCAGCGGGATCGCGATCACGAACAGCGCCACCGCCCGCGCGCGTCGCCGGGCGGGAAACCAGTACGTGAGATAGAGGATCACGCCGGGGAAAAAGCCGGCCTCGGCGAGGCCGAGCACGAACCGCAGCGCATAGAAGCTGAATTCCGCATCGGTCAGCCCGAACGCGCGCGAGAGCGGACCCCAGTGCAATACGCCAAGGAACACGAACAGTGCCGAGACCACGCCCCAGCTCAGCATGATCCGCGCGATCCATTTCCTCGCCCCGATCCGCGCGAGGATCAGGTTCGAGGGCAGTTCGAAGAAGAAGTAGCCGATGAAGAACAGGCCCGCGCCGAAGCCATAGACCGCGTCCGACAAATGGAGGTCGCCCGCCATCTGCAACTTCGCGAAACCGACGTTCACCCGGTCGAGGATCGCGAGGAAATAGCCCGCGAACAGCAACGGGATCAGCCGCCAGGCGATCCGCGCGTAGACCGCGTTTTCGTCCGCAGTCGTGTCGGCCGACTGTGCGTCCATGCCCGGCTGCCTCCCCTTCACCGAGGGCGGCTATGCGGCAATCGCGGCGGCGCTGGCAAGGCCGCGCCGGGGCGGCGCCTACAATTCGAGCTCGTCGAGGTCGGCAAGCTGCTGCGAATGGCGGCCGCCGGGCTGGTTGATGCCTCTCAGCGCGTGGCCCACGCGGATCGGTTCGTCGCGGTCGAGGTCGCCGATCGAGATGATGCCGACGAGGTGCTTCTCGCGATCGACCACCGGCATGCGGCGGACCTGGATGTCGGCCATATTGTCGAGCACTTCCTCGCAGTCCTCGTCGTCGAAGCAATAGAGCACTTCGGGTGTCATCACGTCGCTTACCCGGCAGTCGGGGCCGTAGCCCTCGCCGATCGCGCGGATCGCGATGTCGCGGTCGGTGATCATCCCGACCATCTTCTCGCTGTCGGCAACCGGCAGGGCGCCCGCGTCGATCCGCGCCATCAGCCGGGCCGCGTGCTGCACGGTGTCATCGGGCGAGATCACCTGGACGTCGGTCGTCATGCATTGCCTGACCTGCATAATCTCCTCCGGGATGCTCATGGCTGCACCTGTCGACAAAGGCGTGCATTTTCACGCTCTTGGCGGAGTCAACCGGGAACCGGTGCGATTGGTTCCGAAGCGCCGCTCAGCCCGCGGCCTTGACGATCTCCGCCCAGCCGGCCTCGTCGATCACCTCGATCCCGAGCTCGGCGGCTTTCTTGAGCTTGCTGCCCGCCCCGGGCCCGGCCACGAGCAGATCGGTCTTGGCCGAGACCGTCCCGGCCGCATGCGCGCCGAGCCGCTCGGCCTGCGCCTTGGCTTCGTCGCGGCTCATCGTCTCGAGCTTGCCGGTGAACACCACCGTCTTGCCCGAGACCGCGCTGGCTTTCGTCTCCACGACATAAGGCGGGGGCGAAACCTCGCTCAGCAGATCGTCCCACACTTCGACATTGTGCGCCTCGTGGAAGAAATCCCCGAGCGCCTCGACCACGACCGGGCCGACCCCGTCGATCGCGGTCAACGCCTCGATCGCTTCGGCGTCGCCTGTGCGCGCTTTCTCGGCTGCCGCGCGCAGCGCGGGCAGAGTCTGGAAGCGCCGCAGCAAGTCTCGCGCCGTGACCGCACCGACGTGGCGGATGCCCAGGCCGAACAGCAGCCGGGCGGCGTCGGGTGAACGGCGCGCCTCGATCGCCGCGAGCAGGTTGTCGACCGACTTTTCCTGCCATCCTTCGAGCTCGAGGATCTCCTCGCGCCGCCGGTGCAGCCGGAAGATGTCCGCCGGGCTTTCGAGCCAGCCGCGCGCGAAGAAATCGCCGATGGTCTTCTCGCCCAACCCTTCGATGTCGAGCGCCCCGCGGCTGACGAAGTGCTCGAGCCGCTGGGTGCGCTGCGCCGGACAGATCAGGCCGCCGGTGCAGCGCACGTCGACTTCGCCTTCCTCGGCAACCGCTTCGCTGCCGCATTCGGGGCAATGATCGGGGAACCGGTACGCCGGGCGCTTCTCGTCTCGGGTCAGGTTCTCCACCACTTGCGGGATCACGTCACCGGCGCGCTGGATCACGATGCGGTCGCCCGCGCGCAAGCCGAGCCGGGCGATCTCGTCGCGGTTGTGCAGCGTGACGTTGTAGACCGTGACGCCGCCGACCAGCACACCCGACAGGCGTCCTACGGGCGTCAGCTTGCCGGTGCGGCCGACCTGGATATCGATCCTTTCCAGCACCGTCTCGGCTCGCTCGGCGGGGAACTTGCGCGCGATCGCCCAGCGCGGCGCGCGGCCGACGAAGCCGAGGCGGGATTGCAGCGCGAGGTCGTCGATCTTGTAGACCACGCCATCTATGTCATAGGGCAGGGCGGCGCGGGCGGCGCCGATCTCGGCCTGGAAGCCGGCCGCCTCGGCCTCGCCGGCGAGCGGGCGGGAGAGCGGGTTGACGCTGAAGCCCCAGGTTTTCAGCCGTTCCAGCCAGCCCCAATGGGTGGCGGCGGGCGGCGCGCTGACCGCGCCCATGGCATAGGCGAACAGCGATAGCGGTCGGCTGGCGGTGATCGCGGCGTCGAGCTGGCGCAGGCTGCCGGCGGCGGCATTGCGCGGGTTGGCGAAGATCTTCTGGCCGGCTTCCTCCTGGGCGGCGTTCAGCGCCAGGAAATCGGCCTTGGTCATGAACACCTCGCCGCGAATTTCGATCAGCGCCGGGGCGTCCGCGGGCAGCGCCTGCGGA
>DASVLP010000017.1:0-10557 GCA_036384795.1 Sphingomonadaceae bacterium | reverse complement strand
CGACCGGGCGGGTCGTCCAGGCCCGCAGCACGGTCTCCCGCTCGCCCTCGCCCGCCTGCACCGCGATGGGCGCCGCGCGCTCGCCGAGCTCCCAGCGCTCGCCCCAGATCGGATCGGCCAGCGGCTCGCCGGTGAACAACGGTTTCAGCCGCGCGAACCAGCTGTCTTCCGCCGGTCCATTTACCTCGCGCTGGTTGAGCGCGCCGCCGATGAACAGCGCTTCCTCCGCCCGCGTCATCGCGACGTAGAGCAGCCGCCAGTGCTCCTCGCGCTCGGCCCGCTCGGCGGCTTCTTTCGCGCGCTTGATCGGGCCGACGGCTTCGTCCTTGCCGAGGCCGGGCAACGGAACCGCGCGTCCCTCGCCCCCGCCGATCGCCGGCTCTTCCAGCGTCAGGCCGCGCGCAGGTGAATCGTCCGGATTGCCCGCCGCATCGGCCAGGATCACGATCGGCGCCTGTAGTCCTTTTGCCCCGTGGACCGTCATCACCCGCACCTGGCCGAGGCTCGCGCCCGCCTCGCGCTTCAGCTCGCCCTCACCAATGTCGAACCAGCGGATGAACCCCTGGAGGCTCGGCGTATGGGCGGCGGCATAGGCGAGCGCGGCATTGAGCAGTTCGTCGATCGGATCGTTCGCCTCCCGCCCGAGCCGCGCCACCAGTTTGTGCCGCCCTTGCCATGGCCCGACCAATATCCAGTGCAGCAACGCTTGCGGCGGCTCGAAATCGGCGAGCGCGAGCAGATCGCCGAGCAACCGGAGCGTGTCGCGCACCCGCCCGTCCGTGGAGGCGCGCAAGTACTCCCACAGCCGCACGTTCGCAGGCCGCCAGGCATGGCACAGCAGCTCGTCCTGGCTCCAACCGACCAGTGGAGAGACCAGCAGATTGGCGAGGTTCAGATCGTCCAGCGGCTGCGCGGCGAAGCGCAGCGCGGCCATCAGGTCGCGCACCGCGAGCGGCCCACCGAGCCGCAGCCGGTCCACGCCGGCGACCGGCACCCCGCGCGCATAGAGCCGCGCGACGATGAGCTGGGCGAGCTCCTTGCGCTTGCGGACCAATACCATCACATCGCCCGCGCCGGCGTTGCGGTTGTGCCTGGCGAGCGGAAAGCCGTCGCGCAGCCAGGCCTGGACCTGCAGCGCGATGTTGTCGGCCAGCACCCGGTCGGAGCGGCGGATCCAGGTCTCGTCGCCTTCGGCATCGTCACCCTCGCCGCCGTCGGCGCTCGCGGCCATGATTGGCGGCCACAGCGCAACCAGGCCGGGCCGCTGGTAACCTTCGTGCCTGCCGGAAGGCTCGTCGAGCCCCAGGCTCTCCGGGCCGATAGAGACGATCGCCTCGTCGACGAAATCGAGCACCGGCTGCGAGCTGCGGAACGAGCGTTCGAGGCCGAGCTCGCGGAACCGGCTGATCAGCACGTTGCGCCGGAGCTCGCCGGCGTTGGCGAGCGCCGCCTCGATCTCGCGCTCCACGCGCAGCTTCGCGCGGCGGAAATTCTCCGGACTGGTGCCCTGGAAGCGGAAGATCGCTTGCTTGTAGTCGCCGACCACGAACAGCGTTCGCAGCCGATCGGCGTGCTGGCCCTCGCCGGAGAAGAACTCGCTGGTGAACCCGTCGAGGATGATCCGCCATTGGTCCCAGTTGGTGTCCTGCGCCTCGTCAACCAGGATGTGGTCGAAGTGGCGGTCAAGCTTGTAGCGGATCCAGTCCGACAGCCCGGGATCGGTCAGCAATTCGCAGGCCATGCGGATCTGATCGTCGAAATCGATCAGCCCCTTGCGGGCCTTGGCTTCGCCCCAGCGGATCGCGAAGGCGCGACCGAGCTCGAGCAGCGGGGTGAGCCAACCCGCGAGTTCGAGAAGCGCCTTGAACTCGGCGACGCGGGCGAGGCAATCGGAAACCCGGGCGACCGTCTGTTCGTAACCGGGATCGAGCTCGGCCATTTTTTTGAGGCTGCGCGGCGCGCCGTCATTGGTGAACAGCGCCTTTTGCAGCCCGGCTAGGCCGGCGGCGCGGGTGACGCCATCGTTTGCCAGCCAGGCGGCGATCGCCTGGGCGCAGTCCTGCCCGGTCTTTGCCGGCCAACCGGACTGCGCCTCGAGGCAGCGGCGCAACGCGGCCACGTCGAACGTGTCGTCGGCGCACAATCCCGCGGCGTCGGCGTCGCTCGCGTCGGGGGGCAGGCCGAGCAGCCGATGGACCCGCTCGCGCATCGGCGCCTGCCAGCCTCCCGGCCCGAACCACAGGTCGTGCGCGGCGGCGCAGCGCATCAGCCAGCCCTCGACCGCCTCGGGCCCTTTGCGCAAGCTGAGCTCGGCGATGGCGTCCGACGCCGCCTTATCGCCGCTCTCCAGCATCTCGGCGAGCACATCGCGGAACAGCAGCTCGCGCTCGCGATCCTCCATCGCCTTGGTGCCCGGCACCAGCCCGGCTTCTTCCGGAAACGCCGAGAGCAGCCACTGCGCGAACGCGTGGATCGTATCGATCCGCAGCCCGCCGCCGGGGCAATCGAGCACGCTGGCGAACAGGGTGCGGGCCCGCGTGAGTGTCTCCGGGCCGTAATCGGCATCGATGTGCTTCAATTCCTCGGCCAGCGGGACGTCCGCCAGCCGCACCCAGCGGGCGAGCACCTGGTTCACCCGCACCGCCATCTCGGCCGCGCCGGCCTTGGTGAAGGTGAGGCACAGGATCTGGCCCGGTTCGACGTCCGGTTCTAGCAGCAGCCGCAGCACGCGCGCGGACAACACCTGGGTCTTGCCGGTGCCGGCCGAGGCCGACAGCCACACCGTGTCGCGCGGGTTCACCGCCGCGCGCTGGTCGCCGTGGAGCGGGTGGACTTCGCCGCTCATTGGCCGTCCTCACGCCCGAGCCATTCCTCGAGCCGCATCAACTGGTCGTAGTCGGTGTAGACTTCCAGGTTGGGGACGAGCCGCGCGGTGAACGGCGCATCGCCCTTGATCCAGCGCGCGATCGCATCCGTCAGATAGCCTTCGGTCACGTCGAGGAAGTCTTCGGGCAGCATCTCGGCGCGGTTGCGGTCGGTTTTCACCGGCGAGCTGCGATAGCCGAACGTACCGCCCTTCTTGGCGAGCGACCAGTATTCGAACTGCGCCGCCTGGCCCGAAACGCCGGCGATCGCCCCGCGTTCGGCCATCATCCCGATCAGCCCGAGCTGGAGCGAGAACCCTTCCTTCACCCGCTTGGCCGAAGGCGGGTTGCCGGTCTTGTAATCGACGATCGCGAGCGTGCCGTCCGACAGCCGGTCGACGCGGTCGGCCCGGCCGTGGATCTTCACTCCATCGACGTGCATCTCGCCCGCCGCTTCGACCGCGATCACCTCGCGGCCTTCGAGCGCCGCCAACTCGCTTTCGACCCACTCGAGACCCTTGAGCAGCCGAGGCAGCCATACCGCGCGCATCAACGGGTGAATGTGCTCGGCGTCTAGAACCTGCCTGGCAATGTCCGCCAGCGCGCCGCCTTGCTCATGCCAGCGGCGCAGGATTTCGTGCACGAGCGTGCCTTTCCAGGCAGCAGAGGGTTCTTCGTCGAGCGCGTCGAGCCGGCGCAAGCCGAGGATCGCGCGGGCGTAGAACTGGTAGGGATCGCTGCGCAGCGTATCGAGCGCGGTGACGCTGATCGGCACGTCGCGCTGCTCGGGCGACGGCCTGGGCCTGGGCTGCTCGTACTTCGGCGGCTGCGGCGCCGCGTTCAGCGCCCGCGCCAGCTCCACCACGCGCGTTTCGGTGTGGCGCTCGAGCTCTTCGCCCAGGAGCGCTTCGACCCGCAGCAGGAACCGCGAGGGGATCGCCGGGCCCCCGGCGTCGCGCGTCGCGCGGCTCAAGACAACTTCGGGCGCGCCGAGCATTCCTGCGAGATCGTGCGCGGCGAGGCCGATGCGGAAATCGCCGCCGGGCACGCCGAGCGCGCGCAGAACGGCGGGCGCCAGCAGCGGGTCCTGCGCCGGCGCGGCGGGCCAGCTGCCTTCGTTGAGCCCGCCGCAGATCACCAGGTCCGCGCGGCTCATCCGCGCTTCGAGCAGGCCGTAGATCGCGAGGCGCGGGTGCCCGCCCCACGGCGGGCGCACCGCGACCATGTCCATCCGGTCGCGCAGCACCTGCGGCAGCTCGGCCGGCGCGAGCCATGCGCCCGCTTCGCGCGCGTTGCGCCGCAATTCGTCAATCAGCGCCGACAGCGCGCGGCCGTCCTCGCGCGCCCACAGCGCCTCGCCGCACAGGGTTTCGGCCGCGGCGGCCAGCGCATCCATCAGGTCGGCGAACGGCACCTCCTCGCTGCCGGCGAGCTCCAGCAGCGGCGCCAGCACCGCCTCCACTCCGTTCCACCAGGCAGAGACGCCCTGATCGGCGCGGGCGAGCTTCGTGATCGCATCATGATACGCCGCAAGGCCCGGCCCCTTTCGCGGGCCGCGCAGCTTGAGCTCCAGCGCGCGCACCCGCTCGAGCCAGGCGGCCCGGCCCTCACCCGCGCCGACCAATGGATGGCCGAGCAGCGCGATCAGCGGCACCGGCGCCATCGCCTCGGCGATCGTTTCGGCGATGAGCAGCAGCACACGCCCCGCCGCGGTCTGCGACAAGGGGCGCCCCGCGGTGTCGTCAGCCTCGATGTTCCACCGCGCCAGGTGCGCGACCACCCGCCCGGCCAGGCCGCGGTCGGGCGTGACCAATGCGGCGCGTTTTTCAGGCGTTTCCAAAGCCTCGCGCAACAGCAACGCGATCGCCTGCGCTTCGTCCTCGGGGTTGGCCGTGGTCATCACCCGCACGCCCGAGAGCCGGCGTTTCTCGGGCGGCAGCTCCGCCCAGACGCGGCTTGCCTTGGGCGGCAGGAACAGGCTGGAGATTGCGCGGCTGCGCTCGGGCGGCCCGCTCGCAAGCCCGGCGCGATGCCAGGGCTGCACCTCGCCGCGGTTCACCCCCATGCGATTGAGCAGCAACTTGAGGTGATATTGCGGATGCGTCACCGCATCGGATTTGCCGAACGAGGGGTCATCCTTGTTCTCCGGCGCGCCCGCTACACCCAGTTCGTCCCACACCTCCGCCGCCAGCGACAAGTCGAGATCGGGCAGCACCACCGCGCCCTTCGGCAGGCCCGCCACCGTTTTCAGCAGCCGCGCGAGCAGCGGCGACGCGCTGGTCACGCCCGCGGCGACGATCGACTGCTCCGGCGGCGCGCCGCGCCATTTCTTCGCCGCCATGCGGAACAGCCGGTTGCGCCGGTCGGCCGGATCGACCTCGCCGCGCGCCATCAACTCGGCGAGCCAGCGATCCTGCACCACCATGAACAGGCGCAGCCCGCGTTTCCAGTGATCGCTCATCTCGCCGACGAGGCCGAGCACGCGATCCTGCATCAGCTCCTCGGGCCCGATCTGCTCGACCAGCAGCCGGTCCATCGCCTGCGCCATCTGCTCGGCAAGCCGCAGCGCCGCAGCGCCGGTGAACCGCTCGCCGGCTTCCTCGCGGATGATCGCCGCGAGGCGCAGCCAGCGGAACGCCGGATCGACCGCCGGCGGAATGTCGCTCGCCGTGCCGAGCGGGTCGAATAGGGGGCCCAAAGCCTCGTCCAGATCGAGATCGCCGACCACCGCCATGCGCGGCATCAGGAGGCCGCTGCGACCCTCCTGCGCGCCGTAGAGGCGAATGAACGCCTCGCTTACCGTACGGGCCGCGCGCCGGCTGGGGAGCAGCAAGGTCAGCCGGGCGAGGCCGAATTCGGGTTCGGAGTAACGCGGCACGAGCCCGGCCACGAGCGCGTCGGCGAACCCGCGGTGCGCGGCGATCGAGTAGACCTGCGGCGGCTGCCGCTCAGCCATGTTGCAGCGCGACTTCGGTGGGCGCGATCGCGGCCGGATCGCCGACTTCGAACCACTCGCCGGTGAACCGGGCGCCGTATAGCCGATCTTCCTCCATTGCGCGGTTCCACAGGATATTGGTCGAGAACGGACCCGCCGGCGCATCGCGCAGCAGCCGGTGCGACACCAGTTGCACCCCGGTGTAGATGAACGGAGCGATCCGCCCCGAGCGGCGCCGGGTGAGCCGGCCGTTCGGGTCCATCGTGAAGTCGCCCTTGCCACGGAAATTGTGCGCCCCGGTGTGCGGCACCAGCAGCAGCAGCGCGTCCATCCGTGCAGGGTTCCAGATGCCGGACAGCTCGTGGAACACGTCGCGCGGGCCGTCGATCCACAAGTTGTCGGCGTTCACCGCGAAGAATGGATCGGGCAACAGGCCGGCGGCCAGCGCCTTGGCCATTCCGCCGCCGGTTTCGAGCAACACCTCGCGCTCGTCGGTGGTCGCGACTTGCGGCGTTTTGCGCTCGGCCAAATGCGCTTCGAGCATGTCCGGCAGGTAGTGGACGTTGACCACCGCCTTGGCGATGCCCGCTTCCTCGAGCTTGTCGAGCACGTGGTCGATCAGCGCCTTGCCGGCGACCGGTACAAGTGGCTTGGGCCGGCTTTCGGTCAGCGGTCGCATCCTGAGACCGAGCCCCGCGGCGAGAATCATCGCGGTGTCGGAGGCGAGCTCGCTCACCCCAGCCCTCCGCCACGCCGCTCGCGCACCTCCGCCGGCACGTTCGCGTCGAACCAGCGGGCGACCGGCGCGAGTGCCGGATGCCGCAAATCGCGTTCGAGATAATCCCACACGCGCGGAATGAACGCGAGGTAGCGCGGCTTGCCGTCGCGCTTCCACAGACGCGCGAAGATGCCGACGATCTTGGCGTTGCGCTGCGCGCCGAGCCGGGCGTAGTCGGCCTCGAACTCCGGGCCGACATCGATCCGCGCCGCGTAGTGATCGAGCATCGCGCGCTCGAGGCCGGGCGCAACGTCGCGCCGCGCATCCTGCAGCAGCGAAACGAGATCGTAAGCCGGGTGTCCGACCAGCGCATCCTGGTAGTCGATCAGCCCCTGCGAGCCGCCCCCTTCTTCGTTTGGCGCCAGCAGCATGATGTTCTCGGCATGGTAATCGCGCAGCACGGTAACCCCGGGTTTCTGGCGCGGCAGCATCGGCGCGAGCACTTCATCCCACGCGGCGGCGTAACTTGCCGCGTCGCACGCGAACCCGGCCGCCGGGGCGAACCATTCGGGCAGCAGCGCCGCCTCGCGCTGATAGATCGCCATGTCGTAGGATGGAAACGGCCCCGGCGGCGACTTGTGCAGCGCGACCAGCGCGTCGATCGCCCGGCGATAAGTCGCGTCCTCGGCTTCGGGATGTTCGTCGAGCCAGTCGCGCATGCGGTCGACGCCGAAGTCTTCCAGCAGCACCCAACCGCGCGCGCGATCCTCGGCATGGATCGCCGGCGCGCGATGGCCGTTCTTAGTGAGCCAGCCGCTCACATCCAGGAACGGCGCGGTGTCCTCGTGCGGCGGCGGGGCATCCATCAGCATTGCGCTCCGCACGCCGCTACGGACGCGGAAATAGCGGCGGAACGAAGCGTCGCCAGCAAGCGGTTCGACCGCGGCGCCGCCCCATCCGGCACCAGCCAGGAAGTCCTCGATCCCTTCGGGCAAGTTCATGGCAGGCGCCCTAGCCAATCCTTGCCGGGCTCGACAATCGCCTTGCGCCCTTCACCCACGATTTCCAGCGCGATGGAGAGGCAGCCGGGCTCGTGTGTAAACCCGCCTGCATGCTCGGGCCACTCGGCGATCAACGCGGCGCCTTCGCGATAGTCGTCCAGCCCGAGCTGTTCGACTTCATCGGGCCGTTCGAGCCGGTAAAAGTCGGCATGGACCAGCGGCAAGCGCAGCGCGGGCGGATCATAGGTCTGGATCAGGGTAAAGGTCGGCGACGGCACTTCGCCCCGATAACCGAGCGCAGCGA
Organism: Sphingomonadaceae bacterium; assembly: GCA_036384795.1. GTDB lineage: Bacteria > Pseudomonadota > Alphaproteobacteria > Sphingomonadales > Sphingomonadaceae > Andeanibacterium. The sequence goes on along the minus strand of DASVLP010000017.1, from coordinate 2,735 downwards.
CGATCGCCCGCGCGAGCGTGGTCTTGCCCGCGCCTAGCCCGCCGGTGAGCGCGACCACGTCGGCCGCGCGCAAGTTCGCGGCGATCCGCGCGCCGAATGCCTCCATCGCCGCCAGGTCTGGGAGCTCCACGATCACGGCAGCGTGATGCTCACGGTGGTGCCGGCGCCCTTTTGCGACATCAGCTCGAGCTTGCCGCCGTGCGCCTCGACGAGCTGGCGGGCGAGCGGCAAGCCGAGCCCCTGGCGGCGCTCGGCCGGCTTGCCATCGGGCGAGAGCTTGGTGCCGTCGAGTGCGCGGGCGAGTTGCGCGGGGTCCATCCCCACGCCGTTGTCCGAGATGACGATCCGCGCGCCGGCCTTCTGGCGCGAGAGGTCGACCAGGATCTTGCCGCCCTTGCCGGTCGCCGCGATCGCATTCTCGACGATATGCCCGATCGCGCGCGCGAGTCGCCTCCGGTCGGCGTTCACGCTGCCGGCGGAGCGGTCGCCGCGCAGTTCGAGCGACACCCCGGCGCCGGTGATCGCCGCCTCGCGGTCGCGGACCACCGCCGTGACGAATTCGAACAAGTCGATCTCCGCCAGCTCGAGCGGCAGCAGCCCGGCCTCGCTTTGCGACAGGTCGAGCACCGTTTCGATCTGCTCGGTCAACCGCGCGACCGAATCGAGGATCGCGGCGACGTATTCGCCGGCCTGCGGCGACAGCTCACCGGCGATTCCGCTTTCGAGCAGCTCGGCGAACCCACCGATCGAGGTCAGCGGCGTGCGGAACTCGTAGCTCATGTTGGCGAGGAAGCGGGTCTTCACCGCGTCCGCTTCCTCCAATGCCTCGGCCCGCTCGCGCAGCGCCGCCTCGGCGCGCTGCGAATCAGTGATGTCGAGCACCGCCAGCAATCCGTTGCCGTCGGGCAGCGGCACACCGGCGAATTCCAGCGTGCGCCCGTCGGCCAGTGCCGCGCGGCCCGCGGTCTGCTTGCGATCGAGCGTCGCCGCGCGCACGACGTCGCCGATCGCCTTGGCCTGCGTCGGCCGTACCAGCTTCTGCGCGAGTTGCTTGAGCAGTTGCTCAACGTGGGGGTGGCCGTCGAGAAACTCCGCCTCGAGCCCCCAGGCCGCGGCGAACCGGCGGTTCCAGAGCTGCAATTTGCCGTCGGGCGCGAACACCGCGAGCGCTTCGAACAGGCTGTCGAACGTCGCGGTGCGCGTGCGCAGCAGGGTGTCGCGCACAGCCGATAGGGCAAGCTGCTCGGTGCGATCCTCGGCGAACAGCACCAGCCCGCCGTCGGGCATCGGCTGCGCGAGAATGCGCAAGTGCGTGCCGTCTGACAGGGTCCAGGCGTCTTCCTTTGGCGCGCCCGCGGTGAACCATTCGCCGAGCTCGCGCCGCCATGCCGGGAAGTCGCGCGTTTCGGGCACCCGGTGCGCATCGCGGGCGATGTCGAGCAGGCGGTCGAAGTCGGGCGGATCGAGCATCGCCGCCGAGCTCAGCGCGAAGATCCGCTGGAACGGCTGGTTGGCGAAGATCAGCCGCTTCGCCCGGTCGAACTGCGCGACCCCGATCGAAAGGTGATCGAGCATCGAGCGTTGCGCCTCGCGGAACGCGCGGAAATCGCGGTTGAGCTCTTCCATCTCCTCGATGTCGACAGCGTAGCCCGCGACGCCTTCCTCGCCGAGCGGCAAGTCGCTGACCCGCAACGTGCGCCGCTGGCCGCCTACGGTCGCGTGGACGATGCGTTCGATCGGCAGGTCCTTTGCGCGCGCCTGCGCCGCGACTTGCGCCGCGCTGAGCCCATCGACGCTCTCGATCAGTTCGATCTGGCCCTCGACCACGCTGTCGGCGTCGGGCGCGCCAACCGCCTTCACGTACGCCGAGTTGACCAGGCGCAGGCGCGTGTCGGGCCCGCGGAACCACATCGGCATCGGCGAGGCCTCGATCAGCCCCACCAGGGCGACGAAATCGTCACGCGCCCGGGCGTTTTCCGCGCGCAGCCGGGCAAGCTCGCTCTGGCTGTCGGAAAAGTCGAAGAACCACACCAGCGCCGCGCCGCCAGGCGAGACTTGCGGATCGGCGAGATGGCCGAGCACGGCGAGGCTTCGGGTGGTGCCGCGCGGGGTCACCACCATGCGGAACGGGGCCGCGGTCTTCTGCGCCTTGCGCACGCTCTGCTCGAGCCGGGCGAGCTGTTCGCCCTCGATCCCGCGATTGCTGCCGTCGAGCTCGGAAAGGAACCCCGGAACGGCGTCGAGGCCGAGCCAGGCGGCGAGCCGGTCGGGCGCCTCGATCCGCCCGTCGACCCGCACCAGCATCGGCACGCTCGGCGCCTCGTCGAGCATCCGCGACAACTTGCGCGCATTGCGCCGCGCCGCTTCCGCCCCGCGCGCCTTGCCGAGCGCGTGCAGGATCAGCAGCGCCGCGCCGAGCGTCCAGACGGCGAGCAGCAGACCGATCAAAGCCAATGCGGTGGGGGCGAGCTCCATCGCAACGTGGCTATGCGCGGCGCCGGGCGATTACAATGGGCTGCCCGGCGTGCGGCGCGGCCTGCGCACAATTAGTACCGGTAGTGGTCTGCCTTGAACGGCCCTTGGGTGGGCACGCCGATGTAGTCGGCCTGTTTCTGGGTCAGCTTGGTGAGCTTCACGCCGAGCTTGTCGAGGTGCAGCGCGGCGACTTTCTCGTCGAGGTGCTTGGGCAGCACGTAGACCTGGTTCGAATAGTTGTCGGCCCGGGTGAACAGCTC
>DASVLP010000016.1:0-3387 GCA_036384795.1 Sphingomonadaceae bacterium | reverse complement strand
CTCGAGCCGCTCGCGCCCGAGCGCCAGCGGCCGCAGGATCGCGCGGCGCTTGCGGATCCCGTGCTCGTCGAGGGTGGCGAGCAGCTCGGCGCGCACCGGGACCGCCATTTCCGCCGCGGCGGTGGGCGTCGGCGCGCGGCGGTCGGCCGCATGGTCGGCCAGGGTGGTGTCGGTTTCGTGGCCGACTGCGGAGATCACCGGGATCGTGCTCGCGGCGATCGCGCGGACCACCGCTTCCTCGTTGAAGCCCCACAAATCCTCGATCGAGCCGCCCCCGCGCGCGACGATCAGCACGTCGGGACGCGGGATTGGGCCGTCCGCATCGAGCTCACAAAAGCCCCGCAACGCCTGTACAATTTGTTCAACCGACCCTTGGCCCTGGACCAGCACCGGCCAGACCAGCACATGGCATGGGCATCGGTCGGCAAGCCGGTGGAGGATGTCGCGGACCACCGCGCCGGTGGGCGAAGTGACCACCCCGATCGTCTTGGGCAGGAACGGCAGCGGCCGCTTGCGCTCCGGCGCGAACAGGCCCTCGGCCTCCAGCCGCGCGCGGGTCTTCTCGAGCAAGGCGAGCAATGCGCCTTCGCCCGCGATCTCCATCGTCTCGATCACGATCTGGTAGTTCGAGCGGCCGGGATAAGTGGTGAGCTTGCCGCTGGCGATCACCTCGATCCCGTCCTCGGGCACGAACGGCAGGCGCTGCGCGCCGCCGCGCCACATCACCCCGTCGATTCGGGCGTTGTCGTCCTTCAGGCAGCAATAGAGGTGCCCCGAGGCCGCGCGCTTCACCCCCGACAGCTCGCCGCGCAGGCGCACGAACCCGAAGCGATCCTCGACCGTGCGCTTGAGCAGCGCCGAAATCTCGGTGATCGAGAGCGGCGCGGCGTTGTCGCCGGCGGGCGCCTTCGCTACGAGCCCTTGGCGAACCGCATCGTCGTCGAGGAAACTGCCGGGCATGAACATCCTTCTGCTGGGATCGGGCGGGCGCGAACATGCGCTGGCATGGAAGCTCGCGCAATCCCGCCTGCTCGCGGACACCGGAGATAGGCTCTATGCCGCGCCGGGCAACCCCGGGATCGCCCGATATGCCGAGCTTGTCGGCCTCGATGCGGGCGATCATGGCGCGGTCGCCGCGTTCTGCAACGACCGCCGGATCGGCCTGGTGGTGATCGGCCCCGAGGCGCCGCTGGTCGACGGCCTGGCCGACAGCCTGCGCGGCGAGGGGATCGCGGTGTTCGGCCCCTCGAAAGCCGCCGCGCAGCTCGAAGGCAGCAAGGGTTTCACCAAGGACTTGTGCGCGCGCGCCGGAATCCCGACCGGCGGCTATGTGCGAACGAAATCGCTATCCGAAGCGCTCGGCGCACTCGACGGCTTCGTTCCGCCCTACGTGCTCAAGGCCGACGGCCTCGCCGCGGGCAAAGGCGTGGTGATTGCCGAGCACCGCGCCGCCGCCGAAACCGCGCTCGCCGACATGTTCGGCGGCGCCTTCGGGGAGGCGGGTGCCGAAGTGGTGATCGAGGAATTCCTCGAGGGCGAAGAAGCGAGCTTCTTCGCGTTGACCGACGGCGCGACGATCCTGCCGTTCGGCAGCGCGCAGGACCACAAGCGGGTCGGCGACGGCGACACCGGCCCGAACACCGGCGGGATGGGCGCCTACAGCCCCGCGCCGGTGCTCGACCCGCTGACCCGCGGCGCGGCGATCGAGCGCATCCTCGCGCCGACGGTGAAGACGATGGCCGACGAAGGCATGCCGTATTCGGGCGTGCTCTACGCCGGGCTGATGCTGACCGCCGAAGGGCCGAAGCTGATCGAATACAACTGCCGCTTCGGCGACCCCGAATGCCAAGTGCTGATGATGCGGCTCGAAAGCGACCTCGGCGAATTGATGCTCGCCTGCGCCGAGAACCGCCTCGCGGCGTGCGACACCCCGCGCTTTTCCGGCGAGACCGCGCTGACCGTAGTGATGGCCGCCAACGGCTATCCCGGCACGCCCGAGAAAGGCGGCGCGATCCGCGAGATCGCGGTCGCCGAGGCGACCGGCGCCAAAGTGTTCCACGCCGGCACCGCGCTCGACGGCGAGGGCAACCTCGTCGCCAACGGCGGCCGCGTGCTCAACGTCACCGCACTCGGCGCAAACGTGCGCGAAGCCCAGGCGGCCGCCTACCGCGCGGTCGATGCGATCGATTTCCCCACCGGCTTCTGCCGCCGCGATATCGGCTGGCGGGAAATTGCGCGCGAAGACGGCGGTTAGCCGAACCGCGCCGCCACCAACGCTTTCAGGTCCTCCTCCGGCCGCGCGCCGTAGTGCGAGATGATCTCGCGCGCGCAGATCGCGCCCATCGTCAGGCAGGTCTTGAGGTCGCGCCCGCGGGCGTGGCCGGCGAGGAACCCGGCGGCGAACAGGTCGCCCGCGCCGGTGGTGTCGACCACCTGGTCGATCGGTTCCGCCGGGACTTCCGCGCGCTCGCCCCCGGCGATCGCCACCGCGCCGTCGGCGCTGCGGGTGACGACCAGCACTTTCACTTGCGGCGCGACCTTGGCGAGGCCCGCCTCGAAGTCCGTCTCGCCCGTCAGGCTCGCGAGCTCGTGGTGGTTGGCGAACAGCACGTCGATCTGCCCGTCGGCGATCAACTGGCGGAAATCGTCGCCGTAGAGGTCGATCATGAAGCTTTCGGAGAGCGTGAACGCGACCGTGCGCCCCGCCGCCCGCGCCGCCGCGATTGCCTGGCGCATCACCTCGCGCGGCCCCGGCGGGTCCCACATATAGCCTTCGAGATAGAGGATCGCCGCGTCCGCCACCGCCTGCTTGTCGAGCGCTTCGAGCGGCAGGTGGTGCGAGGCGCCGAGGTAGGTGTTCATCGTCCGCTGCCCGTCGGGCGTGACGAAGATCAGGCAGCGCCCGGTCGGCGGATCGCCCGCGCGCGCCGGGGTCGCGAAGTCGATCCCGCCCGCACGAATGTCGTGCGCGAAGACTTCGCCGAGCTGGTCGTCGGCGACCTGGCCGACGAACGCGCAGCGCGCGCCGAGCGCGGCAAGCCCGGCCAGCGTGTTCGCCGCCGAGCCGCCCGAGATCTCGCGCGCGGGGCCCATCGCCTCGTACAGCTCGCGCGCGCGCGCGGTGTCGATCAGGGTCATGCCGCCATGCGTCATCCCGAGCTCGGCGATCAGCGCGTCCTCGCACGGCGACATTACGTCGACGATCGCATTGCCGATGGCGAGCACGTCGTAGCGGGGCTGGGTCATGGAAATCCTTCGTCTGGCAGGGATCGCTGTTCGCCGCCCGGTCGGGCGCCGGGCGTTGACTTGCCGCGTGGGGCGGGCAATCGCAAGCCTCGATGAACAAGCCGACTTTCGCCGCCCTGGCCCTGGCCGCGCTGCTCGCCG
>DASVLP010000015.1:0-10773 GCA_036384795.1 Sphingomonadaceae bacterium | reverse complement strand
GTCGCGCTGGTGCAGGACGACATGAAAAAGCTCATCGCCTATTCGTCCGTCGCCCATATGGGCTTCGTGACGATGGGTATCTTTTCGGGCACCGTGAATGGCGTCCAGGGCGCGCTGTTTCAGATGATCTCGCACGGCCTCGTGTCCGGCGCGCTGTTCCTCTGCGTCGGGGTCGTCTATGACCGCCTGCACACGCGTGAGATTTCGGCTTATGGCGGGCTCGTGCATCGCATGCCGAAATACGCTTTCGTCTTCATGGTTTTCACCATGGCCAATGTCGGGCTGCCGGGTACCTCCGGCTTCATCGGCGAATTCCTGACGATGATCGGCGCCTTCCAGGTGTCGACCTGGACGGTGTTCGGCGCGACTTTCGGCGTCATCTTGTCGGCCAGCTATGCGCTCTGGCTCTATCGCCGGATCGTTTTCGGCCAGCTGACCAAAGACAGCCTCAAGACGATTATGGACCTCAACTGGCGCGAGAGTCTGATCCTCGTGCCGCTGGTCGTGCTGACGATCTTCTTCGGCTTCTATCCGGCGCCGATCCTCAACGCGACGGCGGCGGCGAGCCAGGCTGTGGTCAACGAATACCAGTCCGCCGTCGGGCATCCGCCGGCCATCGTCAAGGCGGCGCCTGCCGCACAAGCCGCCGCGCCCGCGGCCAACAGCCAGTAGGAGAGGCGCATGGCTTCCGATCTTCCCAGCCTCGGCGCGCTCGGTCCGGTCCTGCCGGAGATTGTGCTGGCGATTGCGGCGCTGGTGGTGCTGCTCGTCGGCGTGTTTTCGCTCAAGCGCGAGCGTAGCGGCCTGCTGAGCGGGGTCGCGATCGCGATCCTGCTGGTCGTTGCGATCTATGTCGGCCTCGTGGGAACCGGCGATGCGCTGCTGTTCAATGGCAGCTTCGTCAACGACGGCTTTGCCCGGTTCATGAAGGTGCTGGTGCTGGGCGGCTCCGCCTTCGCCCTGCTGCTTTCCCTCTCGAACGCCAAGGAAAACGGCCTCGCCAAGTTCGAGTATGCCGTTCTCGTCATGCTGGCGACGGTCGGCATGATGATCATGATCTCGGCGAACGACCTGATGACGCTCTATGTCGGTCTCGAGCTGCAGTCGCTGGCATTCTACGTGACGGCGGCGATGAACCGGGAGAACGCCAAGGCGACCGAAGCCGGCCTCAAATATTTCGTTCTCGGCGCGCTCGCTTCGGGGCTGCTGCTCTATGGCGCGTCGCTGGTCTATGGCTTCACCGGTCAGACTGAGCTCGACCAGATCGCCAAGGCGATCTCGCTTGGCTCGCACTCGGTCGGCCTGATCTTTGGCGTCGTCTTCCTGCTTGCCGGCATCGCCTTCAAGATCGCCGCCGTGCCGTTCCACATGTGGACGCCCGACGTCTACGAAGGTGCGCCGACGCCGGTGACGACGTTCTTCGCCTCTGCGCCCAAGGTCGCGGCGCTGGCGCTCACCGCGCGGGTTGCTCTCGACGCGTTCGGGCATCAGAGCGGCGCGTGGCAGCAGGTCGTGATCTTCGCGGCGCTTGCCTCCATCATCGTCGGCGCATTGGGCGCGATCGGCCAGGGCAACTTGAAACGGCTGCTGGCCTACAGTTCGATCAACAACGTCGGCTTCATCCTGATCGGGCTTGCCTGCAACACCGCGCAAGGCGCGGCGGCGATGCTGGTCTATCTGGCGATCTATGTGCCGATGACGATTGGCAGCTTCGTTGCGGTGCTGATGCTGAAGACCGAGGACGGCGAGCCGGTGGAGGCGATTGCCGATATTTCCGGCCTCGCCACCAGCCGGCCGGCAATCGCTTGGTGCCTGATGATCATGATGTTCAGCCTCGCCGGCATTCCGCCGCTGTTCGGCTTCTGGGGCAAGTTCGTGGTGTTCCAGGCGGCGGTCCAGGCGGGGCTGCCCGCACTTGCGGCGGTCGGCATCGCGGCCAGCGTGATCGGCGCGTTCTACTACATCAAGATCGTCAAGGTGATGTTCTTCGACGAGCGCGCCGACGTAGTGAAGGGCACGAGCGGCTGGGGCCACTGGGCGCTGCTGGCGATCTGCGCGGTGTTTCTGTCGCCGCTCGGCTACCTGCTGACGCCCTGGCTCGACGGATTTGCGGGCAAGGCGGCCTCCGTGCTGTTCATGGCGGTGTGATCCAGTTCATCCCCGAATGCGTTTCGACCAATGACGAACTCGCCGCACGGTTGCGCAGCGGCGAGCGCGTGTCCGAAGGCGACTGGCTGATCGCCGATCGCCAGACCGGCGGCAAGGGCCGGCAAGGGCGCGCCTGGGCCGATGCCAACGGCAACTTTATGGGCTCGACGGTGGTCCGGCTCGGCGCTGGCTATCCGCCGCCGGCCAGCCTCGCGCTGGTTGCGGGACTGGCGGTTTACGAAGCGGTCTTGCCTCATGTCGTCGCGCAGTCAGGCTTGCGTCTCAAGTGGCCCAACGACCTCGTGCTCGCAGGCGCGAAGCTTGCGGGCATCCTGCTCGAACGCGTCCAAGACAGCGTGATTGTCGGCATTGGCGTCAATCTCGCGATCGCGCCGCCGGTCGAGGGCCGCGCCGTCACCGCGCTTGCCGAACACGGCCCGGCGCCCGAACGGGACTTCTTCGCCGAGCAGCTCGCCTTCCATCTGGCGCGTGAGCTCGAGCGCTGGCGCGGGTTCGGCCTCGAGCCGCTGGTCGCGCGCTGGCAGGCCGCCGGCCATCCGGCCGGGACGCCGCTCAGCGTCCACGGGCCCGACGGAGAAGCTCTTTCCGGCACTTTCGCCGGCCTCACACCCGAAGGCGCGCTGCGTCTGCGCTTGGCGGACGGTGCCGAGCGTGTCATTCACGCCGGCGACGTCTCGCTGATAGGAGGCTGACCGATGCTGCTCGCCGCCGATGTCGGGAATACCAACGTCGTGTTTGCCTTGTTCGACGGCCGCGAGATCAAGGCGCGTTGGCGCATCGCGACCGATCCGCGCCGCACCGGCGACGAATACGCGGTGTGGTTGCTGCAACTGCTCGCGATCGAAGGGATCACGCGCGAACAGGTCACCCAGGTGATCGTCGCCACGGTCGTGCCGCGCGCGCTGCACAACCTGCAGGTGCTTGCCTCGAAGTACTTCGGGATCGAGGCGCTGATCGCGGGCGAGGGCCGGGCTGCGTGGGGCATCCCGATCGACGTCGACGATCCGCGCACCCTCGGCGCGGACCGGGCGGTCAACGCGATCGCCGCGCATGCGAAGTACGACGGCGACCTGATCGTGGTCGATTTCGGCACCGCCACCACGTTCGATGTGGTCGATTTCACCGGCGCCTACAAAGGCGGGATCATCGCGCCGGGGATCAACCTCTCGCTCGACGCATTGGTCAACCACACCGCCAAATTGCCGCGGATCGCGATCGAGGCGCCGAAGTCCAACAGCGTGACCGGCCGCAACACCGAGGATCAGATGCTGATCGGCGTTTTCTGGGGCTATGTCGCGATGATGGAAGGGCTGATCGGCCGCCTCCGCGCCGAGATCGGTCGCCCCGCCAAGGTGGTCGCGACCGGCGGCCTCGCGCTGCTGTTTGACCGGCACACCCGGATATTCGACGCCGTCGATCCCGACCTGACCCTGGAAGGACTTGCCTTGCTCGCCGAGAGAGCCGCCGCCGCGTGAAGAAGGATTTTACTCCGGAAAAAGAGCTGCTGTTCCTCGCGCTCGGCGGATCGGGCGAGATCGGCATGAACGTCAACCTCTATGGCTGCGACGGCAAGTGGCTGATGGTCGACCTCGGCATGACTTTCGGCGGCGGCGAATACCCGGGCATCGACCTGGTGTTCGCCGATCCGGCGTTCATCGAGGAGCGGCTGAAGGACCTCATCGGCATCGTCCTCACCCACGGACACGAAGATCATATCGGCGCGGTGCCCTATTTCGCCGCGGAGTTCGGCGTGCCGCTCTACGCGACGCCGTTCACCGCCGATCTTGTGCTGCGCAAGCTGGCCGAAGCGGGAATCACCCAGGAAGTCGAACTGACGATCGTCGAGGACGCGCAACGCTTCGACCTGGGCCCGTTCGGCATCTCCTACGTCCCGCTCGCACACTCGATCGCCGAAGGTCATGCGCTGCTGATCGACACGCCTTATGGCCGGGTATTCCACACCGGCGACTGGAAGCTCGACGAGGAACCGCAAGTCGGGGTGCCGGCGACGCCCGAAGAGCTCACCGGACTGGGCGACCAAGGCATCCTCGCGCTGGTGTGCGATTCGACCAACGTGTTCAATCCGAACGCGTCCGGCTCCGAAGGCGAAGTCGCGCGCAGCCTGCTGGCGGAAGTGCGCAAGCACGACGGCAAGCGGGTACTGATCACTACGTTCGCTTCCAACGTCGCCCGGCTGCAGACGATCGGCGAGGTTGTCCGCGCGACCGGGCGGCAATTGTGCGTCGCCGGGCGTTCGCTCGAACGGATCATCGAGGCGGGCAAGGGCAACGGCTATTTCGCGAGCCTGCCGCCCACGATCGACTTCGATACCGCGATGAGCCTGCCGCGCGGCGAAGTGCTGGTGGTGGCGACCGGCGGTCAGGGCGAACCGCGTGCCGCGCTCGCCCGGATCGCGGAGGATACCCACCATGTCGGCCTGGTCGAAGGCGATGTGGTCCTGTTCTCCAGCCGGCAGATTCCCGGCAACGAGCTGGCGATCGGCGCGGTGATGAACCAACTCGCCGCGCGCGGAGTGGAGATCGTCACCGACCGGCAAAGCGCGATCCATGTCTCAGGCCACCCGGGCCGCCCGGAGCTGGAGGCGCTTTACGGTTGGCTGCGGCCCGAGATCCTGGTGCCGGTCCACGGCGAGATGCGTCACATGCAGGAGCAGGGTCGGCTCGGGCGCGAGCGCGGCATCCCGCAGGTGGTGGTGCAGAAAAACGGCGACGTCGTCCGCCTCGCTCCTGGCAAGCCCGGCAAGCTCACCGAAGTCCATACCGGACGGCTGGTGCTGGACGGCGACATCATCGTGCCCGCCGACGGCGAAGCGATCACTGCCCGCCGACGCTTGGCCCGGGACGGGCTGGTGATCGTGCTGCTCGACGGCAAGGGCGGGGCGCAGATCGAAAGCCTGGGCCTTCCGCTCGATGAGGACTATGCCGAATTCGTCGCCGAAGCCGAGGCCGACGTGCTCGAGGCGGTCCGCCGGCTCAAGGGCAGGGCGCGTGGCGATCGCGAGGCGGTGACCGAAGCCGCCCGGCTTGCGGCGCGGCGCGCAGCCCAGCGCTGGTGCGGCAAGAAGCCGCAAATGAAGGTGATCTTCTGCGGTGAATAAGGCGTAGACCGGTGCAAATAACCTCGATCCTGGCGATCTATTTCCTGCTGTGGATCCTCAGTGCGTTCCTGATGCTGCCGCTCGGCATCAAGACGCACGACGAAGCGGGGATCGAGAAAGTGCCCGGCCAGGCCGACAGCGCGCCGGCCAATTTCCGCCCGGGCCGGGTGGCGCTGCGCGCCACGATCCTGTCGGCGATCCTCTGCGCGCTCTACTTTGCGAACTACCACTTCGGCTGGATCACCGCGAACGACATTAATCTTTACGGCAACGGACCGTAGACCGGCGAAAGCGGCGGCCGCTAGTCCCGCAGCCGCTCGATCGCCTGCGCGAGCGCAACGTAGAGCTTGCCCATGTCCGACGACAGCAGCGTGACGCCCAGCGCATTGCCGTCGCGGGTCGAGAGCATCGTGCGCAGCATGCCTTCGAAGTCGTGGATGTAGCGGTTGACGTGCTCGCGGAAGTCCGAATCGCGATCGTAGATCTCGGCGATTTCGCGCGCTTCGGAATTGTCGAGCAGCCGCACCGCGCGGCGGGTGAAGATGCCGCGGTCGCCGCGCAAATAGGCGGCCCAGGCGGTGTCCGTCACGTCGTTCGACAGCGCCTTCGACAAGTCGATGGCGTTCGAATTGAGGCTTTCGGTGATCAGCGCGACGCGCCGCGCGAAGTCGTTGTCGACCTGTTCCTCGGCGCGCTCGCGGGCGCGCTGCACGCGGTTTTCGAGGTTGCCCGCCAATTCATCGACTTTCGCGAGTTGGTCGCGCAGCTGCCGGGCGGCCTCGCGGCTTACCCCGCTGGCATGCGCGGCCGCCTGTTCGAGCTCGCCGACCGCTTGCGCGGTGCGCTCCCGGATCGCCCGGTCGATCGCATCGGCGCCCTGTTCGCCGATGCGCCCGGCGATCGCTTCCATCGCTTCGCCGCTGCCGAACTGGTCGAGCGCGCTGCGAACCGCAAATTCGAGCCGTTCGATCGCTTCTGTGAGCTCGCCCTGCGCGCGCTCCGACAGGTTTTCGCTGTCCCTGGCGAGGTCCGCCAGCGAACTGCGCAGCGCCTCGACCCGCTGCGCATATGCATCGTGATGGCCGAGCAGGCGCTGGTGGAGCGCTTCGAGGTCTTCTCCCGCCGTCTTGCCCTCACGTCCGGCGGAAACCACGTATTCGGCGAGCGCGTGGCCCTTTTCGCTCGCATCGCTGAGCAGGACGCCGACCTCGCGGGTGCGGCTTTCGACCCCCGCGAGGCTGCGTTCCGCCACCGCGATCGCTTGCGGCAACTGCTCGCGGCTGTGGCTCGCGCCGGCCTGGATCAGCTCGAGCAGGCGCACGCTGGCGTCGGTCAGCCGGGCGATCGCGCCTTCGGTGGCGGCCAGCGTCGTGCGGTTTGCCTCGAGATCGGCCGAAAGACGGGCAACCGCTTCGGCGAACCCGCTGCCGGCCTCTGCTCCCCGCGCGGTGAGCGTGTCCACTTGCGCGTGAAGCTCGGCAAGTCGCGCGGCAAGCGATTCGCTGCGGCGGGAGAGACCGGCGACGTGCGCGAGATGATCCTGATGGCGCCGGGCGATCGCCGCGTCGAGCTCGGCGAACTGCTGCTCGAGCGCGGCCGCCGCCTGCTTTTCCTCCGCCTCGCGCGCCGTGCGGCGGCTTTCGACGCTTTCGAGGAATTCGGAGACGCGCCGCTGCATGCCGGCATCCATGTGCTCGGCTTCGTCGTTCAGCGCGATCAGCCGCGCGCGGGTGCGCTCGAGCGCGGTGCCGTCGAGTTCGGCGACCTGACGCAGCACGTCGACCAGCTGGTCGCGCATCTGCTTGATTGCCGATCCCCATTTCTCGCTTGCCGCGTCTTCGTTGTCGTGCAGCTCGACGGCAAACGCTTCACTGTCGCGCCGCATCCGCTCCAGCCGTTCGCGCAGCGTCGCTAGCGCCGCGGCCTCGTTCTCGTCGAACGCCGTCCAGTGGGCCGCGAGCTCTTCGGCCAAGGCCTCGGCCCGCCGGCGGATCGCCGCCACCGCATCGACCTCGCGCCGGTCGAGATCGGCGCGGAATTCCGCGGTGCGCTGCTCCAGCGCGTCGAACCGGGTATTGGCCACCGCGTCGAGCTTGGCCGCTTGCGCTTCGAACGCCGCGAGCGCCGCATCGATCTTGACCCGCAGCGACTGCACCTGCCGTTCGCTCGCTTCGCCGAATTCGTTGAGGCGGTGGAAACCGCTGATCAGTTCCTCGAGCTGGCCGTGCGCGGTTCGCCCCGCGTTGCCGATCTGGCTGGTCACGTCCCGCGCCGAATTGGCGACGACGGGCAGGTCGCCGCGCAGCTTGTCCATGTTTTCCAGCGCAATCGCGCTGACTGTTGCGATAGAATCGATCTGCGCGGTGTTGGTCCTGATCAGGCCTTCGAGCTTGTCGGCATTGGTCGACAATCGCTCGGTCGCGATCCTCCCGAGCGCGTCGAGGTCGCGCGATTGCGCGGCGATGAACTCCCGCGCCAGGCTGAGTTCGCGATTGACCGTGATCAACCGCTGCTCGAGCCGGGCCGATTCCTCCGACAGCATTTTCGCGGCATCGCCGAAGCGCGCGGCCTCGCGGCTGCTCGATCGCATCGCGATCAGCCAGACCGCGAGCACCAGCAGCACCGGAACGGCCCAGTTCGCGATCCATCCGATCCATTGCGGCGGCGCGGTGGCGGACAGGAAATCGGCCCGGTGCGCGTAAACGAAGAATGCGCTCCACGCCGCGATCGCGGTTCCGGCGAGCGCGGGTGCAACCCATCCGAAGCGACGGCGCCCCTGTGGCGCCTCCTCCTCCTCCTCCTCTAGCCATTCCTCTTCCAGCACGAGCGCCTCTTCCGGCTGCCCGGCGGCTTCGGGGGCGATGTCGAGCGGGCTGCTTTCGGAACCCACCGCGGCGATGTGCGATCTCTCGGCCATCCGAAGAGAATACCATGGAAGAACGCATAATAAACCCCGGCTTAACCCTCTTCGCCTAAGCCGGCTTCATGGCGTACGAAAACGGTGCCCTCGATGCGACGTTCGTGGCGGCGGCGGGAGACGATCCCGCGCTGCTGGCGGAGCTGCGGCGGGCGTTCGTCGAAAGCCTCGAGCACCATGTGGACCTGCTCAGCCGGTCGCGTTGCGACGGCAACTGGAACGTCGCGGCGATGCGCTTGAAAGGCCTCGCCGCGAGCTTCCATGCCGAGAAGCTGATCGAGCTCGCGGAAGAGGCGCTCGATTCGGCACCCGGCGAGCCGGTGGTGATCAGGAAGCTCAGCCGCTTCATCGACGAATTCACCTCCGCCGCGGGCTGACCCGCGTCGGCGCGCGCTTGGCAGCGGCGGACGGCTGCCCTAATCCGCGCGGGTGCGGATCGTTCTTCTTTCAGTGCAAGCCACCGCCGACGACGCGCCCGACATGCCGCTCGGGGCGATTCCGTTCGCCGGACGCCGCCTGGCCGAGCGTCAGCTCGACCTGGCACTGGCGCTCGGGTGCGAGCGGGTAGTCTGCGTCGCGGGCGGAATCGACAGCCAGGTGCTTGCCCTGCAGCACCGGGTCGAGGGCGCGGGCGCACAATTCAACGTCATCTCGGGCGCGGCGCCGCTGCTGGCGCTGGTCCACGCCAACGACGAGCTGATTGCAATCGCCGACGGCCTGCTGCTTGCGCCGGACGCGGCGAACAATGCCCTGGCGGGCGGGCCGGGCGTGCTGGTGCTGCCGGTCGAGACGGGCATGGCCGCGGGGTTCGAGCGGATCGATCTCAACCACGCCTGGGCCGGCGTTCTGGCGATGCCGGGCAGGCTGGTCGAACGCCTTGCCGAGCTGCCGCCCGATTGCGATCCGATCGAAGGCCTGCTGAGGATCGCCCTGCAGGGCCGGGTGCCCAAGCGGGTCCTGCCGGAAGCGCTGCTGGCGGAAGGCCGTTGGGCACCGGTCCGTGGGCGGCACCAGGCCGCCGAGCTCGAGCCGGCCTGGTTTCGCCGCCACGCCGCCGCGCCCGACTGGCACGCGCCGGGAAGGGCGCTCGCCCGGCTGGCCGTGCGCCGCTTCGGCGGTCGTTTGCTGGAACGGCGCCTGCGGCCCGAATTGCTGGCCGCGCTCGGGGCGATTCTATCGGGTGCTGGAGCGGTTTGCGCCTGGTTCTGGAGCAGCGTTCCGGCGCTGGCTCTGCTCGCGGGCGGAGCGCTCTGCGTCGAGGGTGCAACGGCGTTCGCAGCGCTCGCGCGGGGCGGCATGGGCCAGCAAATGCGGCTCGGCAAGTTCGACAACGCGCCGGCGTGGTGCGTCGATGTGGCGTTGGTCGTGATCCTCGCGCTGGCGATGCCGGGCGCTTGGCTCGAACGGCTGTTCGCGCCGCTGGTGCTGGTCGGCCTCTTGCGGCTCGCAGCCGGCATGGTTTCGCCGCGGTGGGCCGAGTTGTCGGAGGATCGCGCGACCCTTGCGGTGCTGCTCGCGGTGGCCTCCGCCTTCGGATTGCCGTTTCCGGCGGTCGCAGGGCTGGCGCTGGGGCTGCTCGCGCTGCTGCTGTTCGGCCTTGCGCGCGGATCAGCGCGGCTAACGCAGACTTAACCAAGACGGACTAAGCGGAACCGGTTAGAGAAGGCCGGCGATGACGCAGATCGGTACCCAGATTGGCACTCACAGTGTCGAAGACGTCCTGCGCGACGATCTGGCGCAAGGCGACAGCCTGATCGGCTCGCTCGGGCCGATCCTGCGCCATTTGCTCGCGAACGATGATCATTCGCTGTTCAGCGACGAGATCGTTGCGCGGGTGCGCGGGATGCTTGAGCACCTCGCGGGGCAGCTGCTCCACGCCCAGGCCGATGCGGCCGGTCTCGAAGACCGCCAGAATTTCATTGCGGAACGCCTCCCCGCATTCATCGAAAGTTTCCTCGGCAACCCGGCGCTGCTCAGCCATTGCCACGCGCTTGCGCTCGAGTGGCAGCTGACGGAGCGGCTCCAGGCGCGCAATGGCGTCGATCCGGTGCTGTCGCCGTTGCTGCAGGCGCTGATCGCGTCCAGCGATGCCGAAACCGCCGATCTGGGGATGATGACGCTCGCCGCCCAAGCGCGCTTCGTCCAGGCGCAGCGGCGGATGGAGCTGCCGCTCGCCGAGCTTCCCGGCGACTTGTTCCACGCCGCGCTGATCACGATGCGCGCGCAGGTCAGCGAAGCGGACGACGATACGGCAGCCGCAGCCGAGACCGCGCTGCGCGCCCGGTTCGACGAGGCAGGCAGCCGGCGCGGCCTTCTTGCCCACCTGGTGACCGGCATGGGCGGTGGCGCGATTGCGGCGCTGGCGATCGACCACGCCGGCGCGGCGATCTTTCTCACCGCGCTCGCGATCGGCTCGGGCCAGGATCGAGATCTGGCGGTGCTTTCGACCAACGACCGGCAGGTTGCGCGGCTCGCGCTCGCGCTGCGCGCAGCCGGGCTCAAGCCGCAGGCAGTGGAGGCGCAATTCCTCTACCTCCATCCCGAGATCTCGCTGCCCGAGCGGTTCGAC
>DASVLP010000014.1:0-148492 GCA_036384795.1 Sphingomonadaceae bacterium | reverse complement strand
TGCTGGCGGCGCTCGGCGGGGCGATCGGCGGCGCGGCGGCGCTCTCGCTCGGCTGGGCGGTGGGCGCGGACCTCACCGCGCGGTTCCCGTTGCGAGGGGTACGGCTGGCGATCGCGGCGGCGCTGCTGGTCGCCGCGATTTGGGCTGGCGTCGTGGCGCGCGGCATCGTCTAATCGGCGGATGGCCAAAGCGATCATCCTTCCCGGGATCGACGATGCCGGCATCGCGCGCTGGCTGCACCAGCGGCTGGGCGAAGCGCTGGCGGCAACAGCGGGCGAGGTCGCGATCGCGGTGCCCGGCGGGGCGACGCCGTTCCCGATCCTCGCCGACCTCGCCGCAATGGAGCTCGACTGGCGCCGGGTTGCCGTCTGGCCAGGCGACGATCGGCTGGTGCCCGAGGACCATCCGGCGAGCAACCTCGGCAAGATCCGCGCATTGGTCGAAGGGCGCGGGGCAAGGGTCATCGCGCTGACCGAGGACGCGACGCCGCCCCGGTTCGCGCTGGTGTGGCTGGGCATGGGCGCTGACGGGCACATCGCCTCGCTGTTTCCCAACATCGACCCGCGGGTGGACGACCCGCTGCGGGTGCGCCGGCTGACCCCCGACCCGTTGCCGCCAGAGGCACCGTTCGATCGTGTCACGCTGACCATCCCCGCGCTGCTCGACAGCGAAGAACTGGCGTTCGTGATCCGCGGCGAGGCCAAGCGCGCGTTGTTCGAGCAGGCGATGGCCGGCGGCAACGACCTGCCGGTCGCGCGGCTGCTCGGCGCGGCGCGCCAGCCGGTGACATGCTTCGCCTGATCCCGGCGCCGGTTCACCGGCTGGGGCTGCGCTGGGCCTATCGCCTGCGAAACCTGTACCGGCGCGTGATGCGCCCGCACCTGGCGGGCGTCTCGCTGGTGATCGCGGACGAAGCTGCCCGGGTGCTGCTGGTGCGCCATTCCTACGGGTCGCGGCGCTGGGCGATCCCCGGCGGCGGGCTCGCGCGCGGCGAAGCGCCCGAAGCCGCCGCCCGGCGCGAGCTGCGCGAGGAGCTGGGCTGCGAGGCGGCCCAAATGACCGCGATCGGGACGCTCGAGGAGGAACTCTCCGGCACGCGCCACACCGCCCATGTGTTCGCGGCGAAGCCGGCCACCGCTCCGCAGCCGGACCGGCGCGAAGTGATGGAGCTGGCGTTCTTCGCCGAGCACGAGCTTCCCGCCGACCTCTCCTCGGTCACCCGCAGCCGCCTCGCGCTGTGGCGCGCGTGGCTGTCACAGCAGCGATAGCTGCGCGGTGTCGGGCGCGCGCTCTTCGCGCCCCTCGCTCTCGAGCGACGAGAGGGTGAGCCCCATCAGCCGGATCGGCTGCGGCAAGGGCAGCAGCTCGTCGAGCAGGTCGCGGGCGATGCGCGCGAACTCGGGCTTGGTCTCGATCCAGTGGCCGACCGAGCGGGCGTGGGTCTTCAGCGAGAAGTCGGAAAAGCGCAGCTTCAGCGTGACCGTTCGCCCGCGCGCGTCGCAGTTCTCGATGCTGCGCCAGACGATGTCGACGATCTCGTCGAGCGTCGCGCGCAGTTTCCGCCCGCCCGAGATGTCGTCGAAGAACGTCCGCTCGCCGCCGACCGACTTGCGGATGCGGTTGGCGCGCACCGGACGCAAGTCGATCCCGCGCGCCGCGCGATAGAGGTAGTCGGCGAAGCTGCCGAAATTGGCCTTGAGGAACGCGAGGTCTTTCGCCGCAAGGTCCGCGCCGGTCTCGATGCCGAGCTTCGCCATCTTCTCCGCCCCGCGCGGGCCGACCCCATGGAACCGCCGCACCGGGAGCGCGGCGACGAACCGCGCGCCTTCGCCGGGGCGGATCACGCAGAGGCCGTCGGGCTTGTTCTGGTCGCTCGCGAGCTTGGCGAGGAACTTGTTGTAGCTCACGCCCGCGCTCGCGGTGAGCCGCGTCTCGGCGCGGATGCGCTCGCGGATCAATTGCGCGATGCGGGTGGCCGAGCCGATCCCGCGGATGTCGTCGGTCACGTCGAGATAGGCTTCGTCGAGGCTCAGCGGCTCGACGTGCGGGGTATAGTGGCGGAAGATCGCGCGGATCTGCTGCGAGACCTCGCGATAGGCGTCGAACCGCGGCTTCACGAAGATCAGGTTGGGGCACAGCGCCTTCGCGCGAAGAGAGGGCATCGCCGAGCGCACCCCGAACGGGCGCGCCTCGTAGCTCGCCGCCGCGACCACCCCGCGCCCGCTCGCTCCGCCGACCGCGACCGGCTGGCTGCGCAGCTCGGGATTGTCGCGCTGCTCGACGCTGGCGAAGAACGCGTCCATGTCGACGTGGATGATCTTCCTCAGGCCGTTGGCTTCTTCGGCGTCCTCGTCGTCATCTTCATGCGCGCTCATATTGCCAGTTTAGTTCGATGAGGCCGGTGTGGAAAATGGTTCGCGCAGAGGGCGCAGAGGATGCAGAGGACGCAAAGAGGCGGTGGCTGGCCGAAGGCCAATTCTAATCTCGCTTGAGCATGAGTGCGGCTTCGCCGCAGGCACGACCCCTCTGCGTCTCTGCTTCCTCTGCGCCCTCTGCGCGAACCATTTTCCTTTTCTTTCCTCGCGCCTCCGCGTGAACCAACCCTTTTCGCTGGCGTTGCCAAAGGCTTCCCGGCAATGGCTAGGCCATGGCAACCGCACAGGAACAACCGGTCAAAGGTCTCGGACGCAAAGAGCTGGTCGTGCTCACGGCCTGGCTGATGGCGCTGCATTCGCTGGCGATCGACGGCATGCTGCCGGCGCTCGACGAGATCGCGCGCGATTTCCACGTCGTCGATCCCAACCAGCGCCAGTACGTCGTCGGGCTGTTCCTGCTCTCGACCGGCGCGGGCTCGCTGATACCCGGCGTGCTCGCCGACCGCTTCGGGCGCAAGCTGCTGCTGATGCTGTCGCTCGCCGGCTACGTGGTGTTCGGCCTCGGCTGCGCGCTCGCGCAAAGTTTCGACCAGTTGATCGTGCTGCGCATCCTCCAGGGGCTGACCGCCTCGGGGCTGATGGTGCTGCCCGGCGCGATCATCCGCGATCAGTTCGAAGGCGACGCGATGGCGCGGGTGTTCTCGCTGATCTCGGCGGTGTTCATCACCGTACCCGTGATCGCGCCCAGCATCGGCCAGGCGGTGATGGAGTTCGCCGGCTGGCGCTGGCTGTTCGTCGGCCTCGGCGTGATGGGCACGGTGATGGGCATCTGGGCCGCGGTGCGCCTGCCCGAGACGCTGCATCCGGAGTTCCGGCAGGAGATTCAGCCCCAGGTGCTCGCGCGCAACATGTGGATCGCGGCGACCAGCCGCGCCGCGATCGGCTACGTGCTCGGCACCGCATTGGTGATCGGCACGGTGTTCGGCTACGTCAATTCCGCCCAGCAGCTCGTCGGCGAGCATTTCGGCGCGGGCTCGGCGTTCCCCTACGTGTTCGGCGGCACCGCGGCGATGATGGCGGTGGCGAGCATCGCCAACTCGCGGATCGTCGAGCGCTTCGGCGCGCGGCGGGTGTCGCACGCGGGGCTGCTGACCTTCATCGTGGTCAGTGCGGCGCAAGTGTGGGTCTCGCACAGCTCGCACAGCGCGGACCTCGTGTGGTTCCTGCCGCTGATGGCGATGAACTTGGCGCTGCTCGGGTTCCTCGGCGCAAATTTCGGCTCGATCGCGATGCAGCCGTTCGCCGAGATCGCCGGCGCGGCAAGCTCGATCCAGGCGTTCCTCAGGATGGTGATCGCCTCGCTGATCGGGATCGCGATCGGCCAGGCCTATGACGGGACTGCGCGGCCGCTGGCCTACGCATTGCTGATCGCGGCGGTCCTGGCGCTGGCGCTGGTGCTCTACAGCGAGCGCGGGCGGCTGTTCCGCCGGCTGCATGCCAAGCCGCCACGGCACTTCGACATATGAGCGCCGCCGCCTTTGACTTGATCGTCATCGGCGGCGGGATCAACGGCGCGGGGGTTGCCCGCGATGCGGCGGGGCGGGGCGGCAAAGTATTGCTGCTCGAAGCCCGCGATCTCGCGAGCGGGACTTCGTCGGCCTCGACCAAGCTGATCCACGGCGGCCTGCGTTATCTCGAATACTACGAGTTCGCTTTGGTCCGGGAGGCGCTGAAGGAGCGTGAGGTACTGTGGCGGATCGCGCCGCACATCGTCCGCCCGCTGCGCTTCGTGCTGCCGTGGATGCCGCACTTGCGCTCGCGCTGGATGCTGCGGCTGGGCTTGTTCCTCTACGACCACATCGGCGGCAAGGAGAGCCTGCCGCATGCGAAAGGCATCGACTTTGCGGCGCACCCGGCGGGCGCGGCGCTCGATCCTGCGATCGAGCGCGGCTTCGAGTACTCGGACTTGTGGGACGACGACGCGCGCCTGGTCGCGCTGACTGCGCTCGACGCGCACGAGCGCGGGGCGCAGATCCGCACCCATACGCCCGCCACCGCGATCCGGCGCGAGGGCGAACTGTGGCACGTCGAGACCCCGGCTGGCGCGTTCGCCGGCCGCGCGCTGGTGAACGCCGCCGGCCCCGGGGCGGACGCGATCGCCGAGCTCGCGGGGCTGAAACCGGCCTACAGCGTGCGCCGGGTGCGCGGTAGCCACATCGTTACCCGCAAATTGTTCGACCACCCTTACGCGTACATCTTCCAGCTCCCCGACACGCGGATCGTGTTCGCGATTCCCTACGAGGAAGAGTTCACCCTGATCGGCACCACCGACGTCGATCACGACGGCTCGCTGACCCGGGTCGAGCCCTCGGCGGAGGAGATCGAATACCTCTGCGCGGCGGTCAGCCGCTATTTCCGAAAACCGGTCACCCCGCCCGACGTGGTGTGGAGCTACGCCGGAGTGCGCGCGCTGGTCGACGACGGTTCGGGCAAGCCGGAGGCGGCGACGCGCGGCTATCGCCTGCCGCTCTCCGAGCCGGACGAAGGCGCGCCGATCCTCGGCGTCTACGGCGGCAAGATCACTTCCTATCGGCACCTCGCGCAAGAAGCGGTCGACGCGCTGGCGAAGCGCATCCCCACGCTGTCCGGCCCGGCCTGGACCGCGCACGCGCCGCTGCCCGGGGGCGACTTCCCGCACTTGCGCCAAGCCGAGCTGATCGCCGGGCTGCGGCGCGACTATCCGTTCCTTTCGGCAAGCGAAGCGACCCGCATCGGCCGCGCCTACGGCACGCGCGCGTGTGCGTGGCTCGACAATGCGAAAAGCTGGGGCGACCTCGGCCGCACCTTCGGCGCGGGGCTCAGCGAGGCGGAGATCGACTACTTGCGCCGGATCGAATGGGCGACGCGCGCCGAGGACGCATTGTGGCGGCGCACCAAGCTCGGGCTGCACATGAGCGAAGCGCAGCGCTCGGCGGTGGCGGAGTTCATGGGCGGCTGATCCCCGATCCTCCCCGTTGCGCAGCAATGGGGAGGGGGACCGCCAACCTGGAAGGTTGGTGGTGGAGGGGGATGGTGCGACGTTACCCCTCCGTCACCGGCCTTCGGCCGGCGCCACCTCCCCATTCCGCTGCGCGAAACGGGGAGGATCAATAGCCGTCTCACAAATCCCCTGCCTTCATCGTGAAGATCGGGCGGTGCGGTTCGTACTCGTCCATCGCCGTCAGCAATTCGTCCAGCGCCTCCCGCGCAATGATGATCCGCGCGTGCGCCTCCCGCACGAAGCCCACCTCGGTCATGTGCCGGGCAAACGCGAGCAGCTGGTCGAAGAACCCGAACGCATTCAGCAGCCCGACCGGCTTCGCGTGATAGCCGAGCTGCGCCCAGCTCACCGCTTCCCACAGCTCGTCCATCGTGCCGACTCCGCCGGGCAGGGTCAGGAACCCGTCGGCCAGCTCGGTGAACAGCGCCTTGCGCTCGTGCATGCCGGAAACGACGCGCAGCTGGGTGCAGTCGGTGTTGGCGATCTCGCGGCTGACCATCGCCTCGGGGATCACCCCGATCACTTCGCCGCCGGCTGCCAGCGCGGCGGTGGCGAGCGCGCCCATCAGCCCGAGCCGCCCGCCGCCGTAGACGATCCCGATGCCCCGCTCCGCTAACCCCGCGCCCACGGCACGCGCCAGCTCGACATAGCGGGGATCGTCCGGCGTCGCCGATCCGCAATAGACCGCCAGGCGGCGGATCATTGCGCGGCCGGCGCGCCTCCGCCGGCGTCGGACACCGGCTTGCCGCACAGCGCCTTGTAATACATCGCTTCCGCGCTGCCGAAGTGGACCGGCACGTACTGCGCCGCGTTGTTGGTGTTGTCCGACACGACCTTGCCGTCGCTGATCATCTTCACGCTGCGGGTCTTCGCCGTCTCTCCCGCGCAGTCGACCGCCACGGTGGTTTCGATCGTCGCGGTGGGCAGCTGCTTGCGGAAGGTCGCGCGCTCGACCAGCTTCACGCCGTCCATTTCCTCGACTTTGGTCGCCATGTCGATCTGCAGCGCGAAACCGCCGGGCAGCACGTCGACATTGACCCAGCTTTCGGCGGCGGCTGCGCTGCCCCACAGCGCGAGAACGCCGATGACGGCATGGGGAAAACGGATGTTCATTTGCTCAAATCCTCCAGCATCAATTGCGCGGTGGTCTTCGCGCCGGCGATTACGCCCGGAATTCCGGCCCCTGGATGGGTGCCCGCGCCGACCAGATACAGGTTTTGGATCACGTCGTCTCTATTGTGCGCCCGGAAGAATCCGCTTTGCGCCAAAGTCGGCTCGATGCTGAACGCGCTGCCGAGATAGGCGTTGAGGTCCAGCGCGAAGTCGCGCGGCGCGTAGTGGAACTTGGTGACGATGCGATCGTGGATGTCTGGGATCAGCCGCCGCCCGACTTCGTCGAGCACGCGCTTTTCCATCAGCGGCCCGATCTGCTCCCAGTCGATCAGCAGCTTGCCCATGTGGGCGACGGGCACGAGCGCATAGAACGTGCTCTTGCCCGCCGGCGCCAGCGACGGGTCGGTCACGGTCGGGTGGTGCAGATAGATCGGAAAGTCGGCGGGCAGCACCCCGTGGGCGTAGACGTCTTCGAGGAACCCCTTGTAGCGCGGGCCGAACAGCACCGTGTGGTGCGGGATGCCGGGCCAGCTGCCCTCGAGCCCGAAATGGACCAGGAACGCGCCGGGGCTGAACCGCTTCTTCGCGAGCGCGCGGGCTTGGTCCTGGCCGCGCTTGCGCCCCGCGAGCAGGTCGCGATAGGTATGCATCACGTCCGCGTTGCTGGCGACCGCGCTGAACCGCTCGCGCCAGCCGCTGGCGGTCTCGACTTCGCTGGCGACCGTGCCGATCGTGTGGATCCGCACCACCGGATCGTGCAGGCGGACGGCGCCGCCCAACCGCTCGAACAGCCGGACCATCGCCGCGACCAGGCGGTTGGTGCCGCCGCGCGCCCACCAGATCCCGCCGCGCCGCTCCAGCGTGTCGATCAGCGCGTAAATCGCGCTGGCGGTCATCGGATTGCCGCCGATCAGCAGGGTATGGAAGCTGAACGCCTCGCGCAGCTTTTCCGAGCGGACGTAGCTCGAAACCATCGAATAGATCGAGCGCCACGCCTGCTGGCGGACAAGCGCCGTGCCCGCGCGGGCCATCGAGCCGAGATCGAGCAACGGCATGTGGCCGAGCTTCACGTAGCTGTCGCGATAGGCGCGCTCGGAAAAGTCGAGGAAATCCTCGTAACCGGCGATGTCCTCGGGCGAGATGCGGGCGATCTCGTTGCGCAGGGTTCGCTCGTCGGTCGCGTAATCGAACGCCGCGCCGTCGGGCCAGGTGAGGCGGTAGAACGGAGAGATCGGCAGGAGCTCGATGTCGTCGCTCATGTGCCCGCCGGACAGCGCCCAGAGCTCGTGCAGCGCGGCCGGATCGGCGATCGCGGTCGGGCCCGCGTCGAACGTGAACCCGTCGCGCTCCCAGAAATAGGCGCACCCCCCCGGCTTGTCGCGGGCTTCGACCAATGTCGTTGCGACGCCCGCGCTCTGCAGCCGGATCGCCAGCGCGAGCCCGCCGAACCCGGCGCCGATCACGCAGGCGCGCTTGCCGGAAAGGGCAGGGACGTCGTCCATAAGTGCAGGTGTAGCGGCTGGGGCCGCGCGCGCAACGCTTGCGCGTGGAACGGGGGCGCGGCAACAAGCAGGCGATGACCAGCCTGCTGCCCAACCGCCGTGCCGGAATCGCCACGCTGGCGGCGCTGTTGGCGATCCTCGCGATCGAGCTTGCGATGGGCCGCCCGCCGATCTGCCGGTGCGGCACGGTCAGGCTGTGGTGGGGCGTGGTGCATTCGCCCGAGAACAGCCAGCAGCTGTCCGACTGGTACAGCGCGAGCCACCTGATCCACGGCTTGCTGTTCTATTTCTTCGCGCACCTGCTGTGGCGCCGCTGGCGCGTGTTCGGCGGACTGCCGGCGCGCTGGGCGCTGCCGATCGCGGTCGCGTTCGAGGGGTTCTGGGAACTGCTCGAAAACTCGCCGATGGTGATCCAGCGCTACCGCGAGGTAACGGTCAGCTGGGGCTATTCGGGCGACAGCATCGTCAACTCGCTATCCGACGTATGCTTCATGATAGCGGGGTTCCTGCTCGCCAGCCGGCTGCCGGCATGGGCCAGCGTCGCCCTGGCACTCGCGCTCGAGCTGTTCACCCTCGCGATGATCCGCGACAACCTCACGCTCAACGTGGTGATGCTCGTCTGGCCGATTCCGGCCATCGCCAAATGGCAGGCGATGGGTTAGAGCCGCGGCAACGGCGGGGGGCCAGATGTACACGGTGATCGTCAAATATTCGCTGCCGGTGCCGGTGGAGCGCGACGTGATGCTCGAGGAATTTCGCGCCGCCGAGGCGAAGTTCCGCGCCGCGCCCGGGCTGATCCGCAAATATTTCTGCTACGACGAACCCTCGCATACCGGCCACAGCGTATACCTGTGGGAAGACGAGGCGCAGGCGCGGGCGTTTTACGGCCCGCTGTTCATGAAGACGATGCTCGAGAAGTTCGACGCGGTGCCGGAGCTCACGTTCGTCGACACTTTGCTGGTGATCGACAACGCAGCGGGCGAGGTGATCGCCTAGCTGCAAAGGGAACCGCGCGCCAAGCCCTGCATTTCCAGCACCATGCACCCGCTCGTCGCCAAAGCCGCTTCGCCCGTCGCCGCCGCACTCGCCCTGCTCGCCGCCGGCACGTCCGCCCACGCCCAGGAAACCCCGGTCGCCTCCGAGACCACCGCCGGAACGGTGTACGACGGCAACTGGCTGAGCGTCGGCATCGGCGCGGGGATCACCCCGACTTACGCCGGTTCGGACGATTACACCTTCACCCCGGTGCCGCTGGTTCAGGGCAACTTGTTCGGTGTCGGGATCAGTCCGCGCCCGGCCGGCCTCGCGCTCGATCTCGTGCCCGATCATGGGGACGGGGTCCGCTTCAGCTTCGGCCCGGCCGCGCGGGTGCGGGCAAACCGCGCGACCGATCCGAAAGACCCGGTGGTCGATCTGCTGCCGCGGCTCAAGCATACGGTCGAAGTCGGCCCGACGGCCGGATTCAGCATCCCGAAAGTGCTCGATCCTTACGACAGCCTCAGCTTCAGCGCCGACGTGCGGTGGGACGTGACCGGCCATTACGGCGGTGCGGTGATCGATCCGACGATCAGTTATTTCACCCCGCTCAGCAAAGGCACCGCGGTGTCTCTGTCGCTCGATGCCGAGCACAACAGCGACAGCTTCATGGACTACTATTACTCGATCAGCCCTGCCGGCTCCGCCGCCAGCGGGCTGCCCGAGTTCCACGCCCACGGCGGCTGGACCCGGGCGAGCGCGCTGATCCTTGGCGGCATCGACCTCGACGGCGACCTCGCCAACGGCGGCTTCGCGATCTTCGCGGTCGGCAGCTATTCGCGGATGCTGGGCGATGCGGCGGATTCGCCGATCACCTCGATCCGCGGCAGCGCCAACCAGTGGCTCGGCGCCGTCGGGATCGGGTACACGTTCTAGCGCTATTCGGCAGCGATCGCGGCGGCTCCGGCTGCCGCCGCGAGCTCGTGCAATGCCGCCATGTGCGCGGCGAACGCCTTGCGCCCCTTGCCGGTAAGCGAAGCCCAGGTGCGCTGGCGCCCGTCGCGCGCGGCCTTGCGCAATTTGACATAGCCGGCCTCGCCGAGCGCCGAGAGATGCTTCGAGAGCACCGAATCCGCCACTCCGGTCACGTCCTTCAGGGTCGCGAACTCGGCATCGCTGACCCGCGCGAGCACCGCGGCGATCTGCAGCCGGGCCGGCGGGTGGAGCACGGAATCGATGTCTGCGGTCACCGAGCCGCTCCGCCCAGCTCCTTGCGGAACACGCTGCTCCACTTGACGCTGAACAGGCTGGCCAGCGCGAACGCGATCACGGCCAGGGCCGCCTTGCTCCACGCGCTGAAATCGTTGATCCGCAGGTACATCGCGGCGGCGACCAGCCCGATCATCACCGCGACGTAAGTCAGCGTCAGCGGCAGGGTCGCGCCGCGGCGATAGCCGTTGATGAACACGCCGTAGCGCTTGCGGTCCGAGCGCATCAGCACCGCGATCGACGCGAGCACGATCACCGTGCCGACGATCTGGGCGGTGGCGGAAATCGCGATCGAGCCGATCAGCACCGCAAAGATCGCGCCGAACGCGGCGTGGCGCCAGGGCGGGCAATGCGCGACCTTGTCGGCCAGGCTGGCTTCCGCGCTGCGCACGCCGGCCAGCGCCGCCTGGGCTTCGTGGGGGTTCATTGGGATGCTCCTTCAGTTTCCAAGATGGAAAGTCAATATCCGTGACTTTCCGATTCAGCAAGTGATAATTTTCCAAACTGGAAAGTGGTGCATCGGGGCTTTCGTTCGCGGGCGGGCAGGCCTACACTCGGGCCATCCCCGGGGAGCGAGCTTTTCGCTGAGAGGGATGGGTAGCGCCATCCGACCCGTCGAACCTGAACCCGTTAACACGGGCGGAGGGAGTGGTTGTCGCATCGGCATTCGCTCTCCCGTTCCCGAGGAGATCAAGCGCATGGCCGACATCAACAGCCACATCGAAATCGGCGTCACCACCGGGCCGATCCGGGGCAGCCGCAAGGTCCACGTCGGCCCGCTGGGTGTCGCGATGCGCGAGATCGACCTCGAGCCGTCGAGCGGCGAGCCTTCGCTGCGGGTCTACGACACCAGCGGCCCCTACACCGACCCCGCCGCCCAGATCGACATCCAGCGCGGCTTGCCGCAGCTCCGCCGCCAATGGCAGCTCGCCCGCAGCGACGTCGAGGAATACGCCGCGCGCGAAGTGCGGCCGGAGGACAACGGCCAGCTCGGCCCGGACCGCTCGGGCGGGGTGCCGGCGTTCCCCAACGTCGCCAAGCGCGTGCTGCGCGCGAAGCCCGGCGCGAACCTCAGCCAGATGCACTACGCCCGCCGCGGGATCATCACGCCGGAGATGGAATACGTCGCCGCGCGCGAGAACCTCGGCCGCGAAGCCGCGCTCGCCGCCGCGCGCGACGGGCAGGACTGGGGCGCGAGCATCCCCGACCACGTCACCCCCGAATTCGTCCGCGACGAGGTCGCCGGGGGCCGCGCGATCATCCCCAGCAACGTCAACCACCCCGAATGCGAGCCGATGGCGATCGGGCGCAACTTCCTGGTCAAGATCAACGCCAACATCGGCAACTCGGCGGTCGCCAGCGACGTCGCCTCCGAAGTCGACAAGATGGTCTGGTCGATCCGCTGGGGCGCCGACACGGTGATGGACCTCTCCACGGGCCGCAACATCCACGACACCCGCGAATGGATCGTCCGCAACAGCCCCGTGCCGATCGGCACCGTGCCGATCTACCAGGCGCTCGAGAAAGTCGGCGGCATCGCCGAAGACCTCACCTGGGACATCTTCCGCGACACGCTGATCGAGCAGGCCGAACAGGGCGTCGACTACTTCACCATCCACGCCGGCGTGCGCCTGCCGTACATCCCGATGACCGCAAAGCGCGTCACCGGCATCGTCAGCCGCGGCGGCTCGATCATGGCCAAGTGGTGCCTCGCCCACCACAAGGAGAGCTTCCTCTACGAACACTTCGACGAAATCAGCGAGATCATGGCCGCTTACGACATCGCCTATTCGCTGGGCGACGGCCTGCGCCCCGGCTCGATCGCCGACGCCAACGACGAAGCCCAGTTCGCCGAGCTATACACCCTCGGCGAGCTGACCAGGCGCGCCTGGGCGCAGGACGTGCAGGTGATGATCGAGGGCCCCGGCCACGTGCCGATGCACAAGATCAAGGAGAACATGGACAAACAGCTCGCCGCCTGCGGCGAGGCCCCGTTCTACACCCTCGGGCCGCTCGTCACCGACATCGCGCCCGGCTACGACCACATCACCAGCGGCATCGGCGCGGCGATGATCGGGTGGTTCGGCACCGCGATGCTCTGCTACGTCACCCCCAAGGAGCACCTCGGCCTGCCCGACCGCGACGACGTGAAAGTGGGCGTGGTCACCTACAAGCTCGCCGCCCACGCCGCCGATCTCGCCAAGGGCCACCCCGCCGCCAAGCTGCGCGACGACGCCCTCAGCCGCGCCCGCTTCGAATTCCGCTGGCGCGACCAGTTCAACCTGTCGCTCGATCCCGACACCGCCGAGCAATACCACGACCAGACCCTGCCGGCGGAGGGCGCCAAGACCGCCCACTTCTGCAGCATGTGCGGGCCCAAGTTCTGCTCGATGAAAATCACGCAGGAAGTGCGGGACTTTGCCGCGCGGCAGAATGCGGGGGCGGAGACGTTTGTTGCGGCCGAGGAGGCCGAGGCCGGGATGGCGGAGATGAGTGAGAGGTTTCGGGAGGAGGGCGGAGAGATTTATGTTGGGGCCGGAGGGCGAGAGCACGATTGACGAGAAGCTAAATTCTCATATCCCGCCACTGCCTGACATTTTTTCGTATGTGTTGTTGACAACTGCTCCGGAATGGACGCAGAACATTTAGAGAACTCTTGACAGCTTGACGTCTAGACGTCAAATCGTGCTGACGCTGCTCAAGGGAGACAACATGACTGCCGCGCCGGGGAAAATCAGGGACGCGATCATCAGCTACATGGAGGCGCTCGATGGCGAAGCCTCCCTCAAGCAGATCAGCGAAGCCGTCTCGATCAAGCTCGGCCTCGTCGTCCAGTCCTCGATCCGCTCCTATCTCAACAACAACGTCGGTCCGGTGTTCGAGCGGACGCGGCGGGGCCGTTACCGGCTCGTCACCGGTCTGCCAACCGGTAACGTGCACAAGGTGTGGCTCGAACCCGCCGTGGAGTACGAGAAAGCGAAGCTCTTTCACGCCGACTGTTTCGATTGGCTGGCAGCGCGGGAGGAGGCATCGATTCACGCCGTCGTCACGGACCCTCCATACGGCCTGACCGAATACAGCCAGAAGGAACTTCAGAAGCTGCGGAGCGGCCAAGGTGGCGTGTGGCGCGTGCCGCCCTCATTCGATGGTCACCAACGCGCGCCCCTACCGCGCTTCACCATCATGAGTGATGATGATCGGACGGAGCTACACGCTTTCTTCAAGCGGTTTGGCGCGCTGGTCGCCCGCGTAGTCGTGCCAGGCGGCAATGTAATCGTCGCCACCAACCCGCTGCTACACCACATCGTCGCCTCCGCCATGAGCGAAGGCGGACTGGAGTTACGCGGCAGCATCGCCCGGTTGACAATGACGATGCGCGGTGGGGACCGGCCCAAGAACGCTCACGAGGAATTTGAGGACGTGAGTGTGATGCCACGCTCGCAGTGGGAGCCGTGGGTCGTGTTGCGCCGCCCCATTGAGGGGCGGGTGCAGGACAATCTGCGGAAGTGGAAGACCGGCGGTTTCCGCCGGCCATCGTCTGACCGGCCGTTCGGCGACGTTATCAAGTCCAGCCCAACCTCGGCAGCAGAGCGGACGATTGCGCCGCATCCGTCGCTCAAGCCGCAGGAGTTCATGCGTCAGGTTGTTCGCGGTTCCCTGCCGCTTGGTGAGGGGATCGTGGTTGATCCGTTCGCCGGTTCCGGTTCGACTCTCGCTGCGGCGAATGCCGTAGGCTATGAGAGCATCGGCGTGGAGGCTGATCCCAAGTTCGTGAGGATCGCCGCCGATGCGATCCCTGCACTTGCCAAGCTTAAGCTTACTAGCGCATGACCTCCAGACCAAACAGCCGGGGGTCATGGTGTCGCTACCAAAGAGCTTGCTGCCGATTCACGTTGAGAAAGCGGTCGGCTATATCGAGCGTGAAGCGTCCGAACTGATCGACATATATCTTGAACAGGCCAACGTCTTCAGCGCGATTGTAGGCATTCTCGGCATCAAAGGACTGGACTCGTTCAGCCCTTACAAGAAGCACAAGCACCCAGACGTAGCGCAGCAGCGGTTTCCTGATCTTTCCCTGCACGGCAAGCTCCAGCCGCCGGATCAGGAGGCGCTAGAATCGAAAGGCAGCACTCGACCTTGGGCCATCCAGTCTCACTACAACCACCCTGGCTGGTATATCGTTTGGCGCTATTTGGTTGACACGACGCAAACGATTAAACCGGGGTTCCCAGTGGTGGTCTGGCGAGTGGATGTTGCCTTCCTGACTTCTGACAATTGGAAATACGAAGGTAGCAAAGCCGCTGAAGGGCAAGGCGGTCGGACGCATACATTCGGCGTAAAAAACCCTGCGGCCGTCCTCAAAGGCTGCGCCGCTTATGAGTTGCCAGGGATCGCAATTAAGGGAGGTAAGCCGACCTTGATTTGAGCTCGGGGACACCGGTCATGGCGAGCATTCGGTTAAGCTTGTAACGTCCGACCATGACCTACGCCAAAGACGCCACCGGCCCGTTCTACCACGGCACCCGCGCCGATCTCGCGACGGGGGACCTGCTGTCGCCGGGGTTCACCTCCAACTTTGCCGAGCGCAAGCTGTCGTGGATCTACTTCTCGGCCACGCTCGACGCAGCGATCTGGGGGTGCGAGCTGGCGAAGGGTGAAGGGCGCGAGCGGATTTATGTGGTCGAGCCGACCGGGGCGTTCGAGGACGATCCCAATCTCACCGACAAGAAATTCCCCGGCAACGTGACCCAGTCCTACCGCTCGCGCGAGCCGCTGCGGGTGGTCGGCGAGGTCGAGGAGTGGGAGCCGCACCCGCCCGAGCGGCTCCAGGCGATGAAGGACGGCCTCGCGCGGCTGAAGGCCGAGGGGCGGGACGGGATTATCGACTAAGTGCCCCCTCTCCCGTTGACGGGAGAGGGTTACGCAGGGTTGCGGCCGCGAAGCGGGCGCTAGCCGGAGTTGGGTGAGGGTTGTTCTTTTCTTCGCGAAAGCAGGCCAACCCTCATCCAACTACGCCTAGGCGCTTTCAGCGCCAAGTCTCCGTATCCTTCTCCCGTCAACGGGAGAAGGTTTGGCGCAAAAACCATTTTCCTACAGCCCCCATTCTGTGCCTTATCCTGCCGGATGACGCACCACGCACCGATCCTCCCCGCCGCGCCGCTCGATGGCGCTCCCCTCACCGGCGCTTCGCCCGCCGCAGACGCTGGCGCTCCGCCGCCGCGCCCCGGCGATCGCTGGACGCCCGCCAAGATGGCCGATTTCCTGCGCCAGCTTTCGGCCACCCATTCGGTCAGCGCCGCGGCGAAGAGCGTGGGGATGTCGCGCCAGTCGGCCTATCGGCTGCGTTCGCGGCTGAAGGACGAGGCGTTCGATCTCGCGTGGGAGGTCGCGTTCCACCATTCGTACAACAACCTCGGCCAAGCGGCGCTCGAGCGGGCGCTGAACGGGGTCGAGGTGCCGGTCTATTTCCAGGGCGAGCTGGTCGGCAGCTACCGCAAGTACGACGAGCGACTCACCCTCGCGCTGCTCGGGATGCGCACGGGGCGCGATGCGCCCCCGCTCGGGCGGCATTTCGCAGAAGCTACCGAGAGTTCGGCCAGGTTCGAGGCGCTGGTCGGCGAGGTCGAGGACCGCGCGCGCGAGGAACAGGCGCAGGCTTCCGCCCCCGCGCGGCCCGCAGGGTGACATTTGAAGGCCCTGTTTCCCTGACCTGTCCGCCGCCTCAAACCGATCGCAACCGGCGGACTTGCGTGCTTCGAATGAGGGCGGCGCAGGGTGACACGGTGTAACTTGCGTAACCCTGCGCGTTTCTTTGCGCGCTATCGCTTCGCTACTTGAGCGCGGGAGCGCGCCCGACCTCTCGGCTTGGGGAGATCAGGCCGGCCCGCGCCCACGCACGAAGTGGACGATGATCGCGATCACCGCGATCAGCAGCAGGATGTGGATCAGCCCGCTGGCGACGTGGAACGCGACGAAGCCGAGGAGCCACAGGATCACGAGGATGGCGGCGATGGTCAGCCACATGAGGATGTTTCCCTTCTCTAAAAACCGGCGGCCGATGCGCCGCACATGCATCTAAATGCGCGAAGGCGTTGCATTATCCCGGCGGAAGCGTCGGGGGCGCTTCGCGCGGGTCCCTCTCGGGGCAAAAGCAATCCGGCGAGGCGGCGAGCCGAATCATCGCCGATTCGGTGAGCCTCGGCCGCCGCGAGCGGACAGGGGGCAGCGGGCAGCGGAGAAGGATGAGCGCCGCTACGGCACGGCCGGCCGCACGTTTTCGCTAAGTAGTTGTACCTAACTGCGCTACAAGCGTATCGCGCGCGCAAGTGTTGGGGTGTCGTCGCGGGGAGGCGAGGACAATGTCCGAAGAGTTCTTGATCCGCAGCGCGGTCATTCATCTGGCCGTCGCCTTGCGGCTGCTCGACCGTGCCGGCGCGGCGATTCCGGCCACCGAGGTCGACGCCGTGCTCAACAATCTGGGCGAACGGCTGCGCGCGGCGGGGGCGCCGCCCGACGATAGCCAAGATATTGATCTTTCTGCCCTCGACAGTTTGGTTAATGAGCTATACGGCAAGGACAAGCGGGCCGGAAAGAACGGCTCGGGGGTCGTCGAATCGCAGGAGTGAGCAGGCATGGCCCGATCGGAGCCACCGCCGTTGGAGCAGGCGCTTGCGCGCGCGGCCGAGGGGGCAGGCGCGCCGGGCGATCCGCCGAATCGGGCGCATCTGGTCGACGAGCTGTTCCGCTTCCTGTCGCACTGGTCTGAGGAATACCTCGCCAGCGCGGGCGAAGGGGCCGAGGTTCCGTCCGCGGCCGCGTTGGCTGAAACCGGACTGATCCTCGCGCGCGAAGCGGGAGGCGGCGCCGACCGCTCGCGCACGCTCGCGGTGGGCGACTGGGCGCGCAAGGCTTACGAAAACCGGCGGATGCGCGATCGGGTGTTCGGCGATCCGGAGCTGTTCGGCGAGCCCGCGTGGGACATCCTGCTCGACCTTGCCGACGCCGAGGCGGCCGGCGAGCGGCTGCAGGTGACCAGCGTGTGCATCGGCTCGTGCGTGCCGACCAGCACCGCGTTGCGCTGGGTCAAAGTGCTCGAGGACCGCGGGCTGGTGCACCGCGAGCACGATCCGATCGACGCGCGCCGCACGTTCGTGCGCCTGACCAGGCACGGGGCGGAGCGGATGCAGCGCTACTTCGCCGAAGTGTCGCGCGCGGGCGGCGGCGGGATGTTCTTCCGCAAGCGCGACTGACGGCGGGAACCCGTCGGATCAGGTCGTGCTGCCCTCGACGCGGGCGACACCGGCGTCTCCGTCCGGCGACGAGCCGGCGCGGCGGACCGTCGCCAGCGCCGGGCGAACCTCGGCGGGCAGCTGCGGCGAAACCTCGAGCGGCGTGACGTGGGGCGCGGCCTGCGGCGTGCCGACCGGGACCAGCCCGGCGATGTCGGCCAGGCGCTGGCTCTCGCCGTCGGTGGCGTCCTGGTCGGCGGGGTCGCCGGAAGCGGGTTCCGCGGGGCGGGGGTCGGAAGCGGCGTAGCGCGGCGCGGCGTCGTCCGGATCGTAGCGCCGGCCGAGCCCGCCGTGGAAGACGAGCTCCTCCACCGGCACCGTGCCTTGCGGCGTCACCAGCGGATAGTGGTCGGGCGTGTCGAGCCCGCCGAACGCGATGTCGCCGCTGAAGTCGCTCTCATGCTGCGGAATGGTGGCGAGCGGATCGCCGGCGGACATCAGGGGCGTCGTGTTGATCGCGGCGCCGGCGAAGCCGCCGACGAGGGGCGCAAGCATGCACGCGCCCAGCATCATGGGCGTTGCCTTCACGGAAAAAGTCTCCGGCTCGGTTGCGGGTTTCGGCTGGAGAACGCGCCGCGCGGGCAAGCGTTCCGCCCGCCGGCCGACAAGCGAGGGGCGTGGGAATCGCGGTTGACTCGGCCGGGCGGCTGGCTCCACTCACCGCGCGGGGGAACGCGCGGGAGTCGCGATGCGCTCGATTGGATTGGCGATTGCCGTTGCCGGGCTCGGAACGGGCTTGCTGGCGGCCGCTCCGGCCCGCGCCGCCGCGCCGGACTGGAAGGCGGCGAGCGCGGCGTACGCGAAGGCGCGCGACGGAACGGCCAGGGCGAAGCCGGTGTCGGACTATGCGCTGTGCGCCGGCGAATGGGCCGCATGGGATGACGCGCTTTACGACGGGCGGGTGACCGACGCGACGCTCGCCGCGCTCGACCCCGATCTGCGAACCGCGTCCGCCGACGAGAAGGTCAATCTCTGGCGCCTGTTCCTCGGCGACGACCGCGCCCGGTCCGATCTGTTCGACACCCATCGGCAGGCGGCCAGGGCGCAGATCGATCGAGCCGTCGCGGGCGACAAGCCGGCGCTGCTCGCTCTGATGGGCGCGCTCGGCGGGTGCCAGTTGCCGAAGGACAAGTAACTCCCCGTGACCCTCCCGAGCCTCTACATCCCGCACGGCGGCGGCCCATGCTTCTTCATGCCCGATCCGAACGGGGTGTGGACCAAGATGGCGGCCTATCTGCGCTCGATCGCGGCCAGCCTGCCCGAACCGCCCAAGGCGCTGCTGGTGATCTCGGGCCACTGGGAGGAACGCGGGTTCGCGCTGACCGGGGCAGCCGAGCATCCGGGGCTGGTGTTCGACTATTACGGCTTTCCGCCCGAGACTTACCAGCTCCAGTGGCCCGCCCCCGGCGCGCCCTGGCTCGCCGAGCGGGCCGCCGGGCTGCTGCGCGAGGCGGGGCTGCCGGCCGGCATTCATCCGACCCGCGGGTTCGACCACGGGGTGTTCGTGCCGCTGAAGGTGGCGTTTCCGGAGGCGGCGATCCCCTGCGTGCAGATGTCGCTCGTCGCGGGGCTCGATCCGGCGCTGCATCTCGCTGCCGGCGCCGCATTGGCAGCGCTGCGCGACGAGGGCGTGCTGGTGATCGGCTCGGGGATGAGCTTCCACAACTTGCGGGTCTATGGCGATCCTCGCGCCGAGCAGCCCTCGCGCGAGTTCGACGAGTGGCTGACCATGGCCGCGCAAGCGGGCGGAGCCGAACGCGCGGCGCTGCTCGCGAAGTGGAGCGAGGCGCCTTACGCGCGCTTCTGCCATCCGCGCGAGGAGCACTTGCTGCCGCTGATGGTTGCGGCCGGCGCCTCGGACGCGCCGGGTGCGAAGGATTACGGCGAAGTGGTGCTCGGCGGCGCGGTTTCGGCGTTCCGCTTCGGCTGAACCGTTCGCGTTTGGGCTTCGTTTACGCCGTCCTGGCTAAGCTGCGCCGATGAACGACATGGCCCAAGGCGAGATGCTTGGCGGCAAAGTGTTCGGCAGGCAGGCGCTCGCCGACTTCGCCGACGCCTATCCGGTGCGCCCGCAGCGCCTCGCGCACGGGCTCGCCGGGCATCCGTTGTTGTCGCTCGACGCGTTGCTTCAGCTCGCCGGGCGAGTGCGACCGGAGACGCTCGAGCACAACGCGGCGGTCGGCCTCAAGTTGGGGATCAGCAACGCCGAGACGCCGCAGAACGGCCTCAGCGTTGCCGAAACCATCGAGCGGATCGAAGAATGGCTCGTGGGTGCTGCTGAAATACATCGAGCAGGACCCGGCCTACGCGCAGTTGATGCGCGAGGTGCTCGCCGAGATCGAGCCGGTGGTGCGCGGTGCGACCGGGCCGATGATGCGGCTGGAAGGGTTCATCTTCATCTCCAGCCCGGAAGCGGTGACGCCGCCGCACTTCGATCCCGAATACAACATCCTGTTCCAGTCGCGCGGCTCGAAGACGATGACGGTGTTCCCGCAGGCCGATTCCGAGATCGTCAGCCCGGAATTCTTCGAAGCCTATTTCGCCGGCGGTCCTCGCAACTTGCCGTGGCGGGACGAATGGGCGGCCCGCGGCGAGCCGGTCGACATCGGCCCGGGCGAAGCGATCTTCGTGCCGGTCCTCGCGCCGCACTGGGTCAAAGTGCACGGCGAAGTCTCGATCTCGCTGTCGCTCACCTGGCGCAGCGAATGGAGCTTCCACTACGCCGACGCCTGCCGCTTCAACCGGCGCCTGCGGCGATGGGGCATGCAGCCGCGCAAGCCGGCGCTATGGCCGCAGGATAACAAGCTGCGGTCGTATGCGCATCGGGCGCTGACCCGCCTGGACCGCGTTTCGGGGCGCGCCGGCTAGCGCGCCAGCTCGCGGGCGATCAATCGCACGGCTTCGACCATCCGCGCCAGCGGCATGGTTCCCGCGCCGAGCTCGCCGCCTTCGAGCGCCGGAATGTGCACGAACACCGCACGCGTCATCAGCCCGACGCCGATGATCGCGCCGAGCGCCTCGAAATAGCAGTGATTGCAGACGTAGTCGCCGGCATCGTCGGACACCTCGGCGGAGATCCCGCGCGCCGCGAGCGCGTCGACCAGCTTGGCAAAGTCGATCCCGCGGTTGTCGAGCGCGACCTCTCGTTCGGGCGGAGCATGCGGCAGAAAGCCGGCTTCGTCGGGATGTTCGAGCGAGCGCCGGTTGGTGGCACGCCGCTCTAGGGTAAGCGTGGCCGCATGGCGGCTGTAGCCGATCATCACCAGCGCGGCCGGGCGCTGGGCAAGCAGATCGGCGATTCGCCGCGACACCGAGCTGTAGGCGGTGTCGAGCAGCTCGAACTGCGCGGTCACGTCGTCGCCGAGACCTTCGATCTTCAGGGTCCGCAGCACCAGCTCGGCCGGGTTGTCGCGCACGTCGAGGAACGCGCCGAACGCGGTGACGACGACGAGAGGCTTGTCGGTCATTCCATCAGCTCGAGCGGTTGGGGCAGCTTGGCGCGCAATTCGTCCGCGAATTCGCCGGCGATGTGGAAGAACGCCATCCGGGTGACGCCGTCCGAACGGTTCTCCCACGCATGATCGGTGCCGCGCTGGACCACCACCTCGCCGGGGCCGAGCACCACTTCGCGCTCGGACAAGTGCAGCACGATCTCGCCGCTGATCACCATCGCGTAATCGAGCGTGCGGGTGCGATGCATCACCGTCCTGCTGCCGCCCATGTGCGGCGGATAGATGTCGATCAGCCGGATCAGGTGGCCCGAGGCCGGCATGATCGTGAACGCGCGCTCATTGGGCTCGGTTGCGGGCTCCGAAGTGAGCATCGGCACCGCCTCGGGCGTGCTCCAGATCTCGATGAAGTCCGCGCCCGCAGCCTCGCCGGTGAGCGGGTGGTGCTGCGGCGGTGCACCGTCGGAGATCACCACCGACTTGCCGGCGGCGTCGTGTCCGGTGACCAGGCGTCTGTTCGAAAGGGCCATTGGCTGTCTCCTCAATCGCGCGGCTTGCGCCCCATGGCCAGCGCAGGATGTCCGGCAGCATCGCCCCTCCATGCGCGTCCGAATGGCCGCCGTCGCCCGATTCGTGCGCAACTCGATAACGCGGGCCTGGCGCTGTCGGCCAGACAAACGCGCGAATTGCGCATCGCTCCTCCCCGTTTGCGGTTCGTCGAGGCTAGCGGCTTATCCCTTCGGCCACCAGTCCGCCCGTACAGGGACGACGATCGGCTCGGGCAGCTCCTGCCAGCCGTGCGCCGCGATCACGTCGTTGCTCTCGACCGCTTTGCGGCCTGGCGCCAACGACCAGGTGATGTGGTAGGTGCTGCCGTCGGGCCGATCGGAGGAGCCGGCGATCTTCACCACCATCGCCTCGACGCCATTGCCGTCGTCGGCATGACCCACCAGCGTGCAGTGGTCCGTCTCCGGCATCGGCGTACCGCCGGGGCCGGGCATGAACGTCACGTGGTCGGCCACGGCTTGCTCGTAACGCGGCGGGAATCGCTCGAGCAGGCGCGCGCGCGCCTCGCGGTCGAGCTTCCAGCCTTCGGTTCGGTCCATTCGGATCTCCATGGGCAGCTTCCAGCCTCTCCAAGAACCAACCGGCGCGGCAGTTGTGCCGCCTCGTGCTATCCACAGGCGCTAACGACGCGCAGGCCTTGTGCGGCGCGCCTCTTTGCCTAAGGGGGATCGATCCTGGACGCTGCGGGTTTCGAGGGGGAAATATGCCGACCAATCCATCATCGCGCGCCGGCAGAGGCGGCCTTGCGATAGCCCGCGTGGCATCGGCCGATCTGATCGGCGTCGAAGGGTTCGAGCTGAGCTCGGCGGCATTCGAAGACGGCGAGGACCTCGATCCCAGCTTCACCGCCGATGAGGAAGACGCGGTCGCGCCCCCGCTCGAATGGAGCGCGCCCCCGGACGGCGCGGTCGAGCTGGCGCTGGTGGTCGAGGACCCGGATGCGGCCGGGGCGGAGCCGTCGTGCCATTGGCTCGTCTGGGGCCTTGCGCCGCAAAAGGGCCAGTTGCTCGAAGGCGAAGTGCCCCCGCGGGTCGGCAAGAACGCCCAGCGCAACAGCGAATGGCTGTTGCCGAGGGTGACCGAGGGCGAGCGGCACAGCTACGTGTTCCAGCTGTTCGCGCTCGACGCCCCGGTGGAACTCTCGCCTGGGAGCGATCGCGAGGCGCTGCTCGACGAGATGGAAGGCCACGTGATCGGCGTCGCCCTGCTGACCGCGACATACGCCGGCGCCGGCGACGACGATGAGGGCGAGTGGGGCGACGTCGACGTCGACGAAATCGACTGGGACGGGAAAGACTAGCCCGCCACCCGCTCTGCCAGCGCCATCGCGGCTGCCGGCGCGCGGTGCTTGGCGCCGCCGATCATGAACGCGAACACATCGCCTTCCTCGCCCCATGTGCGGCACAGCTTCGCCAGCCGGTCCAGCTCGGCGGGCGGGTAGCCTGCCGGTTCGTCCGAACGAGTGTTCTTGCAGCGCAGATACGCGAAATCGGCGGTGCGTTCGTTGATGCGGGCGCGGCCTTCCTGCTCGAGGTAGACCACCGCGACGTTCGCCTTGCGCGCGAGATCGAGGAACTCGTCGCAGGCGAAGCTTTCGTGGCCGGCTTCGATTGCATAGCGCAGCGGCCGGCCTTTGAGTTCGCGCGGCAGCAGCGCGAAAAACGCGGCGATATCCTCGGCATCGAATTTCTTGGTGTGCATCATCTGCCACAGGATCGGGCCGAGCCGGTCGCCCAGTTCGTCGAGCCCCTGCGCGAAGAACTTCTCCATGCTCTCCCCGGCGCCCGCCAGCACCTTGCGGTTGGTGATGTACGATGAGCCTTTGACCGCGAACACGAACCCTTCGGGCGTCGCCTCATGCCATTTGCGGAAGCTCTCGGGCTTCTGCAGGCTGTGATAAGTGCCGTTGATCTCGATCGCGCCGAGCGCGCGCGAGGCGAACTCGAGCTCGCGCTTCTGGGCCAGCCCTTCGGGATAGAACGTGCCCTTGCGCCACTCGGGATAAACCCAGCCGCCAATGCCGGTGCGGATCGTCATGGCATGTTCTTGCCATGCCGGGCGCCTCAGGCATAGTCGCGGGTTCGAATTTGCCGGCTTCACGCTTGCCGAGCCCGGTTGGTCGCCGGGGATGGAACGATAGCGGCATTCCCGCGCTGTTCGCGATGAACGAACAGGAGTTTTACCGCGTGGACAAGAACCTGCCCGACATTTCCGAGGCGATGCGCGACATCGATTTCTGCATGCTCGCGACCCGCGCCGCCAACGGCGGCATCGCCGCGCGGCCGATGAGCAACAACCGCGAGGTCGAATACGAAGGCACCAGCTGGTTCTTCACCTGCGACCACCACACCATCGTCGCCGATATCGAGCGCGAACCTGCCGTCGGCTTGAGCTTCCAGGGCAAGGCCGGGCTGAAGGGACTTGTCGGCGCGCCGGGAATGTTCATCCACGTCGAAGGGCGGGCCAAGCTGGTGCGCGACAAGGCGCTTTTTGCCGAGCACTGGCAAGAAGGGCTCGACCGCTGGTTTGCGCAAGGCATCGACACGCCCGGCCTGGTGATGATCGAGGTGTCGGCCAGCCGCATCCACTATTGGGACGGCATGGACGAAGGTGAGATCAAGCTGGCCGAAACGGTCGCCTGATCCCGTCCTGGGTGGAAACCGCGTCGGGCCTTTCGGCCGCTTGAGCCGCTACTTCGCTTCCTTGCCGCCCACGCCGTAGGTGATCGCGGCGTTGCGGGTCTTCTGGAAGTCGTCGACGCTCATGCCCTTGAACGCGGCGTAAATGTGGATGTTGCCGACGCCCGTGACCGCGCCGAGCTTCTCCAGCATGAAGAAGATCACCCCGTAGTGGATCATCCCGATCCAGTCGCGGCGGCGGATCAGGTCGCGCTCCTCATCGGTGAGGTCGGCTTGGGCGAGGCACTTCTCCTCGTCCTCGCGGAACGCCTGGCGCACTTCGGGATCGGTCAACGAGTGGAGGAAGTGGTTGATGCGAAAGCCCTTGACCGAACGCTCGATGGTGAACGGATAGGTGCCGGCCAGCTTCTCGGCGCCCTTGTAGTCCCATTCCATCCGCTCGCGCAGCGCTT
Organism: Sphingomonadaceae bacterium; assembly: GCA_036384795.1. Classification (GTDB taxonomy): domain Bacteria; phylum Pseudomonadota; class Alphaproteobacteria; order Sphingomonadales; family Sphingomonadaceae; genus Andeanibacterium. The sequence continues at coordinate 123,822 of DASVLP010000014.1, read as the reverse complement.
CGTCGCTCTCGGGCGGCGCGGGCTCGGGCTTCTCCTCGAGGATCATCGTCGCGATCGGGGTCATCGAAGGAAGGAAGTAGGCCTTGTGGGTGACCTCGACCTCTTCCGACAGCGCGCCGCGCATCATCAGCCACATCACCACTTCGGCGCCTTCCCAGCCGCCCAGCTCCGCGAGCTTGGCGATCGGATAGTCGAGCAGGGTCTCGGGGTGCTTCTCGAGCAGCTCCATGAACTTCATGTCCCACTCGGTGTTGTTGAACCCGCAGCCTTCGCCGTGGACCTGGTGCGAAAGCCCGCCGGTGCCGGCGATCGCGACCTTGATGTCCTCGGGGTATGACTGGATCGCGCGGCGCAGCGACTTGCCGAATTTCCAGAACCGGCGCGCCGAGGGCAGCGGCACGGTCAGCACCCCGCACACGATCGGCAGCAATTTGGTCTTCCACCCGTCGTCGTCGTAATCGACCATCACGCTGAGCGGCGAGAACGCGCCGTGGTCGAGGTTCTTGCCCTGGAAATAGGAAAGGTCGAACTCGTCGGCGACCATCGCCTTCGCGACATGCTGGGCGAACTTCGGATCGCCCATGATCGCCGGGATGTCGCGCGGCCCGCCGCCTTCGTCGGCCGGGCCGAACTTCTCGCCCACGCCCAGCGCGAAGTGCGAATAATGCTCGAAGAACGCGGTCATGTGATCGTTGTAGATATAGACCAGCACGTCCGGCTGCTTCTCGCGGAACCACTCCTTCACCGGCTCGTAGCCTTCGAAGATCGGCTTCCACACCGGATCCTCGAACTTGCCCGCGTCTTTCGCGAACGCGATGGTGGGGGTGTGCGAAGTGGCGATGCCGCCGACGATCGTGGCCATGATGTCCTCTTTTCCCTGGCAATGGGCGCAGCGCCCTATGCGGTGGAGCTTTCGTGCCTGCAATAGCAGATCGATATCGTCTGCAACACCAACGGTCCTTGACGGGATGCGAATTGCGAACTTGGATGGGCTCGGGGAGAGCGGCATCATGTCGGGATGGTTTTCGCGGCCGGTATTCTTCGTCACGGACGTCGACCGGGCGAGCGCGTTTTACGTCGAGAAGCTCGGCTTCGTGCAGGACCAGCGCTACGAGGAAGCCGGTCAGGCGCTTGTGGCCAACGTCGCGCGCGACGGTTGCGCCCTGCTGCTCAACTGCCAGCAACCCGAGCGGACAGGCACCGGCCGCGTGTTCGTGAGCCTGGACCGGCCGACGTTCGACGCGCTGGCCGCGGAGTTCGCACGGCGCGGGGCGCCGGTGGAGCAAGGTTGGTGGGGCTACGATCTGATGATCGTGCGCGATCCGGACGGCAACGAGTTGTTCTTCCCGCAGCCTGGAGAAGGCGCGGATTAGCTCGGGTGCGGTTCGCGCTTACGAAACGGGCGCGCAGGCATGAAGCCTGCGCGCCCCTCGCTGTTTGGATTAACTGAACTCGTTACGCTTAGGTCGCGGGAGCAGCCGGCGTGGCGGTATCCGACGGAGTCGCCGAAGCGCTGGTGTCGGTTGCCGCGGGAGCAGCCGTATCGGTCGCCGCGGGGGTCGCCGTGTCGGTCGCAGCCGTGCTCGTCTCGGTCGTGGTAGTCGTCGTTTCGTCCGCTTTCTTCTGGCAACCCGCCAGAGCGATCGAGGCCGAAGCGACCATAAGAAACAACGCTGTTTTCCTCATGGACGTTTCCTATATTTCGCTCAACATCCCTTATTGGCTGAGCGGCAGCACGAATACGCCTGCAAAGGCACTTCTGTCCATCCGATTTCTTTCCTCGGCCTGTTGCACCCGGGGATGGTCGTCCCGGCCTGCTGCCGCTAACGCCGGAAAAGGCCGACGAAGGGGGATTTGATGAAGACGCTGCTCTGCCTCGCGCTGATCCCCTGCCTCGCGGCGCCGGCGGCCGCCGCGGCGCCGATGACTCCCGAGCAGGTCGCTGAGGCGGCGCTCGAGGAAGCGCCGGTGTGGGACGGGCATGACGACGTCGCCGAACAATTGCGCGATCGCTACAGGGATGTGCTCGCCGATTTCGACTTTCGCGACACCACCCATGCGAAACCGGGCACTTACGGCACGGGCGGGATGCAGACCGACCTCGCGCGGATGCGCAAGGGCCACGTCGGCGCGCAGTTCTGGTCCGCCTATGTCTCGGCCGACCTGCCCGAACCCGAGGCGGTGCGCGAAACGCTCGAGCAGATCGACACGATCAAGCGGCTGGTGGCCCGTTATCCCGCCGAGATGCAGTTCGCGACCAGCGCAGACCAGGTCGCGCAGGCGATGAAAGCAGGCAAAGTCGCGTCGCTGATCGGAGTCGAGGGCGGGCACTCGATCGGCCCGAGCCTGGGCGTGCTGCGGCAGTTCTATGCGCTGGGGGTGCGTTACCTCACCTTGGCCCATTTCAAGAACACCCCGTGGTCCGACAGCGCGACCGACGATCCGGCACACGGCGGCCTGACCGATTTCGGAAACGACGTGGTGCGCGAGATGAACCGGTTGGGGATGCTGGTCGACCTGGCGCACGTCAGCGAAGGCACGATGATGGATGCGCTCGACACCTCGCGCGCACCGGTGATCTTCAGCCACTCGGGCGCCCGCGCGGTTGACGGCGCCAGCCGCAACGTACCGGACGAAGTGCTTGCGCGGTTGAAGGACAACGGCGGGATCGTGATGGCGGTCGGCTACCCGAGCTACGTGTCGGAAGAGCTGCGCCAGTGGAACGCCGATCGTTCGGCCGAAGAGGCGCGGGAGAAGGCGCTGTTCGAGGGCCGGCCGGACGAGGCCAAAGCCGCTCTCGCCACGTGGGAAGCCGCGCATCCCGCGCCCAAGGCGACGATCTCGCAGCTGGCGGACCATATCGACCACTTGCGCGCGGTCGCCGGGATCGACCATGTCGGCCTCGGCGGCGATTACGACGGCATGGCGAGCGGCCCGGCAGGGATGGAGGACGTCTCCGGCTGGCCCAGGCTGTTCGCCGAGCTGGCCCGGCGCGGCTATACGAAGGCCGACCTGGAGAAGATTTCGAGCGGCAACATGCTCAGGGTGTTGCGCGCGGCAGAGGCGTATGCGGCCGCGCATCGCGGCGATCCGCCAATCGAATACCCGGTAGCCGATCTAAGCGCGAAGTGATGCCGCTCATCGCCGCTTCAGCAGATTCAGCGTCGCCGGATCGCGCTCGCCGGCGTGGAATCCGTCGAGCGCACGGGCGAATCGCTCGCCGCCGCCGGCAGCCTCGAACAACGTCATCGAGCTTTTGAACTTCAGCGCATCGACCGGTCCAAGGATCGCCTCGGCGCCGCGCTTGCCGGTCCAGCCGAGCATCGCGTCGGTGCACTCGGCAAGCCGCGTGCCGAGCAGCGGATGGGCAAGATAGGCTTGCGCCTCGTGAACGCCTTCGATCGCGTAATAGCGCGAGGTTTCGCTCCGGCCGAGCCCGGCTAGCTGCGGGAAGACGAACCACATCCAATGATTGCGCTTCATCCCCGCCTTCAATTCGGCGAGCGCGCGGGGATAGATCGTGTCTTGCGCGGCGACGAACCGGTCGAGGGACTCGGCGTTCATCGGGATCGCGCTCACGCGGCCGGGCGGGGCCCTAGTGCGCGACGATGAGCCACACGATGATGAACGCGATGACCACGCCGGCGACGCCGAGGTGCAGCACCCAGCGCGTCACATGCGGCGTGGAGCCCGCCCGCACCTCGGTGGTGTCGAGGTGTACTTCGTCGCCTTTGCGTTCCATGGCGGTTTTCCGTCCTTCGCTTGCGCCCGCGAGGGCTGTGGCGAATCTACGGGCGAAGGGACGCATGGTTCCGCTGCGGGCGGAGCGGATCAGTCGCGCAGCAACTCGTTGATCCCGGTCTTCGATCGCGTCTGGGCGTCGACCGTCTTCACGATGACCGCGCAATAGAGCGACGGGGAAGGGGCCGCGGCGCCGGCCGGATCCTTCGACGAGGGCAGCGATCCCGGCACGACCACCGAGTATGGCGGCACCCGGCCCAGGTGCACTTCGCCGGTCGCGCGGTCGACGATCTTGGTCGAGGCGCCGATGAAGACGCCCATCGACAGCACCGAGCCTTCGCCGACCACCACGCCTTCGGCGACTTCGCTGCGCGCGCCGATGAAGCAGTTGTCCTCGATGATCACCGGCCCGGCCTGGATCGGCTCGAGCACCCCGCCGATGCCGGCACCTCCCGAAATATGGACGTTTTTGCCGATCTGCGCGCAGCTGCCGACGGTCGCCCAGGTGTCGACCATCGTGCCTTCGCCAACGTAGGCCCCGATGTTGACGAAGCTCGGCATCAGCACCGCACCGCGGCCGATGAAGCTGCCGCGCCGCGCGACCGCGCCGGGCACCACGCGAAAGCCCGCCTCACGGAAGCGGTTCTCGCCCCACCCGGCGAACTTCAGGGGCACTTTGTCGAACGCGGGCGCGCCGGCGCCGTCCATCACCAGGTTGTCGTTCAGGCGGAAGCTCAGCAACACCGCCTTCTTGAGCCATTGGTTGACCCGCCACACGCCCTGGCTCTCGCGCTCGGCGACGCGCACCTGCCCCGAATCGAGCAGTTCGATCGCCGCCTCGACCACTTCGCGTACGTCGGCGCTGCCGGGGGTCACGCCCTCGCGCCGCTCCCACGCGGCATCGATCGCGGCTTCAAGCTGTGCGGACACGGACGATTCTCCTTCGGGGGAACAGCAAACCGGGCGCGCGTAACCGCTCGGCTCGCGCGTCGCAAGGCGGATCGGACCGGTCGAGCGCGCCGCCCACGGGCGAACGTTGACATTCGAACCAGCCGCTCGGTGCTGGTGCGGCAATTACGCAACCGCGCCGAATGACGGCGGCGCGGTAGTGCGGTGGTCGAAGGGGTTCTAGCCGCGCCCGAACATCCGCCGCAGCAGGCTGGGGCGCGCTGCTTCCGGCTCCGGCTCGGGCTCGACGGCAGCCGCGACTGCGATTTGCCGCCGGATATTGGGTGCTTCGAACTCGATGACCTCGGCGGTCCGTCGCGGAGTCGCGGCGACCAGCGAGGCGAAGCGGACCGGTTCCACGTCGCGCGACTTTTCGGGGAAATGCACGGTGGCGACCTCGGGGCGCATGTCGACGGTGCCGGTCACCACCGGGATTCCGCCGGGCAGACCATGCAGCGCGACCTGCGCGGCGGCGGCCTGGTGGAACCGCAGCGCCCGCAACCAGCTGGCGAGCACGTACTCGACGTAGCCCAGGGGCGCCTTGTCGGGAGCCCCGTCACGCAGGAAGAAGCGGTGCTTGTGATGGATCAGCGCGGTGTTGAGGGTGTCGAGGCCCTCGATCTCGAGGTAGATTTCGATGTCCTCCTCGCGGCCGGCCCAGCGCGGGCATTCCGCCCCGCATTCGGCTAAGATGTCCTCCCGCGACGCGGCGGACCAGCCGAACGCCTCGTCGGTATAAAGGCCGAGCAGCAGGTACGGCGCGTGCAGTACGCCTTTCTCGAAATTGAGGTCTGGATCGTTCGCCAGGCCGAGCGTCATTCCGCTGATCGGCTCGCCTTCGAACATCGCCATCGCGTCGATCAGCTCGGCCCAGCCGGCCAACGCGACGTCGGTGCGGCGCAGGCCCGCGCATTGGGCGGCGAAATCGGTACCGAGGCTTGCAAGGTCCGTCACCAGGATGCCGTCGGCGGCATCGAGGTAGCCGCTCGCGACCAGCTTGCGCAGGCGCTCGACGTAGCGCGCCTCGCCCTCTTCCAGGGCAAATTCGGTCTGCAGCCGGTGAACCATTCCTTGCGCCCATCCCACGCGATTGTTCGGAAAGGCTTAGCGCGCAAATCGTAACCCGATGCTTAACCCTGTGTGGAAACCATCGGCCTTTGAGGAATGAGGGATTACTGCGTCAGGTCGCGGACGAATTCGATAAGGCCCGTCTGGCGCGCGCGGCGCAGCCGTTCGGCCTCCAGGATGGTTTTCACTTTGGCGAAGCAGCCTTCGACGTCGTCGTTGACCACCACGTAATCGTAGCCGTCCCAATGGCTGATCTCGGCACGGGCGCGCTCCATGCGGCCCAGGATCACTTCCTCGCTGTCGGTACGCCGGGCGCGCAGCCGCGCTTCGAGCTCGGCGATGCTGGGCGGCAACAGGAACACCGAGACGACGTCGTTGCCCGCGCGCTGCGAAAGTTGCTGCGCGCCTTGCCAGTCGATGTCGAACAGGAAGTCCTCCCCGGCGTCGAGCCCCTCCGAAATGTGCGCGCGGGGGGTGCCGTAGCTGTTGCCGAACACCTCGGCCCATTCGAGGAACGCATGCTCGGCCACCATCGCGTCGAAGCTCGGGCGGTCGGTGAAGAAATAGTCCTGCCCTTCGATCTCCCCCGGACGCATCGGGCGGGTGGTGACCGAAACCGACATTCGCAGGTTGCGCTCCTCGGCGAGCAGCCGGCGCGAGATCGTGGTCTTCCCCGCGCCCGAGGGCGATGACAGGATAAGCATCAGCCCCCGGCGGGTGAGATTGTCGCTGCTGGCCATGCGCGCTGTTGGCGCAAGGGGTGTGCCGGAATCAAGGGTGGTGGCGCCCGTGTGCACACAAACCGCTAATGCATGGCCGCGGCGATATAGATCGTCGGCCCGCCGCGCTTGCCCGGCACCGGCCGCAGCACCGCGACCACGCGCGCTTTAGCGAGCCATTGCTGATACCGCGCGAGCACTTCGGGGTAATGGCCGGGATCCTGCTGGTAGAGCGCAAGGTGCGAGAACACCGCGTAATCCGTGCGGCACGACGCGAAGTGCGCCTGCGCGACATGGCCGAAGTCGACCGACGGGGCACTGCCGCGCAAGTGCTGGACTTTGGCCGAGGACACCCGCCCGCCGAGCAGCGTGCGGGCATCGACGCAACCCGCGGTGCCGAGGGGAAAGCGCACGCTCCACGGGCCGTTCAGCAGGTCAAAGGCGGCATCTTCCACCAGCACGCTGCTGCCCGGCGGCACATGGGCGCGTATCCACGCCGAAGCGACTTGCCGGGTGTCATGCGCGCGTTCGACCGCTTTTGCATGCGTGACTGCGAGCATCGGCAGCAGCACCACCGCGAGCACCGCGGCGGCCAGCCAATGCGCTCGCCGATCGAACCGGTCGGCCGCGACCTGCGCCAGCCCGCACAGGGCCCGCCCCGCGGCGATCGAGAGGAACGGCAGCAATGGCACCACCCAGCGCTCCCAGCGCAGCGACTGATCGGCCAGCAGCAGGAAGAACACGATTACGCCGGGAAGCACCGCAACCGACCACGCCGGATCGCGCCGCACGCGCCATGCAAGGCCGATCGCTGCCAGCAGCAGTCCCGCAAGCCCGAGCGAGGAAAGCAATGGATGGCCGATGTACCAGCCGACGTTGGCGACGAAGCCGCCCCCGGTGCCGCCGGGGTGGTAGGGCCGCGCCTCGGCGGTGAGATCGGCGATTACCGTGCGGTAGTCGAACACCAGGAACGGCGAGGCAATCAGCAGCGTCGCCAACGCGGAGAACCCCAGCAGGGCGGGCGGCAGCAGCCGGATGCGGCCGCCGCGCATGCGGTAAAATACCGCGCACAGGGGCCCAAGCAGGATCAACGCGGCAGGCCACTTCGTCGCGCAGGCGAGCCCCGCGAATAATCCGGCGAGCACGCAGTCGCGCGCCCGACCCTCGCGCAGGACATCGACCGAGGCGAGCGCGCACAGCAGCATGAACACGCTCGCCTGCACGTCGGTGCGCACGATCTGCGACAGCTCGACGTGAATCGCGTTCACCGCGAGCAGTGCCGCGCCGATCAGCCCCACCCCAGGGCCGCCGAGCTTGCGGCCCAACCGCCAGGTCAGCCACACGCACGCGACCCCGCAGGCGGCGATCATCACCCGCGCGGGCAGCAGCACGATTCCCGGATCGGCATAGGCCGCGGCGGCAAGCCCGGCCAACCCCGCGGCTTTGCCAAGCGCGAGATAGACCGCGCCGGTCCCCGCCATCGTCAACGCGAGAGTATACAGCGTGATCGTGCCGGGGTGTCCGAACCAGTGCGGGTTCAGCGTGTGGTGGCGCAGCATGTCGAGCGCGGTCATCAGGAACAGCGGCTCGTCCGGATCGTTGAGCGCGGGCAGGCCGAAGCCAATCCCGTGGAGCCGCAGGGCCGTCGCCGCGAGCAGGATCAGGCACAGCAGCGCCCGCTCGCCCGCTCCGCTCGTTTTCGCGTTGCGGGCTTCGGCGCCCGGTTCCGTCTTGTTCACGAGGCTAAAGACGTGGAGCAACGATGCAAACCGTAATTCTGGCGGGCGGCCTCGGCAGCCGGCTGGGCGAAGAGACCGCGGTCAAGCCCAAGCCGATGGTCGAGATCGGCGGCATGCCGATCCTGTGGCACATCATGAAGATCTACTCCGCCGCCGGGTTCAACGATTTCGTGATCTGCCTCGGCTACAAGGGCTATCTGATCAAGGAGTTCTTCGCGAACTACTTCCTCCACACCGCCGACGTGACGATCGATCTGCGCAACGGCAACGGAATGGAAGTGCACCAGACCCGCAACGAACCCTGGCGGGTCACGCTGGTGGAAACCGGCCCCGAGACGATGACCGGCGGGCGCATCGCCGCGATCCGCTCCTACCTCGATCCCGAGGAGCCGTTCTGCCTGACGTATGGCGACGGGGTCGCCGATATCGACATCGCGCAACTGGTTCAATTCCACCAATCGCACGGCCGCCGCGCCACCATCACTTCGGTCACGCCGCCGGGCCGGTTCGGCTCGCTCCAGTTCGAGGGCAACCAGGTCACCGCGTTCATCGAAAAGCCTGCCGGCGACGGCGGGCAGATCAACGGGGGGTTCTTCGTCGCCGATCCGAGCGTGCTCGACTTGATCGAAGGGCCGGAGACGGTGTGGGAGAAAGGCCCGCTCGAAACCCTCGCCGCCGAGGGCGAACTGGTCGGTTATCGCCACGACGGCTTCTGGCATCCGATGGACACCTTGCGCGACAAGCTGTTTCTCGACGGACTGTGGCAATCGGGAGAGGCGCCGTGGAAGCGCTGGTGAATCCCGCCTGGGCCGGACGGCGGGTCCTTGTCACCGGCGATACCGGGTTCAAGGGCAGCTGGCTTTCGCTGTGGCTCGCCGCGATGGGCGCGCGGGTCACCGGCTTTGCTTTGCCGCCGCCGAGCGAGCCGAGCCTGTTCGAGGTGGCCGGGATCGGCGAGCTGATCGATCATGTCGCAGGCGACGTTCGCGACCTTGCCGCGGTGTGCGCCGCGGTGGAGCGGGCGCGGCCCGAGGTGGTGTTCCATCTCGCCGCGCAGCCGCTGGTGCGCCTGTCGTACAGCGAGCCGGTCGAGACGTATGCGGTGAACGTGATGGGCACGGTCCATCTGCTCGAAGCGGTGCGCCAGTCAGGCGGGGTCAAGGCGGTGGTCTGCGTGACCAGCGACAAGTGCTACGAGAATCGCGAATGGACCTGGCCCTATCGCGAGAGCGACGCGATGGGCGGGCACGATCCCTATTCGAGCTCCAAGGGCGCCGCAGAGCTGGTCGTGTCGGCATGGCGACGCTCCTATTGGCAGAACGAAGGCCCGGCGCTCGCCTCGGTGCGCGCCGGCAACGTGATCGGCGGCGGCGACTGGGCCGCGGACCGGCTGGTGCCCGATCTCGTCCGCGCGTTCGAAGCGGGCGCCGCGCCGTTGGTGCGCTCGCCGGATTCGGTGCGCCCGTGGCAGCACGTGCTCGGCGCGCTGCACGGTTACCTGCTGCTTGCCGAGCGCCTGCTTGCGGGTGAGCGGCAATTGGCTGACGGCTGGAACTTCGGCCCCTCGGACGACGATGCCCGGCCGGTGCGCTGGATCGTCGAGCGGATGCGCGCCGCCTGGGGCGAGGGCGCGCTGCCGTCCGACGCCGACAGCGGCCCGCGTCCGCACGAGGCAGGCCTGCTGCGGCTCGACAGCTCGAAAGCGCGTGCCGAGCTCGGCTGGCGACCGGCGCTCGACTTGGGCGAGGCGATCGAGTGGATCGTCCAATGGCACCAAGCGGTGGCGCGCGGCGAGGATGCGCGCGCGGTGACGCTGCAGCAGATCGGGCGGTACAGCGCGTCGGCGCGCGGAACGTCGTCGGCCGGTCTCGCCGCCTGAAACGAAATAACCCTCCCTCCGAGAGGGGGAGGGTTGGGTGGGGTCGCACGGCGTCTGGAGTGGCGCGTCCTTGCATCCCCTGGGACACCCCACCCGTCCTTTCAGGGACAGCGGGAGGTCACCGCCGGAACGTGACCCGGTTGTGCCAGAACCAGCTGCCGATCACCAACACGACGGTGAACCCCAGCTGCGCGATGATCGGCGGCACGTGGCCGACCTCCACCAGCAATGGCAGCGCGGCCCAGTTGGCGACGTAGTTGAACAGGTAGAAGCTCGCGAACGCGCCGAACTCGCGCAGCAGCTTGCCCTTCGTGCGGAACACCCCGAGCTTGTAGGTGGTGAATGCGAAGCTCACCCCCAGTACCTGGGCGATCAGCAGGCCGACCATGTAGTGCATCCTCAGCGCCGGAAAGCACCACAGCAGCAGCGGATAGATCGCCAGGCCGAACAGGGTGTTGATCCCGCCGGCGATGAGGAACCGCACCGGGCGGCCGCCTTCAGCCTTCATCGCAGCGAGGTTCACTGCTCTTCCATCAACGGGATCGCCATGTTCTCCTCGAGCACCTCGCGCGGCAGGAACGGCGAGAGATCCTCGAGCGGGGGCGAGGTGATCCGCCCGTCGGGATGCACTTTGGCGCCGAGCTTGGGCGCGAAGCCGACATCGCCGTCGATCATGATCTCGCACATTGCGGGACCGTCCGAAGCGAGGGTCGCGGCGATCGCGCCGGGCAGGTCGTTGTGGCTGTCGGCGCGGCTGTACGCGAACCCGAAGGCGCCCGCGACTTTGCCGAAGTCGGGGAACGTCACGTTGCTGCGCGGCCCGCCGCCGACCTCGACCCCGTTGAAGAAGTTGCGGTGGGTCTGGAAGATCGAGACGTAGCCGCCGTTATTGAGCAGGAACACCTTTACCGGCCAGCCGTAGCCGGCGATCGTCTGGAGTTCCTGCAGGTTCATCATGATGCTGCCGTCGCCGGCGATGCAGATCACCCGTTGCTTGCCCTCGGTCGCCGCGCAGACGCCGATCGCGGCTGGCAGATCGTAGCCCATCGTCGCGCAGCCCGAGTTGGTCCACAGCCGCTGGCCGGGATGCAATTTCGCGCTCTGGAAGCTGACCACGCAGGCACTGCCGTTGCCGGTGACGACGATGTCCTCCGCCCCCAGCGCATCGAACAGCTTTTCCATCGCGACATAGGGATGATTGGCCGGGCCGTGGTCATGGTATTCGGGCAGCACCGCGGGGAACCGCGCGACGCGCTCTTTCGCCCAGGCGAGCCATTCGCGGTGGGCATCGGTCGGGCCGGGCCACGATGCGGCGAGCAGCGCCGGGATCAGCTCTGCAAGGTCCGCCACCACCGGCATGTCCGGCGTGACGGTCGGCTTCTGCAGTTCGAGCGGATCGATATCGACCCAGATCTTGTAAGCCTCGCGCGCGAAGCTCTGCCAGTTGTAGCTGACCTGGCGAATGTTGAGCCGGCTGCCCAGCACCAGCAGCAGGTCGGCGCTCTGGGTCACCATGTTGCCGCCCCGGTCGCCGACCGTGCCGGGCCGCCCGGCGTAGAGCGGGTGATCGTTCCACAGCGCGTCGTGCGCGTTCCAGCCAGTGACCACCGGGATCCCGAGCCGCTCGATCAGGCGGATGAACTCGCCGTGCATCCCGCTGAGGCGGACCCCGGCCCCGGCGAAGACCACCGGGCGCTCGGCCGCTTGCAGCTTCTCCAGGATGTCGGCGGCGGTGCGTTGAAGGTCGGTTCCGCGCCACGGCTCGTCGAGATCGGCGGGATCGAACCCGGTCAACTCATCCGGCTCGATCATCGACGCCTGCACGTCGAGCGGGATGTCGAGCCACACCGGGCCCGGGCGGCCGGTGGTCGCAAGGTGCAGTGCCTTCTCGATCTGCCAGCGGATTTCCAGCGGATCGTTGACCATCGCCGCGTACTTGGTCACCGGGCGCACCAGTTCCTCGATGTCGAGCTCCTGGTCGCCCAGCTGGCGCAATGGCAGCCCGGTCGAACGCACCGTGGTCTCGCGCTTCACCTGGCCCGAGATCACCAGCATCGGGATCGAGTCGACGTATGCGCCATAGACCCCGGTGATCGCATTGGTGCCGCCGGGGCCCGAGGTGACGTTGACCACCGCCGGGCGATTGGTCAGCCGGGCATAGGCCTCGGCCGCCATCGCGAGCGCCTGCTCGTGGTGGCAGAACGTGGTCTTGAGCGCTGGATGGGTGCCGAGCGAATGGTTGAGGTGCATCGCCCCGCCGCCGGTGAGCATGAACACGTCTTGGATGCCGTGGTCGACCAGCCATTCGGCGAGCCAGTGGGAAAGCTTGATCTTGGTCATCGGGTCCATCCGTTGGCGGCGGCGGTGCGCCGGATTGCCTCGTCGAGCGGCACCGTGGCGGCAAGGCCGAGGTCGGTGCGGATGCGCCCGGTCGAGGGAACGTAGCGGCCGGGGTTCCAGCCGGGATCGGGGCGGCCGAGCACTTCGACTTGCGGAGCGCCGAGCAGCGCTGCGGTGCGCCGGGCGAGCTCGGCGATCGACACGTCTTCCTCCGAGCCGACGTTGTAAGTCGCGCCCGGCTCTCCGTCGATCAGCAAGGTCCACAGCCACACCGCGAGATCGGCGGCGTAGAGGTAGGAACGCACCGCCTCGCCTGAGCCCTCGACCCGGATCGTCTGTCCGGCGATCGCGTCGCGGATGAAGTTGCCCGCGGCGAAGTGGATGTCGAGCGACAGCAGCGGACCGAGCAGCGCGAAGATCCGCGCGGTCACCACGTCCACTCCGAACTGCTTGCCGTAGATCGCGCACAGCATCTCCGCCGCGCGCTTGCCTTCGCCGTAGGCGGAGCGCGGATCGCGCGGGTCCGGTCCGCCACGGTCGTCCTCGCCGACGTGGCTTACATCCCACGGCTGGCGGCCGTAGACCGCGCCCGAGCTCATCATCAGCATCCGCGCACCGTTCGCCCGCGCAAGCTCGAGCGCCGCGCGAGTGCCGGTGAGGATCGTGCCGAACATCCGCAGCGGGTCGTTCGCGTTGAGCTCGGCGCTCGCATCGGTGGCGCCGTGGACGATGTGGGTGAAGCCGCCGCCGACTTCGGGCAGCGCCATCACGTCGCCCCGAACCAGCGTGCACCGCGCGGCGAGATGCGGCGCGCGCTTGGCGAATGCGTCCGGGTCGCGGCTCAGCAGCGTCACGGCGATGGAAATCGGCGCGCGCGCCAGCGCTTCGAGCATCCACCGCCCGATGAACCCGGTGCCCCCGGTCATGAACAGCCGCGCGCCGTCGAGCCTGGGCCACAGCGGTGCGAGTGCGGCGTCCATCGCATCGAGGTCCTGCGCCGGGATCATGCGGGTGCGAGCCCCAGGTTCGGCCGGTATTCCAGGTGCGCCTTCGCCACCCGCACCAGCGAATCAGCGCCCAGCACCCAGACAAGGAGGATAATCACCCCTGGCCGTGCGAAATGGCCCACGGTCAGGCCGAAGCTGGGCGAGACCGGATGCCCGGACAGCCAGCTCTCGAGATTGAGCTGCATCACCGTCGCGAGCGGCCAATCGCCGACCAGCGACAGCAGGTAGGCGCCGACGATCGCCAGCTTCGGCGCGAGGCCCTGCCACGGCTCGAGGAACACCAGGAACACGATGAACACCTGCGTATAGCCGCCTGGCGATTGGGAGACGAAATAGGCCCCGATCAGGATCAGGGCGAGGCGGGCATGGGTGAGGGCCCTGGGCTGGAGCCAGGCTCCTGCCGCGACCGCCAGCGCAAGCACCTGGGTCGCGCGGATAAGCAGCGGTACGACGAATTCAATCCGTTCGATCACTCGCGAGGGTACGAACTCGAGCAGCGGCACCTGCGCCTGCCGCAGCATCAGAAGCGAGGCGTAGCTGGTCGAGTAATTGACCTCGTTCCATACCTGTCCACTGACGAACTGCACCCAGTTGACCGTGTTCGAGAGCAACGCCAGCGGGCTGCCGCTGCCGACCAGCGCGAGCGTGATCAAGTAAATCGCGACGGTCGCAATCCCGGCCAGTTCAAGAGCGCGCCACTTGCGCTTCAGCGCCAGGGCGGCGGACGGGATCACCAGATAGGGCTTGAAGTTGATCGCCAACGCATTGGCCAGCCCACGCCACAGCGGCGAGCGCACCAATGGCCCATGCGCGAGGATGAATGCGGCGAGCGCGGCGAGGATCAGGTTGCCGCGCTCGAGCGTGAACAGCAGCGGCATGCCCACCGCGAACGCCAGCGTCCGGGGTATCGCGGTGCGCCGGCAGTTGCGGCGAAACGCGAGCCACAACAACGCCACATCGAGCATATAGAGCACGACAATCGCGCTGCGCCCGATCCAGTCGCAATCGCGCGCGAAGAACGGCGACTGAAGGTAGCAATCGTGCACGCTGAAGATGTTGAGGAACACGAACGATAGGGGTGGATAGATGCTACGCCACACGTCGTAGGTGCCTGGGTTGTTCGCCCAGTAGGACGTGTTGAACCAATCCATGAACGTGTCGTTGGTGTCGAAGATGAACGGCTGCGGCAGATAGCCGTTGCGGGCAAAGAACAGCGCCGCCAGGCCGAAGCTCGCCATCACGGCGAGCGCCAGCAGCGCTTCGGGCAACGGCGGGAGATAGGGCCTGGTACGCGCGATCATGCGCTGCGCAGCCGGTTTGACGGGGTTTCGGGCGCATCGGAAGGAAAGTTTATCCGCTCCTCCTCGATCACGAGCGGTGCATTGCGGCTCCGTTCGGAAACGATTCGCACTTGCTCGCCGATCAGCCCCAGGAACAGCAAGATCGTCGCGAATATGCCGGCGCCGGTTCCGAAAGCGAACAACGCTAGCGCCGGGCCGCCGAGAAACAGGGCGGCAACCGCGCCGAGCAGCAGGAGGGCAGCGATCGTACCGGTCCCCAGCGACAGCAGAATCGGCAGGCGCAGCAGCTTGCGCGCCGACCCTGCGATGCTCGAAATCGCGAATGAATAGAGCGCGGCGACGTTGTTCTTGCTTTCGCCGGCGGCGCGCGGCGGCCGGTCGAACGGCACCAGCGTTACCGGAAAGCCGCTTTCCACCAGCATTCCACGGAAAAACGGCTCGGGCTCGTTCCACTTGCGCAGCGTGTCGACCACCTCGCGGTCATAGAGGCCAAAACCGGTGACCCCCGGGATCACCGGGTAATCGCCGTAGCGCGCAAGAATGCCGTAGCCGGCCCAACGCACGAAACGCAGCACCGGCCCGGCGCGTTCGGAACGGCGCTGGGCGAGCACGATCCGTCCGCCGGTGCGCCAGGCGCGCACGAACTCGCCAATCATCGCGGGCGGATCTTGGAAATCGGCGCACATTCCGATCACCGCGCGCCCCCTCGCCTGGTAGATGCCGTGGGTGGGGGAGCGCATCTGGCCGAAGTTGCGGGTGTTGAAGATCGCGCGAATGCGGAGATCGCCGGCGCACAGCTCGCGAATGATCGCGCGCGTGCGGTCGGTCGAGCGGTTGTCTATCAGCACGATTTCGTGCGAGCGGACTTCGCGCTCCGCCGCTTCGGTAACCGCCGCGCAGATCGCGCGGACGTTCGCTTCCTCGTTGTAGCAGGGAATGACGATCGAAAGTTCGGGAGCTTCGGCGGCCGTCATCGGCCGTCCTCCCGTTTCCTCCCGAGCTGCAAGTCGATGCCGGTCGCCGGGGCATAGAGTTCCGTGAACAGCGCAAGCAGGATCACCAACGCGAGCGCGGCGACGGCGGGGACATTGTACTTGCGGTCCGGGTCGAGATGCGCGGCTTCGATCACCTGGACGTCGGACGCGGTCTCGCCGGCCAGCGCCTCGACCGCCACTTCCTCCGACGAGCGGGAATAGACCTCGTAGAGCGCCTGCGCGAACAGATAATCGCGATAGAGGTCGAGGTATTCCCCCGACACTTCGGTAAGCCCGGCAACGTTCGGCCCCGCCGCGCCGGCCGCTGGAGTCGCGGTCCTGGCGATCTGCGCCTGGAGATTGGCGACCTGCTCCTGCACTGCCTTCAGTTGCGGATTTTCCGGCCCCTGGAACTGTCGCAGGGTGTTGAGTTCGACCTGCTTGGCCTGGAGCTGCGCCTCAAGCGCTGCGCGTAGCGACAAGGCGCTGCCCAGCTCGGCCTGCGGTTCCGCCAAATGGTTGCGCAGTCGAAAGTTCTCCAGCGCGGCCTGGGTTTTGGTCACGCGGTCGGCGGCTTCCCTGAAGCGCTGCATCACCACATTGCGTTTGCGCTCGACCCGTTCGCGGCCCAGCGCGACGATCCGGTCGCTGATCGCGGAGACGTACGCATCGGTGAGCTTCTGCGATTCGGCGGGGTTGTGGGTGCGCGTCTCGATCTCGATGATCCCGCCGGTCAGCGAATGCACGTCGACCTTATGCTCGAGCTTTCGTCGGGCGGCCGCCACGCTCGAATAATTCCTCGGGTCGGCCAGCTTGAGCTTCGCGATCACCGCGTCTTCCACTTCCGCGCTGCGGCCGATCGCGAGATACATGTCGATCGGCTGACGCCCCCCGCCGAGCAGCGCGGCGAAGTTCTGCAACTGACCCCCGAGCGCGGTCATCGTCGAACCGAGCCCGAGCGTCGAGCTGTCCTGCGGCACCACCTTCGCCCGCGCGACGTACGGGGGCGGGAACACGCTCAGCACCACCAGCACCAGCGCAATTGCCGCATAGCCCCACCGCCGCCGGCGGGGGTCTGCGACGATGGCGGTGCCCCGCCGCCAGCCGTCCTCCAGCGCGCTCAATCGACCGCCGCCTTGATCGTCGCGGCGCCGAACAGCCCGCCGAAGATGCTGCTGGTGATGTCGCGCAGCCGTGCCCAGAACTCGCCGCGGTTGGCGTCGATCGGGACATAGACCAGGTCGCCCGGCAGCGCCGGCGCCCGCAATGCGTCGCGGCCCTTGGCCAGCACCGTGCCGTTCGCGCGGACGACGAAGATCTCGCTCTTGTCGCCGATCTCCTGCACCCCGCCGGCGGCCTTCACGTACTCGCCGATGCGCTCGCCCTGGTGGTAGGTGAACGAGCCCGGGCTCGGCACCGAGCCGAACACGCCGACGGTCACCGGCTGGGTCGGAATGTAGATCGTGTCGTTGTTCTCGAGCACCATGTCGCCGGGCAGCGAAGTCGCGTTGACCGGGATGTCCATCACCACGCGCCCATCGGGCTTGCGCTTGCGCATCTGGGCGACCACCGACTGGACCAGCGCGAGATCGGCCGGCTGGACGCGTTCGGCCCGGTTTGCGGAAGTGACGGGCTGCGCGGTCAGCAGCATCTCCACGTCGTTCACCGCCCGGTCGTAGCTCAGCTGCTGCTGGTGCTTGACGCTCTCGCGGGTGAACACCGAAGCATAGGGAAAGGCCTGCGGGGTAAGCCCGCCCGCGCGCGCGATCACGTCGGCAAGGCGCGTGCCCGGGGCGAAGTAATACCGGCCGGGGCGCGCGACTTCGCCGCCAATCGTCACCAGCACCGATTGCTGCGCGATCGGCAACGCGATGCCGACGCCCGAAAGCACGCGGATCACGTCGCCGCGCTCGGCAACGCGGGTGCGCGCCTCGTCCGGCGTGACCTCGCGCCAGCCGGGCACGCCGCCGACCATGCCGTTGAACACCATCAGCCGGCTGCTGTCGGCGACCGTGTTGACGCCGCCGGCGTAGAGCACCGCGTCGGTCAGCTTCTCGCCGGGAGCGAGTTCGTAGATGCCTTCGCGATTGACGCTGCCGATCACCGCGACTTGCTCTCCGGCCGGCGCGATGTAGATCACGTCGCCGTTCTGCAGCACCGCATCGCCGGTCTTGTCGCCGCGCAGCAGCAGGTCGTAGAGGTCGAAATCGGAGACCAGGCGACCGTCGCGGCGCAGCTGCATCGAGCGGAAGCTGCCGCCGGACGAAGGCCCTCCGGCGGCGAGCACGGCGTTGACCAGGGTCGACAGGCTGCCGACGGTGTACGATCCGGGCCGCGCGGCGAATCCGGTGACGTAGACGGTGATGCCGTGCAGGCGCGATACCGTCACCTCGAGGTCGAAGTCGCGGTACTGGCGCGAAACCTCGCGCGCGATCACGTCGTGAAGGTCGCCGTAGCGTACCCCGCCCACGGTGACGGCGCCAACCTTCGGCACGAAGATGCGCCCGTCGTTGCCGACCCTGAGCCGCACGCCGGTGGCCTGGACCGCGCCGGTAAGGCCGAGGGTCAGCTCGTCGCCGGGATTGATCCGGTAGTCTGGCGGGATCGCGGTGGTCGGCGGCGCGGTGAAATTGCGCGCCCCCGGAACAAGCAATTCGGCGCCGAAGCGCCGCAGGGGTTTGCCGGCGATCTCCGAGACGTACGTCTCGAACTCGTTGGGAGGGGGCGGCGTCGCGGCCGGAGGCGGTTGGTCCGGCGGTTGCGTCGCCTGAGGCTGCGGGGCCGGCACATCGGCCGTCGGCGGGGGCACGTCGATCGTTGCGGGGGTGTATGGCTCCACTTGCGCCGACGGCACCGCCACCTGTTGGGTGGCGGTGCTCGCCTGGGTGCTGTCGCTGGCGACAGGCACCGCAAGCTGCGCGGGGGCGGCGCAGGCTATCGCGGCGAGCCATGCCGCCGCGAGGACCCAGTACAATCGACGCATCGTCAAAAGGCGAATTCCTTCCGCTCCTTCCGGAGCGCTCAGGCTGCGACCCGGGCGAGCTGCCCGTGGGCCGGCAACGCGCTGCGCTGCTCCATCATCCGGATGCGGGATAGGTCTTCTTCGGCGATCGTGCGATAATATTCGTGCTTGTTGCGCAGCCAGGCGAGCTCGAACGCAACGGCATTGGCGATCCCGGCCTCGAATCCGGCGGTTTCCGCCACCGCGCCGTCGAACACCACTTTGCGGGTTTCGAACCGATCGAGCCGCACCGCGCGGATTTCGCGCAGCACCGGCGCGGCTTCGGCCGAGACGCCGCCGCCAACCACCAGCTCGAGCGCTTCGGCGGCACAGGCCTGGGCCACCTGCAGAACGGCATCGGTGATCTGCCGATCATTGATCCGTTCACGGGTCAAACCGCGCGAACCGGTGAAATCGACCCGGCCGAACACGATCCCGTCGATGCCCTCGCGCGCCAGCGGCAGCATCGCATCGAGGTTTTCCAGGGTAGTCTGCGTCTCGAGATTGTAGAGAAACGTCACGAGCGAATTTTCACCGTGCGTCTTGTTCTTTGCACCGATGAACTTGGAAAGGGCATAGGGCGTTTCTACCATCGGGGCGATGATGTACTCCGCGCCGTAAAGTTTCGCGGCGTGGAGATCGCTCACGGCCTCGCAACCGCCGATCTTCAGCGCCAGCTTGAGATCGGCGCGCCAAGCGAGTTCGAGCAGCCGCAGCAATTCGTCGGGCCGGGTTCCTTCCGCTTCGAACTCCGCCTTCACCGCAACGACGCCGTAATGATCGCGTCCTTTTTTGAGCATGTCGAGCATGCGCGATTCGTTGGAATTCAAAGTCGGTCTCCCTTCGATGCAGGCGTCGTGACATGAGCCAAGACGGAGCGACCGACTGCGTCCCGCATAGTCCGCGCAATAAAGTTGTGTTGCGCAGGGTTCGTGCGGAAACGCGCCGCGGACTCCGTTTTATCAAGGCGATGGGCTGCAAATCGTTCCGGGGGCTCGGGTTTGCCGCATGCGTTCTACCGCTTTCCGCGGGCGCCCTGGCTGCAGGCGGCGCGGCGCTGCCCGATGGCAGCGACAGCCATTTTCGCCAGCCGCTGTCGGCTTCGTTCGAACCCGCGCCGAAGCAGTCCTCGCCCAGCGAGGGCGCCCGGTTTGCGCCCAGGCCGGCCGTGGCAGGGCAAGTACGCCTGCCGTATCTCTCGTCGCGGTTCGGCGTTCGCGTCGATCCGCTGACCGGCGACCAGCGGATGCACGGCGGGATCGACATTCCCGGCGCGCTCGGCTCGCCGATCCTCGCAGCCGACGGCGGCACGGTAACCTTCGCCGGCCCCGACGGCGGCTATGGGCTGATGATCGAGCTCGATCATGGCAATGGCCTGAAGACACGCTACGGCCATCTTTCGCGCATCCTGGTCGCCGTCGGATCCCTCGTCCGGCGGCAGCAGACGATCGGGCTGATGGGTTCCACCGGGCGATCGACCGGCAGCCATCTTCATTTCGAAGTGCTTCGCAACGGGCGGAAGGAAAATCCGGTCGGTTTCTTCGGCCCTTCGGCGCCATCCGCGCGGTTCGTTCCCCGACAGACGGCTTCGTTCATCGGAGAGACAGCGCAGGTCCATATTTCCCGCTTCGCACAAGCCCGGGCCGCTCATGCGCAGACGAGCGGCGGCGAGGCGTGCCTCAGACAGGACGATCGTCGTGAGGATGGATGCCCGGGTTAAGCTTATGACGCTCCGACAGCCGGTCTCCGGGCTGCAACGCACCATTCTCGAGGAGCGCAGCCGCTTGCTGCGCTTCTTCGCCGCGCGCGGCGCGGGCGACGAGGCTGAAGACCTGCTGCATGAGCTGTGGGAGAAAGTCGCGGCGAACACCCATCAGCCGATCGCCGAGCCGCTGTCGTATTTGTTCCGCGCGGCCGAGAACCTGATGCGCGACGTGCGCAGGTCGAAGATCAGCCGCGAGCGCCGCCAGTACGATTGGCACGAAATCGCGACATCCGCCGAGGAGCAGCCGCTCGGAGACCGGGCGGTCATCGCGCGGGAGGAACTCGCAGCGGTGCAGGCGACGCTTTCCTCGCTGGGGCCGAGAGTCGATGCGGTGTTCCGCAGATGCCGCGTGGAAGGCGTGCCGCAGGCGCTGGTCGCGCGCGAATTCGGCGTCAGCCTCAGTTCGGTGGAGAAAGATCTGCAGAAGGCCTATCGAGCCCTGGTTGAGCTGAGAGCGAGGTTCGATGCGGGATGAGAGCGCGCGCTCCGTCATAGGAGCGACAGGACGACAGGATGGCATCGCAGAATTCAAGCATGACCGAGGCCGCCCAGCTCTGGGCAGTCAGGGTGGGGGACCCTGACTTCGACGACTGGGGGGACTTAACCGCATGGCTCGAAGCCGATCCGGCGCATCTTGCCGCTTACGAAGACGCGCTCGAAAGCGCCGCCTGGGCGCAGCGCCTGCTCGCTGCCGAACCGCGCGAAACCCATCCCGAATTTGTGAACGATGCCCCGGCCCTTCGCAAGCGCTGGTGGGGCGTGGGCGGGGCTGTCGCCGCGTGCCTGGCACTGGTCGGCGCATGGTTCGTCTACGCGCAGCCGGGCGGGCAGACGATCGCCGTCCCGGCGGGTGAGCACCGCACTCTCGCGCTGGCCGACGGTTCGCAGGTAATCCTCAACGGCGGCACCAAGCTGGTGCTCCACAAGGACGCGCCGCGGCAGGTCGAGCTGGCGAACGGGGAGGCGTTGTTCGAAATCCATCACAATCCGGCGGACCCGTTCGTAGTCACCGTCGGCGATACCAGGCTGGTCGACGTCGGCACGACGTTCAACGTGGTCGGCGACAACGGCGCGCTTGCGGTCGAAGTGGCGCAGGGCGCGGTGGTCTATCGGATGGGGCAGCAACAGATCCGCCTTGACGCCGGTAATGGCCTGACGCGCGCGAGCGCCGATGCGGCGCCGACGCTCACCAAGGCCGATCCCGCGACCGTGGGCGACTGGCAGCAGGGCCTGCTGCAATACGACGATGCGTCGCTGACGCGCGTCGCCCGCGATCTCGGGCGAAATCTCGGCGTGCAGATCGTCGCCGCGGACGGCGCGGAAAACATGCGCTTCACCGGCACCCTGGTGGTCAGCGGCACCCCGGCCGAAGTGTTCGCACGGGCGGGTGCACTGATGGGCGTCAAATTCGAGCGGCAAGGAGACGGGTGGAGGATAACGCCGACCCATGAAGCGCGCCGCTAGCCTCGCGGCGGCGGCAGCCGTTGTCATCGCGTCTCCTGCCTATGCGCAGGAGCGGACGGTCGTGCTCGACCTTCCGGCGGGTTCACTCGCCCAGGCCGTCGGCGCGTTGAGCCGGCAGGCGGGGGTGAGCATCGGGCTGCGCGATCCGGCACTCGGCAGGCGGCAGGTTCCGGCAGTGCGCGGCCGCATGAGCGCCGCGCGCGCGCTCGAGAAGATGCTGCATGCAACCTCGCTCCAGGCGCGCAAAGTCGCGCCCGGTGCCTACCTGATCGACACCGGGCCGGATCGCATTGTCGCCCGCCGTCCCAAGCCGGTTCAGGCCGCGCCGAAACCCACGCCACCGGAACCGCCGCAGGACATCGTCGTCACCGCCAGCAAGCGCGACGTGCCGCTCAGCGTCTATCCGGGCGGGGTCGAGATCATCGACGGCGAGCAAGTGTCGATCGCCGACGGGACGCGCGGCACCCAGGCGGTGGAAAACCGGCTGGCGAGCGTGGCGTCGACCCATCTCGGCCCGGGGCGCAACAAGCTGTTCATCCGCGGTATCGCCGATTCAAGCTTCGTCGGGCCGACCCAGGCGACCGTCGGCCAGTATTGGGGCAACAGCCGCGTTACCTATGCCGCGCCGGATCCCAACCTGCACCTTTACGACGTCAAGCGGATCGAGGTGCTCGAAGGCCCGCAGGGCACCCTTTACGGCGCGGGATCGCTCGGCGGGGTGATGCGCGTGATACCCAACAGCCCCGACGCCGAAGCGACGGGCGGCGAGGCGTGGATCGGCGCCGAAGCGACCGAGCACGGGCAACCGGGAGCCGACGGCGGGGCGGTGCTGAACGTGCCGCTGGTCGAGGGACAGCTTGCCTTGCGCGCAGTGGGCTTCGCCGACTTCGACGGCGGCTATATCGATGACACCGGCCGCAACCTCAAGGACGTGAACGACGTGCGCACTTACGGTGGGCGCGCGGCGCTGCGGTACACCCCCGGCGATGACTGGACGGTCGACCTCAGCCTGGTCGGCCAGCGGATCGATGGCGACGACAGCCAGTATGCCGATCGGGATTCGGGCGGGCTCAGTCGCTCCAGCACGATCGCCCAGCCGTACCGCAACGATTTCTGGCTCGCCGACCTGGTCGTCGACAAGCGCTGGGGCACGCTCGAATTCACCGGTTCGGTGGGTTACGATGCGCAAAACGTCTTCGAACAGTTCGAAGGCGTCACGCTGGCCAACCCGGCCAACTCGCTGGTCGCGCCGAGCAACACCAGCGCCGTCTCGGCCTATACCCAGACCAATGACATCCACATGCTGACTGCCGAGGCGCGGCTGGCGCGGCGCGAGGCGGGCGGAAAAGGCTGGCTGGTCGGCGTCAGCCTGCTGCACAACAGCGGCGACGTGCGGCGCACGATGGACGCGCTCGAGCTCACCGGGGTCGACAACAAGGTCAACGAAGCGACGCTGTACGGCGAATATACGTTCGGCCTCGCCGAGGGATTGACGGTCACCGGCGGCGGCCGGCTGTCCTATTCCGAGCTCTCGGGCGATGCGCAGGACCCGGTGGTGCCCCAGTTTCTCGCACTCGATGCGAGCGCATCCC
The DNA here is from genome assembly GCA_036384795.1 of Sphingomonadaceae bacterium. Taxonomy (GTDB): domain Bacteria; phylum Pseudomonadota; class Alphaproteobacteria; order Sphingomonadales; family Sphingomonadaceae; genus Andeanibacterium. The sequence goes on along the minus strand of DASVLP010000014.1, from coordinate 100,284 downwards.
ATACGCGCGCCGAAACGCGCCTGCTGCCGTCGGTGGCGTTGGCATATCGCGCCAGCGACCGGCTGACGCTGTTCGCGCGCTATCAGCAGAGCTTCCGCCCGGGTGGTATCGCGGTGCGGCGCGAATTCATCCAGCACTTCCAGGGTGACCGGATCGGCACCGCGGAGGCCGGCTTGCGCTATCGCGGCGACAACTTCGATCTCGCCGCCACGGGCGCATGGACCGACTGGCGCAACATCCAGGCCGACCTGATCGACGGCTATGGCTTTCCGATCACTGCCAATATCGGCAACGGCCGGGTCTATTCGCTGGGACTGTCCGGCACGCTCCGCCCGGCGCCCGGCCTGGAACTCGATGCGGCGGTCTATTTCAACGACGGCCGCCTGACCACACCCGGTCAGGTGCTGTACCAGCTCGTGAGCGTGGTCCCCGCCAATTCGGCGTTTGCGACGAGCGCGCCCGACTTCAATCGCTTGCCCAACGTCGCCGACATCTCGGGGCGGGTCGGCTTCTCCTACCAGACGCCGGTTTCCGGCCGTGCGCTGCTGACGATCGACGGCTACGGCCGCTACGTCGGCAAGTCGACGCTCGGGGTAGGTGACGTGCTCGGCCAATTGCAGGGCGACTATCTCGATACCGGTCTCGAATTCACGCTGGGGATCGGCTCGCGGAACCTGTCGCTGTCGCTGACCAACTTGTTCGACAGCCGGGGCAATCGCTTCGCGCTCGGCTCGCCGTTCCTGGTGCGCGACCGCAACGAGATCACCCCGTTGCAGCCGCGGACCATCAGGGTCGGCTACGAGCAGCACTTCTGACGCGGCTTTCGCAGGGTGCGGACGAAATCAATGCTCGCGCCCCCCGGAAACCGCGAGTCGGCCCGTGCGTTCTTCCCGCGAAGGAGAATCGTCATGGCAAAGCGCGAACTTATCGATACCGGAACCGACAAACGGTACGTCCGGCGCGACGACAAAGGCCGGTTCAAGGAATCCGACGATGTCGGCAGATCGCTCGCGGCCGATCGGCGCACGAAGGCGAAAACGCAGGTGAAGGCCGGCCAGGGCGACCGCGGCGATCGCAAGAGCGCCTGAGCCGCGCGGCGTTTCCTGTCCGGAACCCCGAGTGCGTCCGTGCATTCGAGAAATGCTTCACGTCACCTGCAAAAAGGCAGCGAATGCACACCTATCGCTTGATTTTCTCCGACGACGACCGCGGGGTCGCCAGAACCGTTGAGTTCGACGCGGCGGACGTCGCCGAGGCGCTCGCTTTTGCGCGCCACGAGGCGCGGGGGCGCTCGGCCGAATTGTGGAACGATCGCGGCAGGCTCTACCGGATTCACGGTTCGGCCCGTCGGCCGGAAATCGCGCTGGGCGATCTGAGCTTCGCCTAATCGTCCCGCGATGGGCGCTGCATCCCGGTCGTAGTGTCGGCGCACATTTTACAGGAACAAGCGGGTACGCCCGTGCGCTTCTGGGTACGATCCGTATTTCGAGGAGCAAGCCATGTCGTTTTTGGACAAGATCGTTTCCGCCGCCATGCCCGCCGCCAGCGACGAGGATCGCGCGGAAGCACGCCGCAAGGCCGAGGCGCTGGCGGCGCAGAGCCCCTGGCTGGAACAAGTCCTGGGTCAGCACAAGAAGATCGAAACGCTGTTCGCCCAGGCGAAAGGCCATTCCGACGGCGCCAGCCGTCAGCGTGCGGCGAAAGAGCTCGGCGCGTTGCTCTTGGGCCACTCGAACGCGGAAGAGGCGGTGATCTACCCGATCGTGCTCGAGCGCAGCGGCAAGCTGCATGCTGCGATGGCGTATGAAGAGCAGGCGATGACCAAGATCCAGATGGCCAAGCTCGAGCGGCTCGATCCGCAAAGCCAGGACTGGCTCGACAAGCTCGGCCATATCGAAAGCGCCGTGCAGCAGCACATGTACCAGGAAGAAAGCGAGTGGCTGCCCGATCTGGTCGAGAAGGCGACGCCCGACGAGCAGGCGCTGATCGCCCGGCGGTTCGCGGAAGAATTCGCGCGCTATCACGCGGAGGAGATGCAGGTCTCCTCGCCGAGCGGATTTTAGGATCGCGGCACGCTGAAGATCGCGGCGACAACCGCGATGCGATCGACGTCGCGATATTCGGCATTTTCGAGTTCTTCGCCGAAGACGTCGGGGTCGATTTCCCAATAACGCAGCGCCGTGCCGGCCGAATTTGCCGTCTCCTCCAGAGCCCTTCGTAGCCGGTCCTCGCCGGCGACGATCGCGCTGCCGGTGTAGAGGATAAGGCGGCCGCCCGGGCGCAAAGTGTCGAGCGCCGCTTTTGCGATCTCGACCGAAATCTCCGCCCCATGCATGTCGCCGCCGTGGCGATACGTCCGGCCGGCGGGATCGATCACATAAGGCGGATTGGCGAGCGCGACCTCCACTTCGCCTTCGAGGCCCGCGAGGTTGCGACCTTCGAGCGCCCCGATCGTGTGGCCGGCGTGCCGGGCATTGATCGCCGCGAGCTCGAGCGCGCGGGAATTGAGATCGGTCATCGCGATCCGCGCAGCGGGGCACAAGTCCGCCGCGACCACCGCACCCGCGCCGCTGCCGGTGCCGATGTCGACGATCGTTCCGTCGGGCGATGGCGGCGAAGATTGCAGCTCGCCGCGGATGAGCTGGACGAAGCGATAAGTATCGGGGCCCAGGAACACCGAATCCGCGGCGGTGGTCGGATAGGCCGAATGCAGGAACAGCCGCTCGGCGACCGTCGAGACCCGCACCGTCGAACGCACCAGGCCGCCCGGGGCTGGCTCCACCACCCCGCTCTCGGCGAGCAGCGCCTCGATCGCCGGATCGATCCCGCCGCTGGCGAACGGCAGGCTCCAGCCGAGCACCTCCTGCGGCGACTTGCCCGCCCGCGCCGGATCGCGCGCCAGCACCCGCGCGTGGGTAGCCGGGGTCGGAGTGACGAAGTGGTAGCCGATGTCGTCGAGATAGCGCAGCAGCGCGCCGAGCGCGTCGGCGGCCTCGTTCACGCGCGGCCTTCGTCGGGCACAGCGGCGGTGGGTCGGCGGGTCGGAATGTCGAAACCGTCGCCCCGGCTCAGCACATGCAGGCGCACGTCGTGCATCGAGAGGGTGCGGTGGGGCTCCGCCTCGGAAATGTTCGAGTGGCTGACCTCTTCGCCGTCGACGATGTAGACCGCCCCTTCGCCGATGACCGTAAAGCTGCTGCCGCGCACCACGATCGCGGTGTTCTCGTCGATGCCGATCCCGACCACGCGAGGGTTCTGGGCGACCGCTCCCATCAGCCGGCCGATCCGGCCGCGCTCGGCGAAGTGCTGGTCGATGATCGCGTCGCGGACCAGGCCAAGGCCCGGCGCCATGTGCAGGTCGCCGATCCGATGGGTCTCGGCGCTCGACCCTTTGACCAGCATGATCTCGCTCATCGCCGCTGCGCCGGCCGAAGTGCCCGCGATGAGACCGCCCCGGCGGTGGATGTCGCGCACCATTCGCTCGATCGGCGTATCGCCGATCTGGCTCGAGATGCGCAGCTGGTCTCCGCCGGAGAAGAACACCCCCGCCGCATCGATCAGCGGCGCAAGCGTCTCCTCCTGATGGCTTTCCGCGCGTTCGTTCACATAGAGCTCGACCAGGTTGTGTTGTCCCAGTTTCGCGAAAGCTTCCTGGTAAGTCTCGAAATAGCCTTCCGGCTTGTGGCTGGCCACCGTCGCGATCACGAGCTTGCCGCCCGCGATTTCGCTCGCGATGGTCCGCAGGATTTCGAGCCGATCTTCTTTGTCTTCGTGTCCGCCGATGATGATCAGCGGCCCGCCGGTCTCACTCATCGAGGCCCTCCTTCAGGCAGCATGGACATTTTGCCCGTTCGGCCGGTGGAGCGTCACCTGCTGGTAAACGGCGGCGATCCGGGTGGGCAGGAGCGCGACCAGATCCCCTGCCCGCGCGATAGCCAGGCAGCGCTCGACCGCGTCGGGCTCGTCGAGAACGGATTCGTAACGGCCAACCGAACGCGCAGCCTGCTTAGCGCCCTGCTCCAGCAGCCGAATGACTTCGCCGCGCGACCGGCCCCGGCCGTCGGGGCTTTCCCGAAACACGACGTAGTCGAACGTTTCGAGGGCGATCCGGCCGAGTTCGAGGATGTCTTCGTCACGTCGGTCACCGGGAATCGAAACCATGCCGATCGTGCGGCCCTTGCCCGGGCGCAGCGCGGCGAGGCAATCACCCAAGGCCCGCAAGCCGGCCGGGTTGTGCGCATAATCGAGGACGATCCTAAACGGATGATCGTCGATCACGTTCAGGCGGCCCGGGTTGTCCTCGTAGCTCGAGGCGAAGCCGCGGAGCGCGCGGGCGATCGTCGCCACGTCGACGCGCAGCGCGGTAGCCATCGCAATTGCCGCGAGCGCGTTCGCGACGTTGAAGTGCGCATATCCGCCCAGCGTCGCGGGGATATCCTTGGCCGCGACGACCGGAATGCGCTCCGCGCCGTGATAGAGGACGAGCTCGTCCCGGTCGCCCTCGCATTCCCGGAATACCGCTTTGCCGCGGGCTTGCAGGTGTGCCGCGAGATGCGGATCGCTCGCGCTGGACGCGAGACTGAACCAGATCACCCTGGCCCGCGACTGGCGCGCCATTGCGCGGGTATAGGGATCGTCCCAGTTGAGTACCGCGGCGCCCTTGCGGGCGACGCTTTGGACAACCACCGATTTCACCCGCGCCAGATCGCGCAGCGTATCGATGCCCTTGAGCCCCAGGTGATCGGCCGAAATGTTGAGCACTGCGCCGACCGTGGAATGGTCGAACGCCAGCCCTTCGCGCAGGATCCCGCCCCGCGCCGTTTCAAGCACCGCCGCGTCCACGGCCGGATTGCCAAGCAGCATCCGCGCGCTTTTCGGGCCGCTGGCATCGCCGGGCTTGAGCAGCACGTCGTCAATGTAAACGCCGCTGGTATTGGTCATGCCCACTCGCAAGCCGTTTGCCCGCAGAATGGCGGAGACCATCCGGGCGGTGGTGGACTTGCCGTTGGTCCCGGTGATCGCGACGATCGGGATTCGGCTGCGCGCGCCGCGGGGATACAGCATGTCGATGATCGGGCCGGCCACGTCGCGCGCCTGCCCTTCGGAGGGCGCGAGATGCATCCGCAGGCCGGGTGCCGCGTTGACCTCGACAATGCCGCCGCCGGTCTCGCTGACCGGGCGGGTGATATCCGGGCACACGAAGTCCACCCCGGCGACATCGAGACCGATCGCCCGGGCCGCGAGCTCGGCGGTCAGCCGGTTCTCGGGATGGATCACCTCGGTGCGATCGATGGCCGTGCCGCCGCTGGATAAATTGGCGTTTCCCCGCAGGAACACGCGCTCGCCCGGCCCGGGCACGCTCGAAAGTTGCAGGTTTTGCCGCGCCAGCCAATCTTCGAGCCCGCCGTCCACCTGAATCCGGGTGAGCACGTTCTCATGGCCCGTGCCGCGACGGGGATCGGCATTCAGCAGCTCGATCAGTTCTCCGATCGAACGCTCGCCGTCGCCGACGACCGCTGGCGGTTCGCGCTCCGCCACCGCCACCACTTTGCCGTCTACGACCAGGATGCGGTGGTCATTGCCTGGCATGTGCTGCTCGACGATCACCCGCGGGCTGATCGCCGCGGCGAGCTCGAATGCGGCGCGGACGGCGTCTTCGGAGTGCAGGTCGGTGGTCACGCCTCGCCCGTGATTGCCGTCGCGCGGCTTGACCACCACCGGAAGGCCCAGCTCTTGCGCCGCCTGCCACGCGGCCGCGGCACTGCGCACCACTTGCCCGCGCGGAGCGGGAAGGCCGATCTCGCGCAATATCTCCCGCGTGCGGTCCTTGTTGCCCGCGGCCATTACCGCGACGTGCGAGGTGCGCCCGGTAATGCTTGCGCTCAGCCGTTGCTGGCAGCTGCCGTAGCCGAGCTGGAGGTAGCCTTGCCGGTCAAGCCTGGCGACCGGAATGCCGCGGCGCTCGGCCGCCTCGGCGAGCGCGGCGGTCGAGGGCCCCAGGCCGTTGCGCGCCCGGAGCTCTCCGAGCCCCGCGACGATCCGGGATACGTCCGGCGCCTCGTCGGCGTTCCCGGCCGGGCGCAGACGCCCGGGCAGCAGCGACAGGACCAGCTCAATGGCGGCATCCCCCGCGGCGAGGGCCAAGGCTTCATCGCGATAGCGATAAAGGATGTCGTAATATCCGGGGTGGCCCCGCACCGAGCGGGTCTTCCCTCGCGAAACCGGGCTGCCGGCCAGGGTCTGCAGCTCGAGCGCGACGTGCTCGATCACGTGACCCAGCCAAGTGCCCAGTTCGAGGCGATGCGCAAAGCCGCCCTCTTCGGGACACGAGCAGCCGTGCTTGCTCAGCCCCGGCAACGCGGCGAGCAGGTGTTCCGAAAAGCCCGGCAGCTTGTTGGTGGGCCAGGCTTCGAGCTCGCCCAGGTCGACCCGGATGCGCACCACCGGGCGTCGGCTGAAGATATTCGGCCCGCGGTAGACCCGCTTCTCGACCACCCGGAAAGGCAAGCGGAGCGGCCCGCGACCGCCCTCGGGCTTAGCTCGTGTCTTCATGTCGTCCTGCGCTGAGTGCGAGATTATTCCAAACGATCGACCAACTGGTCTGTTCCTTTCCTGATGGCCGGCCACAACTCATAACTTTTGTTAAAATAAGGATTTTTTTGCACCAAATTCCGATTAATTCAGCAACGAGAGAGGTTCGGAACGGAACTTCGGACATGGCCTCGGCGTTTGGAGGGGAACTCAAAACGAGGTGTCTATGCTGCTCCTGAACCCGTCGAATGACGATTTGCCCATTCAGCGTTACCGATCCCGCGAGCATTTCTATTCCGACAACTTCCAGCGGGTGCTGGCCCGTTGGAACCGCCAGCGACTTGCGCCGCAGTTTCCCACCGGCGATTGGGCGAGCCGGCTGGAAAGCGATTTCCACATGCTGCGCGTCGAAGGCGAATTCATGGAATGCCTGCGCGCGGACGTGCGCGCCGAGGCGGCGAACGTCCCCACCGACCCGGATGCGTTCGTCGCCTGGTTCGAGAACCTCAAGGAAGTCGGCCCGGGGCAGGGCGACCCTCTGTTCCCATGGCTCGCCGGCACGGCGAGCCGCGACCAGCTGCGCTGGTTCTTCGAGCAGGAGGCAGCCGGCGAAGCCGGGTTCGAGGATCTGGTCGCTTACACGCAAGTCAAGCTGCCCGTTGCCGCCAAGCTGGAGCTCGCACGCAACTATTGGGACGAGATGGGACGCGGCAATCCCAAGGGCATGCACGGACCCATGCTCGATGCGCTGGTCGAGACGCTGGCGGTCGAGCCGACGATCGAGAACACCGTGGGCGAAAGCCTCGCCCTGGCAAACGCGATGACCGCGATGGCGACGTGTCGGCGCTATACCTGGCAATCGGTCGGGGCGCTGGGCGTCATCGAACTGACCGCGCCGGGCCGTTCGGCCATGGTCGCCAAAGGCCTCCGGCGCATTGGGCTCAGCGGCAAGGAACGCCACTATTTCGATCTCCACGCGGTGCTCGACGTCAAGCACAGCGAGGCCTGGAACCGCGAAGCGCTGCACCCCTTGATAAAGGAAGATCCGCGCCGGGCGGTGGCGATCGCCGAAGGCGCGCTGATGCGCCTGACCTGCGGTAAGCGCTGCTTCGACCGTTACCGCGCGCACTTGTGGCAGGCGAAGGAAGCGCCCACCCCCGCCGCGGCTTGAGGGCGCACGAGGCGGACGGGATCGTTCGCCCGCTCGCATGCACCGGGAGGCCGTGCGGCAGCCCCGGACCCGAAACCCGCCCGATGCGTTGGCGTCGTGTCAGGAGTTGCCCATGCCTCTCACCGTGAACGGCGAGCCGCGCGAATTCGCCGGGGATCCGCGCGTCAGCCTGCTGGATTTCCTGCGCCGCGACTGTGGCCTTACCGGAACCAAGAAGGGCTGCGACCACGGCCAGTGCGGGGCATGCACGGTGCTGGTGAACGGCAGGCGGATCAACTCGTGCCTCAGCCTTGCGGTGATGCATGAGGGCGACGAGATCGTGACCATCGAAGGCCTCGGCATTCCCGCCGCCATGCATCCCCTGCAGGCCGCGTTCGTCAAGCACGACGGGTATCAGTGCGGCTATTGCACGCCGGGGCAGATCTGCTCCGCCAAGGCCTTGCTCGACGAAGCCGCTGCCGGCTGGCCAAGCTTCGTCACCAGGGACCTCGCCGGAGAGGTCCGACTCACCCGGGAGGAAATCGCCGAGCGGATGAGCGGCAATTTGTGCCGCTGCGGCGCCTATCCCAACATCGTCGACGCGATCGTCGAGGTGCTGGAGGGCGCCCGGTGAGGCCGTTCACTTACGCCCGTGCCGATGACGTGGCGGCGGCTGTGCGGATGAGCCGGGACGGAGCGCGCCCGATCGCCGGCGGCACCAACCTGCTCGACCTGATGAAACTCGAAGTCGAGGCGCCAGACCGGCTGGTCGACGTCAACCGCCTGCCGCTCGCGCAGATCGAACCGGCCGATGGCGGGCTCAGGATTGGCGCCTTGGTGACCAACAGCGCCTGCGCGGCCGACATGCGCATTCGCCGCGACTATCCGGTGCTCGCCCGCGCGATCCTGGCCGGGGCGACCTTCCAGCTGCGCAACAAGGCGACCACTGGCGGCAACCTGTGCCAGCGCACCCGCTGCTATTACTTCTACAATATCGATCAGCCGTGCAACAAACGCGTACCGGGCAGCGGTTGCGGCGCGATCGGCGGCTTCAATCGCAATCATGCGATCCTCGGCACCAACGAGCTGTGCATCGCGACCTATCCCGGCGACATGGCGGTCGCGCTCTGCGCGCTCGATGCGACCGTCGAGATCGCGACGCCCGACGGCGGAGGCCGCAGGCTTCCGGCGCGCGATTTCCACCGGCTTCCCGGCGACCGGCCCGCGAAGGACAACGTGCTCGAGCCGGGCGAAGTGATCACCGCCGTCACTCTCCCACCGCCCGTCGGAGGCATTCAGCTCTACCGCAAGGTGCGCGACCGCGCGTCCTACGCGTTCGCGCTGGTCTCGATCGCGGCGGTCGTGCGGATGGGGGAGGGACGGATCGCCAGCGCCTCGCTCGCGTTCGGCGGCCTTGCGCACAAGCCATGGCACGATCCGCGGATCGACAGAGCGCTGGTCGGCAACGCCCCCTCGGACGCATTGTTCGATCATGCGGCCGACCTGCTGCTCGAAGGCGCGCGGGTGTGGGGCTCGAACGACTTCAAGGTTCCACTCGCGCGCCGCACGCTCAAGGCGGTGCTGCGCGAAGCGACGGTAACCGCCGCGTGACCCGCACCCTGATCATGGACGAGCCCGACACCCGCAACCGCCTGGATCACATGGCGCAAGGCGTGATCGGCAAGCCGCTCGACCGCCCGGATGGCGCCGCCAAGGTCACCGGCACCGCGACATATGCCGCGGAGTACAAGATTGACGGGTGCCTTGAGGGCGTGCTGGTCACTGCGACCATCGCCAAGGGGGAGGTCGCGAACATCGATGCGCGCGCCGTCCTGGAAATGCCGGGCGTCGTCGGTGTGCTTCACGACCCACGGATGACCGTCCGCTCGGCGCAAGGCGGCGCGGGCAAGGCTCCCAAGCAGGGCCCGGGAAAGATCGATTACTACGGTCAGCCGATCGCACTGGTCGTCGCCGAGACTTTCGAGCAGGCGCGCGACGCTTCTAAGCGTCTCGAGGTCGAATACCGCGAAGAGCACGACGCGGTGTTCGATCCGCATGCCAAAGATGCCGAGGTCGAGGAGCAGACCGCGAAGTCGGAAGTGCAGGGCGATCTCGAGCGGGCGATGCGCGAGGCGGCGCATGCTATCGACGTCACCTACACCACCGAAGGCCACAACAGCGCGCCGATGGAGCCGCATGCGGCGATCGCGCAGTGGGATGGCCAGACACTCACCGTCCACCTCAGCATGCAAATGCTCAAATACAACGTGAAGGAGCTTGCCGATGCGGTCGGCCTGGCGCCGGAACGCGTGCGGCTGATCTCGCGCTATGTCGGCGGCGGGTTCGGTTCGAAGCTCGGCATCAGCGCAGAGGCGGTCGCGGCCTCGCTCGCGGCGATGGAGCTGGACCGCCCGGTGCGGGTGGTGATGCTGCGCCAGCAGGTGTTCCAGTGCGTGATGCGCCGCTCGGAGACCAGCCAGCGGTTCCGTCTTGCGGCCGACGAAGAAGGCCGGCTGATCGGGTTCGGGCACGAGGCGCTGACCTCTAACCTGCCGGGTGAGAAGTTCGTCGAGCCCGCGACCCAGGCAAGCAAGTTCCTCTATCGCGGCGAGCACCGCACGATCCGCCTGGAGGTCGCGCGGGTGAACCGGATGACTGCCGGTTCGGTGCGCGCGCCGGGCGAGGCGGTGGGCATGCTGGCGCTCGAGTGCGCGATGGACGAGCTGGCGGACGCGATCGGCCTCGACCCGGTCGAGCTACGGCTGCGCAATATCCCTGAGCGCCACCCGAGCCAGGGCATTCCGTACAGCTCGCGCAAGCTCGCGGAGTGCTTGACCCAGGGCGCCGAGCGGTTCGGATGGAACGGTGCGGACCGCGCGCCCTGCAGTCGGCGCGAAGGCGAATGGTGGATCGGCACCGGCATGGCCACCGCGGCCCGGGTGCACAACCTCAACGAGGCCGAGGCCCGGGTCCGGCTGTGCCCGGACGGGACCGCGATCGTCGAGAGCGACATGACCGACATCGGCACCGGCACGTACACGGTGCTCGGCCAGATTGCCGCCGAGATGCTCGGGCTAAACCCCGACGACGTACTCGTGCGACTAGGCGATTCCGCGTTCCCGCCAGGCGCGGGGTCCGGCGGAAGCTGGGGCGCGCCGTCGACCGGATCGGCGGTGTTCGAAGCATGCGAAGCGATCCGCGCAAAGCTGGCGGAGATGCTCGGCTGCACCGACCAGGAGCTCACCCTGAAGGACGGACTCGCCATCGTCGGCAATCGGCGCACAAGCCTCCCCGATGTGCTCGCCGGGCAGGAGCTCGAGGAGACCGGCCATTTCAAGCCGGGCGAGATCGAGGAAAAGTGCCATTCGGCGATGTACGGCGCGTTCTTCGCCGAAATGGGCGTCAATGCCTACACCGGCGAAGTGCGCGTGCGCCGCTTCGACGGCACCTTCGCGCTCGGCCGGGTGCTCAACTGCAAGACCGCGCGTTCGCAATGCGTCGGCGGCATGGTCTGGGGCATCGGCAGCGCGCTGACCGAAGAGCTGGTGTTCGACCGGCGCGACGGGCACCTCGTCAATCCCGACCTTGCCGAATACCACGTGCCGGTGAATCTCGACGTGCCTGCGCTCGACGTTGTGCTCCTCGAGGAACGCGATCCCGCGGGTAGCCCGTTGCAGGCGAAGGGCGTGGGCGAACTCGGCATCTGCGGTGCCGGGGCGGCGATCGCCAACGCGATCCATCACGCTTGCGGGGTGCGCGTACGCAGCTTTCCGATCACGACCGACAAGGTTCTTGCACAGTTGCCGGAGCCCTGAGGGGCAATTCGAATCTGCGAAATTTTCCTCGCTGCCTCAGTTCAGCGAAGCTGGCTGTCCTTGCTTCCGCGGCGATTGATGCCGGTGAACCTGGGGCGCTTGTCGCGCACCGCTTGACACGCGACGCAGGTGCGCGCACCCGGCAGCGCCCGCCGCCTCGGTTCGGGAATGTCCTCACCGCAGACCTCGCACTCGGCAAGGCCTTCGCCGCGCGGCAGATCGGCGCGCGAGCGCAACACAGCATCCTTGACGCTATCCTCGATCTGGTCCTGCACCGCGCCGTCCGGCGCCCAACCGTTTGCCATCCGGGGTCTCCTTCGATCGTCATATAGGAACGATCGAACCCGCCGGGAGGTCCGGAGTGGTCCTGCGGCAGCGCAGGTTGCCGCGGGGGCGCGCTCGTCCCGGATCGATCCGCCACGCTTGATTTCGCGGGCGGCGGTCCTTAGCCGCTGGGCGCGGACGGCCACCATGGGAGAACACGGTCTTGAGGCGCTATGCTGGTTTGGCCGTCCTTGCCGTGTGTTCGGTTCCTGGTCCTGCGCTGGGTCAGGACGCCAGCGAGGCAGCCGATCGGGCGATCGTCGTCACCGCGCCGGGCGGCGGCATCGATCTCGACGATGCGGTCACGCTCGAGCGCGAGGACATCCGGCGCGGCGGAACGCCCGATCTGCTCGCGTCGTTGACCCGCGATATCGCCGGCGTGACCTTGCAGGACGCGCAGAACAATCCCTGGCAGCCGAACCTCGTCTATCGCGGGTTCGTCGCTTCGCCTTTGCAAGGCCAAGCGCAGGGACTTGCGGTTTATCTCGATGGCGGGCGCTTCAACCAGCCGTTCGGCGACACGGTCGATTTCGACCTGATCCCCGATGCGGCGCTGCGCCGCGTCTCGCTACTCGATGCAAGCCCCGCCTACGGCCTCAATGCGCTGGGCGGCACGCTTCTGATCGAGACCGCGACCGGCCGCAGCGATCCCGGCTTCGAAGGCACCGCATCGCTGGGCAGCTACGGCGAGCGGGACGCGAGCCTCGCCGCGGGGGGCTCGGCGGGGGCCTTCAGTGCGTTCGGCGCCTTCCAGTATCGTCGGGAAGATGGCTGGCGCGATTACAGCCCGTCGAAGCTGCTGAACGGCTATGCCGACATCGGCGTCGACGAGGAATGGGGCGGGATCCACGCAAAGCTCGTCGCGGCGGATAGCGACCTCACCGGGAACGGCGTCTCGCCGGTCGAGCTGCTCGCCGCGCGGCGGGCGTCGGTGTTCACCTGGCCCGACAACACCAAGAACCACTACGGCCGGATCAGCCTCCATCCATGGCTGAAGCTGAGCGACACCACGCGCATCGAGGCGACGCTCTATCGCCAGCGCCTGCAGTCCGACAGCGTCAACGGCGACGCGGCCGACATCGGGCAGTGCGAAGACGAGCCGGGCCTGCTCTGTCTTGAAATCGTCGGCGGCGATGACGACGAGGATGCGGGCGCCGAGCTTCTGACCGACGCGCAGGGGAACCCGGTGCCGGATACGCTCGACGGCGAGCCCTACGGCGTGCTCAACCGCGGATCGACCCATACCCGCTCGATGGGAGCCCTCACGCAGGTCGTCGACCGGCGGCCGCTGTGGGGGGGCGTCAACGATCTCGCGCTTGGCTTCAGCTACGACGGCAGCACGACCGATTTCGCCACTTCGACCGAGCTCGGCGCGCTCACCCCTCAGCGCGGGGTGAACGGCCTCGGGGTCGATATCGTGCAGGAAGACGGCTCGATCGCGCCGGTCGGGGTGACCGCGCAAACCCGCTACTGGGGCGCGTTCATTGCCGACAGCCTGCCGCTGGGACCGTCGCTCACCGCCGAAATCGGGCTGCGGTACAATTGGGCGAAGGTCCGCCTGCTCGACCGTCTGGGCACCGCCCTCAACGGCGAGCACCGCTTCGAGCGGCTCAATCCCGGGATCGAGTTCGACTGGCAGGCCGCGCGGGGATTGACGCTGCGGGCGGGCTATGCGGAAACGAACCGCGCCCCCACTCCGGCCGAGCTGTCGTGCGCGGACCCGCAAGCGCCGTGCAGTCTTGCCAACTTCTTCGTCGCGGACCCGCCGCTCAAGCAGGTGGTGTCGCACGGCTGGGAGCTCGGCGCCTCGGGCCGCCGGAAGGTCGGCGGTTGGGCGGTGCACTATCTGCTCTCGGCCTATCGCAGCGACATCGCTGACGACATCCACTACGTCGCCTCCGAGATCCGCGGCCGCGCGTATTTCCGGAACCTGGGCGCCACGCGGCGGCAGGGTGTCGAGCTGTCGCTCGAGGCGCGGCGGGGCGGGCTGCGCGTCGCCGCCAGCTATGCACTGACCGATGCGACCTTCCGTTCGCCCCTGACGCTGCCGAGCCCGGCAAATCCGGAGGCGGACGAGGAGGGCACGATCGAGGTGCTGCCCGGCGACCGCCTTCCGGGCATCCCACGCCACAGCGTGACACTGAGCGTCGACTATGACGGAACCGTCGGCACCCGCCGCTTCAGCTTGGGCGGAGACCTGATCGGGCGTTCCGACCAGGTCCTGGTGGGCGACGAAGCGAACCTGACGCCGCCGGTGCCCGGCTATGCGATCGTCAACTTGCGCGGCAGTGTGGAACTGGCGCCCGGCATTTCGCTGTTCGGGGAACTGCGCAACGCCTTCGACGCCGAATACGCCACCTTCGGAACCTTCAGCGAGGTGGACGAGGTGGAGCTTGCCGAGGCGCCTGGCGCTTCCGATCCGCGCGCCTATGGCCCCGGCGAGCCGCGACGCTGGACCCTGGGGATGCGCGGCAAGTTCTGACGGCGCTCTCGAGGTGATCCAGAGTCGGTCGTGCGATACGGTTTAGTTCGCTGCGGGCAAATTGGATCGGCAACAAGCCGATAGCGCATGCTATTGATATAATGCAATTTTATCTTCGGATAAAGTTTAGTATTTCTAACTCTGTCAACTCAACTGTCCATTTCGGTCAACGTGGTCTCCCGCAGAGAAAGATACCATGCTGCCGTCGCGCGCCTCGTGGCCAGGGCAGTTGCCGGATGGCGAGCCGTAACCCGGGGCAAGCGCGGATTTGGGGCAGGAGAGGTCCCGATCGCGAGGGAGTGAGGGGCGATTTTCGCCACGAACCGCGCGGACGTTCTCCTTCCACGAACACAACGACTGACACCAGTCGGGATCGGAGAGAACGACAATGAAAATGATTTCAGGGAGCAAGCGTCAGGGGCTGCGGCCGTTGCTGCTGTCGGTAACCAGCTTGGCGAGCATCGCCATCGCGGCGCCGGCGATGGCGCAGAGCGATACCAGCACCCCGCCGGCAAATACCACGACCGCGCCTGACAACAGCGGAACGACCGACACCAACGCGATCGTCGTGACCGCGCAGATGCGCACGCAGAACATCCAGGACATTCCGCTGTCGATCACCGCGGTCAGCGGCGCGCAGCTCGAGCAGCGCAGCCAGACCCGGCTCGACCAGATTACCGCGCAGGCGCCGAACGTGCTGCTGCAGGAGAACCCGGCCGGTTCGGGCAACTCGATGCGCGCGTTCATCCGCGGCGTCGGCCAGGCCGACCAGAGCCCATCGGTCGAGCCGGGCGTCGGCATCTACATCGACGACATCTATTTCGGCACCGTCACCGCCTCGGCCTTCGACTTGAGCGACATCGACCGCGTCGAGGTGCTGCGCGGCCCGCAGGGCACGCTCGCGGGGATGAACTCCGAAGGCGGCGCGATCAAGGTCTACTCGAAAAAGCCTAGCGGCGAGGGCGGCTATGTCGAGGCGACGCTGGGCAGCCTCAACCGCCGCGATTTCAAGGCGAGCGCCGACTTCACCATCGTTCCCGACGCGGTCTACGCGCGGATTACCGGCGTCACCCGCAACCATGACGGCTACGTCACGCGCTACGACTATGCGTGCATGAATCCGAACGATCCGTACGTGCAGCCGGGCACCAGCAAGGTCGAACCGGGCGGGGCGGCGATCCCGCTGCTCGCGAACAACGGCGACTGCAAGCTCGGCACCGAAGGCGACCAGCACATGTACGCGCTGCGCGGCTCGTTGCGCATCGCACCGACCGGCAGCCCGCTGGAGATCAACGTCACTGCCGATTACACCAAGGACACGTCGGCGACCCAGGCTTCCACGCTGCTTGCCAGCGGTGAGCTCAACAACCACCAGAACGCGAGCGTCGCGTACCAGGGCGTGCCGTTCGATAACCGCTTCATCACTTACGGGCCATCACGTCCGGCAAATGCGGTTCTCAACGATCCCTATGCCAACTATGCCAACTTCTACGATCCGGGCGTGATGTGGTCGGCGCCGACCGCGGTCGGCCCGGGCGGCCCCGCCGGCACGCCCAACGGCCCGATGATCGCGCCGTCGGCCAACCAGGTGGACGGTTGGGGCGTTTCCGGCACGCTCGACTATCAGCTGAGCGATAACCTGAGCTTCAAGTCGATCACCGGCTACCGCCACTACTACAGCCTGAGCGGCTCGGATAACGACAACTCGCCGGTGGTGTTCATCCAGGATGAATCGAAGTTCTTCCATAACCAGTTCAGCGAGGAAGCGCGCCTGTCGGGCAACTTCGCCGACAACACCGTCCACTTTACCTTGGGCGCGTATTACTACAATGCAGACACGCGTTACGATGCACGCATTCACACGCCTTTCTCGGGCTTCGGCCCGGCAGACAAGCCGACCTTCGACTTCATCAACGACGATACCGCCAGCCTCACCAGCTATGCCGGTTTCGCCAACGTGGCATGGGACATCACCGACAAGCTAACCGCGGAAGGCGGCTTCCGTCTGACCCACGAGAAGAAGGATTACCTGTTCGGTCGTTACAATCCGAACGGGATCGGCGACTACTTGCCGCTGTCCAACCCGCTGAACCAGCTCACCGGCTACGTCGGCGAGTACGAGGAAACTATCCCGGATTATCGCGCAGTGCTGTCGTATCACTTCGACCGCGACATCATGGCCTATGCGCAGTTCTCGACCGGCTTCAAGGGCGGTGGTGTGGCGCCGCGTCCGTACGATGCGCATCAGATTCGCAAGTTTGGCGCGGAAAAGCTCCGGGCATACGAAGTCGGCTTCAAGTCCTCCTTTGCCGATCGCCGCATCACCCTGAACGGCGACGTGTTCTACATGAACTACGTCGGTTACCAGGGAACGCCCAATGTCTGCCTTGACGCGAACGATCAGCCGCTGCCGCTCGATCAGGGCGGTGTGCCGGGGCTGTGCGGACAATATCTCAACATCGGTGACGCGCGGGTCGAAGGATTCGAGCTTGAAGCCTTCGTCGAACCGGTCGACGGCCTGCAAATCGACGCCTCGCTCAGCGATACCGACTTCAAGTTCACTTCGATCAACTATCCCACGACCTCGATCGTCGTTGGTCAGAGTCGTCCAGGCATCGGCGACTGGAAGTGGAGCGCCGGCATCCAGTACAAGGCCGATCTCGGCGACAAGGGCACGCTTACGCCGCGCTTCGACGTGTCGTACACGCCTGGCTATTGCGGCGATTTTACCTGCACGCCAATCGCCGCGGTCAGCAGCTACACGCTCGCCAATGCTCGGCTGACGTACGAGTCGCCGGACAAGAACTGGAACGTGGCGCTCGAAGTGACGAACCTGTTCAACAAGCTCTACTACCTGAACAAGTTCACCAACGCCTGGTACGCCGACGGCCAGCCTGGCATGCCGCGCGAATGGGCGGTCACGGTGCGCCGCAGCTTCTGATCCGGAAAAACTCAGGAATCCCGGTGCCGCCGCAAGGTGGGCTGGGGTTCCGGTCCACCCACCGGATTTCCTTGCAGGGGCGGCGCGAGCCGCCCCTTTTTTTGTCCCCGAGGAGCGCGGAAACGATGATCTCTAAACTGATCGGCGTGGCGGTGGGTGCAGCGCTGGTCGCCGCGGCCGCGCCTGCATCGTCGCAGGACGTCGGGTTGCCCGTCGCCCGGCTCGACGCGCTCGACAAGCGGATCACCCGGCTCGAGGACTTGAACGCGATCGAGAGGCTGCAGCGCACTTACGGCTATTTCGTCGACAAGAACCAGTGGGCGCAGCTTGCCGAGCTGTTCTCGAAAGACGCCACGCTCGAGATCGGCGGACGCGGGGTCTACGTCGGCCGCGACCAGGTACGCGCCTACATGCAGACCGGGTTCGGCCCCGACGGCCCGCGCCCTGGCCTGCTGATGAACCACATGCAGTTCCAGGCAATCCCCGACGTCGATCCTGACGGCATCCACGGCCACCAGCGCATGCGCGCGTTCGTGATGAGCAACGGCGGCTGGGGCCTGCCGCTCTACGAGAACGATTACGTGAAGGAGGATGGGGTCTGGAAAATCTCCCGGCTCAAGGGGCCGTTCACGATGTATGGCGGATGGGAACAGGGCTGGAAGGACAAAGTGATCGCCAACAACTGGCCGGGCGATCGCAACATGGCGTCATCCGACCTGCCGCCCAGTGTCGTGTTCCTGATGTACCCTTCGTACTACATCGTCCCTTTCCATTACCCGAACCCTGTGACGGGCAAGGCTTACGTCGTGCCGCTGGCGCCCGCGGGTGTGCTGCCGGGGCCGCCGCCCGGGGAATGACGCAGCAAAAAAGGGCGGCCCGCATGCGAGCCGCCCTTTCCCCTCTGGGAAGACCTCGCGAGAGACGGGGACCCCCCTATGCCGCCCTTATTTCCAGGGCGTCGGCATGCGATAAGGAAGCGAAGTGACGACGGCTTCGCTGCGCACGACCTTGTCGCCTTCGATCCGGATCAGTTCGGCGACTAGCCGGCTCATCGGATAATCGCGTTTCAGTGCCACTTTCTTGCCGTCGGCGGTGACCATGCTTGCCCCGCCGCGCGCGGGCAGGTCCTGCACGCTGATCGCCAGCACCAGGCCGCGCGCCGGATCGACCAGCGGGAAGCGCCGGTCGCGAATGTGCTCGACAGGCGCGAACAGGCCCTGCTTGAAAGCCGACGCGCAATCGGCGGCGGGCGGAGCGTAGTTGGCTTCGGCCGAGGTGACCTGCACGCCGTTTTCATCCATCGTGCAGTCCGGCGCGAAGTCGGCCAGCAGCGTGCCGTTGTTGCCCTGCTTGGTCGCGAGGTAAGCATCGGCGATGTCGATCAGGCGCTGGCGCGGACGGCGGTTCGCCTCCGCCACCGGTGCGGTCATCGATGCCGGAATTGCGAACTTGGTCGGATCGCCGAACGGCACCGGCCACGGCTTGCGGGCCGCCATGACTTCGATCTCGCGGATCTTGCCGTCGGGCGCGTTGATCCGCACTGCGCCATAGCCGGGCGCGTCGTGGTCCCAGATCGTGCCGATCCACACCACGTTGCCGGTCTCGGGATCGGCGAAGGCGAACGCCTTGTCGCCCACTTTGTCGCCGGCGGAGCCCCACCACGCGTCGCCGATCATCAGCCCCACGTTGTTCTCGGTGTAGCGGACCGGATCGTCCCACGGCAGGCTGCGATAGTCCTTCGCGGCGATCGCGGTCATCGTCTTGTCGGCCAGCTTGAGCAGGCAGCGCTCGTCGCAGGTGCCTTTGGCCTGGGCGGTCGAAGTGGCGCCGATGGCGGCGGCCGCGACGAGCAGGATGGCGGTCTTGCGCATGGTCATTGGCCCTCCACCCAGGGCGAATGCATGCCATAGGGTACGTAGTCGAAATTGGCCTCGATGGTGTAGATCTTGCCGTCGACGATCTTGAACGCTTCCATCACGTCGAGCGAGTTAGGGTACTTGAGCAGGGTCTTCATCGAGCGCCCATCGTTCAGCTTGTACTCGTCGAAGTAATTGGCGTGGTCCATGAAGTCGGTCGCGACCACGATCCCGCGCTCGGTGTCGATCAGCGGAAACCGGCGTTCGCGCAGGTTCTTGTTGATCTTGTAGATGCCCAGCTTGAACTGGTTCTCGCACCCTTCGGCAACCGATGCCGAGTTGTTCGAATTGGCGGTCTTGGCGGTGGTCGAGATGCCGTTCTCGAGCCGCGAGCAGTCGGCCGAGAACGGTGCGAACACCGTTCCGTCGTTGTATTCGAGCGTGCTGAAATAGGCATCGGCGATCGAGCGCAGCCGTGAGCGCGGCCGGCTCTGATCGGCAAGGGCCTGGGTCCAGGCGGGGTTGTGCGGCTCTTTCCCGGTCCCGAAGATCAGCGGCATCCCGGTCTGGCGCGAGACCACCGTCTCGGCCTCGTCGATCTGGTGATCGTGGTCGACGTGCAGCCGGATCGCGAGATAGACGAGGTGCCCGTTCTCCTGGACGTTGCCGAACCAGGCGACGTTGCCCGTCTCGGTGTCGGCGGGGATCATGCCCGCGTTGGGATCGGCGGCGGTGACCGTGCCCCAAAGGCCGTCGCCGATCGGCAGTTCCACGCTGTTCTCGGTGAACTTGACGTCCTTTGCGAACGGCGCGCGTGAAGGGTCTTTGGCCGCCAGCGCCGCGACATAGGACTTCGCGAAGCCTTCAAGGCAAGTGCGGTCGCAATCGATCCGCGGCAGCGCGCTGCGCCCGCCGTAGGACTGCGCGCTGGCGGGAACCGCCAGCAGCAGGCCGATCGCCCCCAGGGCGCTGCGTAACATCGATGCTCTCCTCATGTTGTCCCCGCCGAAGCTGGCACCGGGCCGGGCGGTTGTCATTGCCGAGAGTGCATCGTCGACTTTGCTGATATGGAACACCGCCCGAAAGCAGCGGGCTCGAAACGAGCGGACGGGGGCTTTGCCGCGCAAGTCGCCGGTTCGCCCAGAGCAATGCGCCCGAAGCGCAGTGCGCGGACAAGGTTCGGTCATTTCAGAGACGGAGAGGCACGATCATGCGACCCATTGCCCTTTCAATACCGTTCGCCATGCTGGCGGCGCTCGCCTTGCCGGCATGCTCGAACTCGCACGAAGCGCAGCTCGAGCAGCGCATCGACCAGCTCGAATCCGAAAAGCAGATCCGCGAGGCGATCATCGAGTATGGCGAATACCTCGATGCGCGCGATTATGCGCACTATGCCGGCCTGTTCGCCAAGAACGGCACCTGGACCGGCGGCTTCGGCAGCTTCACCGGGCCGGCGGCGATCCAGAAGATGCTGGAAGACAACATGGGCAAGCCCGCGCCGGGATACATCAACAAGGACAACTTCCACCTCGACACCACGGTGATCGTCAATGTCCATGGCGACACCGCGACCGCACGCTCGCGCTACCTGTTCTTCACCCGCAGCCCCGACAACAAGCCGGTGCCGATGCTCGCCGGGCGGTACATGGATGAGTTCGTGCGCGAGAACGGCCAGTGGAAGATCAAGTCCCGCAAAACCTCCGACGTGATCCCCTACCGCGACGGCAACGCCCCACCGCCGGCAACTCCGCCTGCTTCGGTCCAGAACATCATGAAGAAGTAGGTCCCCGCATGGCCCGCCGTTCCGTTGTCGGAACGGCGGACCGGTCACCGGCTATGGGGGAGGGTGTCCGGTGATTCGCCCTCGCCGGCCGGGGGGAGGGTGGCCGTTCGAAGACTCTGCCAGTTTAGTTAATCTCGCAAGGCTGGCGTCCACGAGAGTGAACCGAAATATTTTCCGCAAGCGAACCTCCCGGTTCGGTCTCGCACTCGTTTGGTCGCGGGAAAATCACAGGATAAGCGGCCAGTTCGTGTTGAGAAAAAAATCCGTTCGCCGTCGAGTGCGCAGCCAATTTGTCTTGCGGATAGCGTGCCGGACAGTTTAGTGATCGCTTGAAGGGGCGGCGGAGCATGCCGCTACAGGATGAGGATCGAGGGGCCTTTCCATGATGCTCGGGCATTCAGTCTGTCGTCGGCAGATCGCAGGTCCGCGCCTTGGTTCGGGCTTCTCGCTGGCTCCGGCCGCGCCGCGGGCGCATTGCTGCGGCGACCGATGCGGAGCGAAGCGGCCATGAAGAAATTCCTCAACGATCCCGCCGACGCGGTAAACGAAAGCCTGCAGGGATTCGCCCGCTGCCATGCCGATCTGGTCGAGCTGGTGGAGCAACCGCGCTTCGTGCGGCGGGCGCTGCCGGTACCCGGCAAAGTCGCGCTGATCTCGGGCGGCGGATCGGGCCACGATCCGCTGCACGCCGGCTTCGTCGGCCGCGGAATGCTCGACGCGGCGGTGCCGGGCGAGGTGTTCTCCTCGCCATCGGTCGAGCAAATCCTCGCCGCCGCCGAAGCGGTCGCCGGCGAGGCGGGCCTGTTGTGCCTGATCAAGAACTACTCCGGCGACATCATGAACTTCGAGCTGGCGATGGAGATGTTCGATCGCCCGCATGCAAGCGTGGTGATCGAAGATGACATCGGCGCGGCCGGCGGCGGCGAAACGGTCGGCCGGCGCGGCGTCGCTGGAACCGTGGTGGTCGAAAAGGTCGCCGGCGCCGCCGCCGAGCGCATGGCTTCGCTCGACGAATGCGCTGCGATCGCGGCCGCGGTCGCTGCCGCCACCCGCACGATGGGCGTCGCGCTCGGCGGCTGCACGGTGCCGACCGCGGACAAGCCGAATCTCGAGCTGGCGCCAGGGGAGATGGAGATCGGCATCGGCATCCATGGCGAACCCGGCCGCCGCCGCGCGCCGATCGCGGCCGCCGATGAAATCGTGGCCGAGTTGGTCGACGCGCTGCTGGCCGATCTGGCGCCGTCGGCGGGCGATCCGCTGCTGGTGTTCGTGAATGGCCTCGGCGGCACGCCGCCGATGGAGCTCCATATCCTCTACCGAGCCGCCGTGCGGCTGCTCGAAGCGCGCGGGCTGACGATCGCGCGTTCGCTGGTCGGCAATTACATCACCTCGCTCGAAATGCCGGGCGCATCGATTACGCTCACGCGGATGGACGGGCGCCTGCTCGAGCTGTGGGACGAACCGGTGGTCACCCCCGGCCTCAGGTGGGGCGCGTGATGGCCGAGCCGCGGATCGCCGCCCGCGAGGGGCAGGAGCTGGCGGCGGCCGTCTTCGCCGCGGTGTGCGAACGGCTGCTCGCCGCCGAGGCGCACTTCAACGCGCTCGACCGGGCGATCGGCGACGGCGACCATGGGCATAACCTGTCGCGCGCGGCTCGGCGGCTGGCGGAAATCCACGGCGAGCTTGCCGCGCTGGAGCTGCCCGCGATGATCCAGCGTGCGGGCAAGGAGATTGTGATGAGCGTCGGGGGCGCTTCGGGCCCGCTCTACGGAACCTTGCTGCTCGAACTGGGCAAGGCGCTGCCCCTGCACCCCTCGCTGCCTGAATGGGCCGACGCGTTCGCGGTTGGGGTCGAGGCCCTTGCCCGCCGCGGCCGGGCCGAGGAAGGCGACAAGACGATGCTCGACGTGCTTGGCCCGGCGGCGGGTGCGCTGAGCGCGAATGCGCGGGCGGGCGCGGATCGGGCGCTGTCGGCGCTGCGCGATGCGGCCGCGGCGGGGTTCGAAAGATCGCGGCCGTTGAAGGCCAAGCGGGGGCGCGCTGCGTTCGTCGGCGAGCGCGCGGTCGGCGCGGACGATCCGGGCGCGGCATCGGCGCTGCTGTGCATCTCGACGATTGTCGAATTTCTTGGGGAGATCCCGTCATGAGTGTCGCGATACTGATCGTGTCGCATTCGGCCGATGTTGCGCGCGGCGCGGCGGACATGGCGCGCCAGATGGCCGGGCAAGACGTTCCGGTCGGCTGGGCCGGCGGCAATGCAGACGGCGGCCTTGGCACCGACCTCGCCGCCATCATCCAACAGCTCGAGGCGATCTGGCGACCCGACGGCGTTGCGGTGCTCGTCGACGTCGGCGGCGCCGAGACCAATTCGGAAATGGCGATCGAGCAGCTCGACCGTGCGCGCGCCGCCAAGGTCCGCATTTGCCAGGCGCCATTGGTCGAAGGCGCATTGATGGCCGCGGCTGAGGCAGCTTCGGGCGGCAATCTGGATGAAGTCTGCCGCGCGGCCGAGGAGTTCATGCAGGCATGAACGAGCCGCAACCCGCGATGTGGGTCCAGTCAGAATTCACGGTGCGATCGGCCGACGGGCTCCACGCCCGGCCGGTGATCAAGCTGTCGCGCTTGGCGCGACGGTTTTCCTCGGCGATCCAGATCCGGCTCGCCGGGGAGCAAGATTGGGTCGATGCCAAAAGCGTGTCGAAGCTGATGAGCCTCAAGGTCCAGGGCGGAAAGACCGTGGAAGCACGCGCGTCGGGCGATGATGCAGCCGGTGCGATCGCCGGCCTCGGCGAGTTTTTCGAAGACGATTTAGACGAACAGAACGAAGGCGCCGGATGACGCGCCGCGTTTACGCGGGCCGGATCGCCTCGAAGGGAATTGCTTCGGGCACGTTGTGGCGCGATGCCGATCCGCAGCTCGTAACGGCGCGTCCGGCGACAACGGTAATCGCCGCCGTTGCCGCGACGATCAGGCAGCTGACCGCGCTCCAGCGGGCCGCGGGCAAGCTCGGCAGCGACATCCTGCAATTCCAGATCGAGATGCTCGAGGATGACGCGTTCGTCGCCGATCTGCTGCAGAGCGCTGCTGCAAAAGATGCGCGCCGGGCGATCGAAACCGTGATGAACGGCCAGATCCAGCACTTCCTGAAATCCGACGCCGAAACGTTCGCGGCCCGCGCATTGGACCTTACCGATCTGCGCGATCGCCTGCTGGCCAATTTCGCCGGCGGCCGTCCGCGGGAACGGACGGCGGGAATCCCCGAAGCCGCGATCCTGGTCGCGGAGGACCTGACGCCGAGCCGATTCCTGGAGCTCGACTGGAGCAAGGTCAAAGCCGTCGCCGCGCAGGCGGGCAGCGCCGCCAGCCACGTCGCGCTGCTGGCGCGCGCGCAGTCGGTGCCGATGCTGGTCGGCGTCGGCAAGATCGATCCCTTGACGACCGGGCGGTCCGCGCTGCTCGACGCGGTCTCCGGCAGGCTGATCGTCGATCCCGAGCCGGCCGAGGTGAGCGCGCTTGCGTCGGGCGTGGACGGCATTGTGGTGACGGACGATGAAGCGCTTGGCGGCGCCCTCCTGCCGGGGGGTGAACCGGTCGAGGTCCATCTCAGCGTCAACG
This sequence comes from Sphingomonadaceae bacterium, assembly GCA_036384795.1. Classification (GTDB taxonomy): domain Bacteria; phylum Pseudomonadota; class Alphaproteobacteria; order Sphingomonadales; family Sphingomonadaceae; genus Andeanibacterium. Next base: position 75,787 of record DASVLP010000014.1, on the reverse strand, counting down.
CGCTCACCGCACTCGATCAGGCTCCGCGCGAATGGTTCGACGGCATCGGCCTGGTGCGCACCGAGCTGCTGCTGCGCGGGCCGGAGGACATGCTGGACGAAACCTACCAGGCTGAAAGCTATCGGCGCCTGTTCGCCTGGGCGGGGGACCGGCCGGTCACGATCCGCCTGTTCGACGCCGGTGGCGATAAGCCGATCCCCGGCTTTTCGCTCGCCGGCGAAGCCAATCCGTTTCTCGGAACGCGGGGCGCGCGCATTCTCGCACGGCGGCAAGACGTGCTGGAGACGCAATACGCGGCGATTCTCGCGGCCGCTGCCGGGCGCTCGGCGCGTATCCTCATTCCGATGCTGAGCCTGCCGCGCGAAATGGTCTATTTCCGTGAGACCCTGCAGAAAGTTGCGCTCGAGCGTGGTCTGGACGCGAGCCAGGCGAGCCTTGGAATGATGGTGGAAACGCCTTCGGCCGCGCTGGAGGTCGACAAGTTCGGCGCCGACTTCTTCTCCGTCGGCACCAACGATCTCATACAATACACCCTCGCCGCATCGCGCGATGGCAATGCACTCGATTTCGGCGACGACGTTCCCGCCGCCGTGCTAGAACTGATCGCGAGAGTGGTGGAACATGGCGAACAGAACGGCGCCGATGTGTCGTTGTGCGGCGACGCGGCGACTTCACCGGTGCAGTTGAAGCAGATTCTCGAATGCGGCATCAGATCGATCGCCGTTCCTGGCAAATTTGCGCCGCGGGTCAAACATCTCATAAGGCATGGGGAATGAAGACGGCCGACCTTCGATCGCTGTGAGGCTTCGGAGGGACGACCGGCAGGGGGAACACGTGGCGACGGAATCGAAGCAGGAGCTTATTCGGGCATACAAGACGCTCCTCAAGGAAGCGGTCGAGGCACGGCCTTCCGGGCTGCGGCTCAGGATCGCGAGCCAGATCGGCAAGAACAAGAGCTTCGTCTCGCAGATCACGAGCCCGAACTACAAAACCCCGCTGCCGGAAAAGTATCTCGAACCGATCCTCGATGCGCTCCACCTCTCGCAAAAAGAGCGCGAACGGTTCCTCCATATCTATCGCCGCGCGCATCCGCGCATGCGCAGCTCCGCCACTGAACCCGCACACGAGGAAATGCGCGTGCTGCAGGTGGAGCTGCCGAAGCTGGAATCGCGCCGGCTGGAAAACCGCGTCGACCAGATGATCGCGCAGTTCGCGCGCAATCTGAACGATCTTGCGCGCGGCCGCTGACGGTCGCCAAAAAAAGCCCCGCGCTGAGGGAAGACCGTCGGGCTAATCGGCGCGATTGTCGGTTTACTGCTCATCCCGAATCAGATAGCTAAACTGCTAAACATAACCAAAGCGATCGCTGTCCGCTGAGGCAGCGGCGGGAGAGCATATGGCCGGCACGGCATCCGGAGACGAGGGCACGGTCGCGCGTTCGCTCGAGCAGCGCATCCGCGAGCTCGAGGACGAGCGGGAAATCCGCGAGCTGCTGATCCGCTATGCAGTATGCCTCGATCGCCGTGACTTCGCCGGTTACGCCGCCTTGTTCACCGAAGACGGACGCTGGTACGGCAGGGCCGGCGACGTGCAGGGGCGCGCCGAGATCGCCCAGATGCTGCTCGACAGCTTCGGCCCAACGCCCGAAGACTTCGTCAACACGAACAACTTCCACCTGATGACCAATTTCCTGATCGAGGTGGACGGGGACACCGCGCGCGCGGATTCGCGGATCACCTACTTCGCCCGCGGCGACAACAATCGCCCGGTCCCGATGCTCGCCGGCCGCTATGAGGACGAGTTCGTCCGTGTCGACGGCCGTTGGCTGTTTTCGAGCCGCCAGGTGATCGGCGAAATCCCCACCATCACCGAAGCCCCGGTGCCCAGCCCTGAGGAGAGCGGACAATGAGCGACGAACGGATCGCACAGCTAAAGGCGCGGCTCGCCAAGCTGAAAAGCGAAGCGCAGCGACGCGAGGACTATCAGGCGATCATCCGGTTGCAGCGCGCCTACGGCTTCTACATCGACAAGGGCTATTGGCGCGAAGCTTCGAACCTGTTCACCGACGATGCGACCTTCGAGCAAGGGGTCGACGGCGTCTATCTCGGGCGCGAACGCATCCATCAGGCGATCGTGAAGCTCGCCGACGGCAATCCGGGCCCCGGCCTGCCGTTCGGACGGCTCAACGAGCATTTTCAGCTCCAGCCGGTGATCACCATCGCCGACGACGGACAGAGCGCACGCGGGCGCTGGCACGAGCTCTCGATGACAGGCCAGTACGGCGAGCACGCGGAATGGGGCGAGGGCGTGTACGAAAACGCCTATCGCAAGGACGCCGGGGTATGGAAGATCGCCGCGCTGCGGTTCTATCCCAATTTCGTCGCACCTTACGAAGGCGGTTGGGCTTTGCTGAAGCCGGTCGAGGGCGACTGGCGCTCGCCGGCCCTGGCCGACTTGCCGCCCGACCGTCCGCCGAGCGAAACCTATCGGCCGTTCCCGCACATGTTCGTTCCGCCGTTCCACTACGCCCATCCGGTGACCGGAAAGGCGGTAGCGCAATGAGCGGCGACGTGATCGACGCGCTTGAAGCGCATCTTGCCTCGATCGAGCTGCGGCTCGCCCGTCAGGCCTCGCACGAGGCGATCGAGCGCTTACAGCGCAGCTACGGCTATTACATCGACAAGGGCCTGTGGAGCGCCGCCACCGACCTGTTTGCCGACGATGCCACGTGGGAATGGGGCCAAAGCGGCGTCTATCGCGGACCCGAACGCATCCGCGCCGCGCTCGAGCTGCGCGGGCCCGAAGGGCTCGCGGCGGGCGAGCTCAACGTCCACTTCACCTGCCAGCCGATCATCACCGTCGCCGACGACAACCGCACCGCCAAGGCGCGCTGGCGCAACGACATCATGTGGCAATCGGGCGGCGAGGGCCGTTGGAGCGAGGGCACTTACGAGAACGCGTACGTGAACGAAGGCGGCGTGTGGAAGATCGCCAGCCTGCACTTCTACGTGACGATGATCTGCGACTACGACAACGGCTGGATCGCGGGCGACATCCCGATGGAGGGCCCGAGCGAAGCTTTGCCGCCCGACAGCCCGCCGACGGAGGTCTATGGCTCGCTGCCGGAAGTCTACCTGCCGCCTTATCACTACGCCAACCCGGTCACCGGCGCGCAACCGGCGAAGCCCAACCTGCCTGCATTGTCGGCGGAAGGCGGCGACGGGCTGGCGGACGAGATCCTCGCGCTCTCGAAACGGGTCGAGCGGCTCGAAGACCAGCGCGCGTGCGAGAAGCTTCAGCGGTCCTACGGCTACTACGTCGACAAGGCGATGTGGAACGACGTGTCGGACCTGTTCGTCGAGGATTCGACGCTGGAGATCGGCGGGCGCGGCGTGTTCCTGGGCAAGAAGCGGGTGCTCGAATACATGGGTATCGGCCTCGGCCCCACCGGCCCGCAGCGCGAGCAGATCATCAACCATCAGCAGTTCCAGGGCATCGTCACCGTCAGCGAGGACGGCAAGACCGCGCGCGGGCGCTGGCGGGCGTTCGTGATCGGCGGGTCGAGCTGGGCCCCGCTCAACTGGGGCGATTGCCTGTACGAGAACCACTACAAGAAAGTGGGCGGCGTGTGGGTGATGGACAAGCTCCACGCGCCGTTCACGATGTACTCGCTCTATTCCGAAGGATGGCACAAGCAGGCGACCCCCAACACCCGGCCGGAAAGCTTTCCGCCGCCGCCGGACCTTGCGCCGACGGTGATCTACCTGACCTACCCGAACTACTACTGCGAGCCGTTCCACTATCCCAATCCCGTGACCGGCAAGACCGCGCCGAAGCCCAATCCGGCGGCCGGCGGCGTTGCCGACATGGCGGCCTTCGCCGAACCCGAAGGCTGATGTGGCGAGCGTGGCGCTGATCGCTGACGCTCCTGCCGGCAACCACCGCTCGGGCAATGTCGACGCGTTGATCGACGAGCCTCGGTTGAGCGGGTTGCAGTGGCAGGTGTTCGTCATCTGCGCCTTCGTATTGTTGTGCGAGGGCTACGATCTCCAGGCGCTCGCGCTTGCAGTGCCGCAGATCGCTACCGAGTTCGGCATCGCCGCGGCGCGCTTCAGCATCGCGCTTTCGGCGAGCCTTGCAGGGATGGCGATCGGCGGTGCGGTGTTCGCGCCGCTCGGCGATCGCATCGGGCGCAAGCCGATGCTGGTGATCGCGATGCTGCTCGCCGGCGGCAGCACCCTTGCCGCGCTGGCTTTCGCCGATACCGGGTGGATCGCCGCCTGCCGCCTGTTCACCGGGATCGGCCTCGGCATCACCACGGTGAACGCCGCGGCGATGATCAGCGACTACTCGCCTGCGCGCTGGCGCTTCCTGCTGATGACGCTGTTGACCGCGACGGTGCCGGGCGGGGCATCGCTCGCGGCATTGATTGCGCCGCACTTGATCGCCGCGTTCGGCTGGCGCGGAATATTCGTCGCCGGAAGCCTGGTGCCGCTCGGTGCAGCGCTGCTGACCGCGCTATGGGCGCCGGAATCGCTCAAATGGCTGGTTGCGACCAAGCCCAACGATCCCCGCATCGGCCGGATCATCGCGCGGCTGGCGCCCGGTCTCGACCCGTCGCGGCTGTTCGTCGACCAGCACGAAATCGCCGTGCGCCGCTCGGTCGTCGGCCTGCTGTCGCCCGCCCATCGCATCCGCACGCTGGTGGTGTGGCTGTCCGCGATCAGCGGGGCGTTCAGCCTTTATCTGATGGTCAGCTGGTTGCCGACGCTGCTGCAGCAGGCGCACTGGAGCACCGCCGACGCGCTGACCGGCACCGCTGCGCCCCAGCTCGGCGGGATCGCGGGCAGCCTGCTGATGGCCTGGGCGATCGACCGACGGCGCCTGCTGACCGGCCTCGTCGCCGGTTACGCCTGTGCGACCGCGGCGCTGCTCGCGATCGGGCTGCTGCCCGGAAGCGTGCCCGCATGGCTGTTCCTGCTGTTGCTCGCGGGCGCGGGGACGGCGGGCATGCAGAACATCTGGATGGCGACGGCGGTCGGGCTCTATCCGCTCGATTTGCGCGCGACGAGCGCGGGCTGGGTGGCCGCGGTTAGCCGATTGGGGGCGGTTTCCGCGCCCTTGGCGGGCGGCCTCGCGATGGGAGCCCACATCGCGCCGCAACACGTGCTGCTGGCGTTGGTCGCCCCGATCGGGGTTTCGACCGTGGCGATCGTGCTTGCCCGCAAGCACTTCGTGCCGCCGGCGCCGGTCATCGAACAGGGAGAGAGACTATGAGCGAGCCCGATCTCGCCGCACTGGCGGCCGACGTGCGGTACCTGAAAGACCGCGCGGACATTCTCGATTGCATGAACCGCTACACGCGCGGGGCCGACCGGCTCGACCGCGAACTGCTGCTGTCGGCCTATCACCCCGATGCGACCGACGATCGCGGCGCGTTCACCGGCGGGCCGGAAGCGCGGGTCGACTGGCTGATCGCCTATCTCGAGAGCCTCGATCACACCTCGCACCACATCTCGAACTTCACGTTCGAGATCGACGGCGATGTCGCGCATTGCGAAAGCTATGTGATCACCACACTGCTGCCGAGAGGCAGCGAGACCGCCACGATCGGCGGCGCGCGCTACATCGACCGGTTCGAGCGCCGCGGCGGCGAATGGCGGATCGCGCATCGCGAGGCCGTGATGGATTTCACCTTCACCGCGCAAAACGAAGGCATTCCGCCTCGCGCGATGCGGGGGCTGCGCGGCAAGGATGACCGTTCCTATGCACGGCCGCTGGAGCTTACCCCAGAGGGGCGCGCCCGCATGCGGGCGGGCGTCGTCGCGCCGGAGAAGGCGTGATGGGCGTGGGCATGCGCGCGGCGGCGACGGCCTCGGCTGTCTTTCCGAACCCGCGGCACGCGTTGCGGCGCGGCGGCGAGCTGTTCATCCCGTGCGAGCGGCAGCGGATCGCGCTGGGATCGGTGGTCATCGAACGGGTCCAGGGATTGGGCGCGATCCACCCCGAGAGGGCGCAGAGCTATCGCCTGCTGTTCCAGCTCGCGGCCCGCTCACGCATGATCGTGGCGGGGCGTCCGGCGGAATTGCAAGCCGGCCACTGGTCCGCACTCAAAGGGGCCGGCGCGGTGGAAGTCGAACGCGGAGGCGAGGTCTTTTCGCTGTCGTTCGCCGCCGAGCGCCTGTCGCGTGGCCTGGCAAGCCAGGTCCACGTGCGCACGTTCGCCGCGCAGCCGCTGCGGGGTGCTTCGCGGATGTGTCTTGAACTGGCGCGTTCGTGCCTGAAGCAGCAAGGGCAATTCGGCGACAGCGTGGCCGACGCGCTGGGCGATGCGGCGATCGAGCTCGCCAAGCTGGCGCTGATCGAGCAGTTCTGCACCCGGCGCGGCGAGAGCGTGCGCGAGACGGTACGCGCGCGGATCCAATCCTACATCCGGCGCAACCTCGCCGACCCGGAGCTGACGATCGAGCGCATTGCCGAGCGGATGCGGTGCACCAAGCGCTATCTGCACAAAGTGTTCAGCGACGAAGCGGAGACCCTCAACCAGTACATCTGGTCGCAGCGGCTGGAGCTGTGCCGCGCCCGCCTGTCGCAACCGGAACTGGCCGACCGTTCGATCACCGAGATCGCGTTCGATTGCGGTTTCAGCAACACCGCGCATTTCAGCCGCAGCTTCCGCGCGCGGTTCGGCGAGTGCCCGCGGGTATATCGGCGGCAGGTCCTGGCGGGCTGACAGCCGGCCGCCGCCGACCCCGAATCTCGGGGCCGGCGGCGGCGGCTTCGGTTACTTCTGCTTCTGCTCCGCGCCGATCACTGGCTGCCAGTCTTCCTGCGCGCGCGCGATTAGATAGGCGTGGATCGCTTCGGCCTGCTCTTTGGTCAGCCGGTCTCCAAAGTTCGGCATTCCGAGCGCGGCCCGCTTGCCGCCAAGCACGATGTTGAGGAAGTCCGCATGGGTCTCGGCGGTCATGTGCCGCAAGTCCTTGACCCCGCCGTGGGCATTGGGCCCATGGCAGCTCTGGCAGTTGCGGACGTAGAGCGCCTCGCCCGCGGCGCGCTGGTTGGGGTCGACCCGGGTGGTCGGCGGCGGCGGGATCTCCGCCGAGGGGGGAGCCGGCGGCAGCGCCACGCCCTTCGCATCGAGGGCGAACACCAGCAGCCGCGCGGGCGCATAGCTGAACGGCGAACCGTCGGGGTTGGTCAGCTTCGAGACGATCGCGCTGTTCCAGCCGGCGTTCACCGCGACGTACTGCTTGCCCTTCACCATGTAGGTGATCGGGCCGCTGACCGGCACGCTGCCGACCGGCATCTCCCACAACTTCTTGCCGTTGTCCGCGCGGTAGGCGGCGAAAGTCTTGTTGATCGTGCCTTCGAACAACAGGTTGCCCGCCGTCGTCATCGTGCCGCCGTTGCCCGCGTGCGGGTAGGGGATGCGGAACGCTTCCTTCTGCGTCACCGGGTTCCATGCGAGCATGTAGCCCTTCTCACGGTCGGCGGCTTCCTGATTGAGCTGCTTCCTGAGCTCGGGGTAGTTGCCGAAGCCGGCGTTGAGCGTCGTCTTGCCCAGCTCGTACTTGAACTGTCCTTCCGGCACCACGGATTCGACCGCGTAGCCCTCCAGCACCGGAATGTAGACCAGCCCGGTCAGCGGGCTGTACGACATCGGGTTCCAGTTGTGGCCGCCGCCGTACCCCGGGGTGATCAGGTGTGGCTTCACTTGCGGGTAGGAGTCGGGATTGATCACCGGCCGCCCGGTCTTCAGGTCGACCCGCGAGGCCCAGGTGTTCGGAATGTAGTTGTTGGCCGACAGCAGCTTTCCGTTCGTGCGGTCGAGGACGTAGAAGAAGCCGTCCTTCGGCGCATGCATGATCACCTTGCGCGGCTTGCCGCCGAGCTTGATGTTGGCGAGAATCAGCGGCGAAGTGCAGTCGTAGTCCCACTCCTCGGCCGGAATCTCCTGGTAGTGCCATTTATAGTGGCCGGTGCGGCTGTCGACCGCGACGATCGAGCACAGGAACAGGTTGTCGCCGCCGCCCGGGCTGCGGAACTTCGACGGGTGCGGCGAGCCGTTGCCGGTGCCGAAATAGACCAGGTGGAGATCGGGATCGTAGGCGAGCGAATCCCAGTCGTTGCCGCCGCCGCCCATCTTCCACCATTCGCCGGTCCAGGTCTTGGCGGCCATCGGCATCGCCGAATCCGACGCGGCGCCTTCGGGCATCTTCTTGGGATCGCCCGGCACGATGTAGAACTTCCACACCTGCTTGCCCGTTTCGGCATCGTACGCGGACATATAGCCGCGGGAACCGACGTCGCCGCCGGAGTTGCCGATCACGACATTGCCGTCGGCGACGCGCGGCGCGCCGGTGATGGTGATCGGCTGGCCCTTGTCGACGGTGTTGGCGCTCCACACCACGTGGCCGTCGTGGGCATCGAGCGCGATCAGCCGGCCGTCGAGCGCGCCGAGGTAGATCTTGCCCTTCCACGCCGCAAGCCCGCGGCTGACCGGGCCGCAGCAGGTGATGCGCGAATACTCGGTCGGCACCTTGGGATCGTAAGTCCACAGCACTTTGCCGTTGGTCGCATCGTAAGCGGTGACGATGCTCCAGGCGGATACATTATAAAGCACGCCGTCGATCTCGAGCGGGGTCGCCTCGACCCCGCGGTAGGTGTTCAGGTCGGCGTACCAGGCGAGGCCGAGCCGCTGGACGTTCTTGTCGTTGATCTGGGTGAGCGGGCTGAAATCCTGCTCGCTCGAGGTGCGGCCGTGGCTCATCCAATCGCCGGCGTTCTGCGGGGCGTCGGCGTTGCGCAACCGCTCGGCGTTGACCGCGGCAGGACCGCTGGCGCCCTGGTTGGCGATCAACAGGGCGGCCGCGGCCGCAGCCGCGACCGCGGCGGCGGTGCGGCGCAGCATCGATGAGTTGTATTTGATCGCCATGGTCCTCTCGAGTTGGCTGGTGACCTCACCGGCGGCCTCGCGAGACCGTCGGTTTAGCTCACGTTCCCGTTCATCTAGGCGCTGCTCCATCGGAACTTAACTGCGCCGCTGCGGGAGTGGTATTTTGGCACCTCGTTTCGGGGAAAGTCGTTGAAGGCTTGCCTAGTTTAGTAGCTTTCCATATCCACTCGAAAACAAACAGACGTTGTCTCGGTTGGAGAGGGAGCTTGCCGCAACTGGAAGGGCTGGATGGCGATTTTTCCCATCCGCTTGTCGATCGCAGCGAAATCGAACAGGGGCAACGCACGTTGACCTGGGACGTGGCCGTGCGCGACAATTTCCCCGGCCTCAACGTCAAACTGACCGAACAGGGCCCGCGGCATGGATCGATCAAGCGCATCCAGATGGGCGCGGGCGAATTGTTCCAGATCGAATCCGCGGCGGCAGACGTCAGCTATTTTCCGCCCCGCGGCGGCCCTGGCTGCCCGCACTTCTCGCTGATGCTGCAGCTCAAGGGCTCGACGCTCGCCAGCCAGGCCGGGCACGCCTGCCTGCTGAACGAGGGCGAGCTGTGCATGATCGACGAGACCAAGGCGTTCCGGCTGCTGACGGAAGGGCCGACCGGGATGGTGATCGTCCGGCTGCCGCGCGCCGCGGTGCTCAGCCGCCATCCCCGGTTCGAGCGACTCTACACGCGCGTGTTCTCTTCGACCGATCCCGGAACCCGGTTGTTCGCCAATCTGCTCTTGCGCCTGTCTCACGATGCGGCGCCACTCGGCGAGGTGCAGCGCAGCGCGGTGATGAACGGGATCATCCAGTTGCTCGGCGCCGCCGGGCCTTCGTCGCAGCCGCCGCCGAGCGAGCATTGGCGCGTGCGGCGCGCGCTGGAATTCATCGAGCTCAACCTCTCGGTCGCCGGGCTGACTGCCGAAACGGTCGCGCAGGACCAGCGGATCAGCCGCCGGCGGCTCGATCAGCTGATGCAGGATACCGTGGGCCATTCGATCGCCAGCCACTTGTGGAGCCGTCGCCTCGAGCAGGCCGCTGCGGACTTGCGCGCCCCTCACCGGGCCAATCACTCGATCGCGCAGATCGCGTTTGCCAACGGCTTCGAAGACGCCGCCCATTTCACCCGCGCGTTCAAGCGGCGGTTCTCGGTCACCCCCGGGCAGTGGCGCCTGAACTGAGCGAAGGCTTGTCCGCGAGCCTCGCCAGCAGCATAGTCAAGCCGCGGTTCCACATGGGTCCAGCCGGCGCCCTTTTCACGCCGGTTTAGTGAACTAACATGCTGCTAAACCGGCTGCAGTCCGGGAGGCACGGGAAGGGGCGATGGGACACTTTTCGACGACACCCACTCACGCGAGGCCGCTGGCGGCATTAGCGATCGGCTTGGCCCTGCTGTGGGCGCCACAGCCGGCGCTGGCGCAGTCCAGGGACGACGCGCGGATCAACACCGAGATCGATGCGCTGACGCTCAGGGTCGAGAAGCTCGAAGCGACCCGCGCGGTGAAGAAACTGCAGCGCGCGTTCGGCTACTACGTCGACCGCGGCCTGTGGCAGGACGCCGCCGACCTGTTCGCCGACGACGGCACGGCCGAGATCGGCCTCGACGGGGTGTACGTCGGCAAGCAGCGCGTGCACGATTACCTGGAGAAGCTCGGCGGCGGGCAGCCGGGGCTGATCTACGGCGAGCTCAACGAGTTCGTCACGCTGCAGCCGGTGGTGGACGTGTCCCCCGACGGCCGCACCGCGAAAGCCCGCTGGCGCGACCTCGGCATGCTCGGCCAGTACAAAAAGCACGCCGAATGGCGCGACGGGACTTACGAGAACACTTACGAAAAGGGCGCGGACGGGATCTGGCGGATCAAGTCGCTGCACCTCTACGTGAACTTCGTCGCCCCATACGAGAAAGGCTGGGCGCGGCTGAAGCCGGGCGAGGGCCTGGTGCGCAGCCAAGCGAGCATCGACTTCCCGCCCGACCGAGCGCCGACGGTGACCTACAAGCCGTTCCCCGACACGTTCGTGCCGCCGTTTCACGCGCCGAACCCGGTAACCGGCAAGCCGGTGGAGACTTCGAAATGAGCGCCCGCAAGACCATCGTGCTCGCGCTGGCGCTGAGCCTCGCGGCCACTTCGGCGCCGGCCTTGGCGCAAGACAGCGGCAGCCTTGCCGCCCGCCTCGCCGCCTACAAGCACCGGGTCGAACTGCTCGAGGATCAGGACGCGGTCGAGAACCTCCAGGCGACTTACGGCTATTACTTCGACAAAGGTCTGTGGGATCAGGCGGCCGACTTGTTCGCCTCCGACGGCACGTTCGAGTACGGCCAGCGCGGGGTCTATGTCGGCGTGCCGCATATCCGCCGCGCGATGCTGCTGTTCGGGCCCCAGGGGCTCGCGGCGGGGCACCTCAACACGCACATGCTGCTCCAGCCGGTGATCACCGTCGCGGAGGACGGCATGACCGCGAAGGCGCGCTGGCAGGGCATGATCCAGCTCGCCGAGCCCGGTCAGAACGGCATCTGGGGGGTCGGCGTGTACGAGAACGAATACGTGAAGCAGGGCGGCGTGTGGAAGATCTCCAAGCTCCACTTCTACGTCACCGCCGAGACCGATTACGACGCGGGCTGGATGAAGTCGCTGATCCCGATGCAGGGGCCCAGCGCGCTGTTCCCGCCCGACAGACCGCCGAGCGAAGTCTATCGCTCGCTGCCCGGGGTCTACATCCCGCCGTTCGATTACAAGCATCCGGTCACCGGCAAGTCGTTGAAGGACATCCCGGAACCGCCCGACGACGTGGTGGGGAGGAAGTGACAATGAAGCGCACCCTCATTGCGGCCGCCCTGCTGGCGACTATCGCTACCCCCGCCATCGCGCAGGACGCGGCGCCGAAGACGGCAGCACAACGCCTGGACGAACTCGACACCCGGATCACCCGGCTCGAGGACATGAACCAGGTCGAGAAGCTGCAGCGGGTCTACGGCTATTTCGTCGACAAGGGGCAGTGGACCCAGCTGTCCGAACTGTTCGCGGACGACGCGACGCTCGAAATCGGCGGCAAGGGGCTGTTTCTCGGCAAGAAGCGCGTGCTCGAATACATGCAGACCGCGTTCGGAGCCGACGGGCCCAAGTACGGCATGCTGGCCAACCACATGCAGTTCCAGCCGATCGTCGACATCTCGCCCGACGGCAAGACCGCGTGGGTGCGCAGCCGCGCCTGGGTAATGAGCATCGGCGGCTGGGGCCTGCCGCTCTACGAGGACGAGTTCGTCAAAGAGAACGGCACCTGGAAGTTCAAGCGCGAAAGCGGGCCGTTCACGATGTACACCAGCTGGAAGGGCTGGGGCGAGAACGCGCTGAACAACACCTGGCCCGACAAGTTCGACCCGCCGCCGGACCTGCCGCCGTCGACCGTCTACCTGACGTACCCGGCCTACTACATCGTGCCGTTCCACTATCCGAACCCGGTGACCGGCAAGCCGTTCATTCCGGACCGCGGGCCGGTCGGCGCTTACCAGGCGCCGCCGGGCACCAAGGAACAACAGGATTCGCTGAAGGTCGGGCAACTGGTCGACGGGACTCAGCCGATCTACACCCCGCCGCGGAACTGATCGTCGCCCCGCGGAACGAAACTTATCGTTCCGCGGTGGCCGTTCTGATTCTCGGTTTCGCTTATTTGCCGTCCTGCGTGGCTTTGAGATTGGTCATCTGCTGGCGCCATTGCTCGGGGCTCGGCATGATCGTGCGGTCGATCCGGTGGAGGATCTTCCACTCCCCATCCTCGCGGACCAGCTCATCGTCGTAGATCCCGCTCAGCCGCGGGGTCGGCGTGCCGTTCTCGCCGCGCATGATCGTCAGCTGGCGCGAATGGGCGGTCGCATGGTCGCCGTCGATGTCCACCAGCACGTTCGACACGATCCGATAGCTGTCGGTGTTGACGTAGCCCGGCGGCGGATTGCCGTAGATCCCGACCAGCATCTGCCTGATCTCGTCGTGGCCGTGCTTGACCGTGGTGCCGTTCTGCCAGGTGCCGTCTTTCGCGAACAACGCCACGTAGCCGTCGAAGTCGCGCGCATCGAGCTTGACGGCGTATTCCAGGACCACCCGCTTGATCGCAAGCTCGTCCTCGACCCGCTGCAGCCGCTGCTCCAGGCTGGGCTTCTGCGCGCTTGCCGAACCCAGCGGCAACAGCGCCGCAGCCAGCATCACCAGGGCGGAATACTTCATCGATCTTCTCCCGTTCGTTCGCTGGAGAATACCGCAAGCACGCGCGCTTGCCGTTGGCGGTGGTGGAACCGCGGCTGGACTCTGTTGCGCCGCGGGGGGAAAGCGGCGCCCGACCGGGTGGTTGTGCGCGCAATCTGAGCGGCGAACGCGCGCGTCAGGCGGCCCGAAGCGTCCTGTGGAACGACGAGCCGCCCGAAAGATTTCCGTCGCGCGAAGTCCGACCGAGCTGCACGCGCGCCCCGGCCATCGCCTACGGACAACTCCTTATCGCATTGCCCGTGCGGAGCCGGAACCTGGCGTCCTAACGAGCATCCTTCTCGCAGCGCCCAACATCATCGGTGCGCGCTCAAGGAGATATCTGTTGGACGATGAAAAGCTCGAGCGGATCGCCGCTCGGATGCGCGAAGTGGGGGAACGTACCGACCTGCTGATATATGAGCGGATGCGGATCGCGGCGAAGCAGGCCAAGACTGCCGCGCCGACCGGCACGCTCAACACCACCAACGGTTTCATGCTGGCGTGCCGGCGTTCCCGCCGTCCGCTGCGCACCGCGTCAACCGCGGCAGGCGCGATTTTCGAGACCGACGTCGACCAGGGACGGGCTCCATCGATCGATCCCGCGGCGGGCTCCAGTCTTAGCTGACCTTCGGCGAAAGCCGAACATTGGTGTCCACATGGACGCCGATCGCGTCGTGCCACCAGTGTCAGTGCGCTGCCACGACGGCTGCCCCGCCTTTCGGCTTGGGAATGATCCAGGCAAGCTGAGCGACGGCGATGCATAACAGGCCGACCGCCACGAACAGATGGCTGGCGGAGATCGCCGCACCCTGCTTGTCCACCAGTTGCTCGAGCACGCCGCGCGCCTGCTCGTGGCTGAAGCCGCTCTGGGAAAGCTTGTCGAGGAAGGCGGTGCCACCGTTGATGATCCCCGAGAGCTGTGCGCGCGCCTCCTCGGCACCGTCGGCCCACACGGTGGTGGCGATCGACGTGGCGAGGGCGGTGCCGAGCGTGCGCACGAACGCCATCAGCCCCGCGGCCGACGCGGTTTCGCGCGGCGGCACCGAGCCCAGGCCGAGGGTCATCAGGCCGATCATGAAGAAGGGCGTGCCGAGCCCCTGCAGCAATTGCGGCATCGTGTAGGACCAGAAGCTCAAGTCGATCGTCCAGCGCGCGCGCATCAGCGAAACGATGCCTAGCCAGACGAGGCCCAGGCAGACCGGCCAACGCAAGTCGACCTTCTGCCCGATCCGGCCGGCGACCGGGGCCAACAGGATCGCGAATATCCCCATCGCGGACATCGCGTAACCCGACCAGGTCGAGGTGTAGCCGACGACCGATTGCAGGAACAGCGGCACCATCACGACAGAGGAGTAGATCGTCCCGAATCCCACCGAAAGCGCGATCGTCGCCGCGGTGAACCCGCGATGGCGCAGCACCCGCAGATCGACGATCGGATGTTCGTCGGTCAGTTCCCAGATCAGGAAGGCGATGAACCCTACGCCGGCGGCGATCGCCAGGCCGACGATCGTCGCGGAGCCGAACCAGTCCCGCTCGCGGCCGAGGTCGAGCATCAGCTGGAACGCGCCGACCCAGAACATCAGCATGCCCAGGCCGACCGCATCGATCGGCCGCCTGACGCGCGGCGTTTCGTAAGGCCGCAGCAGCTGCGTCACCCCGAACAGACAAAGCGCTGCCGGCGGGAGGTTGATGAAGAAGATCCACTGCCAGGACCAATCGTCGCTGATCGTGCCGCCCAGGATCGGCCCGAGAATCGGCGCGACGATCGTGGTCATCGCCGCGACCGACATCGCGACGCCGGCGCGCTCGCGCGGAAACACGCGCAGCAGCAGGGTCTGCGACAGCGGCATCAGGGGGCCGCCGCAAACGCCTTGCGCGACCCTGCACGCGACCAGCAGGCCGAGCGTGTGCGACAGCCCGCACAGGGCCGAGAACAGCGTGAAGCCGCCGAGGCAGAACGTGAACGCGCGCATCGTGCCGAACCGCCCGGCCAGCCATCCGGTCAGCGGCACCACGATCGCTTCGGCGACGGCGTACGATGTGATGATCCAGGTGCCCTGGGTGGTCGAGATGCCCAGGCTGCCCGAGATATGCGCGAGGCTGACGTTGGCGATCGTCGAATCGAGCAGGACCAGGAAGTTGGCGAGGCCGAGCACCAGCGCGGCGATCGCCAGCTTCCCGCCGGAGAGAGGCGGCGGCAGCGCGTCCGGATCGGGGCGAGCCTTGCTCACTTGCCCGACACGTCCACCTCGGCGTCCATCGACAGGCCGACGCGCAGCGGATGGGCAGCCAGTTCCTTCGGATCGAGCTCGATCCGTACCGGCAGGCGCTGCACCACCTTGGTCCAGTTGCCGGTCGCGTTCTGCGCGGGGATCAGCGCGAAGGCCGCGCCGGTGCCGCCAGCGAGACCCGCGACGCGGCCGTGATAGACCACATCGCCGCCGTAGAGATCGGAGGTCAGCGTCGCCGGTTGGCCCGGGCGAACGCGTTTGAGCTGGCCTTCCTTGAAGTTGGCGTCGACATAGAGGCGGTCGGTCGGCACGATCGTCATCAGCGCAGTGCCGGCGGCGATCCGCTGGCCGACCTGCACCTGGCGTCGGGTGACCACGCCGGAGATGGGCGCGCGGATCACGGTGCGCGCGAGGTCGAGCTTCGCCTGGTCGCGCGCGGCCCGCGCCGCCATCACTTCCGGGCTGCTTGCTTCTGTAGTCCCGGCGGTAAGCGCGAGGTTTGCGGCCGCCTGCCGTGCGGCCGCCCGGCTGTTCGACTGCGCTTGCCGGACCTGCGCCCGGGCAAGCGCCATGTTCGCCTGCGCGGCCTGATAGGCATTGGTCGCGGCGGTCAGCTCATCGCCCGAGACCGCGCCGTTCGCCGACAGCTTGCGACGGCGCTCGTAGTCGACGCGGGAGCGTTCCAGATTGGCGCCGGCGACTTCCAGCTGGGCCTGCGCCGCAGCGATGTCCGACGTGCGCGCCGCCGCGCTGGCCACCAACGACTGGCCGGTGGCGGCAGTCTGGCGATATTCGCGCTCTGCCCGCGCGAGCTCGGCTTGGGCGCGGTCGAGCGCCATCTGCGCGTCGGACGCATCGAGCCGGACGAGCACGTCGCCCGCGTTCACGTGCGCGGTATCCTCGACCAGCACTGCGGCGACCGGCCCGGAAACCAGCGGCGTCACTTGCGCCACGTCGGCATTCACGTAAGCGTTGTCGGTCGACACCGTCTTCCACGCGAACAGCACCTGCCACGCGAGCACCAGCAAGGCGATCACCGCGATCGCTACGCCGAAGATGACGAACAAGCGCTTGCGCAGCGCGGTCTTGTCCGTGGCCACCACCGGGCCCGAAGAAATCTGGATATCCTGGTCAGCCATTGGGAACACCTTGGGGCGCGGCAACCGCGCGGGGAGGGAAAGGATCGGTGAAGCCGCCGCCCAGCGCCCGCATCAGCGCAACGTCGAGTGTGAAGGCGCGGGCGTCGAGATCCGCCGCGACGCGACGGCGATCGAGCACGGTGTCCTCGGCGGTGAGCACGTCGATGTAGGTCGCGAGGCCCCCGTCGAACCGCTGACGGGCGATCGAATAAGCACCTTCCGCCGCCTTGAGCGCCGCTGCGGCATCGCTGCGCCGCGCCTCGAGCGCGCGGATCGAGCCGGCGGCATCGGCGACCTCGCGCAGTGCCGCGACCAGCGCTGCGTCGTAATCGGCAACGGCAAGGTCGGACTGGGCTTCCGCGCCCCGCAACTGCCCCGTCAGGCGGCCGCGGTTGAAGATCGGCAGGCTGACCGCCGGGCCCACCGAGCCCATCGTCGAGCCGCTGTCCATGAGGTTCGAAAGGCCGAGCGATTGCAGCCCGATCAGCGCCGTGAGGTTGATGTTCGGATAGAACGCCGCGCGCGCGCTGCGGATCGAATGGGTTGCCGCGTCCGCCCGCAGCCGTGCCGAGACGATGTCGGGACGGCGGCCGATCAAATCGAGCGCCAGCCGCTCGGGCAGGCCCGGCGGGTGGAGTTGCCCGATCTGCGGCCTGGCGATTGCGAGACCCCGATCCGGTCCCGTGCCGAGCAACGCGGCGATCCGGTTGCGCGTAAGGCCGATCGCCTCATCGGTGGCGGCGAGGTCTCCGCGAGCGGCGGCGGCGCGGGATTCGGCCAATTGCTCGGTGCCGCGGTTGTCGAGCCCGTTCGCGACGCGCTCGCGGATCAGCTTCAGGCTCGCGTCGCGCACCTCTTGGGCCCGTGCGGCAATGTCCCGCTCGGCGAACAGGCGCGCGAGATCGGCGTAGGCGCCGACGATGTCGGAGGCGAGCAGCAGCTCCGCCTGCGCCGCGTCCACTTTTGCCGCCTGGGCCTGCGAGGTGGCCGCGGCGAGCGCCGCACGGTTCCGGCCCCACAGATCGGGATCGAAATTCCCCTCCAGGGATACCTGGCCGACGTCGTTCCAGCCGTGCGGGACGAATTCGGCCGGGATGCCGTTGTTGTAGCTCTGCTTGGCCAGCGCGGCGCTGCCGTTGGCGGTTACCGTCGGAAGCAAAGCGGCGCCGGCCTGCTGCGCCAGCGCATCGGCCTGCCGCGCCCTGGCCGCGGCGGCGGCAAGCGTCGGTGAACCGGCTTGCGCCTCGGCGATCAAGGCGTCCAGCTGGGGATCGCCATATGCGGTCCACCAACCGTTGCCCGGCCACGGCGCGGGAGGAGCGGCGAGGCTTTGCTCGCTCGCAAGCGAACCGATCGGCTTCGGCGCGGCGAGATGGCCGGCGGTCGGCGCGCAGGCGGCCAGCGCTCCCAAGAAAAGGATGGAACAATGTCGGCGCAACAAAATCGTACTCCCTGGTACGGAGGGACCCTTGCGCCCGGTTGCGGGATGAGTCAAGATAACCGTACTGGAGAGTATGCAAATGAATCTTGAGTGCTCGAAAGCCGGCGGCCGCCGGGAAGCGAGACGCGAGGAACGCCGGTGCGCGATCCTTGCGATCGCCGGTCGGCATTTCCAGGAGCTCGGCTACGGCGGCACGACGATGTCGGGGATCGCGGCCGAGCTGGGCGGCTCGAAAGGCACGCTGTGGGCCTATTTCGCATCGAAGGAAGAGCTGTTCGCGGCCGTGCTCGACAGCTGGATCGAGCAATATGCGCCGCTCCGCGAACCCAAGCCGGGAAGGGACCTGCGCGAGACGCTGGTAGGCTATTGCACCGAGTTCCTGACGATCATGCTCTCGCCCGAGGTCACCGCGCTCTATCGCCTGGTGATCGCGGAGGGTCAGCGCTTTCCCGAATTCGGCCGCATCTTCTACGATCGCGCGCCGCGGCGGCGGCACCGAATGCTGGCCCGCCTGCTCGATGCAGAAATCGCGAACGGCCGCCTGTCGCCGCACGACACGTTGAGTGCGTCCGCGCAGCTCCATCATTCATGCCTGTTCCACCTGTTCATGCACAACCTGTGGGGACTGGCGCCGGACGTTTCCCCCGCCCGCATCGCCCAGGACGCGGAAGCGGCGGTCAGCCTGTTCATGCGCGGATATTCCGAGGGTTAGGCCGCCCCGAAATCCACTGCCGAAGGTAACGCTTCAGCTCACCGTCGTTCGGGCGCTGTCGAAGACGCCGTCGGCGGGTGGGGGGAAGAGCTCACTTTCATGAACAGTTGCCACGCCGACAGCGCGAGCACCACCGCCAGCAGCGGGCGCAGGACGCCGTCGGGCGCGTGGGTCGAGAGCAAGCTGCCGATGATCACGCCGGGGATCGAGCCGATCAGGAGACTGGTCAGCAATGCGCCGTCGACGTCGCCGATCAACCAGTGGCCGGCGCCCGCGATCAGCGCGAGCGGCACCGCATGGGCGATGTCGGAACCGACGATGCGGACCACCGGCAGCTTTGGATAGAGCACCAAGAGGACGGTGACGCCGATCGCGCCCGCCCCCACCGACGTCAGCGACACGGCCACGCCGAGCACCGCCCCCAGCGCGACGGTTCCGATCACCACTTTGCGCGGCGGCTGCAGCGGATCGCGGTCACTTGCCAGCTTCACCAGCCAGCCGCGGAAGATCACCGTCAGCGAAGTCAGCGCCAGCAGCCCGGCCAGCAGCGTGAGCGTCACCGTCTCGGTATTGTGCGAAGGCTTGCCGACATGCGCCAGGATGATGATGGTGACGATCGCCGCGGGGATGCTTCCGCAGGCCAGCCGGCGAACGATCGCCCATTCGACCGTATCGCGCCAGCCGTGGACGGCCGACCCGGTGATCTTGGTGATCGAGGCATAGAGCAGATCGGTGCCGACCGCGGTTTGCGGACTGACGCCGAACAGCAGCACCAGCAACGGCGTCATCAGCGATCCGCCGCCGACGCCCGTCAGGCCGACCAGCAACCCTACCAGGAAACCGGCAATCGCATGAAGCGCGTCGATCTGGTGCAAGAAGTCCACGGCATTCTCCCGACTTGGGACAGGCGCAGGTTCGGACGACCGAACCCTGGCCGGGAAGCAGGATTACGAGAATGACGACGAACATCCGGTGAGGGGGTAGTGCGTCGGTCGAAGCGATAGAGATCGGCGCATGGATTGGCAACGACTTGCCCATCGCGAAACGGACTATTGAGCCCAATCGAGGGCTGTGGACGGAGGCAGTAAGCCGACTGCGTTCTATTCCTTTCGCGGAAGAGCGTAGGCAACGATGCTGTCGCCGGCTTTCGTGCCAAGGGTGCCGTGCCCGCCCGCGGCGATCACCACGAATTGCCGCTGGCTCGCCTGCGACCAATAACTCATCGGGCTCGCCTGGCCGCCCGCGGAAAGGCGCGCCTTCCACAGAACGTGGCCTGTCTCCATGTCGTAAGCACGCAGATAATCGTCGAGCGCGGAGCCGAGGAAGGCGACCCCGCCGGCGGTCACGATCGGCCCGCCGAGCGAGGGCACGCCGAGCTTGAACGGCAGCGGCACCGGGCTTTCGTCGCGGATCGTGCCGTTGCGGTGCTTCCAGGCGACTTTGCCCGCGGCGAGGTCCAGCCCCGCGACGTAGCCCCACGGCGGCGCCTGGCACGGCAGCCCGAGCGGCGAGAGGAACGGGTTCAGCAAGGCCGCGAACGGCGCCCCGGTGTTGGGGTTGTAGCCCTTGGCGTTGGCGGGCGCGAGCCCGCCGCCGGCGCCCTGGCGGTTGTTTTGTGGGCCGCCGGCGCCCGAGGGACGCGGCACCAGCCGGTCGACGTAGGCGATGTAGTTGGGATGCGCGAAGGCGACCAGCCGCTGCGGGTCGATCGCCATGCCGCCCCAGTCCATCACCCCGAAATTGCCGGGGAACACCAGCGTGCCCTTCAGCGAAGGCGGCGTGAACGGCCCCTGATAGCGCATGCCCTGGAACCTGATCCGGCACATCAGCTGGTCGAACATCGTCGCGCCCCACATGTCCGCGGCGCGGACGCGTTTTTGCGGCATCAGGCTGAGCGAGGAGAACGGCTGGCTGGCCGAGACCCAGTCTCCGGGCGCGGCCCCGCCGGGCACCGGGCGCTCGCTCACCGGGAAGATCGGCTGCCCGGTACGGCGGTCGAGAACGAAGATGTTGCCGGTCTTGGTCGATTGCACCAGCGCCGGTACCCGGCCGCGGCCGGGCAAGTCGAGGTCCACCAGCGCCGGCTGGGCGGGAACGTCCATGTCCCACAGGTCGTGATGGACCGTCTGATAGACCCAGCGCGGCTGGCCCGTCGCGAGATCGAGTGCGATGATGCTCGACGCATAGCGCTCGGTGTCGGCCGAGCGGCGCCCGCCCCACTGGTCGACCGCGGCCATGCCCATCGGCACGTAGACCAGGCCGAGCTGCTCGTCGGCCGAGCCGATCATCCAGTTGTTGGGCGAGGAAGGCACGAAGCGCCCGTCGGCGCCGCGCGGCGCAGTGTTCGCGGGATCGCCGGGGTCGAACGCCCAGACCGGCGCGCCGGTGTGGACGTCGTAAGCCCGGATCACGCCCGAGGGCATGAAGCTCGACATGTCGTCATAGACCGCACCGCCGAAGACGATCAGGCCGCGCGTCACCAGCGGCGCGGAAGTGATCTGCCACCAGCCGCGCTTCTGCCCCGGCAGCCCGGGCCACACGTTCACTTCGCCGTTCCGGCCGAAGCCAGGGCAACGCTGGCCGGTCAGCGCATCGAGCTCGATCAGCCGCGCGTCGTTGGTGCCCATCACGATCCGCTGCATGCACGGCCCACCGCTCTTCAGCGGGCCGGTGGGCTGGTCGGCGTGATAGGAAAGCCCGCGGCAGGTCAGGTGCTGCATGTCGGACGTGCGGCCGATATGCGGATCGAACTTCCAGACCTGCTGGCCGGTCTCCGCATCGAGCGCGAAGACGAGGTTGTGCGGAGTGCACAGATACAGCAGGTTGCCGATCTTGATCGGAGTGACCTCGTAGGTGAATTCGTCGGGGTCGCCGGGGCGCTTCTGGTCGCCCGTGTCGAACCGCCACGCGGGCTTCAGGCGGCCGGCATTGGCCGGGGTGATCTGCCGCAGCGGCGACCAGCGATTTCCTCTCAGCGAGCCGCCGTAAGCGGGCCAGTCGCCGGATGCGAGCAGGCCGTCGACCGGCGTCGCGGCGATACGGATGCCCGGCAGCCTCCCCTCCAGGTCGTGGTCGTTATGCGCGAGCGCTGTTCCGGCGACGATCACGGCAAGGCCGACCGTGCCGAGCAGCGGCCAGGCGGCGCCCGGCCAGCGATTTGCCGCCGACAGCGGTCGCGCGACCCAGGGCAGGGCAAGGAGGATGCCCAGCAGCACCAGGATGTCGCCGCGGGGGACGAGTTGCCAGAAATCGAACCCGACTTCGGCGATCGCCCAGACCATCGTACCGACCAGCAGCGCCGCATACACCCATAGCGCCGCCGGCTTTCGTCGCCACAGCAGCCAGCCGCTCGCCGCCAGGGCGACCGCCGCGATCACGTAATACGCGGAGCCTCCCAGTGTCACGAGCCAGATGCCACCGACTGCGAGGGCGGCGGCGCAGAGCGCAAGCACCACCGCCATCGCGGCGGGCCAGACGGAGCGGTGTACGGAAGTGCGCTGCATGGAATTTTGGCCCGTCGATCGGCTGGACCGTGAGTTCCGGCGGCCGGAGTTGCGGTGAGGGAGGTTCGCGGAGCCAACGAGCCGCGGCGAACGGAGGTTCCGGCCTGCCGCCTTTTCTTTAACCGGTCCTCGAGCGATCAGCCGGCGATTATTGTCAGTCCGGCTGGTATTGTCAGTCGGGCTGGCCATCCCGCGCGCCGGCGATCGACTCCCGCTCGATCAATCGCGAGGGCAGTTCGGTCCGCGACGGCGGCGCTTCGCAACCGGCCGCCAAGGCGACGAGATATTCGATCGCAGCCTGCGCCATCTTGCGGATCGGCTGGCGCACCGTGGTCAACGGCGGCCAGATGAAACGCGCGATCGCCGAATCGTCGAAGCCGGCCACCGAGATATCTTGCGGGACTCTCAGCCCCTTGCGAGTCGCCGCCGCGACCACGCCGCCGGCCATGAAGTCGTTCGCGGCAAAGATCGCGGTGGGCGCTTCGGCCAGCGCGAGCAACGCCTCGCCCGCGGCCAGCCCACCCGCGAAGGTGAAGTCGCCGGGACGGACGATCAATTCCGCCCGGCCTGCGGTCGCCTCCTGAAACGCCACCAGGCGCACGGCGGCGGCGATGTGAGCTTGCGGACCCGCCACGAAACCGATCCGGCGATGGCCGAACGACAGCAGATGCTCGGCCATTGCGGTCGCGCCGCGGTATTCGTCGCTGACGACCGACGGCGCGCGCTCGACGTCGATGCCGGGCGCCAGCCGCACGTAAGGAATCGCCCATTCCTCCAGCGCGTCGAGCAACTCGACGCGGTCCGCCGTCGGCGGCGCGAGCACCACGCCGTCGAGCGCGAGCTTCGAGAGCTGCGCGCGCAAGTCGTTCGGAAACGATTCGGAATGCGGATCATAGGGCTCGATGAAGAAGTGATACCCGGCCTCGCGGCACGCGAGCAGCGCGCCGGCCTGAAGGTCGACCAGATAAGGCGCGAAATAGGAGTTCGCGTCCTGCTCGGAGAACAGCTCGGTGCGGTCGATCAGCAGTGCGATCGCATAGCCCCGGCGGCCCGCCAGCGATCTTGCCGCGAGGTTCGGGCGGTAATCCAGCTCCGCCATCGCCTTGAGCACGCGGGCGCGCAGCGCGGGGTCGACGCGCGGGTTCTCGTTCAACACGCGCGAAACGGTCTTGAAGGACACTTTCGCGCGGTTCGCGATATCGACGATGGTGGGCCGCCGTTTCTGGGACGCCATTTGACCGCTCGCTGACTGCTCGCTGGCCGTATGGCAGCAATTACGGCATGCGGCCAGTCGCGCTATTCGGCGGTAAGGGCGAAGCCGTAGGTTTGGAGGCGGCGTCGGTACGCCCGCCGCTGCAACGTCCTCAGCGCCCGTTCGGCGAGATCGATGTCGCCGGCCCGAAGGGCGATCGCAACTGTGCTTTCGAGCCTGTCGAACACCGGGCTCGGGACTTGTTCGGGAAAGTCGCCGTAACTGCGCGCCTGGTAGGCCACCACGCAGCGCGCCAGCGTTGCGATCACCGGGCAGGCGGCAACTTCCGAAAGAGCTTGCTGCAGGCGCATGAAGCGTTCCTGCCCGCGCAGTTCGCCCACGATGCGGTCGAATTCCGCGCAATGTCGCTCGCGCGCTGCCTGCGGAAGGGCGCCGAGCCGCTCTCCCGCGAGCCGCAAGTTGGCGGCGTTCAGGTCCCACATCAGCTCGTTCAGCGCGAGCGGGCAGCAATTGCGCGCAGCAAGCCAGGCGAACACCTGCCGCACCACCCCGATGGGCGAGGGCTGCTTGAGCGTGTAGCCCCCACCGCGGCCCAGCCTGACGCCGATCAGGTCGAGATCCTGCAAGATGCGCAGCGCCTGGCGCACGAGCGAGCGCGAGGTGTCAAACTCTTCACACAAGCTCGCCTCGTTGCCGAGGTGGGCGTTTGCGCGCGCGTTTGCGCGCTCGATCATCTTGACCGCGATCGTGCCGGCCTGCGCGGAGGTGCCGGATTCGGTGACGCCGGCGTTGTCGCAGGCCGGGGCAAACGGGAGCGTGGCGAGCAGGCGCTGGATCGCTCCTGCGTCGTGCAGGCCGATCGTTCGCTCGAGTGCCGGCGGCGGCGTTTCCACCGTCGCCGTCCGGGGCGCGAGCCGGTCGAGCACCGAGATGTAGACGAGGTAAGTATGGCGCCCGCTCGCCCGCGCGAGCCAATGGCGAACGGATTCATGCGGCTCGGGCGGGGGCAGCGGCCCCTGTTTGCGCGCCAGTTCCCAGGCGAGCAATTGATCGAGCCCGCGAACGGACTGGTCGAACTGCTCGGCGGTAAAGCCGGCGGCGCGCAGATATGCCGCGAGCGAGGCCGCGGTCCGCTCGATGGTCGGCTGGACCAGCATCAGGCCGCCGCAGCGCCCGCGGCGCATGCGCATCGCGCCGCGGCTTTCGACGATCCGGATCGCCTCGCGCAAGGTTTCGCGGCTTACCCGCAGCTTCTTGCGGAGCAGTGCCTCCGATCCGAGCGTTTCGCCTGCCGGCCAGCCTCGCAGCACCGCAAGGCGTTCGATTTCCCAAGCGGCGCGCGCCGGCGCGCCATGCCTGTCAGGCATTTCGCCGCTGGCGAGCGTATAGAGCTTCCCCACCGCGTGCAGCTCGGCAACGGGCGCAAATAGGCGACTGTTTTCCACGGTTACCCCTCCCTATCGACAACAGGCCGGCCACGCTCGAGCGCGGTCTCAGAGCCGAGACAACGTTGTCTCGAGACAGCGTTGTCTCAAATCGGCCTTCGTGTAAAGAGGGTGACGGAATCGAAGGGCGCGCAAACTGCGTTCGGAAACACATTGGGGAGGATGCCATGAAGAACACCTTGTCGCTGACCGTGCTCGCGATTGCCGTCGGGCTGGCCGTGCCTGCCTGCGCCGACACGAGCGACCCCGCGACGGTGACCATCGATACGGGCACCCTGCACGGCGCTTCGGCCGAGGGCGTGCTGAGCTGGAAGGGCATTCCGTTCGCCGCGCCCCCGCTTGGGCCCTTACGCTGGCGCGCGCCGCAACCGGCCGCCCACTGGAACGGCGTGCGCGAGGCAAATGCCTACGGGCACGACTGCATGCAGGTTCCGTTCCCCAGCGACGCGGCCCCGCTCGGCACTCCGCCCGATGAGGATTGCCTCTACGCCAACGTCTGGCGGCCGGCTAACGCCAAAGGCAAGCTCCCGGTGGTGTTCTGGATCTACGGCGGCGGGTTCGTGAACGGCGGTGCGTCGCCGCCGACTTATTCGGGGGCCGAGCTGGCCAAGCAGGGGGTGCTGTTCGTCAGCGCGAACTACCGCGTCGGCCGGTTCGGGACCTTCGCCCATCCCGCGCTGACGCGAGCCAACGAGGACAATGGCCTGCTCGGCAACTACGGCTACATGGACCAGCTCGCCGCCTTGAAATGGGTTCAGCGCAACATCGCGGCGTTCGGCGGCGATCCGGACAACGTGACGATCATCGGCGAGAGCGCCGGTGGCATGTCGGTGCATACCCTGGTCACCTCGCCGATGACCAAGGGTCTGTTCGAGCGCGCGGTGGTGATGTCGGGCGGCGACGGCGGCGGGATGGGCGGGGCGAACCTCGCCTCGACCGAGGAGATCGGAGTCAACTTTGCAAAAGCGCACGGCATCGATGCCGACGATCCCCAGGCGCTCGCCAAGCTGCGCGCGCTGAGCCAGGAGCAAGTCACCGACGGGCTCAGCATGATGGCGATGTTCACCGCCAAGGGCCCGCGCACTTTCGCCAGCCCGTTCGTCGACGGCAAGCTCGCGGTCGACGCGGGCGCGGCCTACCGTTCGGGCAATTTCGCGCACGTGCCGATCATGATTGGCGCGACCCGTGGGGACATGGGCGGCAAGACCGGCATGATGATCGGCGGCGCGCGCAACGTCGAAACGACGATCGCCGGCCAGGGCGTGCCGGTCTACGCCTACCGCTTCTCCTACGTCGCCGAGAACCCGCCGCCGCCCCCTCCCGGAATGCCGCCGCAGCAGGGCGCGGGCCACGCGAGCGACATCCCGTTCTTCTTCGATACCCAGGCGATCAAGTACGGGGACCGCACCACGGCGCGCGACAACGCGATGGGCAAGACGATCAGCGCCTACATCGTCAATTTCGCCAAGACGGGCGATCCCAACGGCACGGGCCTGCCCGCCTGGCCGAAGTACGATCGCGCGCAGGATCGGATCATGGACTTCTCGCCCGGTGGCAAAGCAGTGCCGGAGAAGGACCCGTGGGGCGCCGATCTCGATGCGGCCGCGCAGAAGACCGCGGCGAAGTAAGCGTCAGCCCGGAGACCCGAGATGAAATTGCTGAAATTCGCGACCCTGCTGCTGGGCGGGATCGCCGTGGCCGCCATCCAGCCGCTTGCGGCTGAAGACACCGGCTCGGCCGCGCAGCCCGCGCGACCGTGGATGAACACCGCGCTCTCGCCCGACAAGCGCGCGGACCTGATCCTCGCGCAGATGACGCTCGACGAGAAAGTCGCGCTGCTTCACGGCCTTGCCGGAATGTCGTTCGGTGCCGGCGCGCCGCCGCCGGGCGCAGTCGGCTCGGCTGGGTTCGTCCCTGGGAACGAGCGGCTCGGCATCCCGGCCTTGCAGGAAAGCGACGCGAGCCTGGGTGTCACCAATCCGATGATGGTGCGCGGGCCGGACGACATGTCGACAGCGCTGCCGTCCGGCCTTGCGCTCGCGAGCACGTTCGATCCGGCGATCGCCTATGCCGGAGGCAAGCTGATCGGCAACGAGGCACGCGCGAAGATGATCAACGTCCAGCTTGCCGGCGGCGCTGACATCGCACGCGACCCGAGGAACGGACGCAACTTCGAATACGTGGGCGAAGATCCGCTGCTGGCCGGCGTGATGGCAGGGGAATCGGTGCGGGGCATCCAGTCGGAAGGGGTCATCTCGACCGTCAAGCACTACGCCCTCAACGACCAGGAACATAATCGGATGACCGCCGATTCGCTGATCGGCGAGGCGGCGGCGCGCGAAAGCGACCTGCTGGCGTTTGAGCTCGCGATCGAGCGGGGCAAGCCGGGCTCGGTGATGTGCTCGTACAACCTCGTGAACGGCACGTACGGGTGCCACGATCGCTGGCTGCTCACCCAGGTGCTGAAACGCGATTGGGCCTACCCCGGCTTCGTGATGTCGGACTGGGGCGCGGTCCACGGCGTCGATGCGTTCACCGCCGGGCTCGACCAGCAATCGGCGGCGAATTTCGACAAGCAGGCATGGCTCGACGCGCCGCTGAAGGCTGGCCTCGCCGACAAGTCGATCCCGCTTTCGAGGGTGGATGACGCCGCCCATCGCGTGCTGCGCGAGATGTTCGCCGTCGGCTTGTTCGACCATGCGCCGGCGAAAGCGGAGATCGACTTCGCCGCCCACGCCGAGATCGCCCAGCGCGAGGCCGAGGACGGCATCGTCCTGCTCAAGAACCGCGACGGCCTGCTGCCGCTCGCGGCCAGCGCGAAGCGCATCGCTGTGATCGGCGCTCACGCCGATGCGGGGGTGCCTTCCGGCACCGGTTCGTCGCAGGTGACCAACCCCTGGCGCCCGAAGGGGCAGCCGCTCACCACCGTGCCGCTCGGCGGCGAAGGGCCGATGGGCGGGTGGGGCAACGTGGTGTTCCATCCTTCGTCGCCCGTCAAAGCGCTGCGTGAGCATCGCAAGGATGCGACGATCACGTACGACACCGGTTATTATCCGGCCGAAGCCGCGGCCAAGGCGCGCAACGCCGATGTCGCGGTGGTGTTCGTCTACCAGCCTTCGGGCGAGGGCGACGACGTGCCCAACATGCACCTGCCGATGGGCCAGGACGCGCTGGTCGAGGCGGTTGCCGCGGCCAACCCGAACACCGTCGTGGTGCTCGAGACCGGCAACCCGGTGACGCTGCCGTGGGCGGACAAGGTCGGCGCGATCGTCGAGGCGTGGTATGCGGGGCAGCGCGGCGGCGAGGCGATCGCCCGGGTGCTGACCGGCGAGGTAAACCCCTCGGGCCGCCTGCCGCTCACCTGGCCGGCCGACGAAAGCCAGCTTCCTCGGCCCGCCATTCCGGGCGCGGGTGCCGGTCCGAACGATCCGGTGAAGATCGACTACAACATCGAAGGCGCCGACGTCGGCTACCGCTGGTACGCGCGGCAGAGGACGGCGCCGCAATACTGGTTCGGCCACGGCCTCAGCTACACCAGCTTCGGCTATCAGGGGCTGCGCGTGACTGGCGGCAAGACCATCGCCGCCACGGTGACCGTGGCCAACACCGGCCAGGTGGCCGGCAAGGACGTGGTCCAGCTCTACCTCACCGGCCGCCCCGGGGGACCCGCGCGCCGGCTGCTCGCGTTCGAGAAAGTCGCCCTTGCGCCCGGCGAAAGCCGAACCGTCACTCTCACCGCCGACCCGCGGCTGCTGGCCGACTTCGATACCGGGAAAAACGCCTGGACGATCGCGGGCGGCCAATATCTGGTTGCGATCGGCAGCGATGCAGGCACCATGGCGCTGAGCGGCGACGCGAAGCTCGCCGCGCAAACGCTGAAGCCGTGAGATGACGGCCGGCAAGGGGGAGAAAGACGATGAAACATCTTCGCATCGCGGCCGTCGCGGCTTTGCTGGCAAGCACCACTGCGTGCGCGCAGAAAGCCGCGCCGCTTGCCGCGACGGTCGACGTCACCGGCGGCAAAGTCGCGGGCGCGACGCAGGGCGGCCTGATGGTGTTCAAGGGCATTCCGTTCGCCGCGCCGCCGGTCGGCAAGCTGCGCTGGGCAGAGCCCGCGCCGGTGGTCCCGTGGCAGGGCACCCGGCAGGCGAGCGAATATGGCGCCCCGTGCATGCAGGACGGCTCGATGCTGAAGTTCATGGGTGTTGCCGCGACGCCCAGCGAGGACTGCCTCTATCTCAACGTCTGGACTCCGGCGAAGACCGGCAACGACAAGCTGCCGGTGATGGTGTGGATCTACGGCGGCGGCTTTGCCGGCGGCGCCACCAGCGCCCCGCTCTATGACGGTTCGAAGCTCGCCGGACAGGGGGTGATCGTCGTCAGCGTCGCCTATCGCCTGGGCGCGCTGGGCTTCATGGCCGATCCCGAGCTGTCGAAGGAAAGCGGCCACGGCTCGGGCAACTACGGGCTCGAGGATCAGATCGCCGGACTCAAGTGGGTGCGGGACAACATCGCCAAGTTCGGCGGAGATCCCGCCAACGTGACGATCTTCGGCGAAAGCGCGGGCGGCATCGCGGTGTCGATGCTCGGCGCCTCGCCGCTCGCCAAGGGCCTGTTCGCCAAGGCCATCTCCGAGAGCGGCGGCAACTTCGGCCCCGCGCGGAAAGACGGCGAGGGCGGGGTGAACATGCGCACCCTCGCCGACGCCGAAAAGCAGGGAGAAGGCTTTCTGAAGGCGCTCGGTGCCGCGGACCTCGCGGCCGCCCGCGCGCTGCCGGCGGGCAAGATCCAGGCCGGCCCTGGCGCCAATGCCATGGGCGGCTTTTGGCCGAATTTCGACGGCCACGTGCTGCCGGGCGACCAGTACGTCCTCTATGGCCAGGGCAAGTTCAACGACACGCCGGTGCTGATCGGCACCAATTCCGACGAGGGCGCGCTGTTCGTGCAAGGTCCGGTCGCGCCGGCCCAGTTCGAAAAGCAGATCCGCACGCAATACGACGGCAGCGCCGATGCGCTGCTTGCCGTTTATCCGCACGCGACGCCAGCCGAGGCGCTGCAGGCGAGCCGCGACGTGTTCCGCGACACCGCCTTCGCCTGGCCGACCTGGACCTGGGCAAAGCTGCAGACCGCGAAAGGCAGCCATCCGGCCTACGTCTATTATTTCGATGTGCGCACGCCCGAGCAGCCGGGCGGATCGTCCCACGCATCGGAAATGCCCTACGTATTCGGCAACATCGACGTGCCGGCCGTGGGCGGCAGCAAGCCCGACAAGGCTACGTCGGACCAGATGATGGCTTATTGGACCAATTTCGCGAAGACCGGCGATCCCAATGGCTCCGGACTTCCCCAGTGGCCGAAGTTCACGCTGAAGGACCAGCAGGTTCGCGTCCTCGGCACGTCGC
This sequence comes from Sphingomonadaceae bacterium, assembly GCA_036384795.1. GTDB lineage: Bacteria > Pseudomonadota > Alphaproteobacteria > Sphingomonadales > Sphingomonadaceae > Andeanibacterium. Next base: position 45,522 of record DASVLP010000014.1, on the reverse strand, counting down.
CCGGGGTCTCCCCAGTTCCGCACCTGCCGATGCTTCAGGCGTGGGACGATTACTACGCCAAGCTGCGCACCGCCGGTTCGTAAGCCTCTCCCTCCCGGCGGCAACGCTGAGGCGGGCTTCTTCAGCGGAAGCCCGCCTTTCTTTTTCGCAGTCCGGCAAAAGCAAACCCGGCCCCGCCGCCATTGCCCTCAACGCGGGGCTCCTGGGATAGAGCCCCCGTGCGACGGGACCGGGTGCCGCTCGCGCGGCGTTGAAGTCGGCCTGAACCCTGGGGAGGTGATGAGGCCCAGGCCGAATGCGATCGCCCGGCTCTTTCAGAAGTCCTTCGTCAGCGAGAGCTGGAACACCCGGCCGAACGCATTGTGGGTGAATAGGTCGATCGACGAACTGCCGGAGAAGCTTGATTCCACAATCGGTGGCTCGGTATCGAACAGGTTGTTGACCGAGAAGTTGAGCTGCACTCCGTTCAGGAACGGCCAGCGTTTCCCATCGCGCGGAAAGTTGAGCGCGACATTTAGATCGAACGTCGTCCACGATCCGACCTGCGAGACCGGCTGCGTGACCCCCTGAACGGTAATCGGCGCGTTGTTGGTGTAAGAGCCGATGTAGTTGCCGAACAGCGTCAGCGCGAGCGGCCCGGTCGAATAGGTCACCCCGCCGCGCCCGCGCCAACTCACCGGATTGCCGATCGTGTCGAGCACGCTCGTCATCGGTTGTCCCAGAGTCGTGCGCTGTTCGTCGTGGAAGATCTTGCTCACGCTAAGATTGAACGCAAACGAACCAACGCCGGAATTGGTGAAGTAGCTCGCATTGAAATCCAGGCCGTCCTGGAAGGTGTTCGCGGCACTGAGGCTTCGCCCGTCGACCACCACGTTCACGTTGCACAAATCGTGCGGGTTGAACCCCGCATTCGCGGAATAGAGAAAGCTCGAGAACTCCTGGAGCGCCGGGTCGAGCGTGCAGCCGGTCGGCGTGACGTCGGTGTTGTGGATCGGAATCACGTACGCGCGATACTGTTGTTCGAGCGCAGCAGTGGCGAACGGCCCGCCCGCGAAGATCGCCAGCGGCACGCCCGAGGTCCCCAGCTTGTTGTCGTACCTGAGGTTGTAATACGTCGCCGAGAGCTTGAGGCCCGGCACGAACGTCGGCGTGAAATCGGCGCCGATCTGCCAGTTGTGGCCGATTTCAGCCTTCAAATGCGAATTGTTGCCGATGATGTTGAGGACGTTCGCTTGGCCGTTCGCCTGAACCGGAATGTCGGTCACGTCGGCACCCGGCGCGCCGGTCGAACCAATGCCGACCGAAAACGCCCCGGAGTTGAGCTCCGGCAGGCCCGGGGCGCGGAACGAGGTGCCCCACGAGGCGCGCACGAGGAAGGAATCGCTCACCTCCCAGGTTCCGCTCAGCTTCTCGTTCGTGGTCGAGCCGAAATCCGAATAATGGTCGTAACGCACCGCGCCGCTCAAGGTGAGTGACTGGATCAGCGGCACGTTCATGCCGCTCGAGACCAGCGGGAGATAGATTTCGCCGAACGCCGCGTATTGCTCGCGCGTGGTGCGGGCGCGGGCGTCCGGGGTGGTCACTGAGCCCGGGTCGGGCGGTCGGTTCGCGTCGTTCTGCAGCTTTTCGATACCGTAGTAATACTCACCGCCCAGCGCGAGCTTCAATCGGCCGCCAGGAAGATCGAACAGGCCGCCATCGACTTTGGCGACGACGTCATGGCTCCAGTTTTGCGAATACTGATCGTTCGTGCCGAGGATGTACTTGAGCTGCTCGTCGGTGAACGGATCGCTCGAATACGGGTTTACGTGCATCGGGTCCGACAGCGGCAGGTTGACCAGCTGCTGCAGCGCGTTGATCGCCGCGGCGCCAGCGAGATTGGTCGTCTCGAGCGAGATGTAGTTGCCGAGGTAGCAGACCCCGCAATTCTTATCCTGGCCGAACGTGTAATAGGCTTCCGCCCGCCAATCGCCGAACAGCCCGGCATTGGCCCCGAAGGTGTTGTTGAAGCTCTCGTCGAAGTTCTGGTTGCCGAACCGCGGCGCGCCGGCCGGCATCCGCGCGAGCAGGTTGACCTGGACGGTGATCGGCTGGGGTGAGGCCGGGACGAACGGCGGAAACGGCGAGCGGGCGGTGTTCGGCAGCGCGAGGTAATAGGGGCTGCCGGGATTGACCGTCACAGTCGGATTGGCGTTCTGGTTGCCGCTGGCGAAAGTACGGGTGAACTGACTGGTCTTGGTGTAGAAGAACTCGTCGTAGAACGATATCGGACCGATGTCCTGATTGATGAAGACGGCCGCCTGGTAGCGGTTTTCACGCCCGAGATAGTCTTCGTAATCGGAGCGGTCGATCACGTTCGGATAGGTGGCGCAAGTAGGCGTCGCCGCGCCCGCGCACGTGCCGCTTGCGCGGACCTCCTGCAGGTCGCCGATCGTCGGGATCTGGTCGCCGGTCAGCAGCGGCAAGGTGTAATACGTGTTGGCGCCGCCCTGCACGAAATAGGGGTTGTTGAGGCCGTCGGCGGTCGGGACGATGATGTTCCCGTTGACTGGCGTGGTGGCCGAAGCACCGGTCACGCGGTTGTCGTTGCCGCCGTAGGGCCGCTGGTCTGCGCGCAGGCGCGGATTGTCGCCGCGCAGATAGGGTGCGCGGTGGCCGTACTCGAAAGTGGCGATCACGCTGCCTTCGCCGAAGCTCGGATGCCAGTGCAGACCCGCGGTGCCGTGCAGCGCATATTCGGACTGTCCGTAATCGCCGAACGAATAGCGCCCGCCGAGCTCAAGCCCGCTAAAGTCCTTGCGCAGGACATAGTTGATCACTCCCGCGATCGCGTCCGAGCCATAGATCGCGGAGGCGCCGTCGGCGATGACCTCGACCCGCTCGATCGCGGAGATCGGCACCTGGTTGGCTTCGGTGAAGGCGGCGGCGCTGCCGCTGGGCGTGATCCGATGGCCGTCGACCAGCGTCAGGGTGCCCCCTTGTCCGACGCCGCGGAAGTTGATCGCGTTGCCGCGCGTCGGGTTCGATCCGCTCTGGGCATTGCCCGAGCCGCCGCTGGATGCCGCCGTGAACGATCCCGAAACGTTCTGCACTTGCGGCAGCGTCTGCAGCACATCCGAGATGCTGGTCTTGCCGGTGGCGAGAATGGCGTTGCGATCGAGCACCACCGATTCGCTGCCGACCGGCTTCACCCCGGAGATGTTGGTGCCGGTGGCGGTGACGACGATTTCGTCGGTGGTCGTGTCCTGTTCGCTCGCTGCGCCTTGATCGGGCAACGTGTCGTCCGCCTGCACGGCATCTGGGGTTTTTGCCTGGTCATCCGCCTGCGCGAAGGCGGCGCTCGGCTGCAGCAGCGCGAACGCCACCGCGACTGCGCTGGCGCCCAGCGCCCAACGACTTCCGCTCCAACGATATTGTCTCATTCGATTTCTCCCCTGTTCGTTCGCACCGCCTTTCTCGGCGGCGTCGAGTTGGCGAAGACCGTCGTCCGGTGGTGCGATCCTTCGCTGCGGGCGCAGGCCGAGCGCGCCCTTCGGCCGCCTCGCGCAGCGAGACGGCGCGCGCCCTCGGCGGGACAGCAAACCCCGCTTGCGAACAGCCGATTCCAACGGACGCCGGAGCACCCGCAGGCGTGGCCACATCCTCGTGCCATGCGGTACCCGCCGGTCGTCGGAGGCCTGTTTGACGGGGCTTCAGGGGCGAAAAAAGTCGCCCAATTTATGAAATGCCGCACGCCGCGGCGGCCCTCGCTGCGTGAGGCGATTCATTCCGACTGCGGCTAGCCGATCGGCGCCCTTTGGAGCACCTGCTCCAGCTCCGCGGTCGCGGCCACCGCCGCCAAATAGCCGTCCGGGCGGACAAGCGCCCACTGGCCCGGCGCCAACCCGTACGCGTCGGCGATATGTCCACCATCGTCGACGAGGTCGCCCTGATTTCCGGCGACCACTATCCGGAGACCCGCGCGCGGCGTGGGCCGTTCGTCGGTTTCATAGCCGAGCAAAGTCCAGTGCGGCCCCCGAAACACCGCGAACAGCCGCGTCGGCTGCCCGGCACGGCCGCGACAGGGCGCGTCCGGCGCCCGATCGCCGGCGTAAACCCGCGCATCGCCGGGCGAGCCGGTGAGCGAGAGCGACGATCCCCGATACCCGAGGTCGAGCTGCCGCACCTCACGATTGCGGCGCATCGGACCCTGCTTGGCCTCGTCGAGCAGGCGTGTCGCGAGCCCGAGCATTTCGGCGGCGATAGGCTTGCGCTCTTCTTCGTACGTATCGAGCAGGGTGTCCGGCACGCCGCCGAGCACGGCTGCGAGTTTCCAGCCGAGGTTATAGGCATCCTGGATGCTGGTGTTGAGGCCCTGTCCGCCGGTCGGCGGGTGAATGTGCGCGGCGTCCCCTGCGAGAAATACGCGGCCGCTTCGATAGCGGTCCGCGAGGCGCGCATTCATCGAATAGACCGAGGCCCAGGATACCGAGTGCACAATGATATCCGTGCGCCCGGTTCGCTCCGCGACCAGTCGGGTGAGCGCCGCAGGCGACAGATCGACCTCGCCTGCGAGCGGCACCGGCGCCTGGATCTGGAAAAGGTCCGTGCCGGCCAGCGGACAGATCATCACCTGGGTTGCGCCGGCCCCGAGTTGGAAACGGTGCCATGCGAGGCGGTCGAGGCCTTCCAGCCGGACGTCGGCGACGAGCGCCCGGACACCCAGCGTCTCACCCGGGAACGGGATATCGAGCACGTGTCGGACGAAGCTGCGGCCCCCATCCGTTCCCACCAGATAGCGGGCGCGGACGACATGTTCGCCGGCGTCGTCAGCGATCCGGGCGGTGACCCCGTCGACATCCTGCTCGAAGCCGATCAACCGGCGGCCGAACAGCGGGCGCTGCCCCAACTCCGCCAGGCGCTCGCGCATGATTTCCTCGGTCTTGAACTGCGGCACCATCAGCGCAGCGGCATAAGGTTCGGCCGGGCTTGCGGAGATGTCTTCCATCACCGCGGACTCGTGACTGCTCCCATCGGCGCGATATTCCCGCTGCGGAGGATAGGGCGCACCGGCGGCCGCCAGCCGGTCGAGGAGGCCGAAATCCTCGAACACTTCCAGCGTGCGCGGTTGAATTCCCTTGCCGCGCGAACCGCCGAACGGCTCTTTGTTCTGCTCGACGAGGACAAAGGAAACGCCTCTGCGCGCGAGGTCGATCGCCAACGCAAGGCCGGCGGCCCCCGCACCGGTTATCAGCACCTCGGTATCGAATGACATTGGCAGCTCCGCAGTTTATGTGTAATATGCACGTATCCGCAAAAAGCCGCAGAGGCAACAATAATCGTGCATAATACACATAATACGGAAATTCTGCGCGGGCTCCATGCCGCGATCATCGACTTGGTCGACGAGATAAACCGGCCGCGCCGCGATGATCGGCTGATCGAGGAAGCCGGGATTCCGCTCGACCGGGCGCTGTTCCCGCTGCTCGCGCGGGTCGCCCGATACGGCCCGATCGGGGTGGTCGATCTCGCGGACCGCACCGGCCGCGATCACACCACCATCAGCCGCCAGATGACCAAGCTCGAGGAACTCGGGCTCATCGAGCGCCGGCCATCTGCGCGCGACAAGCGGGTCCGAGAAGCCGTCGTCAGCGCCAAGGGCCGGGCCATGGTTTCGGCCCTGAACTCCGCGCGAGAGCGGCTGGCCAATCGGATACTGGTTTCGTGGACCGATGCCGAGCTCGACCAATTGCGAAAACTGTTGCGCCGCTTCGCCGACGACCTGATGCGGTGAGATGCACGCAGGGGGCGAGGACGCTGTCGTGGGTTCCTGCCCCTGCCGCAATTAGGAGCAGACCGGCTGCGCTGTCAGTCTACCCCGCTTATCTCCGATTGGCGCACCGAGGCTGGGGCGAGCCCTCGCTCATACGTCTAGGAGCTCGCTTGCCGGCTCACCTCGACGCTGGTTCCGCCCGCGCCAGGGCCGGCGAGCAGGGCGCCTTCGCCGTTGGAGACGACCTTCACCCACAATGCGTCCTTGCCCTTGTAGTATGAGGTGGTGCTGGCCGTGCGTAGCGCATCCAGGCTGTCCTGCGGGATACCCGAGGTTGCCGTGGTAAAACCCGGAAGCTCGAAGATCACCCACGAGCCCTTGTCCAGTTCGCTGAGGCGCAGGTCGACTGCCGGCCGTTGGGTGGTCACCTTGATCTCGCTGCCGGCACGCACGTTCGTGTCTCCGGCGAGCGTGACTTCCTTGCCCTGGCGGCTGAGCACGACCGGCGGCGGCGGCGGACCGCTGGGCCGGGCAAACAGTGCGCTGAGATTGGGAGGTCCGCCGGCGCCGGGTGCGCCGGGGGGCGCGGGGGCATTGACCGCGAGGCGCCCGAAATCGCCCTTGCACACCGCGGCGTTCCAAGTCGGCCGGGCTTCGCAGGCACCGTCGATGGCGATCGAATCGCTCGGGTCATCGATCAGGATGAAGGAATCCGGCTTGCCGGTGACCGAGCCGTCGAGGTCGTGGAATACCGCCGTCTTGTAGCTCCCGTTGCCGTAGTCGTCGTTGCTCCACTTGTGCTCCACCGGTGGGAAATAGACCGGCTTCGCGTCGATGAACTTCGCGTGCTCGACGGTGTTGTTCGTGCTCATCCCGAAGCTGGTATAGAGCAGATAGGAAATTGCCCCCGTCTTGCGGGTGGCGTTGTCCTGGAAATTGACGAACGTGTCATTGTCCAGGCGATGTTGGTAGTCGTAGAACTCGTAGCCGCGGATCGGGAAATCCGGGAGCTCTGGCTCGGGCAAGCTGCGGCCGTAAGCCACTTCCGCCGGCGTGCCGGGATTGCCGATATTGCCGCTTTCGCCCACGAACCGCGAATCGATCACCCGTGAGGTGAACGCGGAATTGCCGAAGTTGCCCGACGCGTGGGTATAGCCGATCGCGTTGTCTGCCAGCTTCAGGTTCGTGAAGGTGTCCATCTCGCCGCGCGCCCAGATGCCGCTGTTGCGGTTCTTGTAGCTGATGAGGTCTTCGAAGACCGTCTCGATCACAGGGCTCTTCGGGTCGGCAGGATTGGCAAGGGCCATATGGCCGCCGGGCCCGAAATGGCCATCGGACCTTGGGCCGCGGTCGAACATGAACCCGTCGAAGTTCGAGTGGGCGACGTTGCCCTTGAATTCGCGCAACCGGGTACTGCGCGGCCAAATGTTCTCACTGCCTTTTTGGTTCAAGAATGCCCCCGTCGGATGCTGGGGCGTGGCCAGCCAGAAACCCGTCGCCTCTGATCCTGCGGCCACGTTGTCGCGGTAGATGTTGTCCGGATTGGTGATCCAGAAGCTCGAGGCGGTGTTGTCGGACGGGATCAGGATATCCTTCGCGTCCTGCCCCGCCAGATTGAAGTTCTTGCCATCCTCCGTCTTGAATGGCCCGAGATCGGTCGGCACGCAAGGCTTCCCGTCCGGGTGGCATTTGGTGAGGATGGCGAGGTTGTGGAGGATCTGGTTGCCGGTTTCGACCGCGTCTTCGAGGAAGAAGCAGTGGCCCACGGTATTGAAGGTCACGTTGTTCTCGACCCTGACGTTGTCGGTGCCGTGGACGGTCACGCAGCGGCTGTAGGTGTCGTGGATCGAGGAGTTCTGGATGTATTGCCCCTCGCCGTCGCCTTCGATGTGCCAGTGGATCGGATAGCGCGCGAGGTGCAGGTACTGGCCCATGCGCGATAGCTCGACGCCCGAGACGTACATCTTCGAACCCGCCATCGCCATGATGTGCCCGCCGAAGTAGGACTTGGCCGCATCGTCCGATGCCTGGATGCGGATGTTGCGGGTCAACAGGCCGACCTCGCCGCGCTCGTCGACCCCATAGGTGATCTCGCCGAAGTGCATGTATCGGAGCGGCTTGTCGAGCATCAGCGCGTTGCCGCTGACCGCAGTGACGGTGCGCTCTTCCGCCTGGTGGGGATCGAAGTCGGTCGAGGCGAGCACGATCGTATCGCCCTTGCGCCAGCCGGCGGCGTTCAGCACCTCGATCCGCGCGCTGCCGGCCTTCGCCGTTTTCGCCAGCTTGGTCCAGGTGTTGGTGCGGTCGCCGTGCAGGCTCAAGGTGCCCGAGAGCAGCATGATCCCGCGGTCGCCCATGGTGTTGACGTCTTCGCCCGGCACGGTGTCGGTGAGGGTGATGGTCGCCTTGTGGGTGTAAGGATGGGCTTCGCTGCCGATGTCGAGCTCACCGCCCGGCAGGTAGATCCAGTCGGTCGTCAGAGCGATGTCGCGATCGCCGGCAAAGCTGAGCTTGCCGTCGATCGTCAGGCTGCGCAGCGCCGGCGGACTGACGTCGAGCACGATCTCCCGGTCCCGCCCGATCGTCACCGCATCTCCCGCGCCCGGCACCTTCCCGTCGGGCCACGAGGCCGGATCGGACCAGCGCGTCGCCGGCCCGGTGGCGGCCGGCGCCTGCGCAGGCATCGCCATGTGCGCGTGCGCGTCCTGCGCCCCCGCTGCGCCCGCCGCGCCGAGCAGGAACGCTGGAAGAAGCAAGGCAAGTCCGAACAAAGTAGATTGCACGCGCATGACGTCGACCCTCCCGGCGGGATAGTGAGTCCCGCTTTTTTGCGGCGACTTTGCCGTGGACGGCCTGATTTGCCAAGACAATATCGGCCGCGTGCCGTTCCGGTATCTGCTGCAGTTCCCTTATTTCTTTCGACTACCCGGCCGCTCTCGCGCAGGAATGAGCCCATACCTGCGCTGCGCGCAGAGGACTAATGTTCACGGTCGGTAACGGCTTCGCGGCAAGCCGAGTGCGTATCGGGAATGGTGGCTGATGACGCGAGGCTTGTCACAAATGACCCGTGTGCGCGGGTGCCGGCGCCGGAGTTCAAGTCCTTGCGAGAAGCGGGAGGTGGCCTGCTACCGCATTACGGATGCGGCCTGATTGATGCCCGATAAAGCCATGGCCGTGAGCATTGAGAAGCGCGATCGCTGGTTTTCACATGGGCGGCGCTCCACTATCTGGCGGTGGCGCCGCGCACGCCCACGAGCGTCGGCCCAAAGTAGGAGAAGTCGCCCTTCCATGAATTATGACTACATCATCGTCGGTGCCGGTTCAGCCGGGTGCGTGCTTGCCAATCGCCTGAGCGCAGACCCGGCCAATCGCGTGCTGCTGATCGAGGCGGGCGGGGATGACAGGCATTGGCTGCTGCGCATGCCGCTCGGCTTCATGCGCGCCTATACGAATCCCGACTTCATGTGGCCTTTTCTCTCGGAGCCGGAACCGCATCTCAACGGCCGCCGGATACCGATTCCGCGTGGGCGCCTGCTGGGCGGTTCCTCGTCGATCAACGGCCTGTTCTTCATGCGCGGCCACAGTATGGATTTCGAAACCTGGCGGCAGATGGGCTGTCAGGGCTGGGGCTATGCCGACGTGCTGCCCTACTTCAGGAAGATGGAGACGAGCTGGCGCGGGGAGGGCCCCTATCATGGCGCCTCGGGCCCGCTTTCCGTGATGCCGATCCAGACGGGGCACCTTCTGCACGAGCCGCTGATGCGCACCGCCGAGGCGGCAGGCTTCAACACCACCGCCGACCTCCACGGCGAAGTGGAGGAGGGCTTCGCCCGCGGCGAGCTGACGATCGATCGCAAGGGCCGTCGGGCGAGCACCGCGCGCGCCTATCTCCAACCGGCAATGTCGCGATCCAACCTCACCGTGCTCACGCGCACGCTGACGCGCCGCGTCGTGTTCGAAGGGACGCGCGCGGTCGGCATCGAGGTGGAACGCGAAGGCGCAGTGGAGGTTCTGCGGGCGGAACGGGAAGTGATCCTTTCCGGCGGGTCCTACAACTCGCCCCAGCTCCTGATGCTCTCGGGCATCGGACCCGCCGACCACCTGCGCCAGCACGGTATCGAGCCCGTGGCCGACCGCCGCATGGTCGGCCGCAACCTGCAGGAGCATCCCCGCGTTCCGGTCCATTTCGCGATGGCCAAGCCGCTGAGCTTCCTCAATCAGTTGCGCTTCGACAGGGCCGCGTTCTCGGTGATCCAGTGGGCGCTGACCGGCAAGGGCGTCTTCGCGACCCAGGTCAACAGTTGCAATCCGATCCTCAGGAGCAGACCTGATCTGGCGCAGCCCGATCTCCAGATCTGGGCCAATCCGGTGCGGATGGATGCCAAGATCTGGTTCCCCGGCATCGGCCAGCGGCAGGAGCACCGGATGACCGCCGACGTCATTCTGCTGCATCCGCGCAGCCACGGATGGGTGGAGCTCAAATCGGCCGATCCTGCCGATCCCCCGGCGATCACGCTCAACATCTTCTCCGAGCGCGAGGATTTGGAGACCGCCCGTCGCGGGATCGAGATCGTTCGCCGGATCTATCGCACACCCCCGCAGGCCGAGCTGACCGGGCGGGAGATCTTGCCCGGCGCGGAACTCACCCGTCCCGACGAACTGGTCGCCTATATCCGCGACAATGCAGGCGTCACCCAGCATCCGGTCGGGACATGCGCGATGGGGGGAGCGCCTGAGAGCGTGTGTGATCCGCAATTGCGCGTGCGCGGCGTGGACGGGCTGCGGGTGGTCGACGCCTCCATCATGCCCACGGTGCCGGGTGCCAACACCAACGGCCCCACGATTATGATCGCCGAAAAGGCAGCGGACATGATCCTCGGCAAGGCGCCGCTACCGGCCGAAGACCCCCGACCGGCGGCGGCAGCCTGAGGGGTGCCGAGGCGGCGCGGATCACCACGATCGCTCTCGGCGATCATTGATATGTCAACACGATGGTGGGTTACAATCGGCACGTGCTGAACTAGATTGGCTCCCGGGAGGCGGGATGGACGAGCAACCTGAAGCGCCGCAAAGCCGCGATCCGGGCGAGGTCGGCCTCGAGGCCTGGACGCTCTTCCCGTTGACGCATGTGCCCTATCGGCTGCTGCTGCTGGCGAAGATGCTGGAGCGTCAGACCGTCGCTCAACTGAGGGAGACCACCGACCTCTCGCTCGCCGAATGGCGGGTGCTCGCTCATCTGGGGGTGATGGGGGAAAAGACCGCCAGCGCGCTGTCGATGGTCGCCTTCGCCGATCGAGCCGAGGTCAGCCGGGCGCTGGCGGGGCTGGAGCGCCGCGGTCTCGTGGGGCGGCGCCCCAATCCGCGCAATCGGAAAAGCCCGCTGCTGTTCCTGACCGACAAAGGGGGCGATCTGCAGCGCCGGGTTCAGCAGCAGCGGGTGGTCTTCTTTGCCGAGGTGACGGCCGATCTTTGTTCCGAGGAACTGGCGCTGATGGACAAGTGGCTGCTGAAGATGGCGCTCCGCGTCAACCGGGCGGGGCCGCAGAGCCGCTGACCCGCGACGCGAGCGAAGACATGTTGACCCGTCAACATGTCGGCATATACTCCCGCCCCGGCTGCGCCCGCAGTGTTGGGGAATCGCGGAATGGCATGGCGAGGCTTCCGCGCCTTGTCGGCCCTTCGGACGAAAAGAGCCTTCCCGCACGCGCGCGGCAGCAAAAATAAACAGAAACAAGTCATGGGAGGATGCAATGATCGACCGGCATTATCTACGCGCGGTCAGCGCGATCGCTCTTGCGGTCGGTCTGGGCGGCCTCTCGTCGGCGGCAGCGGCGCAGTCCGCTCCACCCTCCGCCGCGCCGGCCGGGGAAACGCCCGCCGCGGCGCCGGCAAATGGGGAGGGCGCCGGCAATGCGCAGGCGGATCAGCCGGCCCCCGCCACCCCGACGCCAGAGGGCGAAAGCATCGTGGTAACGGGTTCGCGCATCACGTCGAGCGGGTTCACCGCGCCAACCCCGGTCACGGTGGTCGGCGCCGATGAAATCCAGCGCAAAGGGGCGACCAATATCGCCGACGTGCTCAACCAGCTTCCAAGCTTCCGCGCCCAGTCCACTCCGGCGACCACGGCGATCTTCATCAACAACGCCGGTGCCAACCTTGCCGACCTGCGGGGGTTGGGCGCCAACCGCACGCTGGTGCTCGTCGACGGACGCCGCTTCGTTGCCGGCACCACCTCCGGCGGCGGCTTTTCGCCTTCGGACTCGGTCGACCTCAACATGATTCCGACCTCGCTCATCCAGCGCACCGAGGTCGTCACCGGAGGCGCGTCGGCCAATTATGGCTCGGACGCGGTCGCGGGCGTGGTCAACCTGATCCTCGATACCGATTTCACCGGCATTCGCGGCACGGCGCAGAAGGGCGTCTCCGACCGAGGCGACAATTCCGACACCTACCTCTCGCTTGCCGGCGGCTTCGATTTCGCCGGCGGACGGGGCCATCTGGTGATCGGCGGCGAATACGACAACAACAAGGGTGTCGACGGCTGCTACAGCCGCGCCTGGTGCGCGGAGGCTTACAACACGATCCCGGTGGTCGGCCCCGCGCGGGCCGCGAACAATCTTCCAGCACAGGTGATCCTTCCCCACACGCTGCCGGTTGCGACATGGGGCGGCGTGATCACCTCGGGGCCGCTGCGCGGAACTGCGTTCGCACCCGACGGATCGATTTATCAGCATGATTTCGGGACGTTCTACGGTGCCGGAATCTTTCAATCCGGCGGCGGAGAGGATCCGCAGAACGGCTTCTACAATGCCTTTCCGCTGGTCGCGCCGGTCGAGCGCTATTCGACCATGGCTCATGCCAAATTCCAGATCGGCGACAATCTCGAAGGGTTCGTCGAAGGCAATTACGCGCATGTGAAGGCGACGACGATCGGCTCCCAACCGCGCTTCGTGGGCGCGCAGATCGTGATCCAGCGCGATAATGCCTATATCACCCCCGAGCTCGCCTCGCTGATGGACGCGAACCACGTCACCTCGTTCGTGCTCAACCGGATCGGCGAGGATTTCGGCCATCAGACGGGGCTCGTCACGCGCGATCTCTATCGCGGAGCGGTCGGTCTCAAGGGCAATATCGGCGCCAACTGGCGGTGGGACGCCTATTACCAGTACGGCGAAACCGATTACCACCAGGAAGGCAACAACGTTGCGATAACCGGCAACGCGGCCATCCCGCTGTCGGGCAACTTCTACAACGCGGTCGACGCCGTCCGCGATCCGGCCACCGGCAACATCGTCTGCCGGGCGACGCTGACGAACCCGACCAACCCCTATGTGCAGGGGTGCATGCCAATCAACATCTTCGGGCAGAACAACTGGGATCCGTCCGCGAAAAGCTATGCCTTCGGCAACGCGATTCAGGACACCAAGCTGACCCAGCACGTCGCCGCGCTGAACATCGAGGGCGATCTGTTCCAACTGCCCGGAGGGCCGCTGGCACTGGCGTTCGGCGGAGAGTACCGGGTCGAGGATGTCGAAGGCACGGCCGACCCGATCTCGTCGCAGCTGCGCTTCTATACCAGCCCCGGGACGGGGATCACGGGGCCGGCGATCAAGGTGAAGGAAGGCTATGTCGAGATCGGCGCACCGGTGCTCGCCGACGTGCCGTTCGCCCATTCGCTATCGCTGAACGGCGCCTACCGCTACACGGATTATTCGACCAGCGGCAGCGTCAGCACTTGGAAAGTGGGTGCGGTGTGGGAGCCGGTGCGGGAGCTTCGGTTCCGCGTGACCCGCTCGCGCGATATTCGCGCGCCGAATTTCTTCGAACTGTACAACCCGACGGTCTCGAGTTTCCAGAACGTGTTCGATCCGCGCAACGGCGGGCAGCAGTTCCTGGTTTCGACCCTGTCGGGCGGCAATCCGAACCTCGAGCCGGAGAAGGCGGACACCTTCACCGCGGGCGTGGTCGTTTCGCCCACGCGTAGCCTCCGGGTCTCGGTCGACTACTACGACATCACTCTGAACGGCGCGATCTCCACCGTCGGTGCGCAGACGATCCTCACCGGATGCGCCAACGGCAACACCGCGTATTGCTCGTTCGTGCAGCGCGACACGAGCGGCATGCTGACCACGATCACCAATCCCTACCTGAACGTCAGCAGGCTCAAGACCCGCGGGCTCGACATCGAAGCGAGCTACAACACGGCGGTCGGCCCGGGCGATCTGTCGATCCGCGCACTCGGCACGCGGCTGTTCAAGTACGACCCGATTGGCGATGGGCTAAATCGCGCGGGCATGAACGGATCCCCGGTATCGGTGCCGTCGGGCCTGCCGACATGGAACCTCAACGGCTATGTCACCTATTCGCTGTCGCGCGTCACCGCCGGCGTGGAGGTTCACTACATTTCGTCCGGGATCTACAACGTCGCGCTGATCGGGCCCGGCCAGGCGGGATACGACCCGAGCCTGCCCAACTCCGTCAGCAACAATCACGTGCCGGCCAAGACCTACGTGAACCTCAACCTGGCGGTCGACGTTCTCGGGAGCGAGCGGCGCAAGCTGCAGGTTTTCGGGGTGATCGACAACCTGTTCGACGTCGATCCGCCGAACCAGATGCCTTCGAGCTTCGCCGTAACCAATCCGGCGCTCTACGACGTCATCGGACGGACCTACAAATTCGGCGTCCGCTTCGCCTATTGACCCCGTCCCGTGCGGATGGAGGAAGGAACCGCCCCCGATGCGACGCTCATTGCGGTAAGGCCATGACCTCGAACCGCGGCCGGCAGGCACAAATCCCGTCCGATGGGCGCGCAGGGGAACTGGGGACCTCCGGGGGCCCGGATGCGTCGCTCCTTTCGGCGCGCTATCGCTCGCTGTTCGTCGTCACAAGCTTTCTGGTCACGAGCTTCAACTTCGCCGACCGTGCGGTCTTCGCCGTCACCGCCCAACAGGTGAAGCTCGAGCTGACGCTCACCGATTTCCAGCTCGGCATTCTGCAGGGCCTGGCGTTCGCTTTCCTCTACGCGATTCTGGGACTGCCGATCGGCCGCCTGGCGGAGAGGGTATCGCGGGTGCGCATCATTGCCGCCGCGGTGCTGTTCTGGTCGGCGGCGACCGCGGCCTGCGCGCTGATCTCCAATTTCGTCCAGTTACTGCTCTGCCGCGTGGGGGTCGGCATGGGCGAGGCGGGCTCTCAGCCGCCGACGGTTTCACTGGTCGGCGATCTGTTCCCACCCGGCCGCCGCGCCTCGGTGATGTCGCTGATCCTGCTAGGGACGCCGGCCGGCACGTTCGTCGGTGCATCGGTAGGCGGTGCCGTTGCCGGGACATGGGGATGGCGCGCGGCGTTCGTCGCGCTCGGTGTGCCGGGTCTGCTGGTCGGTTTGCTGGTGCTGCTGGTGCTGCTGGTGTTGCGCGAACCGCGCCGCGGCTTGATCGACGATGTGCCGCCGGCGCGTACCCCGCCGCCCAGCTTCGCCTCATTTCTTCGGGTGATGGTCGGCAAGCGGGCGCTCTTGTTCGTCATCGCCGGAGGGGCCTTGGCCGGCTTCGGCATGACCTCTATCTCGCAGTTTCTCGCGGTCTTTCTTGCGCGGGTGTACGGATTGCCGGTGCGCGAGGCGGGCACGCTTTACGGAACGATTTCCGCGCTGGCCCTCGCGATAGGCTTGCTTGCGGGGTCGTTCGGCACCGATTGGCTGACTCGGCGCGGCGACCAGCGATGGCCCGCCTGGGGACCCGTGATCGGGTTGTGGACGGCGCCGTTGCTCTATTGGATCGCCTTCAATGCCCATTCGGCCGCGCTCGGCAGCGTCCTGCTGGTCGTGGCCGGCTCGTTCCTGTTGCTGTTCTACGGGCCCACCACCGGGATGATCCAGAACATGCTGGAACCGCGCATGCGCGCGACGGGCGCGGCGCTGTTCGGCATGCTCTACACGATCATCGGGTCGGGCCTGGGTCCACCCTTCGTCGGCTGGATGAGCGACCGCTTCGCCGCTGCGCGCTTCTCCGGGTCCTATCTCGCGCAATGTCCGGGCGGGCGGGCCGCGCTCGGAGCGGCGGCGGGGATCGACCAGGCCTGCGCCGCGGCCGCAGCCGACGGGCTGAAGCTGGCGCTGATGGCCTCCGTCGGCATCTTCTTCCTCGCGGGAGTCTGCTATCTGATCGCCGCACGGACGATCCGCAGCGATTATTATCATGCCGTGGATTCGGCCGCATGAACGTCGCATGGATCTGCGGCCATTCATCGCCCTTCGCCCAGAACGCCCGAACATGGCCGCGCTGGCAAGTTCGAGCGGACGGTCGG
Source organism: Sphingomonadaceae bacterium (assembly GCA_036384795.1). Taxonomy (GTDB): domain Bacteria; phylum Pseudomonadota; class Alphaproteobacteria; order Sphingomonadales; family Sphingomonadaceae; genus Andeanibacterium. The sequence continues at coordinate 29,465 of DASVLP010000014.1, read as the reverse complement.
ACCTGCTGTTCGTTCGACCATTTTGACTTCTTCTAAATACCTAATTGACGAAATCAATTTGGGGTCATAGCCTTGCAGATTGAAGCCGCGAAGGCATCGGTCGGGGGAGGGGCATTGCTCGACGTCTACACCTGGGAGCCTAACGCCAATTCGGGCAAGCCTTTGTTTTGCCTTAAAGAAAAAGGCGTTCCCTTCACCTATCATTATATCGACATGGGCGCGCATGAGCATCACGCGCCCGAATTCCTCGCGATCAATCCCGACGGCACGATCCCCGCGGTCGTCCACGACGGTTTCACGATGACCGAGAGCACGCCGGCGATGGAATACATCGACGAAGCGTTCGACGGCCCCTCGCTGCGCCCTGCCGATCCGCTCCGCCGCTGGCAGATGCGCGTGCTGCTGCGCTTCATGGACAACGTCGTGGCCCCGTCGCTGGCGATGATCGCGTCCAACCGCCTCGCCGCGCCGCGCTTCGTCGGGCAGAATCCGGACGAGCTGCGCGAAAAGCTCGACCGCATTCCGTTGCCCGAACGGCGCGCGACGTGGGAAAAGTTGATGTTTCAGGCCACGCCGCCCGCGGACATCGCCGAATCCCGCCGCCGCGTGGCCGAGGCGCTCGACCGTTTCGACACCATCCTCGCCGGCGAGACCTGGCTTGCCGGAGAGAGCTTCTCGCTTGCCGATATCGGCATCTTTGCCACGCTCTATTCCATGCCGTTGTCAACCGAGAGCGAGGTCAGCGACGAGGCGACCCCGCATCTGATGCGCTGGCTGCGCGCGTGCCACGCGCGGCCCGGCCTGCAGGCCGCGCTCGCGATGGGCAAGGGCTACATCGCGCAGCGCGCCGCTGAGATCCGCGAGCGGCTCGGCGTCGCCGAGGCGCAGCCGGCATGATCGCCTTGCACCATGCGCCGGGCTCGACCCATTCGGCCGCGGTGCGCATCGCGCTCGCGGAAAAAGGGCTGGAATATCGGGAGCGCCGCCTCGACCTCGCGGCGTTCGAGCAGCACGCGCCGGCGTTTCTCGCGCTCAACTCGCACGGCATGGTCCCGGTGCTCGAGGATGGCGGACGGCGGCTAAGCGAGAGCTTCTTCATCCTGCTCTATCTCGAAGAAACCTATCCCGATCCACCGCTCGGCGGCCGCGATCCGCGCGAGCGTTATCGGGTGCAGAAATGGGGCAAATACGTCGAGACGCACATTGCTCCCCAGCTGGCAGTTGCTCGTTGGGGAGCGCTCGGCGGCGAAGTGCCCGAGCGCGCGTGCGCTGGGTTCGAGCGTCTGCCGGCTGAGCGCCGAGCGCTGTGGCATCGCGCTGGCGAAGGCTTCGGGGCCGAGCGGCTCGCCGCCGCATCCGAGGCGCTCGTGGTCGCCGGCCGCCGCGTTGCGGCCGATCTCGAGCAGCACGAATGGCTCGCGGCGGACCGCTTCACCCTGGCGGACATCGCGGTGTTCCCGCACCTGGCGCAGTTCGATGCCCTCGGCATCGCGCTTCCGCCGCCCGTCGCGCGATGGCTCGAGCGGATTGCCGCGCGGGGTTCGGTGTTTCCGCTGGCCGTCATGGGCCCTGAAGCGGGCAGGTGGGGGTGAGACGATGCAGCCGCAAACGGGCTTGAATTGACAAGATAACACAACCGGGAGGATCCACAGGTGAGGAAAACATGGTTTGGTGGTCGGCCGATGACGGCCAGCCTTGTGGCGCTGGCCGCCGGTCTGGCGCCGGTCGCGGCGCAGGCACAGGACCAGTCGGCGGACGCGGCAAATACCGACGCCGACAATTCTACCAAAGTGCCGGAAATCGTCGTGACGGCGCAGTTCCGCGAACAGGCGCTGCAGGACGTTCCGATCGCGATCACTGCGGTCAGTTCCGAAGAGCTCGAGCAGCGCAGCGTGAAGTCGATCGTCGACCTCGCCGATTCGGTCCCCAACGTCGAGATGACCACCGGCGGCGCCGGTTACGGCGCGCAGACCAACCAGGCCTTCATCCGCGGCCTGGGGCAGATCGACTTCCTCGCCGCGTTCGAGCCGCGCGTCGGGTTCTATGTCGACGACGTCTACTATTCGACGACGTACGGCTCGGTGTTCGACACGCTCGATCTCGAACGCGTCGAGGTCCTGCGCGGCCCGCAAGGCACGCTGTTCGGCCGCAACTCGGTCGGCGGCGCGATCCGCCTGATCACCAAGAAGCCGAAAGGCGACAACAGCGGCTACCTCGAGCTCACCGGCGGCAGCCGCAATTACTATCAGGTGCGGGGCGCCTACGATCTCGGGCTTGCCGACGGGCTGGCCCTGCGCGTGGTCGGCAGCGCCAAAGGGCAGAACGGCCAGGTCGATCTGCTCGATTACAAGTGCGTCCATCCCGAATACGGAAACAGCGAAGTCGGCGGCCCCGATCTGCACGCGACCGGCAAGGGCGATTGCAAGCGCGGCACTCTGGGCGGCGGCGACAGCTACGCGTTCCGCGGCACGCTCGGCTACGACGCGATCCCGGGACTGAAGATCTATCTCTCCGGCGACTACACGCACGAGCGCGCGGAAAGCTCGGCCGAAGTGATCGTGGCCACCCAGTCCTCGCGGATCAATCCCGAAACCGGGGTCATCGGCGGCGGCGCCATTCCGCCTGCGGGAGTGGACACCAACGGGCTCGCCACCTGGCTGAAGGGGCTCGGCACCAGCTATTACGGGTTCGACGTCTCGACGCCCGAAAAGCTGCAGGATGTCGTGGCCAGCTTCGTATCGCCCGACCGCTATTCGACGTTCGCCCGTTACGGCAACCAGCGGGTCGGCTTCGACAACCCGCCGGAAGGCACGATGGATGCCTATGGCGGCTCGCTCACCGTCGAAGCCGATCTCGCGCCCAAGCTGCACCTGACCTCGATCACCGCCTACCGCAGATACAACGGCGACTTCGGTCAGAGCCTGTTGGCGGTGCCGGTGGAGGAAGTCCGCAACGGCCTGAACCACCGGCAGTTCAGCCAGGAAGTGCGCCTGCTCGGTTCCGCTCTGAACGATGTCGTGGATTACACTCTCGGCGCATATTACCTCAATACCAGGACGCTCAATCCGGCGCGGGTCCAAACCGAAGGCTTCATCCCCTCCGCGCTGGACTTCTTCAGCAACGATACCGCCACCCTCAAGAGCTGGGCCTTGTTCGGCGCGATCGACCTGCACCCGGTCGACCGGCTCACGATCTCGGGCGGCCTGCGTTATTCGGACGAGAAGAAGACCTATACCTTCGACCGCGATTATTCGCCGTCGGGGCTCAGCGTCCTCAACTTCGTCGCCACCGGCAGGAACCACGACACCCAGTTCAACCCGCGCGTCTCGGTCAGCTATGAAGTGACCGACGACGTGAACCTCTACGCGTCCTACGCCACCGGCTTCACGGCCTCGGCGTTCAACGCGCGGCCGTTCGGCGCCAGCGGCATCTTTGCGCTGCAGCCGGAGAAGGTGAAGGCCTACGAAGCGGGCTTCAAGAGCAACCTGTTCGACCACATGCTGCGGCTGAACGCTGCAGCGTTCCTGACCAAGTTCGACGCGATCGTCGGCACGTTGCGCGATCCGCTCGCGCATAACGGAGGCTGCGCGATCTTCTGCAACGACAATGTCGGCGACGCCGACATCAAGGGCTTCGAGGTCGAGGCTGTCGCCCGCCCGGCACCCGGGTTGATGGTTTCGGCCAACGTCGGCTACACCGACTTCCAATACAAGAAGCTGCTCGCCTCGACCCAGGGGCTGACGCTCGACAGCCCGCAGACGCGGGTGCCGAAGTGGACCCTGTCGGGCGCCATCCAGTACGACATACCCGCCGGGGACCAGCAAACCGTGACCCCGCGGGTCGACGTCAGCTATCGTTCCGACATCTACTATTCGAACGATCTCCGCGCGGTCTCGTCGATCCAGCCGGCATATGCCCTGGTCAACGCGCGGCTGACCTACAACAACGAGCGGCTCGGATTCTCGATCGCCGGCGCGGTGACCAACGTGTTCGACCAGTACTATTACACCACGATCACCGATCAGCTCGAAAGCTTCGGCTTCCTCAGCGCATCGGTCGGCCGGCCCCGCGAATGGTCGGTCACCCTGCGCAAGCAGTTCTGAACGGACATTTGAGCGGGCGGTCTGCGGAAGGTCGCCCGCTCCGAGCGGCAAGGAGCGGTAAATGGGCACGATAGCGCACGATGCGGGAGATGTTCCGATCCCGGTGGCCGCGGACGCTGCCGAAAGCCCGGCCGGGCCCGCGCGAACCGCGGAAGGATATCCGCCCTCGGCGCAGGCCTGGTACACGGTCGGCGTGCTGGCGGTGATCACCACGTTCGCCTTGCTCGATCAAAACATCCTCGGGCTCTTGATCCAGCAGATCAAGACCGACTTCCAACTGACTGATTCCGAAGCAGGCCTGCTGCTCGGTCCGACCCAGGCGATCTTCTACGCGTTGGTCGCGGTGCCGTTCTCGCGCTACATCGACCGCTGGACCCGCAAGTGGATCGTCGCCGGCGGACTGATCATATGGAGCCTGGCGACCGCCGCCTCGGGCCTCGCCGCCAATTTCACCCAGATGTTCGTCGCCCGCGTGGTGGTGGGCGCCGGCGAATCGGTCAACGGGCCGACCGCCTATTCGATGGTCGCCGACAGCTTTCCGCGCGAGCGGCTGCCGCGCGCGGTCTCGACCCTGCAACTGGGATCGGTCGCCGGCAGCGGGCTTTCGCGCCTCGCGGGCGGGCTGATCATCGGGCTGATCGCGACGATCGGCACGCCGCACCTGCCATTCGTCGGCGCGCTGCGCCCATGGCAGGTGGTGCTGCTGTGCGTCGGGCTGCCGGGCCTCGTTTTCTCGCTGCTGCTGCTGACGATCAAGGAGCCGCCGCGCCACAACCTGCGGCTGGCGACCGACAAGGCCGGGTTCCGCAAGACGGTGAGCTACCTGTGGCTCCATGTCGCGGTGTTCGGCCCGATGTTCGTCGGCCTGACCCTCGGCTCGCTCGACACCGGGAGCCAGGCGTGGGGCGCGCCGTTCTTCGAGCGGACCTACGGCTGGTCCCCCGCGCGATACGGCATCGTCACCGGGATCGTCTCGATCCCGTGCATGCTGGTCGGGCTCTATCTCGGCGCGAAGTGGGCGGAATGGTTCCAGAACCGGGGTGACCCGGCGGGCGCTTACCGCGTGATCCTGTACACCCGCCTGGTCGCGATCCCGTTCGCGATCTTCCAGCCGACGATGCCCACGCCGGAGCTGGCGATGGCGTTCAGCGCGGTCGCGTTCGTGACGCTGGGGATGACCGGCCCGATGCTCAACGCGGTGATGCTCGCGGTCTCGCCCAATGAAATCCGCGGGCAGGTCATGACGCTGTACCTGTTCATCTATACCGTCGTCGGCGTGGGACTTGGACCCTACGTTACCGGGCTGACGACCGATTACATCTTCACTTCGCCCGACGATCTCCGGTGGTCGATCATGCTGCTGCACGCGGTGTTCCTGCCGGTGTCGCTGGCAGTGACGTGGCTGGGGCTTAAGGCGTTCCGGACGGAAGTGCACCGGCTGAACGCCGAGGATGCCGTGAAGGCGTGAAGTTGCCGTACGAAGATTTCCGTCCGTTTCGAGCGAAGGCGAAACAAGCAAGTGCTGCGCAGCGCCCCCCGAATACTCTCGAGGCGAACGGATCAGGAAGGATGGGAGAGGTACTATGTTTGCCAGACTGATCGCCGCGGCCGCCGCGCTGCTCGTGGCCGCGCCGGCCGCCGCCGCCGACGTGCCGATCCCGTGCGAGCGCGCATGCATGGAGAACGTCGCCGACGAGGTGCTCCAGGCGATGGCCGCGCACGATGCCGCGCGCCTGCCGCTGGCGAAAGACGCGCGCTATTCCGAGACCGGCCAGCAGATGGGCTTCCACAATGGCCTGTGGCAGACCGCGAGCAAAGTCGGCGCGTATCGCCATGTGTTCGCCGATCCGGCGAGCGGTCAGATCGGCGTATTCGCGACCATGAAGGAAAACGGCCACGGCGTGGTGATGGGCATGCGGATCAAGCTCGTGGTCGGCCGGATCGCCGAAGTCGAGGTGGTGCCCTATCGGGTCGGCGCCGGCCCGGCGTGGAACGATGCCGGCTATGCCAATCTCGAAAAGATGCAGCGTCCAAAGGCGATGTGGTCGGCGCCCGTGAGGGGCAAGCGCCTGTCGCGCCAGGAGCTCGCGCAGATGGCCAACTTCTATTTCGACGCGATCCAGAACAACGACGGCAAGGGCTACTATCCGTTCACCGACGACTGCGACCGGCTGGAGAACGGCGCGCAGACCACCAACAACCCCGGCATCGTCAAGATGGGCGACGTCGACATCGGCGGGATGGGCTGCAAGGCGCAATATTCGACCGGGCTCTACGGCGTGGTCACCGAAGTCCACGATCGCCGTTATCTGGTGATCGACGAGGAACGCCAAGCGGTGTTCTCGCTCGCGGTGTTCGACCACTGCGGCTGCAAGAAAAGCCTGACGATGCCGAGCGGCAAGGTGGTCGACGTCGGTTTCTTCAACAAGCCGTCGAGCATCCTGCTGGCCGAGGCGTTCAGGGCCGACGACAAGCTAATCCACCAGATCGAGGCGGTCGGCACCAGCGTGCCGTACCATATGGGTCCCGGCTGGGGGGATTGATCTCGGCTTGGTCGCGCGAGCAAAACCCCTCCCCAGGGGAGCTTAAGTTCTACGCAGCAAGCGAAGAACCGCCTTTCCGCGTTTTGCGCGGCTCAATCCGGATCGGCGTTGGTCCAGCCATCCCTGCGGCCATACGGCACCAGCACGAACGGGAAGGCTTCGACGTCGTAGATCTTGCCGTCGCGGATCGCGAAAGTTTCCATCGTGGTGAGGTTGGTGGTCATGCTGGCACCACCGCCGGCCGGGGGGGCGGGCGGCTGGCCATCGGTGTGCCGCAAGCCGTCATGGACGAAGAACGGGAAGGTCGCGACGAGGCCCTTCTGCTGGTCGATCACCAGCGCGCGGTGCGGCCAGATGCGCTTGATCCCGCTGAAGATGCCGCTGTCGATCTGTTGCTTGCAGGTCATCGTCGAGAGCTTGCTGAACTGGCGGCCGATCTCGGTGCTGAGGTCGGGCAGGGCCGGCGAGGGCGCGGCGCGCCCCGGCTGCTTGTTGTTGACCGTCTGATAGCCTTGTTCGTGCCGCACGCACTCATCGGCGAACGGCGCGATCGAACCGTCCTCGCCGGTGAGCGCGTCGAAATAGGCTTCGGCGGCATATTTCAGGTAATCGCGGCTTTCCCGTTGCGCCTGGGGCACGTCGTTGAGATAGTTCGGGCGCGGGGTCTGCAGCAGTTCCATCGCCTCGGGGGCGACATTGCGGTCATAATCCTGCTCGATCTCGGTTATCATCCGCCGCTCGACCTTGAGGCGGATCGCGACGAGCGCGGGCCGCCCGTCGACCTCGAGCACGGTCTGGAAGGCGACCTGCCCCTGGACCGGGTCGGCGACGGTGATCTTGAACCCGGTCGGTGCGATCTTAGCCCGCCACAACAGGCCGGTGCCGGGGCTGATCGTCCCGGTGTTCTCGGTGGCGATCACCCCCTCGGCATAAGGCACGGCCGACTGGTTCTTCGTCTGCAGCGCCGAGAGATAGCTCTCGCCGATGCCGACCAGGCATTGCCGGTCGCACGGCTTCACGTTCGCCGGGTCCCACGTGCGCTTGTACCAGGGCTTCGCCTGCTGCGCCCCGGCCGACCCGGCCAGCGCAAGCGCGCAGACTGCCGTAAGCGCCGCGATGGTGGTGATCTTCATGCCTTCCCTCCCTCAGGGTGCCTCGTTGTAGATCGGGCTGCCGACGAGCCCGGGTATCAGCTCCAGCGCGATCGCCTCGCGCGCCTTATCTTCGCCCAGCGCGCGGCGGATCGCGGCGAAGCGCTCCTCGACGCCGGCGCGGAATTCGGGCGCCGTGAAGATGTACAGTGCGTTGTCGCGGATGCCTTGCAGCACCAGCTCGCCGGCTTCCTCGGGGGTGGCGGTAAGGCTGGCCAGCTTCGCGCGGTCCTCGTCGGTGAACTTGAAGCCCGGCGGCGGGCCGGAGGGCGGCTGCGCTTCCGCGGCGAACCTGTCCGGCCGGGTCTTTTCGTATTCGCGGATGTTGCTGCGGACACCGCCGGGACAAAATGCGGAGACGCCGATACCCTCGGGCGCGAGCTCGGCGCGCAGCGCCTCCGAGAAGCCGACAACCGCGAATTTGGTCGTCACGTAGAGCCCTGCCTGGCTGTACTGGAGGATCCCCCCCATCGAAGCGGTATTGACGATGTGGCCGCCTTCGCCATGCGCCCGGATTCGGGGCAGGATCGCCTTGACGCCGTTGAACACGCCGGTGAGATTGACGCCGATCGCCCAGTCCCAATCCGCATCGCTGGCCCGCCCGATGGGTGTGAGAATGCCGATACCGGCATTGTTGCACAGCACGTCTATGCGGCCGAACGCGCCTTCCGCCTCGTCGGCCGCACGGGCGTAGGCGGCCCGGTCCATCACGTCGAGCGCCATGAAATGTGCGCGGTGAGACAGGCCGAGCTCCTTCAGCTCCGCCTGCGCCGCCTCCCGATGATCCCCGCGAATGTCCGCGATCACCACGTTCATCCCGGCCCGGATGAACGCCTTGGCCATGCCGAGCCCGATGCCGCTCGCTCCGCCGGTGACGAAGGCGGTCTTTCCGTCCACGCCGCGCATGAGCGATCAGGCCCCTTCGCGCCCGAGGGCGTCCGCCAGGGCCTTGGCTTCGGCCGTCATCCTGGCGCGGCGTTCCTCGCTCGCCCTGCGGCGCTCGTCGATCTCGAACTCGGTCGGGAACGCGCGCCGCATCTCGTCGAAATAGGCGGCGACCTCTTCGCGGAACTCGCCGTGGGGGAAGATGTAGGGTTCGTTGCGTTCGATCGCGCCGACAACGATTTCGCCGAGCTCGGCGGGGTCCATGCCCCCTTCGATCGCGTCGCGCAGCTCGCCTTGCCCGCCGTCGCTTTCATGCACTTGGCGATAGACTTCGCCGGCGGTCATTGCCCGGGTCTTGACCATTCCGGGGCACAGCACGGACACCCCGATGCCGTGTGGCGCCAACGCCAGCCGCAGCGCGTCGCTCATCCCGCGGACTGCGAACTTGCTGGTGGCGTAGATCCCCGCGAAAGCCGGCACCGGGATCATCCCGGCCATGCTGCTGGTGTTGACCACGTGCCCGCCTTCGCCGTGCGCCTTCATGCCGGGCAGGAATTCGACCAGGCCGTTCACGGTGCCGCCCAGATTGACGTTGAGGACGTAGTCCCTATCGGCATAGCTCGCCTGGTCGATGGGATTGCGCTGGCTGACGCCCACATTGTTGCACAGCACGTGGACGTTGCCGAACACCTCGGCCGTCTCGCGCGCCGCCGCCTGCATCGCAGCGCGGTCGGACACGTCGAGCCGGATGCAGTGCAGCCGATTGCTCGCGCCGAGAGCGCCGCGCGCCTCGTCCAGATGGGCTTGCAGCAAATCCCCGATCACCACCTTCATTCCGCGCGCGAGAAAGGCCCGCGCCATGCCGAGCCCGATGCCGCTCGCCCCCCCGGTGATGAACGCCGTCCTGCCTGCAAACTCGCGCATCGTCTCTCTTCTCCCATGTCCCGCTCGCGTCTTCGCGCTACGGCGAAACCGACGTGAACATGTAGAACGCAAAAACCTTTTTGACACCAGCAAAATAGTCAGGCCATATATGAGCAGAAGCCAGGGGGGACAAATGAGTGAGCCAAATCTGCCGCCGCGAACCTTGACGGAAGAAGCCCGTTCCATGCCTCGCTCCCACGTTCGAGGAGCGGCGCTGGGTGATCTGGTGTCCATGCGCCTGATCAGCCTGTTCAGCTTGTTGCGTCGCAGTGGCGTCCTGGCCCAGCGGCGGCAGTTCGGACTGTCCGAGATCGAATGGCGGATCATGACCCAGGTGGGACAGCATGCGCCGCTCTCGCTGAGCGGTCTTGCCGAGTTGCTGCTGCAGGACCGGGGCCAGTTGAGCCGCGCGGTCAAGACGATGGTCAAAAGCGGCCTGCTGAGCCGGGAGCGCAAGCCGGGCGGCCCGGAAATAGAGATCGACCTCGCACCCGATGGCGAGGCGCTCTACGCCAGGATGGTCGAGCGGGCGGTCGAACGCGACCGGCGACTGACCAGCGGCATGTCAGAGGGAGACCTGGCCGCGCTCAGGCGCATCGTCGACGAGATGTTCCAAAAGGCCGAAAAGATGATGGAAGAGGAACGGCAGCTCGGGTCCGAGCCGCCGGTTTGAACCGGCTCCGTCCAAACTGGACTGCAAGGAAATAGCAGGGATACAATGCTGGAACTCTATCACTTCGGGCCGGTCGCCAATTCGCTCACCCCGCTGCTGTGCCTGCTGGAGAAGGAAATACCCTTCGAGAACAAGTTCCTGAACAGCCGGCTGTGGGAGCACCACACGCCTGAATTCCAGCGCCTGAGCCCCGAAGGCATGGTCCCGATCCTGGTCCACGATGGACGGGTGGTACGCGAATCCACAGTGATCAACGAGTATATCGACAGCGTGTGGCCCGAAATCCCGCTACGGCCCGCCGACCCGTGGTTGCGCGCCGAGATGCGCGTGCTGACCAAGTACGTCGATGAATACTTTTGTCCGGCGCTGACGGTGATCGGCGCGCATGGCGCCACACCGTTCGCTTCAAAGATCGACAAGCAGGAAATGGCGCGCATTCTTGCGCGAATGCCCAACGAGGAAGTGCGGCGCAAATGGCAGACCGTATCCCACGCCGGCTACAGCGAAGAACAACTCGCTGACGCCCGGCGGCGGTTGGGGGCGGGCGTCCGACGGATTGAGCAGCAGCTTGCGCACGGTCGCGACTGGTTGCTGGGCGAGGAATACTCGCTCGCCGACATCAAGTGGTACTCGATGGCACCAGCGCTGCCGCGGGTCGTGCCCGAGCTATGCAACGGAACCGACACCCCGGCCGTTCTCGCGTGGCTCGGCCGGATGCAGGCGCGCCCTGCGGTGGCAGCATTGGAGCACTATCGCCCCGGTTGATGCGAAGCACGGGTGACTTGCCTGAACCTCGGTCCACGCGGTGACCGCAACGTTGGCCGACATGGTCCGCCTGATCGAGGCCAGCGAACGCCGGTGAACGGGCCACAAGGCAGTCCGCGGGCAGTCGGTTCAGTAGAGGCTCTGCGAGAGGTGCGAGATTCTCTCGATCAGCCGGCCGGCGAGTTTCTCGGGCGGCTCCGATCCTGGAGCGATAGGCATGAGCACGGTGAGCACCGATTCCAACTGTCCTTCCGACGAAAGCAGCGGCGCGGCGAGTGTGCCATAGCCATTGAGCGTGGCCGTCGAGGTGAGGCGGACCGAATTGGCATAGGCGTAGCCCTGCCGCCGGACCTGTTCCACGGCCTGCCGGATTACCGGTTCCAGATCGTGCGGGCAGCCTTGGGCGATCGCCTGCTCCACGATCTTCGGCGGAAGATAGGCGAGGAACACCTCTCCGGTGGCCGTCGTCCACAGCGGCATGTGGGCGCCGATGCGGAAGGTGATCGGCAATACGTCACGGCTTTCGCTGGACTCGACGATGACCGGGGACATGCTGTCCCACACGGTCATCAGCGCCGGATAGCCCGTTTCCCTGCCGAAATCGTAGACGAATTCGCGCGCGGAGCTGACGATGCGGTTCTGCCCCAGCGCCACCAGCCCCAGACGCAGCGCTTTCGAGCCCGGAGAATAGAGCCCGCTGATCTTGTCCTGCGCGATCAGCCCGGAGCGGATGAAGCTGACGAGATACATCCGTGCCTTGCTGGGCGACAGGCCGGAAAGCTTCGACAGTTCGCGTAGCCGCAGCGGCTGCCGGCTTTCGATGAGCGCGTCGAGCAGGCGAACGCCGGTCTCGATCGACTGGATTCCCTTGCGCGGCAGAGCCTGCAGCTCGCCGCTCCCCTCTTCCGCGAGCATTCACAGCTCCTGGCAGGTCGGCTGCCGCGGTACGCGGCACGCGCACCGATCTGCCGGACCCTTCTTTCAACAATTTTGATTCGTCGCAACACTGCTGAAAGTGCATTGATCGTTACCCCCCTCTGCCCTATGCGCGCTTGCGGGCGAAAACAAGTTTCCTGAAGAGGATTCCGCGCATGAATGTCGCCGATTACGAAGATTATATTGCGTGTTTCAATAAAAACGATTTCGACGGTTTCGGGAAATACTACCTAGAAGATGTCGTATTCAATCTAGGTGACAAGAAACAAATCATCGGGCGGGAGAATATCCTCGATTTTTATCGCGGCGTGAAAGCGAAGGTCCGCGAAACTCTCGAGGTTCTGAGCGCGGTCGCCAGCGAAGATGCGCTTGCCGTCCATGTGCGCACCGAATTCTTCGGGCTCGAAGATTGGCCGGATTTCATCGCCGGTCCGCTGATGAAGGGCGAGGCACTCAATATCGAGAGCCTGGGCTACTACTACCTCAGGGACGGCAAGATCGCGCATATCCTGGGCGCCCGTTACAAAACCCTGCCAGTCGTCCGGAACAAGGGCTAGACGCGTTTCAGGTAGGAGGAGAACCAAATGGTGCAGCAGGCCTCGACGGAGCATCCATTCGCGCCCCGTTTCGAATTCGCTTTCACGGTCAGCATAGACCTTACCCGGCCGATCTATCTCACGCCTTCGGGCATGGGGGCGACCCGGGCGGGAATCTGGGCCGCGCAGGGAACGTTCGAGGGGCCTCGCATCAAAGGACGAGTCATCCCGATGAGTGGCGGCGACTTTCCGCTCGTCCGACCGAACGGGGTGATCGATTTCGATGCGCGCTATTTCCTCGAAGCCGACGACGGCACACCGATCTATCTGCAGAGCCGCGGCTATCGCTGGGCAGAAGGCGACGCGATGGAACGGATGGCGAGCAACGAGCCGGTCGAACCCGAAGAATATTACATGCGCGTATCGCCCAAGTTCGACGTGCCCGAAGGGCCGCATGACTGGCTTGCCAAGCACATCTTCGTCGGCGTTGCCGAAAAGATTCCGCGGGCGAACCGCATCCATTATTTCGTGGTGCTCTAAGGTGCTCTAAGCGGCAGGGAGTGGAAGATGAGCGATGCACAGCCCCACGTCGGCGCGGATTTGGAGTACGTGTTCGAGACGAGGGTGTTCTTTCGGCCGGAGCGCTGCACGTTTGGCCCGCTGCCGGGCGGCGGCAATCAGGGTTACACCCCTACCGCGGGCGGCGAAATCTACGGGCCGCGCCTTTCGGGCAAGGTCGTTCCCGACAGCGGGGCCGATTTCGCCGAGGTCAGGGGCGACGGAGTGGTCGTGATCAACTCGCACTATTTGCTCGAGGCGGATGACGGAACCAAGATCTACATCAACAATCGCGGCTATCTCGTGCCCGCGAAGGAGGGTGAGGCGCGGTTCGTCGACGGCACCCGCCAGCCGAGCTATTTTCGCTTCACCCCCACTTTCATCGTGCCCGCCGGCCCTCACGAATGGCTCGGACGCACGCTGATCGTCGGGGCCGGAGAGCGCCGCTCAAATCCCGACCACTCGATTTTTACATACTACGCGGTCCGCTAGCGGGGCGCTTGGGGCGGGGCGTTCGCCGCGATTGATGATCCGATACCTTTCGCACCGGTGGCAATCATCGGGACCAGCAAATGGCTGTCACACCGACCTCCGGTGTGGACGATGTGACATCCCGCATTGCGCAGGTCTTCATGCCTCGCGAAGGGCAAATTCGGTAATGCGTCGCGATAGATGTCTATCCCTTTCACCACCACGCGCAGGCTCTCGCCCGCTTTGAACAGCGTGGATGAAGGCCATATCTCGATTTCGACCGGCACGACCTCTCCGGGAGAGAGGCATTCCTCGACGAGGTGGCTATGGACCGGCTGCCAGGGCGTGGAGCGAGCCTGATCGAGCGCTCTATGGCTCGCGCGCAGCCAGCCGAGAGCAACCGGGCCATTGTCGTAAAAGGCATAGAACACGAAGCCGACGACATTGCCGTCGCGGTCCAGCTTCTGGAGCGCGACGAACAGGTCCATGTCGTCCGCCCCCTCCGCTTCGACCCACAACTTCAGCTTCATGTAGCCGGTCAGCTCGGTGTCGTCCGAGAAACGATGGTCGAACACGGCTTCGCCTGCCTCGTCGAGCGGATCGTAACGCACCGCCGAGCTTTCCTTCGGCAGGTCTGGACCGAGCGTTCCGTTCGAGGCGTCGAGGAACAGCTTGCGATAGCTCGTGCGTGCGAGCGGCCATTCCTGCTCGGCACGCGTCTCGAACTCACGGGCATTCTCGCGCACCTCGATGAGGACCGGCGGCCAGCTCGCGAGATCGGTTTCGATGCCTTTCAGAAAGTGATCGAAAAACGCCTTCCGTTTGGTCCTGCTCGAAGGCTGGTAGTAATGGGCCCACTTTTTCTGGCCATGGATTTCGAGCCATTTTTGGCGGGAGGCCATTGCCCGCCAGGCTTCGATCGTGCCGCGCGTGTGCAGTCCCTGGTCCGACCAGCTCGCCACGACATAGGCGGGAACCTCGATCGCCGAGAGATCGACCTCCTTGCTCTTCCAATAGGCGTCGTAGAGCGGGTGCGCCCGGACATTGGCCAAGGTGTTCTCGGTTCGCCCCAGCGAAAAACGCAGATTGTCCGAACCTCGCGGCAAGAAGCCCGTCTCGCGAATTCCCCCGTGATAGGCGAACTCGCGGTACCAGTCCGAAAAGCCTTCCCACGGGTTGATCGCGGCGAGATGCGGGGGCTTCAGCGAGGCGACCAGATATTCGATCGCGGCGAGATAGGAAACGCCGGTCATGCCCACCCGGCCATTGGTCCAGGGCAGTGCGGCCAGCCACTCGATACAGTCGTGGCAGTCTTCGCCTTCCCCGATGCCGTTGTGGCGCAGGTCGCCTTCCGACAGCCATGCACCGCGCGGATCGGCAAAGACCACCGCATAGCCATTGGGGCACCAGAAAGCCGGATCCGGCGCCTCGAAGGCCGTGAAGCGCGACAGCCAACCCTCCCGAACGCCCGAGGGTGGCCAGAGCTTGTCCGACAGACCATGCTTCCCATAGGGGCTCCAGCCCAGGATGATCGGCAGATCCGCGTCGGCCGCGTCGGCCGGTCGGTAGATGTCGACGAGGATTCTGACGCCGTCGCGCATCGGCACTTCGACGTTGCGCTCGATCAGCAGGCCGTCTTCCTCGCGACGCGCATATTCCCGCGGCGGGAGGGGCGGTTTGTTCGGCGCCGTCGACGGGTCGACTCCGTCCCGCATGATCAGTTCGAATTCCGTTTCCAGCATCCCCGATCCCTACGGCCCCGGTGCGCCGCGTTCGCGGTCTCTTCCCGGCACTCGTTAAGCCGACTTGCCCACGTCGCACGGCGTGATAACGCGGCGCAGCTGAAGCGTCCGGCCGGATGTTGCTCTAGCAGTCGGTTGAAGATTTTCAACGTCGTCGATAGAGCGCAAGAATGTTGAATGATGGCCGCGCCAGAGAGGCCGCGAGTGGATGATGGTTGAGAGCTTCGATTATGTAATTGTCGGCGCCGGATCGGCCGGCTGCGTCATCGCCAATCGCTTGACCGAAGATCCGGACGTATCGGTGCTGCTGCTCGAGGCCGGCGGGCACGACAGCCAGTTCTTCTATCGCCTGGCGCTGGGCTTCCATAGCTGGCGCTACCCCGAAACCAACTGGAACTATCTCACCGAGCCGGAACCTACGTTGGACAACCGGCAGCTCCCGGTTCCGCGCGGCAAAGTGCTGGGCGGATCGTCGAGCATCAATGCGATGCTCTATTCGCGCGGCCACCCGCGCGATTACGACCTTTGGCGGCAGATGGGCTGCGACGGCTGGAGCTTTGCCGACGTCCTGCCCTATTTCAAGCGGTCGGAAACCAACTGGCGAGGAGAATCGACCTTCCACGGGGGATCGGGCCCGCTTCAGGTCAGCCGGATCAACACCCGCAAGCTGCTCCACGAACCCGTGATCGAGGCGGCGCGCAGGCTGGGTTATCCGATCACCGACGATCATCACGGCGAACTGCCCGAGGGCTTCGGCGGCGGAGATACGACGACCACCGCAAGGGGCCGGAGATCGAGTGCCGCCCGGGCCTATCTTCACCCGGTCAGCGGCCGTCCCAACCTCACTGTCCACAGCAACTCGGTTGCGACCAGAGTGCTGATCGAGAACGGCCGAGCCGTCGGCGTCGAATATGCGCGGGATGGGAAGGCGGTGAGCGTCCGCGCCGATCGCGAGGTGATTCTTTCGGGCGGCGTCTACAATTCGCCGCAATTGCTGATGCTTTCGGGCATCGGTCCCGCCGACCATCTGACAGAGACCGGAATCCGCCCGCTGGTCGACCTGCCGGGGGTGGGGCAAAACCTTTCCGAACATGCGGCATACTGGATCGAATACAAGACCCGGGGGCCGATCACCTTCCTCAATGAGCTGCGGGCGGACAAGCTGGCGGTGGCGACCGTACGCTGGGCGTTGTTCGGCAGCGGCCTGCTCGCTTCCCAGGTCAACAGCGCCCATGCGGAAATTCGCAGCAAGCCCGGGCTCGACCAGCCCGATCTGCAGATCTACTTCAATCCGGTGCGGCCCGATGCGCGCCCATGGTTCCCGCTCGTCGCGCCGCAGCAGGAACATACGATCAACGCGGTGGTCTGCCTGTTGCGGCCCGAAAGCCGGGGGTGGGTTAAATTGCGCTCGGCCGATCCCGCGGACAAGCCGCGCATCCGCCTCAACTTGCTGGCGACCAAGCACGATACCGACACCATGGTACGAAGCGTGAAGCTGCTGCGCGAGCTTTACGCCACCCAGCCCCTTGCGGCGCTGGTCGAGCAGGAAACCGTGCCGGGCGCGCAGGTGCAAACCGATCAGGAGATCGAAGCCTGGCTGCGTCGCTCGCTGATCTTCACGCATCATTCGGTCGGCACGTGCGCCATGGGGATCGGTTCGAACGCGGTCGTCGATCCGCAGTTGCGGGTGAAAGGCGTGGAGGGGCTGCGGGTTTGCGATGCCTCGATCATGCCCACCGTGCCCGGCGGCAACACCAATGCGCCGTCGATCATGGTGGGCGAAAAAGCCGCCGATCTCATCCGCGGCCGATCGTTGCCGCCCGCCGAATACGTTCTGGCCGAGCATCTTTACGACGCGGCCTGATTTCCTAGACTCGACCGACATCCCATTCGAAAGGCCGATACCATGAATGCTCCTTTCTCCGCCGACGCGCTCTCCAGGCTTCGCGACGAATACGCCCGTACCCCGCGCAAGCTGTTCATCGCCAACGAGTTCGTCGACGCAGCGCGGGGCGAGACATTCGAGGTGATCGATCCCGCGACCGGAGAGGCCTTTGCGACGGCCGCATCCGGCGGAGCGGAGGACATCGATCGGGCGGTGCGGGCCGCCCGCGCCGCGTTTCCCGCCTGGGCCGCGACCCCGCCCGCGGCGCGCGCCGACGTGCTGCTGAAGCTTGCCGGTTTGATCGAGGCGGATTGGGAGCGGATCGCGCTCAGCGAATCGCTCGACAACGGCATGCCCTTCATGCTGGCCAGGTTCGGCGGGGTGATGGGCGCCGTCGCCGGGCTCAAATACAACGCCGGCTGGGCGACCAAGATCGCCGGAGAGACGCTGACGCCTTCGTCGCCGGGGGAATGGCACGCCTTCACCCTGCGCGAGCCGGTGGGCGTGGTCGGCTCGATCGTGCCGTGGAACTTCCCCTTCGTAATGGCGGTCTCGAAGATCGCGCCGGCGCTGGCCGCCGGCTGCACGGTGGTGCTGAAGCCGGCGGAGCAGACTCCGCTCACGGCGGTGATCCTGGGCGAACTCCTTCAGCAGGCGGGCATGCCCGAAGGCGTGGTGAACATCGTCACCGGCTTTGGCGAGACGGCCGGCGCGGCGCTCGCAGAGCACCCGCTGGTCGACAAAATTTCGTTCACCGGCTCCACTGCGGTCGGCAAATCGATCATTCGCGCCTCCACCGGCAATCTCAAGCGCGTCTCGCTCGAGCTCGGGGGCAAGTCGCCCACGGTCATTTTCGAAGATGCCGATCTCGAAAAGGCGATCCCTGCCGCCGCGGCCGGCATCTTCGGCAATTCCGGCCAGGTCTGCGCGGCCGGCTCGCGGCTGTTCGTCCATGAAAAGATCGCCGACCGGGTGATCGAAGGGATCGCCGAACGCGCCCGCACGCTGCGCGTCGGCGCGGGGCTCGAGCCGGGCACGGAAATGGGGCCGCTGGTCAGCCAGGAGCAGCTCGAGCGGGTGCTTGGCTACATCGCCAGCGGCGCGGGCGAAGGCGCGAGCGTGGCGGTCGGCGGCGAGCGGATCGACGGCGCGGGCTATTTCGTCCAGCCCACCGTGCTCACCGGCACGGTTTCGGGGATGAAGGTGGTCGAGGAAGAGATCTTCGGCCCCGTGCTGTGCGCGATGCGCTTCGGCGATGGCGAGATCGACGCGATCGCCGAGCAGGCTAATGCGACCGAATATGGACTTTCTTCGGCAATCTGGACGCGCGACATTTCGAATGGCCTGCGCCTGGCAAAGCGGCTCAAGGCGGGCACCGTCCGGATCAACGGCGGGGTTGGGGTCGATCCCGCGATGCCGCTGGGCGGCTACAAGCAATCGGGCTGGGGCCGCGAGAACGGTCGCGCGGGCGTGGAAGCGTATACCGAGATCAAGGCGGTTACCGTCGCCCTCTGACCTTTTCGCCAGACAGCTGCAGAGGGTTCAATCGGTGGTTGCGACGTCGGGCCTGCGCTGCAGGCTTGGCGGCCGCCCAGGGTCGATGGCGCCGCTTGCGGCCATATTGCCCGCTTCCTGGTCCGGTCGAAATCGAGAACTGCGGGTAGACAGTGCCGCACCAGCCCGTCAGCCACGATCGCGCGAGGTAGAAGCTACTTTGCCAACATTTCATCGTACCCGAGAGCGGGCCTTTCGTCACTCCTAAGGCGATTCCTGACGATCATAGCCGTGCGGGTGGAATGCCGCCGTTCCCGGCCGCTGCGGCAGGCAATTTGGCAACGGTCCTAAAACGGGAAGACTGGGTGGCGGTGCTGTCAGTCTAACCGCAACTCGTCTCCGATCGACGCAACTTCGCCAAATCGGCTAGCGTTCAGCACGCAAGGGTCTGCCACTCGGCCAGAGCGGCCGAGCGTCGTTTCTTGTAGGTTTTCCGATCGACTAGATGGCGCTCCTGGTTGAAGTGGTTGTGGACGTTGGCATGGACCGAGGCGAACTTCTGTAAGGTCTTCATGAGCCGGAACCGGTTCATCGCCCGCTCTCGTCGTCGGAATGAGAGATGCGAGTTCTCGACCCGGTTGTTGGCCCAGCGTCCGACCTCCTGTTTGTCGGCATTTCCGAGTTCTGTCATTGCGGCTTTGTATGAGCGCAGACCGTCGGTGGTGATCGTCTCGACCTTGCCGTGGCGCTTCAGCGTCTTCTTCATGAACCGCAGAGCAGCGTCCTTGTCGCGGGTTTTGGTGATGTAGCTCTCGAGGATTTCCCCCTCGAGATCGACCGCCCGCCAGAGATAGACCATCTCGCCGTTGAGCTTCACGTACATCTCGTCGAGGTGCCATTTCCACTGGCGGAACCCGCGCATCCGGCTGACGCGCTGGCGGCGGATATCGCTGGCGAACAGCGGACCGAACCGGTTCCACCAGTGCCGAACCGTCTCGTGGCAGATGTCGATGCTGCGCTCGAAGAGCAGGTCCTCAACGTTCCGCAGGCTTAGCGGGAAGCGCACGTACATCATCACCACCAGGCGGATCACCTCGGGCGAGGAGTTGAAATAGCGAAACGGGCTGGGCGGTTGTTTGGCTCTGCGCATCGGCAGGCACTAGCTGAACGACCGGCGCGGCCAAGGTGCATTTGCTCTGACAGCGCCCTCGGTGGCGATGTTTGCCGAGACCGGAGACATGGCCATCGATCGGTACGTTGTAGGGTGGATCGGTTACCACCACCGCCGCCCTCTCCTGACCCAGGATGCGGGCCCAGGCCACCTCCTCGAGCGCGTTGCCGCACAGCAGTTGGTGTTCGCCGAGCTGCCACAGGTCGTCCGGCTGTGTCACAGCCGGGCCCGATCCAACGACGATTGCCTGTTCGACGGGCTCGTCAACATCGTGCTGCTCGAGCCGGAGCTCGATTTCGATCTCGGTGAACCCGGTGGCCTCGATGTCGAAGTCGAGATCGAGCTCGTGGAGGTCAAGGAGGATCGTATTAAGCGCTGCATCGTCCCAGCTCGACAGGTCGGCCAACCGGTTGAGAGCGATCATCAGCGCCTTGGTTTGCGGCTCGGAGAGATACTCGACCCGGACCACCATCACCTGGGTCATGCCGACCTTGCGGGCGGCTTCGAGCTGGGCATGGCCGGAGATGATCCGGTTTTCCGAATCGATCAGGATAGGCAGAACCTGGCCGAAGGCTTGAAGCGATTTTGCGAGCGCGCGGATTTGTGAATTGGGATGCCGGCGCGGTGCGCCGGGCATCGGTTGTGGAATAGCGATGTCGAGATATTCGATCCGCAACTGAGCGTTGCGGCGCAAAGGTGATGTTGGTTTCATGGACTGGCTCCTTCAAAGGAGCGTCCAATTATTCACATGGCGCGGCGCGAAATAGGGTCAAAAAGCGCCGGCGATCAATCGATCCATTCGAGGCGCAGAAGGTCTTTCTCCCTCACGCCGAAGCGGGGATCGGCGCAAATGATCGGCGCAAGCCAGTTGCTGAGAGCGACAAGTTCGCGGAAATCGGACACCGCGGCTAGATCCAAAGGATGGTTGCCAACGCCGGGCCCTGTTTCGACATCCCTAATCTCACTTGCGATCGCGAGGTGCAGCACTGGCCTGCTTGGTCTCACGACTCGCTTTAGAAAATTTTCGGCCGCGTTCGAATCACCGCTTTTCAGGTAGAGCGAAATCTGGCGTTGGTTGAACTTGCTGATGCCTTCAACGGGATGATGCGGCGGGCCGCGCAGGTCCTTAATCCATGGTCTGACTGCGCGAGCTGCATCGCCTCTGTCCCGCAAGCGCCGCACCATGGTTGTTCTCTTTTCCCGGCACCAAGCTTCTGGCAAACGAGTGAACTCATTCAGGCGATCATCCGCAAAGGGTTCGCTGCTTCCATCGACTCGGTTGGCTTCGTGAAGATAGGCTCCGACCCACGCCTTCGTTGCGTCTCGCCGTTCTTGGTCCTCATCGATGCCCGGAAATGCTAGCGCTGAGAAGTAGCGAGCGCCGGTCTCTGCATCGGCGCATTCACCCGGTCCAAGCTTAATAATTCGGCCGATCATTGTCCCCATCGATCCAGCTCGCGAGCACCTGATATGCGCCTGTTATGAGCCTGTTAAGTGGAAGAACGAACCTGTTTTGCTTCGGTGTCAGCCCTGCGGCAAGCGCCTGAAACGAAACAAATTAGGAAGTGTGAGAGGACATAACAGTCCTGTTCCAGGAGCGAGTCGATTAATAACAGGTCGAACAGGATGTTTTTTCAAACCGTACTGCGCAAGCAAGCTTCGGAGAAAGGTCACCGCATTCGACCGCAAAAATCTCCACTCACGGTCGCTCTCAGTACCGTTGCCAACCACAATGCCGCAGTTTCGGGCCACTGTGACTGACTCTTTGACGTTAGTCCGAAAACTGGAAGACTTGGTGGCGGAGCGGGTGGGATTCGAACCCACGATACGCTTTTGACGTATACACACTTTCCAGGCGTGCGCCTTCGACCACTCGGCCACCGCTCCGCATGCCTGCTTCGGCAGAGGCGCGCACCTAGCGAGGCCGGGGGGCTTGTGCAAGGCGCGCGGATTGCCGGCGCGCCCAAGGCGTCGTATTCGCGGGCCATGGAGCGCACGTTCGGCACAGCCCCTGCGGCCGAGGAGATCGAAGCGCTGGCGCGCGAGGCGCTTGCGCGGCTGCCGGCGCAGTTCCGCGCCCATCTCGCCGACGTGCTGCTGCTGGTCGAGGACTTCGCCGACGAGGAGACGCTCGCCGCGCTGGGCATCGCGGACCCGTTCGAGCTTACCGGCCTCTACGAAGGCGTGCCGCTCGGCGAGAAGAGCCTCGGCCATTCGGACGCCGTGCCCGACCGCATCCGCCTGTTCCGCTCGCCGATCCTCGATGAATGGATCGCCCGCGGGGACGAGACCCTCGAGCATCTCGTGGCGCACGTGCTGGTGCACGAGGTCGGTCATCACTTCGGGCTGTCGGACGAGGCGATGCACGCGCTGGAGGACGAGGTTGGATGATCCGGGATGACGAGGTAGCCGGTGAGGGGGGACACGTGAGCGGCGAGACCGTCCGCTTCGCCGCACCGCTGATCCATTGGGAGTTCGGCGACTTCGCCGGGCTCGGCTACGTGCTGCTGCCCGCAGACGCGGTGCAGGCCGTCGAAGGCTACGAGTTGATGCGGCGGCTGGAACTCGGCAAACGGCGCGGGTTCGGTTCGGTGAAGGTCGACGTGTCGTTGGGCGACAGCCGCTGGTCGACTTCCACCTTCCCGCTCAAAGACAAGGCCGGCTGGTTCCTGCCGATCAAGAAGTCGGTCCAGCGCGCCGAGGGCCTCGACGAGGGCGACGTGCTCGAGATCGAGCTGGAGCTGCGCTAGACCTTCTGCATCAGCTCGATCCGGTTGCCGAACGGATCGTGGGTGTCGCCGCGAACGTAGCCTTCGAGCGGCTTGCCGGGCGTGTAGTCGCATCCCGCTGCCTGAAGCCGCTCCGCAAGCGCGGCGAGATCGTCCACCAGCAGGGCCGGATGCGCCTTTTTCGCCGGGCTGAACCCGGTTTCGATGCCCAGGTGCACGTGGGCGCCGCCGCTTTCGAACCAGCAGCCGCCGTTCACCGCGAGGTGCGCGGGCTTGGGCAGCTCGGCCATCTCCAGCACCCCGCAGTAGAACGCACGCGCCCGCGCTTCCTCGCCCTTGGGCATCGCCAGCTGCACGTGGTCGAGGCCGACGATCGCCACCCGGTCAGACCCGCTGCGCCTCGGCCAAAGCGTCGCTCGCGCGCAACGCGCTGACGATCCGCGTCAGGTGCGCGAGATCTTCCACTTCCAGGTCCACCACATACGTATGGAACGGATCGTCGCGGTCTTCCTGCTCGAGCGTCAGCACGTTCGCCCGGTTGCGCGCGAAGATGCCGGCGACTTCGGCCAGCGTTCCCGGCCGGTTGTAGAGCACCACGCGCACCCGCCCGACCGCGCCGTGCGACTGTTCGCCCCACGACAGGTCGACCCAGTCGGCATCGACCCCGTTGGCCAGCTCGAGGCAATCGATCGAGTGCACCACCACGCCCTCGCCATGCTTGCGCAGGCCGACGATGCGGTCGCCCGGCACCGGGTGGCAGCATTCGGCGAGCTTGAACCCGACCCCGGCGGTCAGCCCGCGGATCGAGATCGCGCTTTCCCGGCCCTCGGGCTCGGGCAGGTCCGCGGTGCTGCCGGGGACCAGCGCCTCCATCACCTCGCGGTCCTTCAGCTTGGCCGAGCCGATCGCGTACATCAGCTCTTCCTCATCCTCGAGCCCGAGGCGCTCGGCGGCGGCGCGGATCGCCTTCTTGCCGATCCGCGCGGGCAGGCGATCGGCCACTTCGTCGAACAGCTTGCGCCCCAGCACCGCGACTTCGGCGCGCTCCTTCAGCCGCACCGCGCGGCGGATCGCAGCGCGCGCCTTGCCGGTGACCACGAAGCCGAGCCAGGACAATTGCGGTTCGGCCTTGGCGGCTTTGATGATCTCCACCACGTCGCCGTTCTGAAGCTCGGTGCGCAACGGCATGTGCCGGCCGTTGATCTTCGCGCCGACGGTGTGCGCGCCGAGATCGGTGTGCACCGCGAACGCGAAGTCGACCGGGGTCGAGCCTTTGGGCAGCTGGTGCAGCGCGCCCTTGGGGGTGAAGGCAAAGATGCGGTCCTGGTAGATCTGCAGGCGGGTGTGCTCGAGCAGTTCCTCGGCATCGTGGCTCGCATCGACGATCTCGATCAGGTCGCGCAGCCAGCCGACCTGCCCGTCGGGCCGGTTGCCCTGCTTGTAGCCCCAATGCGCGGCGAGGCCGTATTCGTTCAGGCGGTGCATCTCGCGGGTGCGGACCTGCACTTCCATCCGCATCGAGTTCTCGTAGATCAGCGAGGTGTGCAAGCTGCGGTAGCCGTTGGTCTTCGGGGTCGAGATGTAGTCTTTGAAGCGGCCGGGGATGAACTGCCAGGTCGCGTGGAGCACGCCCAATGCGCGGTAGCAGTCGCCGACGCTCTCGGTCAGCACGCGGAACGCCATGATGTCGGTGATCTGCTCGAAGCTGACGTGGCGCTCGGCCATCTTGCGCCAGATCGAATAGGGATGCTTCTCGCGGCCCGAGACCTCGACCCTCAGGCCCGCCTCGGCCAGCGCCTGCTTGATCGCCAGCGCGATCGCGTCGACCTGGCCGCCGTCCTGGCTGCGGATCTGCGCCAGCCGCCCGGTGATCGTCGCATAGGCCTCGGGCTCGAGCTGTTCGAACGCGAGCAACTGCATCTCGCGCATGTATTCGTACATGCCCACCCGCTCGGCGAGCGGGGCGTAGATATCCATCGTCTCGCGCGCGATCCGGCGGCGCTTCTCCGCGCTCTTGATGAAGTGCAGAGTGCGCATGTTGTGCAGGCGGTCGGCGAGCTTGACCAGCAGCACGCGCAAATCCTCGCTCATCGCGAGGAGGAACTTGCGCAAGTTCTCGGCCGCGCGCTCGTTCTCGGGCATCTGCTCGATCTTCGAGAGCTTGGTCACCCCGTCGACCAGCCGGGCGACGTCGGGGCCGAAGTTCTTCCTGATGTCGTCGATCGTCGCGAGGGTATCCTCGACCGTATCGTGCAGCAGCGCGGTGACGACGGTGTCCTGGTCGAGCTTGAGGTCGGTCATCAGCCCGGCCACCTCGACCGGGTGGCTGAAATAGGGGTCTCCGCTCGCTCGCTTCTGGCTGCCGTGCTTCTGCACCGTGTAGACGTAGGCGCGGTTCAGCAGCGCCTCGTCGGCGTCGGGATCGTAGTCCTTGACCCGTTCGACTAGTTCGTACTGGCGCAGCATGGCTTCAAAATGTGGGCAGACGGCGGTTTGGGCAAGGGGGAAGTGGCCTCGGGCGGCACGCCGCGCCCGCCGCCGCCCGCGCGAACGGGCTAGCCCGGCCTAAAGTCGGGGCGAACGCGCGATCCGTTTGTGCGACCTTCCGTCAGGAAGGCAGCCAATTCAGGGACTTACCTGTCGTCACAGGCAGCCGCGTGTGACTTTTGCCCGCGACTGGCACCAGGGCCCGGCGGAACGTTCGCCGCAATGGCTTGTCGACGCGGGGAAAGAGCCGGCCCGACGTTAGCACCGCCGCAGGCCTGTAGGAAAGGCCGCTTGCGAGCGGTCGCGCGGGGCTTCAGAAGGGCGCGATGTCTGGCCGGCTTGCCCCGACTTCGATCTTCGAGCGCATGTCTGCGCTCGCCCGCGAGACCGGCGCGATCAACCTCGGGCAAGGCTTTCCCGACCGCGAGCACGCGCCCGAATTGCTCGAAGCCGCCCGGCGGGCGCTGGTCGGGCATTCGAACCAGTATCCGCCGATGCGCGGGCTGGCCGAGCTGCGCCGCTCGGTGGCCGAGTACTATGCGCGCCTGCAAGGGCTGGCCGTCGGCGAGGAGCAGGTGATCGTCACCTCGGGCGCGACCGAGGCGCTCGCCGCCGCGATTCTCGCGTTCGTCCGGTCCGGCGACGAGGCGATCGTGTTCCAGCCGGCCTACGATGCCTATCGCCCGCTGATCGAGCGCGCCGGCGGCGTCGTCCGACTGCTCAATCTCGTGCCGCCCGACTGGCGCCTGCCGCTCGACGCGCTGGAGGTCGCGATCGGGCCGCGCACGCGGGTGGTGATGCTCAACACGCCGAACAATCCCGGCGGCACGGTGCTCGACCGCGCGGTGCTCGAACACCTCGGGGCGATCTGCGCGCGGCACGATCTCGTGCTGATCTGCGACGAGGCGTGGGAAGGCATGGTGTTCGGCGACACGCCGCACGTCTCGCCGCTGGCAATCCCTGCCTTGCGCGAACGCGCGGTGAAGATCGGCTCGGCGGGCAAGCTGTTCTCGCTCACCGGGTGGAAAGTCGGCTGGGCGGTCGCCGCGCCGCCGCTTGCCGAGGCGGTCGCCGCGCAGCACCAGTTCCTGACCTTCACCACGCCGACGCCGCTGCAATGGGCGGTGGCCGAAGGCCTCGCGCTGCCCGACGCCTGGCACGCCGCGCACCGCGCGCAATACGAAGCGGCACGCGCCCGGCTGGTGGACGGGCTGACCGCCGCGGGTTTCGTGCTGCTGCCGGCCGACGGAACCTGGTTCGTGAACCTCGACCTCGCCGCCTCGGGCCTGCCGCGCGACGACGTGGCCGTGGCCGAGCGACTGGTCCGCGAGGCAGGCGTCGCGTCGATCCCGGTCTCGGCGTTCTACACCGAGGCGGCGGAACACGGCTACCTGCGGCTGTGCTTTGCGAAGCAGGATGCGGTGCTGAATGAGGCGGTCGAAAGGTTGGCGCGGTTCAGGAAGGGTGCCTAAGTGCGCGCGTCATTCCAGCGCAAGCTGGGATCGCTGGCCGCCCGCGAGACCGCGAGCGATGCCAGCCTGCGCTGGCATGCGATCAAATTCAGCCCAACGCCTGCAACCCCGCCGCGGCGATCCCCGCGAGCGCACAGGCCTCGTCGTTGTCCGAGCTGTCGCCGGTCACGCCGACCGCGCCCAGGATTGCCCCGTCACTGCCAGCCACAATAACCCCGCCGGCGACCGGCACCAGCCCGCCCTCGGCCATCCCGTGCAACGAGGCGACGAAATGCGGCCGCTCGACCGCCATCTCGCCGATCTTGCGGCTCGACACGCCGAGCGCAAGCGCCCCGCCGGCCTTGCCCGCGGCTAGCTTCACCCGCATGTTCGAGGCCCCGTCCTGGCGCTGCGCGGCGACCATGTGCCCGCCCGGATCGAGCACCACGACCGTGAGCGCCTTCAGGCCCAGCTCGGCGCCTTTGGCGAAAGCGGCGTCGATGATCGCGGTGGCTTGGGCGAGGGATAGGCGGGGCATGGTCATTCCTTCCGGATAGCAAAGCGATGGCAATCCTCCAACGCACGAGCGGCGATCGGGCTACACCGGGACTCGACTCCGGGCGAGACTTAGAACAAAATAAGAACATCAAATCGGAGGCGCATATGACCACCAAGACGTTCTTGCATCGCTATTTCTTTGCGGCCCTGCCCGACCCCATCTCACGGGCTCGGATCCACGCGTGGACCGAGCGCAGGCTAGGCCACCGGGGCTTGCAGCCCGCCGAACGGTTGCATCTCACGTTGGGCATCACGGCAGATTTTTCGGAGCCCGAGCCTGCCGTGGTGGAGGCGTTGATCCGCGCGGGCAACGCCATCCAGGCCGCAGCATTCGATCTGCCGCTCGATCGCTTGAGCATCGGCGGCCGCAGCAGCGCATTGCGGCCGGCAAAGACCGTGGCGCCGCTTCGGTCGCTGCAGGCGGCTCTCACGCGCGCGATGGTGCGTGAAGGGGTGACGATGCGCCCGGGCTGGACGTTCAGCCCCCACGTCACGCTCAGTTATCGCGACAGCCGTCCGGCGACGCAGCCGGTCAAGGATCGCGGTTGGCACGTCGGCGAGTTCGTGCTGGTGCACAGCCTGGTCGGGCTCACCCGGCATGAAATTCTCGCCCGCTGGCGGCTTGAGGATGAGGAACCGGATCGGCAGTTTTCGCTGTTCTCGGCGTGACCGAACGATGGGGCAACCCCATCAGTTCCACTTCACCTCGGGCGGCAGGCTCATCAGGATCGCGTCGATGTTGCCGCCGGTCCTGAGGCCGAACAGCGTGCCGCGGTCGTAGACCAGGTTGAACTCGACGTAGCGCCCGCGCCATTCGAGCTGGGCCTGCTTTTCGGCCTCGGTGAATTCCTGGCCCATTCGCTGCCGGACGAGCCTGGGGAACACGTCGAGGAACGCTTCGCCGACGTCCCTGGTGAAGGCGAAGTTACGCTCCCACCCTGGCTCGTCGTCGCACTCGAGGTGGTCGTAGAAGATCCCGCCGACCCCGCGGGCGACCCCGCGGTGGGGGATGAAGAAATACTCGTCGGCCCACTTCTTGAAGCGGTCGTAATAAGTGGGGTTGTGGCCCATGCACGCGGCGCGGAAGGCGGCGTGGAACGCGGCGGTGTCTTCCTCGTAGGGGATCGGCGGATTGAGGTCCGCGCCGCCGCCGAACCACGCCTTGCCGGTGGTGAGGAAGCGGGTATTCATGTGCACCGCCGGCACGTGCGGATTGGCCATGTGGGCCACCAGGCTGATGCCGGTGGCGGTGAAGCCGGGATTGTCCTCCGCGCCGTGGATCGTGCGCGCGAAATCGGGCGCGAACTCGCCCGAGACGGTCGAGACGTTGACCCCGACTTTCTCGAACACCTGGCCCTTCATCACTCCGCGCACGCCGCCGCCTCCTTCCGAAGCATCGTCGGTCGCCCGGTCCCACGGGATGTATTCGAACGCGGCGTCGCTCCCCGCCTCGCGCTCGATCGCCTCGAACTCGGCGCAGATGCGATCGCGCAGGCTCTCGAACCATTCGCGCGCGCGTTGGGTGTAGGGGGTCCAGTCGGTCATAACGGCGATTGCTCGCCTCCACGGGGGGAAGGGTTGTGCCCACTTGCCAAAGCCACGGCGAGGCTGCAAGGGACGTCTATGGTTCCCCTTTCGTTCGCCGGCGAGGAATTCGTGCTCGTTGAGGGCCGTGCGCTCTATTGGCCGCGCGAGCGGGCGCTGCTGGTGGCCGACCTGCACCTCGAAAAGGCGAGCTTCTTCGCCCGCCACGGCCAGATGCTGCCGCCTTACGACAGCCGCGAGACGCTGGAGCGCGTCGCGCTGGCGATCCGCGCGACCGCTGCGCGGCGGGTGTTCACGCTGGGCGACAACTTCCACGACAGCGAAGGGGCAGGCCGGCTCGAGCCGCACGCCGCGGGCATGCTCGACGCGCTGGTGCGCGCGACCGACTGGGTGTGGATCACCGGCAACCACGATCCGCGGATGGAAGCCGCCGCCGGCGGCGCGCTGGCCGATGAGCTCGAAGTCGCGGGCTTCCTGCTGCGCCACAAGGCCCGGCCCGGCGAGACGCGGCCCGAGCTTTCGGGCCATTTCCACCCGCGCTTCCGCCTCAACGCGCGCGGGCGCTCGATCAACCGGCCCTGTCTTGTTAGAAGTGTGGGCGCGGTTGTGAGCGCGTCACCAGATGGAGGCGGCAGGATGATCCTGCCCGCGTTCGGTTCGCTGACCGGCGGGATGAGCGCCGCCGATCCGGCGATCCTCAAGGCGATGCAGCCGGCGCGCGCGATCGACGCGGTGGTGCCGGCCGGCGGCAAGCTCGCCCAGTTCCCGCTCTGGCGCGCGGCGGCGTGATCCCTCTTTCAACCCCGCGCGATTCCCATTAAGACGCGCGCTTTACTCGAGCAGACCACAGGAGACCCG
>DASVLP010000013.1:0-64741 GCA_036384795.1 Sphingomonadaceae bacterium | reverse complement strand
CGATCACGACCACCGCGACTACTATGATGACCAGGAGCTCTCCCCAGTCGAGACCCAACATCTGCGTGCTCGTACCTGTTAGAGGGTGTTGTCGTGCGCCGGATTCGGCTCGGCATCGGCATCGAGCGCGGCAATCGGTTGTCCGGTTTCGTCTTCAGCCAGGTTCCGGCGAAACCTTTTTACGCCCTTGCCGAAGTCGCCCATCGCTTCCGAGACGCGTCCGCGACCGAACAGCACCAGCAGGACCAGCGCAATGATCAGGATCTGGAACGGTCCGACGCTCACGCTGCCAACTCCGAATGGTTGGCGACCAACCTAGGCGCTTTCCTCCGGGTTTTCCAGCGCAGCCGGTTCTGCTCCGTCTTCGGGCCCTGCCAGGGCGTCGATCGTCACATCGACCGGATCAAGCAGGCCGGCGGCCTTCAATTCGTCAATCCCGGGAAGGTCCCGGCGACTCTCGAGCCCGAAATGGCTGAGAAACTCGGGCGTGGTCGCATAGATCACCGGCCTGCCTGGCACTTCGCGGCGGCCGGCAACGCGCACCCAGCCAGCTTCCATCAGCACGTCGAGCGTGCCCGCGCTCGTCTGCACGCCACGGATGGCCTCGATTTCCGCACGGCTGACCGGCTCGTGATAGGCGACGATCGCCAGCACTTCGGTCGCTGCCCGCGACAAGCGTCGCGCCTGTTCGCGCTCGCGCCGCAGCAGGTGCGCGAGATCGGGCGCAGTCTGGAACTGCCAGCGCTTGCCCCGCTCGACCAGGCGGACGCCGCGCTTTGCGTAATGCGCTTCCAGCTCGGCCAGCGCGTCGCGCACCTCGGCGCCGCCGAGATGGGCGGAGATCGCCTCGGCAGTCATCGGCTCTTCTGCCGCGAACAGCGTCGCCTCGACCGCGCGGGCGAGCTCGTCGGGCTCGGCCGTCATTGCTTGATCCGCCGCAGGTGCATCGGCCCGAAGATTTCCTCCTGCCGCAATTCCGCGCGGCCCAGCCGGGCCAGTTCGAGCGCCGCGAGGAAGCTCGATGCGAGCGCCGACTTGCGCATCCGCGGATCGGCCTGCGGCGGCAGGAAATCCTTCAGCTCCATCCACTCCAGGGTGACCCCGAGCATTGCCGCGAGGCGGTCGAGCGCCGACTCGAGCGTCATCACCATCCGATCCCGGACCATATGGACCACCGGCTCGTTGCGCAGCTTCACCTGGCCGTAGGCTTGGACCAACGCGAACCAGTCGCACTGCCAGGCGTTCTTGCGGTCGATCCTGAGGCCCTCGGGCGCGCCCCGGGCGAACACGTCGCGGCCCAGGCGATCGCGCGCCATCAGCCGCGCGGCAGCCTCGCGCATCGCGCCGAGGCGCTGGAGCCGCAGTTGCAGGCGCAACGCCAGTTCCTCGGGGCTCGGCTCTTCCTGCTCTTCCCTGGGCAGCAGCAGCGCCGATTTGAGGTAGGCAAGCCACGCGGCCATCACCAGGTAATCGGCCGCGATCTCCAGCTTCAGCGCCTCGGCGCGCTCGATGTAGATCAGGTACTGGTCGACCAGCGACAGGATCGAGATCTGCCTCAGATCGACCTTCTGCCGCCGGGCGAGATCGAGCAGCAGGTCGAGCGGCCCTTCCCACCCATCGAGCTCGAGGTAGAGCGCCTCGTCCTCGGTCGGCGCGGTCGCGGGGCCGTCCCAATCTTCGGCGGCCTCGGCGGCGACCACTTCGAGCACGGTGCCTTCCTCGTTCACGCCGCTTCGCCAACCAGCGCGAGGAGATCGTCGCGCCTGGCAACCAGCTCGGCATGATCGCCCGCGCCGGCGTTCTGCGCGCAAGCCAGCGCGCGCGCGAGCCGCCGCGCGGTCTCGTCGGACATCGTCGGAAGCACGTTCGCGATTCCGGCCATGTCGTCCATCTTCGCCCAGCAATTGAGCGCGATGTCGCAGCCCGCGGCGAGCGCGTGCCGCGCGCGCTCCGGCACGCTGCCGGAAAGCGCCTGCATGTCGAGGTCGTCGCTCAGCAACAGGCCCGCAAAGCCGATCCGCCCGCGGATCACCTCGCCGATCACGATTGGCGAAAGGGTCGCGGGGTTGTGCGCGTCCCAGGCGGTGTAGACCACGTGCGCGGTCATTGCGACCGGCGCGCTGGCCAGAGTGCGAAACGGCTCGAGGTCGGCGGCCAGTTCGTCCTCGCTCGCATCGACAACCGGCAGTTCCTTGTGGCTGTCGACGCGGGCGCGCCCGTGGCCGGGGATGTGCTTGATGCATCCGGCGACGCCGGCGCGCCCGAGCCCGTCGAGGATCGCCCGGCCGAGCGCGGCGACCTGCATCGGCTCGGCGCCCAACGCCCGGTCGCCGATCACCTCGCTCGCGCCCGCGACTCGCAAATCGAGCGGCGGATGGCAATCGAGCGTGATCCCCGCTTCGGCGAGGTCGAGCCCGAGCGCCTGGGCATTGGCGCGCGCCGCCTCGATCGCGCTCGCCGGCGCGAGGCGATAGAGCGCATCGAACGCCGCCCCCGCCGGATAGGCCGGCCATTCGGGCGGTTTCATCCGCGCGACCCGCCCGCCTTCCTGGTCGATGCACACCAGCAGCTGCTCGCGCCCGTGGAGCGCGCGCAGCTCGTCGGTCAGCGCGCGAAGCTGCGCGCGGGTATCGATATTGCGGCCGAAGAGGATGTAGCCCGCCGGATCGCACTCGCGAAAGAACGCCTTCTCTTCGGCGGTAAGCGATTTCCCGCTGAGTCCGAAAACGGCCGGTGTCATGACCGCGAAACTCGCAGCAAAGCGCGGGTCAGGCAAGCTGCCATGCCAGGCGCATGTGGAAAGTTCCGCGCCCGGACGGTGCCCGGACGATGGCCGCCGCGGCTCAGGGCTTGACCTGGCAGGCCCCCCCGCTCGCCTTGAGCTTGGCGCACAGACTGTTCGCCTCGGCGACGTCGGGCGTCACTGCCTGCAGGCGATAGACCGTGCCGATGTCGGCCCGTCCCTCGACGATGCGGTGGCTGACGCCGTGGAGGGCCGGCAGCTGCGTGACCAGCTTCGACCAGCCGGCTTCGGCGGTCGCGCGATTCGAGTAGGCGCCGACTTGCACGCCGACGCCTTTCGCTTCGGGCGTCGGCGCTGCGGCCGGCTTGGCCGGCGCGGATGCTGCAGGGGCGGAAGCAGTCGCGGCGGCCGTCGGATCGACGCTCGACTGCGGCGCGTTGTCGGTCGCCAGCACGCCTTCGCGGCTCTTGCCCTCGGCAACCGCGAAGCTCTCGTCGCCGGTGCCGACAAAGGTCTTGCCGCCGGGATCGGCGGGCTTGGTCTTGTACGGCCCGGCGGGCGCGGCGATCGTGCTGCCGTCCGGCTTGGGGCCGCCCGCGAAATGTCCGTGCGTGCCCCACCATATGCCCCCGACGACCAGGATGACGGCCAGCAGGCCGATCACCCCGAACGCGGCGACCCGCGCGGTGTCGACTCCCGGCTCGTCCGCATCGTCATCGCCTTCGAGCCACGGCAGGCGCTCTTCGTCGGCGCCAAGGTCGAGCTCCTCGGCCTGCGCGTCCTCGAAAGCTTCGGCTGCCTCGGCGTCTTCCGTCGGCAGGTTCTTGTTCCTGATCCCCATCGTCACAACTCCTCGACCGCTTCTACGCCAAGAAGGTTAAGCCCGTTCTTAACCACCTGCCCTATTTGCGAGCCGAGGAAAAGCCTCGCGGCGGCAAGCGCCGGCTGATCGGGAAGGATGAAGCGCTTGCCGGGATCGTCGTTGCCGGCGTTCCAGAACGCGTGGAAGTCGGCCGCAAGGTCGTAGAGGAAGAACGCGATGCGGTGCGGCTCGCGCGCGGCGGCCGCCCCTTCGACCACCCGCGGGAACTGCGCCGCGCGCCGGATCAGCGCGGCCTCGCCCTCGCCGAGCAAGTCGAGATGCTCGTCCGACGGCGCCAGCCCCTCGGCCGCCGCCTTGCGCAGGGTCGAGCGCACCCGTGCATGCGCATACTGGACGTAGAACACCGGGTTGTCCTTCGACGCCTCGACCACTTTCACGAAGTCGAAGTCCATCTGCGCTTCGGGCTTGCGGGTCAGCATGGTGAAGCGCACCACGTCCTTGCCCACTTCCTCGACCATGTCCGCGATGGTGACGAAATTGCCCGAGCGCTTCGACATTTTCGCCGGTTCGCCGCCGCGCAGCAGCTGGACCATTTGCACCAGCTTCACGTCGAACGGGATCGAGCGGCCTTCACCCTCGCTGAGCGCCGCGACCGCCGCCTTGATCCGCTTGACGGTGCCGGCATGGTCGGCGCCCCAGATATCGATCAGCGCATCGGCATGCTCGGCCTTCTGCATGTGATAGGCGAGGTCGGCGCCAAAATAGGTCCAGCTTCCGTCGGACTTGCGGATCGGCCGGTCCTGGTCGTCGCCGAACCGGGTGGAGCGGAACAGCGGCAGTTCGACCGGCTCCCAGTCCTCGATCTCCTTGCCCTTGGGCTTTTCGAGCACGCCGTCGTAGACCAGGTCGTGCGCGCGCAGCCATGCCTCGGCCTGCTCGGGCTTGTGCGCGGCCTGGAGCTCGGCCTCGGACGAGAACACGTCGTGACGGATGCCGAGCAGTGCCAGATCGCCGCGGATCGTTTCCATCATCGCGGCGACCGCGCGGGTGCGGAACGTCGGCAGCCATTCGGCCTCGGGCCGGCCGACGAACTTGTCGCCGAGCTCCTGCGCCAGCGCCGTGCCGACAGGCTTGAGGTAATCGCCCGGGTAGAGCCCGGCGGGGATCTCGCCGATGTCCTCCCCCAGCGCCTCGCGGTAACGCAAGTACACCGAGCGGGCGAGCACGTTCACCTGCCCGCCGGCGTCGTTGACGTAGTATTCGCGCGTGACCCGGTAACCGGCGAATTGGAGCAGGTTTGCCAGCGCATCGCCCACTACCGCGCCGCGGCAATGGCCCATGTGCATCGGCCCGGTTGGGTTGGCCGAGACGTATTCGACGTTGACCATCCGCCCGCCGCCGATCGCCGAGCGGCCGTAATCGGAGCCCAGCGCCGCGATGGCGCGCAGCTCGCCGAGCCAGGCATCGCCTGCGAGGCGCAAGTTGATGAAGCCGGGCCCGGCGACTTCGGCGCCGGTGACTTCGGGCAGCGTCGCCAGCCGGGCGGCCAGCGCCTCGGCCAGCGCCCGCGGGTTCATGCCGGCGGGCTTGGCGAGGACCATCGCCGCATTGGTCGCGAGATCGCCATGCGAAGGGTCGCGCGGCGGCTCGACCGTCACGTTGCCGCGCGGCAGGCCGGCGGGAAGCGCGCCGTCCGCTTCCATCGCGTCGAGCGTATCGGCGATGCGGGCCGCGAAGGCGGCGTGCAGGGTGTTCGTTCCGGACATGGCCGGCCCGTTAGCCGGTTTGACGGCGAGGGGAAAGGCGGGTGCGGCGCCGTCCGCTCAGCGCGTGGCGTTGTACGCCAGCTGGTCTTCGCTGAGCTGGAAGCCGACCAGCAGCTCGAAGTTCGCCCGGTCTAGCGCGGCCTTGATGTCGGGCTCGGTCAGCGGATCGGTCGCCGCGTCGACGTCGCCCGCCTTGCGCTTCTTGGTGATCCGCTCGATAACGTCGGGCGGCAGGGTGGCTTCGGCGCGGTCGATATAGGCGCCGGCCACGCCGCTTGCCTGCGCGCGCGCCTGGCCGTCTGCGAAGCTGAGCGTCACCGTCCCCACCCGCTTGGTGACCACCGCGCTGCCCCCGCGCAATACGGTCGAGAAGAACGGCAGCTGGACGGTGCGCGCGCCCTGGGTATGGGTGCGGGTGGCGAGCACGTCGAAGTGCGCCTGCGCAAACACCTTCGGGCCGGAATCGTCGCAGGTGGTGCGCACGTCGGTCATCGTCGCCTCGACGTCGATCGCATCGGCGGTGCGCGCCTCGGGCGGCGAGAACAGCGTGATATTGCCGGTATAGTCGGGGATGCCCACCGCCGGGCAGGTGGTGCGCAGCGCGGTGATCCCGACGCTCTGGTCGACCACGATATCGCCTTTGTGGTGACAGCCCGCCAGCGCGGCTGCAAGCGCGGTCACGGCGAGGAGGCGAAGGCGAGCGGTCATGCGAATTCCCTGGTCCAAGTGCAGCGCAGCCCTAGCCCTTTCGCCGCGCGGCCACAACCGCTAGAGGCACCCAGATGAACGCTCCCTTTCAGACGCGCGACGGTGCTGGCTTGCGCCCCCCGCTGACGGTGACGATCGCCGCCCCGCGCGGGTTCTGCGCAGGCGTCGATCGGGCGATCGAGATCGTCGAGCGGGCGCTCGAGCGGTATGGCGCGCCGGTCTACGTCCGCCATGAGATCGTCCACAACCGGTTCGTGGTCGACGGGCTCAAGGCCAAGGGCGCGGTGTTCGTCGAGGAGCTCGACGAAGTGCCCGCCGGGGTGCCGGTGGTGTTCAGCGCGCACGGCGTGCCCAAGACGGTGCCTGCCGAAGCGGACTTGCGCGGGCTCGAGTACCTCGATGCGACCTGTCCGCTGGTGAGCAAGGTCCATCGCCAGGCCGAGCGCCAGATCGAGGCCGGGCGGCACATCGTGTTCATCGGCCACAAGGGCCATCCCGAAGTCGTCGGAACGCTGGGCCAGGTGCCCGAGACCGCGATGACGCTGGTGGAGACGCTGGCCGACGTCGCGGCGCTGGCGTTCCCCGCCGACACGCCGCTCGCGTTCCTCACCCAGACCACCCTGTCGGTCGACGACACCGCGGAGATCGTCGCGGCGCTGAGAAAGCGCTATCCCGGCATCGTCGGGCCCAAGGCGGAGGACATCTGCTACGCGACCTCCAACCGCCAGGCCGCGGTCAAGGCGATCGCCCCCGATTGCGACCTGGTGCTGGTGATCGGCGCGCCCAACAGCTCGAACTCGCTGCGGCTGGTCGAGGTGGCCGAGCGTTGCGGCACACCCGCAAAACTGATCCAGCGCGGCAGCGACATCGAACGGGCCTGGCTCGAAGGCGTCGAAACGCTAGGCCTCACCGCCGGCGCGTCGGCTCCCGAGAGCCTGGTGCGCGAGGTGATCGACACTCTCGCGCAGTGGCGCGAGGTGGCTGAGCGGACCCATGTCGCCGCAGTCGAAAAGATGATCTTCAAGCTGCCCCGCCAACTCGCCGACTAGAGCATGGCGGTTTACACTCATCTCGACGACCGGACGCTGGCCGGGCTGCTGGACGCGTTCGACGTCGGCACGCTGGTTTCGGCCAAGGGCATCGCGGAAGGCGTCTCTAATTCCAACTGGATGATCGACACCAGCGAAGGCCGCTTCATCCTGACGATGTACGAGCGGCGAATCGAGCTTGCCGACCTCCCGTTCTTCCTCGGCCTGCTCGATCACCTCGCGGCGCGGCACTGCCCGGTGCCGCGCACGATCCACGACCGCGAGGGGAGCTCGTTCCGCACCGTGGGCGACAAGGCGGTCGCGCTGATCGAGTTCCTGCCCGGCGTGTCGATCGACCGGCCAGAACCCGGGCAGGCGCGCGCGGTCGGCCAGGCGCTGGCGGGCGTTCACCTTGCTTCGAGCGACTTCGCGATGAGCCGCGCGAACGGTCTCGGCTTCGCCTCGTGGCCGGGCCTGGCCGAGCATTGCGGCGACCAGGGCCTGGCCGGGATCGATCCGGAGCTGCCCGGCCTGGTGCGCCGCGAACTGGCCTATCTCGGGACACACTGGCCCGAACGCTTGCCGCGTTCGGTGATCCATGCGGACCTGTTTCCCGACAACGTGCTGATGATGGGCGGGCAAGTGAGCGGGCTGATCGACTTCTACTTCGCGTGCAACGACGTGACCGCCTACGACCTCGCGGTCACCCACGCCGCGTGGTGCTTCGACAACGACGGGCGCGGCTTTCGCGAAGACGTCGGCGCGGCGCTGGTCGAGGGCTACGAAAGCGTGCGCCCGCTCTCCGCCGAAGAGCGCGAGGCGCTGCCGGTGCTCGCCCGCGGCGCGGCCTTGCGGTTCGCGCTGACCCGCGCGGAAGATTGGCTGCATCCACCGGACGACGCGCTGGTCACCCGCAAGGATCCGCTGGCATTTGCGCGGCGGCTGGCGTTCTATGCCGAGCGCGGCTCGTCCGCGTTCGCGGGCTGAGCCGATGCAGCGGGTCGAGATCTTCACCGACGGCGCCTGCAAGGGCAATCCCGGCCCCGGCGGCTGGGCCGCGCTGCTGCGCCTGGGCAAGCACGAGAAAGAGCTGACCGGCTCGGAGCGCGACACCACCAACAACCGGATGGAGATGATGGCGGTGATCCGCGCGCTGAAGGCGCTCACCCGCCCGTGCGAGGTCCACCTCCACTCCGACAGCAAGTACGTGATCGAAGGCATTACCCGCTGGGTGCACGGCTGGCAGAAGAAGGGCTGGATCAATGCCAGCAAGAAGCCGGTGCGCAACGCCGACTTGTGGCACGACCTGATCGAGGCCGCCGCGCCGCACCGGATCGAATGGATCTGGGTGCGCGGGCACGACGGCCACCCGGAGAACGAGCGGGTCGACAAGCTCGCCAGCGCAGCGGCGGAAAGCGCGCGTTAGAATCTCCGGCGCGTTCCCATGGAACGCTTTGTGAGTTGCTGCGAAAGCAGGGCACCCAGCCGGCAAGCGCGTCGCGCGCACACTGGACCCGGCTTTCGCCGGCGGTCACATCAATTTGAATTGCGCGGGCGCCTAGAGCTTGATCAGGTTGACCCCGCTTTGGGGGTCCTTGCGGCGGCACAAGTGGCTTGGCACTTCGGTGACGATCAGTTCGAGCGTCGGGCGGACGTGGCCGGTCTTGAGGTGCCCGGCGAGTGCGCTGCCGTCTCGCCGCCCCACCACCAGGTGGACGTGCGCCGCCGGGCCGCCTTTGTCGGCATCCTCGCCGATATCGCCGATCAGCGAGGCGACCTCGACCTGCTCTTCGACCGGGATGTCCTGGTACTGCTTCGCGTCCCAGTCGAAATAGCGCAACACCGCCTTGCTGAATGCGCCGATGCCGGAGAACTGCGCGGCCGCAACTCCCTCGCGTTTCGCGAACGCGACGATCTGTTCCATTGCCTCGTCGCCGGTGTCGAGGATCGCGGCGTAAGTCCGCCGGCCCTCGGCGGTGTCGATCAGTTTCTGCTGCATGGCGATGCTACGGGGCACCGCGCCGATGGTTCCGGCGGTCAGCCGAAGCGCGCGGGGGAATAGCGTCCCGGATCGAGCGCGGCGGTCACTTCGTCGGCCGGCAGCCCGAGCAGCAGTTGCGCCACCAGTCGCGCCGCGGCGGGCGCGGTCTGGATGCCGAAGCCGCCTTGACCGGCGAACCAGAAGAAGCCGGGCTTGCGGGAGTCGAAGCCATAGACCGGCAGCCGGTCGGGCGCGAAGCTGCGCAAGCCAGCCCATTTGTGCTCGACTGCTGCGACCCGCCAGTCGACGACGTGTTCGAAACGGTCGATCGCGACCGCGACGTCGAGCTCCTCCGGCGCGGCGTCGCACGGCATGCTGGGGATCTCGTCGTGCGGGCTGAGCCACAACCGTCCCGCCTCGGGCTTGAAGTAGAAGCTGCCGCCGATGTGCCCCACGTGGGTAAGGCTTTCGGGAGGCGCAGGATCGGTGCGCAATTGAACCATCGTGCGGCGGTAGGGTTGGATGCCGAGCGGCTTCACCCCGGCCATAGTGGCCACCGGATCGGCCCACGCGCCCGCGGCGTCGACCAGCACCTCGGCCTCGAACGCGCCGGCCGAGGTGGCCAGGCGCCACGTGCCCTCCACGCGGCCGGCATTTTCGAGCCGTGCGCGGGTCTGCAGCGCCACTCCCGCATCGCGCGCGCGCTTGAGACAGGCGCCGTGCAACCCGCCGACATCGATGTAGGCGCAGCTCGGCTCGTACACGCAATGGACCCATTCCTCGCGCAAACCCGGAATGCGCGTATGAGGGTCAACTTCCTCCAACACCACGCCGCTGCCGGCGAACTCCGCCAAATAGGCGTCGATCAGCCCGCGCTCGTTTTCCCGTGCGATGTGGTGGGAGCCGAGCGGCGCAAGGAAGTTGCCGAGCGCGGGGCCGGACGCGGTGGTCAGCGGCTGAACATGCGGCCCGCCATACGTCTCCGACCAGAATGCCGCCGACCGGCCGGTCGCGTGGTATCCCGGCTGGTCCTCGGCTTCGAGCAGGAGCACGCGCGCGTTCGCGCCCAATTCAGCCGCGAGGCTGGCGCCGGCGATGCCCGCGCCGACGATCGCGATATCGAACCTGTCGCTCACTTCGCGGCCACCGCCTTTTCCGCGACCCCCGCAAGGAACCGGTCGATCCCTTCGATCGCGATGTCGCGAACGGAATCGATCTCGCGGAGGATCTCGTGGCGGGCCTCCTCCCCGAAAATCTGGAGTTCGTCGCGGGGCAGGCGCCGCGCGGCGCGCTCGATCGCGGGGAAGCTCACCAGTCGGTCGTGATCGGTGGCGACGATGTGGACCGGGATGCCGATCCTCTCGAGAATGCCCCGTTTCGCGAGCTCCGCGAATGAGACGTAGGCGCGCTCGATCCAGCCCCAGCTCCCCGGCCCCATCGCCAGCTCGGGCCGCTGCTCGCGCCACCACAGCTCGTCGGCATAGCGCTCCGCGTCGTGGGTCAAGAGGTCCATCCTTCCGGCGGGAACCTGGCCGGGCTTTTCGCTCCATTTCCACGCCGGGCGGCGAGGATCGCCGATCAGCGCCATGAACCTCGCCACCGCGTGGAGGATCGGGCGCGGCAGCCATGCGGGAAGGAAACCGAGCATCGGCGCGGAGAGGATCAGCCCGTCGGGCGCGACTTGCCCGCGTGCCGTCGCCAGCAAGGTCAGTTCACCGCCCATCGAGTGCCCCGCGAGCACGTGCGGCCCGGGCGTCTCGCCAGTCCATTGCCGCCATAGTAAAGCCAGGTCGTCGGTCCAGGCGTGGAAATTGCCGATGTGCCCGGTAACCTTGTCCGCGCCCAGCCGGCCGGAACCCGCCTGCCCGCGCCAATCCGACGCGGTGACCTTCCAGCCCGCGCGGGCCCAGTGATCGAGCGTTTCGAGATATTTCTCATAGCAATCGCCGCGTCCGGGCATGAACAGGATCGAGCCTTTCGCCCGCGCCGGCGCGGGCCAATCGATCCGGCGGATCCGCCACCCATCGGCGGCTTGCCAGAACGTTTCCGTGGCGTCGGCGGGGATCGCCCGGCGGTCGAAAACAGGGGTGCTGCTAACCCGTGCCGGATCGGGGTCCATCGCGAGCGCCATGCTTAACGGTCCTGAACCCTAATGCGGGCCTCCTGCGCGTGGTTACTTTTTGGTAAGCCCTGATGGGTACTTAGGCTTCCGGGACCCTGGGGGCTTAGATGGACGCCAGTTATTTTCAGTACGGCCTGCTTGCCGCCTTGGCAATTGCGCTGCTGATCGCGGCGTTCACCGACTTTCGTAACCGTCAAATCGCCAATTGGCTTAACGCTGCGGTGGCGCTGGGCGCGCCGTTCTACTGGTGGGCCAGCGGGCTTTCGCTGTGGCCCGGCGTCGCGCTTCAGCTCGGCCTCGCGATCGCCGCGTTTGCAGTGCTAGCGGGCCTGTTCGCGCTGCGCGCGATGGGCGGCGGCGACGTGAAGCTGCTGACCGCGCTGGCGCTGTGGGTGCCGTGGAAGGAATTTCTCGAGCTGGTGCTGATCATGTCGGTGGCCGGCGGAATCCTCACCGTGCTGTTCGGATCGTGGCACGTGATGCGCCGGCGCAAGGATCGTTTGGCGATCCCTTACGGCGTGGCGATCGCCTTCGCCGGACTCTCGGTTCTGTACATGAATCACTTCGAAGCGGTCCTCGCGACAAGCCGGGGCGCTGGGTGAACCTGATTTTAACCAATCCGGCCGATTATGCGGGATGAGATTTCCTTAGCGGCCATTGAGGGGGCTTGACGCACCATGGACAGGAAGAAGCTGGTTATGCTGCTTGCGGCGCTGGTCGTTGCGATCGGCACGGCCCTGATGGCCCGGAGCATGTTCAGCGGCGGCACGTCAACGCCGAAGGCCGCCGCTGCGGTCGTCGCGCCCGAGCCGACCGGGCCCAAGGTCCTCGTCGCGCAGCGCGCACTGCCGATCGGCACGATCATCACCCCCGATGCGATCGGCTATCAGCCGTGGCCGAAGGACATGGTCGACAACGCCTATTTCATCGAAGGCGATTCCGACCTCAACAAGATGCTCGGCACCGTGGTGCGCCAGACGATCACCGCCGGCGAACCGATCACCCGCGGCGCCCTGGTGGCACCGGGAGATCGCGGCTTCCTGGCCGCCGCGCTGGGCCCCGGCATGCGCGCGATCACCGTTCCGGTGTCGGCCAAGACCGGCGTCGGCGGCTTCGTCTTCCCGGGCGACCACGTCGACCTGATGCTGACGCAGAGCGTCAGCGGCGATGGCCCCGCGCTGAAGGTGGCGGAGACGATCTTGAGGAACGTGCGCGTGCTGGCGACCGACCGCTCGACCGAATCCGAAACCACGCCGGATGGGAAGACCAAGGTTCGCCAGTTCCGCAACGTGACGCTCGAAGTCACCCCGCGGATCGCCGAAAAGATCACCGTCGCGCAGACCATCGGCACGCTCAGCCTGTCGCTGCGCTCGATCGCCGACAACCAGAGCGACCTCGACAAGGCGATTGCCGCGGGCGAAGTGAACATCCCCGAGGGGGCGAGCAAGGATCAGGAAGAAGCCTTGCTGCGCGCGACCAGCACGCGGCCTCAGGAAGGGGCGACCAGCTTCGTCACCGGCGGCGACGTTTCCCGCTTCCAGCGGCGCACCGTGCCGCCGCGGAACGAAGGCAATCCCACCCCTCCCCCGTCGCTCGGCGTGGGCGGCGGCGGCGCGGCTCCGGTCAAGATCGGGCCGGTCGTGCGGATCACTCGCGGCAGCCACACCGATGCGGTGCCGGTGGGCCAGAACGGCAAGTCCCTGCTCGGCAGCCTGAGCCAGGGCACCCATGACGCGGGCAAGACGATTTCCGGCGCGATGGTGGCGCCATGAGCAGCCAATTCGATCACGCAACCGCCGTCAAGACCGGCCCCGACATATACCCGGCCGGCCGAATTCAACCGAGGGGCAATACTATGAACCGGCGCCTTTATGCCTCCATGCTGACCGCGGCCTGCGCCGTGCTGCCGCTGGCCTTCGGGCCCGCCAGCCCGGCGACCGCCCAGTCGGTGATGCGGCCTTCGACCGACATCGTTCTGTCGATCGGCCGGGGCCAGCTGGTCTCCGTTCCGGGGAACCTCGCCGACGTGTTCATCGCCAACGACTCGATCGCCGACGTGCAGGTCAAGTCGCAGCGGCAGATCTACGTGTTCGGCAAGGCCGGCGGTGAAACGACGCTTTATGCCAGCGACGCGGGCGGCAACGTGATCTGGGCGGCGAACATCCGCGTCGGCTCGAACATCGACAGCATCGACCAGATGCTGGCGCTGGCGATGCCCGAGGCCAAGATCGGCGTCTCGACGATGGGCACCAATACGGTGCTGCTGACCGGCACGGTCGCAGCGCCCGAGGATGCCGCCGAGGCCGAACGCCTGGTCAAGGCATTCGTCGGCGACAACACCAACGTGATCACGCGGCTGAAGACGGCCACTCCGCTGCAGGTCAACCTGCAGGTGCGGTTCGCCGAGGTCAGCCGTTCGCTGGCGCGCTCGCTGGGCACCAACCTGACCAGCATCGACGGCAGCAGCGGCTTCAAGTTCGCTGTCGGCAACGGCAATCGCGCGGGCTTTTCCACGTCGTTTTATCCCGGAAAGGCGTTGGGGGTCGGCTCTTCGGTCAGCCAGCAGGCGATCGATCCGAGGACAGGCCTGCCCGCTTTCACTTCGGACGGCACCCCGATCATGACCCCTGGTACGGCACTCACGCCGATCAGCCCCGGCTATACGGTGGGCGCCGCGGGCAAGTTCCTCGGGCTCGACCTGCTGGGCGCGCTCGACCTTGCCGAAACCGAAGGGCTGGTGACCACGCTCTCGCAGCCGAACCTCACCGCGCTTTCGGGCGAAACGGCCGACTTCCTGGCCGGCGGCGAGTTCCCGATCCCGCAAAGCCAGGGCCTGGGCACGACTTCGGTCGAGTTCAAGAAATTCGGCGTCAGCTTGTCGTACACGCCCACCGTGCTGTCCAACGGACGCATCTCGCTGCGCGTCCGGCCGGAAGTTTCGGAGCTTTCGAACCAAGGTGCGGTGACCCTTAACGGGTTCACGATCCCGGCGTTGACCGTGCGCCGCGCGGAAACCACGATCGAGCTCGGCTCCGGGCAGAGCTTCATGATCGCCGGCCTGATGAGCAACAATGCGCAGAACACGATCCAGAAGATGCCCGGCGCGGGGGATCTGCCGATCATCGGCAACCTGTTCAAGTCGACCGCATTCCAGAAAGGTCAGACCGAACTGGTGATCGTGGTCACGCCGTATCTGGTGAAGCCGGTCGACGCGAACGACATCAAGCTGCCGACCGACGGCTTCAAGGCGCCGACGGCCTTCCAGCAGCTGCTTGGCAACATGGAAAACGACGGGGTCTCGGGCGGCGATCGGCCCAAGCCGAGCGTCGCGGGCGAAACCGCCGCGCCGCCCAAAGTCGGGCTTCAGGATTCGGCTGCGCCGGTCGCGGACGACAGAGACCGTACGAAGCAGTCGAAGCAGGCCAGCGCCGATCCCCTGGCCACCCCCGGCTTCAGCCTCAAGTGAGAAAGGTCAATACGATGCTCATTCGCACC
This sequence comes from Sphingomonadaceae bacterium, assembly GCA_036384795.1. Taxonomy (GTDB): domain Bacteria; phylum Pseudomonadota; class Alphaproteobacteria; order Sphingomonadales; family Sphingomonadaceae; genus Andeanibacterium. Next base: position 50,075 of record DASVLP010000013.1, on the reverse strand, counting down.
ACGAGGCCCGCTACCGCCGCGCTGATGCTCGCGCTGGGGCTGTCGCTTGCCGGCTGCGCCGGTGAGCCCACCAACCGCTCGCTCGATTCGATCAAGCAGCCGGTGGTCGAGCGCACCAACATGACGCTCGACCTCAACACGGGCTCGGGCGGCCTTCCGATCACCGAGCAGAAGCGCCTCAACGACTGGTTCGCAGCGATGAGCCTGGGCTATGGCGACCGCGTCTCGATCGACGATCCGATTGCGAGCAAGGCTACCAAGGAAAACGTCGGCGAGATCGCCGGACGTTACGGCCTGCTGGTCAGCGACGGCGCCCCGGTCACCCAAGGGTTCATCGCCCCCGGCACCGTGCGTGTCGTAGTCACCCATTCGGACGCCTACGTTCCGGGCTGCCCCGATTGGCACGACAAGGGCGCCTACAACTACAACAACGGGACCAACAGCGGGTTCGGGTGCGCGGTCAACGGCAACCTCGCCGCGATGGTCGCCAATCCGGAGCACCTGATCCACGGCGCCGAGGGCACCGGCGAGACGGTCATCATGACCGCCGACAAGGCCATCGACAGCTATCGCAAGCAGGCGCCGACGGGTGAGAAGGGCCTCACCAATGTCTCGTCCGAGACGTCGAAGTAAGGAGCTAGTACATGAACGCGCCTTGGAAACCCGGCTCCCCGAATGGGCGTGATCCGTTCGCCGCTTTCATTTGCGATGAAGGCGCGCTGGACGTGCTGCGCCCCGTGGTCATCGAGATGGGCTGGCAGCCGGAGAAGTGCGCTAAAGGCGGGCTCCGCAACGCGGTGCAATCGCTTTCGATCAGCGCCAGCCCGAACATCCTGATGGTCGACCTGTCGGAAAGCGGCGACCCGCTCAACGACATCAACGCGCTGGCCGAAGTCTGCGAGCCCGGTACGGTGGTGATCGCGATCGGGCAGGTCAACGACGTGCGGCTCTATCGCGATCTGCTGTCCAGCGGCATCCACGATTACCTGCTCAAGCCGCTCTCCGCCGGCCAGGTGCGCGACGCGCTGGTCCAGGCGCAGGCGGTGTTCTCCGCGCCGAAGAACAACGAGGCGTCGGCGGCCAAGAAGCACGTTTCGACCGCAGTGGTCGGGACCCGCGGCGGGGTCGGCGCGTCCACGCTGGCGACTTCGCTCGCCTGGCTGTTCAGCGCCGACAACAAGATGCCGACCGCGCTGCTCGACCTCGACGTCCATTTCGGCACCGGCGCGCTCGCGCTGGATCTCGAGCCCGGTCGCGGCCTCACCGACGCGATCGACAACCCGAGCCGCATCGATGGATTGTTCATCGAGCGCGCGATGATCCGCGCGAACGACAACCTGGCGATCCTCTCCGCCGAGGCGCCGATCAACTCGCCGCTGATGACCGACGGGTCGGCGTTCATCCAGCTCGAGGAGGAATTCCGCCACGCGTTCGAGATGACGGTGATCGACCTGCCGCGCAACATGCTGATCAACTTCCCGCATCTGCTGGCAGACGTGAACGTGTTCGCGCTGGTCACCGAGATGACCCTAGCGGGCGCGCGCGATGCGATCCGCATCCTTTCATGGCTCAAGACCAACGCGCCGCACGCCGAGCCGCTGGTGATCGCCAACAAGGTGCTGGCCGGCATGTCGGAGATCAGCCGGGCCGATTTCGAAGCCTCGATCGAGCGCAAGATCAACTTCAGCGTGCCCTACGACCAGAAGGCCGCCGCGAACGCCGCCAAGCTGGGCCAGACGTTTGCCGACGCCAACCGCGCAAGCAAGGCGAGCGCGGTTATCCGCGAGATCGCCGGCGCCATCGTGGGGGCGAGTGGCGAGGACGGCGAAGCGGTGTCCCAGGCCGGCAGCAAGTCGCTGCTGGGCAAATTCGACATCAAGTCGCTGCTCGCCAAGAAGGACAAGGCCGCCGGCGGCAAAGGCAAGGCCACCGCGGCGGCCGCCGAATACGAGGACGCCGACTGATACATGAGGGACGGCAGCCGGGACGCGCATGACCCGGCTGCCACACCCTCTGCAGCGGATTCGACGAGCTAGGAAAGACGAGACCAGGTCATGAGCATTCTCCAGCTAGCGCTGTTGGCAATCGGCCTGATGACGGTGGTCGCGCTCGCCTATTTCGCGCTCGTTGGCCCTTCTCCGGCCAAGGAAGGCAGCCGTCGCCTGCAATCGGTGCGGTTCCGCCATTCCGAAAGCACGATCGACAAAGTCGAAAGCCAGATGAAGAAGGCGATCGCGGCGCGCCGGCCCAAGATGCACAAGATCGCGGGTTCCTCCTCGCGTGCCGAAGCGCTGCAGGTCCGGCTGATGCGGTCCGGCAAGAACTGGTCGATCTCGCAGTACCTGTACACCTCGCTCGGCATTGCGCTCGGCATCGCGGTGCTGATCTACCTGCGCACGGGCGCGTTCCTCCTCGCCCTCGGCATCGGCGTGGTGATCGGGGCCGGGCTGCCGCACATGGCGCTCAACTTTTTCATCAAACGTCGCACCAACGGCTTCAACTCGAAGTTTCCCGACGCGATCGAATTGCTCGTGCGCGGCCTGCGCTCGGGCCTTCCGGTCACCGAGACGCTTTCGGTGGTGGCCGCGGAAATTCCCGGCCCGGTCGGGCAGGAATTCAAGGCGATCGTCGACCGGATCAAGGTCGGCCGGACGATGGAGGAGGGGCTTCAGGAAACCGCAGACCGGCTGGGAACGCCCGAATTCCAGTTCTTCACGATCACCTTGGCGATCCAGCGCGAGACCGGCGGCAATCTGGCCGAAACGCTTTCCAACCTTGCGGACGTGCTGCGCAAGCGGGCGCAGATGAAGCTCAAGATCAAGGCGATGAGCTCTGAATCGAAGGCTTCGGCGTATATCGTGGGCTCCCTGCCGTTCATCGTGTTCGCGATGATCGAATGGCTGAACCCGCACTATCTGCATCCGTTCTTCACCGACCAGCGGCTGATGATCGCCGGGATGGGCGGATTGACGTGGATGGCGATCGGCGCGTTCATCATGGCCAAGATGGTCAGCTTCGAAATCTGACGGGGTAAATCGAATCATGTTCCAGCAACCCCAAGGCCCCACGCTGCTCGGTTTCGACGTGATCATGGTCGGCACGGTGCTGGCCGGCGTCGCCGCGCTCGCGGTGATGCTGGCGATCTATGCCGCCATCACCGTCAAGGACCCGATGGCCAAGCGCGTGAAGGCGCTGAACGAGCGCCGCGAGGAACTCAAGGCCGGGATCGTCACGGCAACCGCGAAGAAGCGCACCAGCCTCGTCCGCAAGACCGAGACGACCGACCGCATGAAGGACGCCCTTTCGGGCATGAAAGTCCTTCAGGACAGCCAGCTCAAGCTCGCGCAGCAGAAGCTGGCGCAGGCCGGCTATCGCAACAAGGAATGGGCGGTAGCGGTGATCTTCGGCCGCCTGGTGCTGCCGCTGGTGCTCGGCGCGATCGCGGCGGTGGTGATCTATGCGACGAAGACTTTCCCCGAGTGGGGCAGCTTCAAGCGCTTCGCCGCGTTCGCCGCGGTGGTGGTGCTGAGCTACAAGGCGCCGGACATCTTCCTCAGCAACAAGATCTCGAAGCGCACCAACGCGATCCGCAAGGGCCTGCCCGACGCGCTCGACCTGCTGGTGATCTGCGCCGAAGCGGGCCTGACCGTAGACGCGTCCTTCGCGCGCGTGGCCAAGGAACTCGGCCGCGCCTATCCGGAGCTGGGCGACGAGTTCACCCTTACCTCGATCGAGCTGTCGTTCCTCACCGAACGTCGCCAGGCGTTCGAAAACCTTGCCTATCGCGTGAACCTGGATTCGGTCCGCGGAGTGGTTACCACGATGATCCAGACCGAACGCTACGGCACGCCGCTGGCGTCCGCCTTGCGCGTGCTGTCGGCCGAGTTCCGCAACGAACGCATGATGCGCGCGGAAGAGAAGGCCGCGCGCCTGCCGGCGATCATGACCGTGCCGCTGATCCTGTTCATCCTGCCGGTGCTGTTCATCGCGATCCTGGGTCCCGCGGCCTGCTCGATCGCGGATGCGTTCAGCCACCACTAGACGCTGCACCTGCAAAACAGGGAACCGCTCCCGCGTCACGCGGGCGAGCCGTTCCCGCAGGTTTCAGGTGTTGTAGATTCCGCTGTCGATGCCTTCGGCGTGAAGGTCGCGCACTTCTTCCTTGACCCGCAACAGCAGCGAACGGAACGCGTCGATCTCCTGCTCCGTGAAGTTGGAGAACAGCCGCCGCTCCATCTCGAGCGCCAGCGGCATGATCTCGCCGTGCATCTGCCGGCCTGCCTCGGTCAGCTCGAGCAGGTGCGAGCGGCCATCCTTCGCGTTGGGCTCGCGCGAAGCGAGACCGCGCTCCTCCAGGTCCTTGCAGGCGCGATTGACCGCCACTTTGTCCATCAGCGTGAACGCGGTGAGTTGGCGCTGCGTCATCGCGCCTGAATCGCCGAGCACCGCCATTACCCGCCATTCGGGCACCTTGAGCCCGAAGCGGGTGCGGTATTCCTGTGCGATCCGCCCGCTGACGGCGTTCGAGGTCACCGAAAGCTGATACGGCAGGAAGTCGGCAAGGCGTGGTGAACTGCGCATTTGCGATGGTCTGTAACGATCAAGTCGCGAGAATTGCAAGACAAGACGGCGCCGGGGTCCCGGAATTGGCCGCGCCGACAGGAAAATCCTAACGCAGCACGCGCCCCGCCACCGCATCGAGCTTCGCCCCGAGCACCGGATCGCGGTGCTCCGGCGCAGTCACGATCGCGCCGTCGAGCGCGGTATCGATCGGGCTGGGCGCGCGCTCCTTGGGCAGCGCTTTCGCCAGCGCGGCGAGCGTCGCCCGCGCCCTGCCGACGTTCTCGTGCATCACCGCCAGGATCGCGGCCACATCGACCGCCTCACCTGTCTCGCGCCAGCAATCGTAATCGGTCACCATCGCCAGCAGCGCGTAGGGCAGTTCGGCCTCGCGAGCGAGCCGCGCCTCGGGCATCGCGGTCATCCCGATCACGTCGGCGCCCCACGCGCGGTACATGCGGCTTTCCGCGCGGGTCGAGAATTGCGGCCCCTCGATCGCGACGTAGCACCCGCCACGGTGGACGGTGGCGCCGGATTGATCGGCCGCGTCCGCGACGAGCGCCGAGAGCCGTTCGCACGCCGGGTCCGCCAGGCCGACATGGGCGACCAGGCCTTCGCCGAAGAAGCTCCGCTCGCGCCCTTGCGTGCGGTCGATCAACTGGTCGACGACGACGAAATCGCCCGGCGCGAATTCTTCGCGCAGCGAGCCGATCGCCGAGATCGAGACGAGATCGGTCACCCCGCAGCGCTTCAGCGCGTCGATGTTGGCCCGGTAGTCGATCGCGCCGGGCGGGATCCGGTGGCCCGCGCCGTGCCTGGCGAGGAAGGTGAACTGCACGCCGGCGATCATGCCGGTGGTGACCGGACCCGAGGGCTCGCCGAACGGGCTCTTGATCGGGATCTGCTGGGCCTGCTCGAGCGCACCGGGCTCGTACAAGCCGGTCCCGCCGATCACCCCGATGTGCCAGCCCGCCATCTATTTGGCCGGCCTAGCGCGGCGCCATCCGGATCGCGCCGTCGAGCCGCACGTGCTCGCCGTTGAAATAGCCGTTTTCGACCATCTGCACGACGAGCGCGGCGTATTCGTCGGGGCGGCCGAGCCGCTTGGGGAACGGCACTTGCTGGGCGAGCGATTCCTGCGCCTTCTCGGGCAGCCCGGCAAGCAGCGGCGTGTTGAAGATGCCCGGCAGGATGGTGTTCACTCGAATGCCTTCGCTCATCAGGTCGCGCGCGATCGGCAGGGTCATCGCGACGATCGCGCCTTTCGAGGCGGAATAGGCGACCTGCCCGATCTGCCCGTCGACCGCCGCGACCGAGGCGGTGCTGACCATCACCCCGCGCTCGCCGTCCTCGAGCGGATCGGCGGCCATCATCCCGGCGGCGGCCTTGGCCATGCACATGAAGCTGCCCACGGTGTTGACCATCAGCGTCTTGACGAACAGACCCACCGGCAGCTGGCCGATCTCGCCGGTTTCCTTGTCGCGGCGGGTGATCTTGCCGACGGTGCCGATGCCGGCGCAGTTGACCAGCACGCGCTCCTGCCCGTGCGACGCGCGCGCGGCGGCGAAGCCCGCGTCCACCGAGGCTTCGTCGGACACGTCGACCTGGCAGAACGTCCCGCCGATCTCCGCCGCGACCGATTCGCCGCGCTCGCGATTGAGGTCGAACAGCGCGATTCTGGCGCCTTTTGCCGCGAGCGCGCGCGCGGTCGCCTCACCCAGCCCCGACGCGCCGCCGGTGACCACTGCCGAAACGTTGTTGCCGATTTTCACTGCAAGCCTCCATCGGTCCGAAACCGGCTGAATTTCAGGCGTTCGGCTAAGCGGCCGCGCACGGCTGGTCAAGCGGTCAGATCGGCGGCGGCACGATTGCAGCCCGGTGACAGCTGTTGTCGGATTGCAACAATCCGTTAGTAATTTATGCAACTAAAATTGATTTGAATTGAAACCATCTCCAGGCTTTCGCAGGAACTGGCCATCACCATTGTCGTGCCGTCCGGCCGCCGCAGGGAACGCGGCGGCCGGACAAGTATTTTCAGTGTGCCCGAAAATCCCGCCGGGCCTGCATTGGGGACTGACCAGTGACATTCCAATCACGCCTTAAGGGTGCGGCTGCGCCCATCGCGCTCTCCATCGCGCTGCTCGCGCAGCCCGCGTTCGCTCAGGACGACGCGTCGACCGATACCACCCCGGCGGCGGGGGCCACCGAGGTTGCCTCGGCCGACGATAACGTAATCATCGTCACCGGCTCGCGCCTCGCGCAGGCCGCGGTCACCGCGCAGCCGACCCAGTCGCTCCAGGGCCAGACGCTGACGGATCTGGGCTACACCAACATCGGCCAGGCGTTGACCGAGCTGCCGACCTTCGGCGTTCCCGGAAACAGCCCGGTCGGCACCCAGGGCAGCTTCGGCGCCGGCCAGACGTTCGTGAACATGTATGATCTTGGCGCCCAGCGCACGCTGACCCTGGTCAACGGCAACCGCTTCGTCAGCTCGGGCAGTTCGTCGATCTTCGGCGCGGTCTCGGGCGCCCCCGTCGACGTCGGGCAGATCGCCCCGGCTCTGGTCGACCATATCGACGCGGTTTCCGTCGGCGGTGCGCCGATCTACGGCTCGGACGCGATCGCGGGTACGGTCAACGTTATCCTGAAGAAGGACTACGAAGGCATCTCGATCGATGGGTCGTACGGCATTTCCGACAAGTCTGACGCGCAGGATTACAACGGCTCGCTGTTGGTGGGCAAGAACTTCGCCGACGGGCGCGGCAATGTGACGTTGAACGTCTATTACGACCATCAGGATGGGCTCACCACGGCGGCGCGCCGCGTCACCGCGGGTGACATATTCAACGGGGTCAATCCCTCCCCCGACCCGAACGCGCCGACATATTTGCGCTATTCCGGCGGCTATCGCTATTCGATCTTCACCAACACCGGCTCTCCGCTGGCCATCGACTACTATCCGGTGGTTTTCGGCGAAGCGGCCGGCGCGATCACGAACGACCAGGGCCAGCCTCTTATTTTCAACAAGGCCGGCCAGCTTACGGTTTACAATCCGGGCATACCGCTGGGCAACGGGATCACCGAAGCCGGCGGCGACGGCTTCGCGATCGACGATTACGGCAACTTTCTCGCCAACAACGAGCGCATCCAGGGCACGCTGCTCGCCAATTACGAGTTTTCGGACCATCTGCGTTTCCACGGCGAGTTCTGGCTGGGCCGCGACAAAGCATCGAATGTCGCCGACCAGCCGTACTACAACACCTACGCGTTCAACGATCCCGGGCTGCCGAACGGGGACCTGATCCTGTCGACCGACAATCCCTATCTCAGCGCGGCGGACCGGCAGACCATCATCGATAATCTGGCCGCGAACGGCTTGCCGACCGATCAATTCTATCTTGCCCGCGCCAACACCGATCTCTCGACCGGTGCCTTTACCACCACCACCACGCTGGTGCGCGGAGTGGCCGGCGTGGATGGCGATTTCAATGTCGGGGACCACGCCCTCACTTGGGAAGCGACGTTCAACTACGGGCGTACCGATTCGAAAACGAAATCGCGCGAAATCGTGAACGCGAATTACGCCAACGCGCTCGACGCCGTCATGGACGGCAGCGGCAACATCGTTTGCCGCCCCGGGTATACCAGCGCCACCATCCCGACGTTCAGCAGCACTTGCGCGCCGCTGGACATCTTCGGTTATGGCAACGCCAGCCAGGCGGCCCTCGACTACATCACTGCACCTTCCGAGACGCACCAGATCGACACCCAGCTCGACTTCGTCGCCGACGTGCGCGGCGATCTGTTCAAGCTCCCCGGGGGCGATGCGCAGTTCGTGCTGGGCTACGAGCATCGGCGCGAGAGCCAGAGCTTCGATCCGGGCGCTTTCTTCCGCGGCGAGCTGCAGCCCGACGGCACTTACGCGCAGTACGGCGGCTCGATTCCGATCACTCCGGTCTCGGGTTCGTACAACACCGACGAAGGCTTCGGCGAGCTTACCATTCCGCTGGTTTCGCCCGACATGAACTGGTCGTTCATTCACAGCTTCGACCTGCACGGCGCCGCGCGTTACACCGACAACAGCCTGACAGGCGGCTCTTGGTCGTACACGGCGGGCGCCACGCTCGAGCCGGTCAGGGGTCTGACCTTGCGCGGCAACTACACGAGCTCGTTCCGTGCTCCGGCGGTGACCGAGTTGTTCGCTCCGAGGGGTTCGGTCTTCGAACTGGCCAACGATCCGTGCGATGCGCGCTTCCTTGCCGACGGCACCAATCCCACTGCCCGCGCCGCGAATTGCGCGGCAGCGGGCCTGCCGCCCGATTTCCAGTCGGACATCGTCGATTTCAGCATTCAGGGCTCGGCCGCCGGCAACCAGAACTTGCAGAACGAACAAGCCAAGAGCTGGACGGCGGGCGCGGTGTTCGCTCCCGTGTTCGCGCCCGGCCTCAAGATTTCGGCGGACTACGTGAGCATCAACATCTCGAACGAGATCGCCTCGCCCGGGGTCCAGTCGATCCTCAACGCCTGCTATGACGCAAACGATTATCCGAACAACTTCTGGTGCGGCCAGTTCACGCGCGATTCGAGCGGCCAGATCACCGACTACCACGACGACTACTTCAACATCTCGGTGGAGAAGTTCCGGGCCCTGCAAGCGTCGCTGAACTACACGCTGCCGCTTAGCCGTTGGGGGCTGCCCGATAGCTTCGGTGCGCTCAATCTTTCGGCCAACTGGCTGCACACCTACAAGCATTACTATCAAGTCGGCCTGGATGACAAAACCCACGTCCTGAATGGCATCCCCGATCCGAAGGACGCGATCCAGGGCAACATCGACTGGGCGACCAAGCGCTTCGACTGGCTGTGGCAGGTTACCTATTACGGCCCCACGCAAGTCGATCCGGATGCCGGGCCGGGGACATACCAGTTCCCGAACGTCAACGCCTACTGGATGATCAACACCTCGATCGGAGTGAAGGCGACCGACAACATCAAGCTGCGCCTGATCGTCGACAACGTGTTCAACCTGGGCATTCCCTATCCGTACACGTCGTACAGCCAGAACAAGTATTACGATGCGATCATGGGGCGCTATTTCCGCTTTAATGTCGGCGTCACCTTCTAGAACGAGCGCTTTTTTCCCAGCAATTGGTCACGGGGCCTCGATCCGCCGGATCGAGGCCCCTTTTTTCGCGCTTCGTTTTGAAGCTCGCGCAGAGTGTTGTGCGATTGCCACATTTCTTAACAATCGCTGACTTCGAAACTAATAATAATTGAAACCAGTCTTGGGTTTGCGCAGCCTCATCGGACGAGCTGTGTTCGCGCGGTCGGGAGGGCTACGAGAGGCCGGCGGTCATAGTCAGTGTCGAAGCATCCGGAAGGTCCGGAGCTGAAGATAGGGGACTGGCTTGTGAAACTTCGTACCTACCTCAAGGGCGCTGCTGCGCCGATCGCCTTTTCCATCGCATTCCTCGCCCAGCCGGCCTTCGCGCAGGATCAAGGCTCTTCCACTGCAACCACATCGAACCAGGTCGCGGACAACGATGCACCCGGCGAAACCATCATTGTCACCGGCTCGCGCATCGCGCGCCCGCAGACCGAGGCCTCGATCCCGGTCGCGGTGGTGAACTCGGAAGCGATCCAGGATGCGGGCCACACCAATCTGCTCGATGCCCTGAGGGACTTGCCCATCGCCGGCCAATCGGCCGACCGCTCAGCGTCGAATTTCGAGAATTTCGGACAAGGCGAGTCGACGGTGAACCTGCGCAACCTCGGCAACGCGCGCACCCTGGTATTGATCAACGGGCGGCGCAGCGTCGGCGTGCCCGGCAGCTCAGCGGTCGATCTCAACAACATTCCGGTCGACCTGATCGACCACGTCGAGATCGCCACCGGCGGCGCATCGGCGGTCTACGGCTCGGATGCGGTGGCCGGGGTGGTCAACATCATCCTCAAGAACAATTTCAACGGCCTGCAAGTCCACGGCGAATACATGGTGTCGGAACACGGCGACGGCGACACGCCCCTGGTTTCGGTTCTAGGGGGCACGGATTTCGCCGGTGGCGCCGGCCATGTTACCGCGAACTTCACCTGGACCAAGTCAGACGGGATCCCCGCGAGCGCGCGCGACTATTCGCGCAACGATTCGCCGACCGGGAGCGCCTATACTCCGGTGGGCACGTTCTTCGATGAAGACGGCAATGCCTATACGTTCGACGCCAACAACAATGTCGTGCCTAACACGTTCGACAACTCGTTGCGTTACAACCGCGCATCAGAGCGCCTGCTGACCACCCCGGTCGAGCGTTACACGGGAGCGATCCTCGCTCACTACGATTTCAGCCCGGCCGCTACGCTTTACGTTGAAGGGCTGTACAACCACACCAAGGCCAATGGGCACATCGAGCCTCTCGCCATCGACAACGAGGGCGTTCAGGGCGAATCGGTTTTCAACTTCGACGGTTCGGCCTTCCCCGGCATCTCCACCAACAACCCCTATGTGCCCGCGGCGATTCTGGCGGCGACGGGTCCCGACACTTATCTGCCCGACTTCTACAAGCGCGCCAACGGCCTGTTCGATCGCAGCCCGCATGACAGGCGCAACTATTACCGCGGCGTGATCGGCCTGAAGGGCGAGCTCGGATCCGACTGGAAATACGACCTCTCCTACGAGCACAGCCAGGTCGAGGACGAGACGAAAAACGAAGCGATCCTGATGACCAATCTGGGGGCCTCGCTCCAGGCGATCACGCTCAACGGCGAAGTCGTCTGCGCCGATCCGGTCGCGCGGGCCGCCGGCTGCTTGCCGATCAATCCGTTCGGCGCACCGAACTATTCGCAGGCCCAGATCGATTGGCTGAGCACGTACACCGGACAAGGCGTCGTCATCCCCGGCGCGACGCCGGGCCAGCACGTCGAAGCGGACTTCCTGCAGAAGAACTGGCAAGACGTGGTTTCGCTGGCGCTCACCGGCTCGCTTTTCAACCTGCCCAACGGCCCGCTCGGTATCGCGGCGGGCGCCGAGTACCATCGCGAGAAGGTCTCCGAGATCTTCGATCCGTTCACTCAATCGATCTACGGCTCGCAGCAGCTGAACGGCAACGAGATCGGCAAGTACAATTCCAAGGAGGCTTTCGTAGAAGTTCAGGCACCGCTTTTCGGCGACCATCCGGGAATCTACGAGTTAACCCTGGAAGGGGCCGCGCGTTACGCCGATTATTCGACCGTCGGCAGCGTGTGGACTTACAAGTTCGGCGGCACGTACGCCCCGGTTCGCGACCTTCGCTTCCGCGCGATCTATGCCCGCGCCGTGCGCGCGCCGAACCTGAATGAGCTTTATTCGCCGCTGGCCAACACCGCGCAACAGGTCGTTGATCCGTGCGACCAGGGGCAAGGGCTCGGGGGCGCCGCGCTGATCTCGCTGCCCGCCGGATGCAGCGCGATCCCCGGCATCAGCACTTATCTGCAAACCCACCCGAGCTTCCTGTACACCCTGCAGGACGTGCAGACGATCTTCGGCTATACCGGCGGCAACCCCAATCTGCAGGCGGAGGCCACCAACACGTTCACCGCGGGCGCCACGTTCACGCCCAGCTTCTGGCACAATTTCGTGCTGACCGCGGACTACTATTCGATCAAGGTCAAGAATGCGATCGCACTGGTCGACCCGCAATTCTCGGTCGATCAATGCTTCGCAACCGGGGATCCAAACTTCTGCGCTGCAGTCCATCGCGATGCCAACGGCTTCATTACGCAGGTTGACCAGTACCAGATCAATGCGACGTCCTATCTCGTAGCAGGCCTCGACATCCAGGCGCTTTACGGCTTCAACACGCACATTTTCGGCGACAACGAGCGGATCGATTTCGACCTCTACTACAACCATAAGTTCAAGCAGCAGCAGACGCCATTTAGCGGCGTCGTGTCCGACGAACTGGGCAAGGCGGACACTTATGCAAGCCAGCAGCTGGGCACTGGCTTCAAGGATCAGGTCACCTTCAATTTCAATTATACGCTCGGAGGATTCAGGTTCCATTACCGGCTGAAGTATCTCGGCCCCGTGAAGGCCGCGTTCGGCGACACCGAGATTCCAATCCCGGCCTACACCTATCACGACGTCCAGCTGAAATACGACTTCGACAAGTTCGAGCTCTATGCCGGCGTCAACAACCTGTTCAACAAGCAGCCACCGTTCATCGTGGGCGGCAACAGTCAGTGGCCGGGCACCAACACGGTGGCCGACACTTACGACCTGCTTGGCCGGATGTTCTACGCCGGGGCGATGGTCAAGTTCTGAGCTTTTCCGCGGACGGAAGAGGAGAAGGGGCGGCTCGCGGGCCGCCCCTTTTTCGCGTCAGCCGACTGCGATGTTGAGCGCGCCCTCGCCCTCGTCGACCTTGACCGTCGAGCCGTCCGGGATTTCGCCCGCCAGCAATTTCTCGGCCAGCGGATCCTGCAGATAGCGCTGGACCGCGCGCTTGAGCGGCCGCGCGCCGTAGACCGGATCGTAACCGACCCGCCCGAGCCAGCGCTTTGCGGCATCGGTCAGGTCGAGCTCGATCTTGCGGTCGCGCAAGAGCTTCTGCACCCGCGCGACCTGGATCTCGACGATCGGGGCCATGTGCTCCTGGTCGAGCCGGTGGAACAGGATGATCTCATCGAGCCGGTTCAGGAACTCGGGCCGGAAATGCGCGCGCACGACTTCCATCACTTCGGGCTCGACGTCTTCGACGCTCTGCCCTTCCTTGAGGTTCGACAGGAACTGGCTGCCGAGGTTGCTGGTGAGGATGATGAGAGTGTTCGAGAAGTCGACCACCCGGCCCTGCCCGTCGGTCAGCCGCCCGTCGTCGAGCACCTGGAGCAGTACGTTGAACACGTCCGGGTGCGCCTTCTCGACTTCGTCGAACAGCACCACCTGATAGGGCCGCCGCCGCACCGCTTCGGTCAGCGCCCCGCCTTCCTCGTAGCCGACATAGCCCGGCGGCGCGCCGATCAGCCGCGCGACCGCGTGCTTCTCCATGTATTCGGACATGTCGATGCGGACCAGCGCCTGCTCGTCGTCGAACAGGAATTCGGCGAGAGATTTAGTAAGCTCGGTCTTGCCGACGCCGGTGGGCCCAAGGAACAGGAACGAGCCGAGCGGCCGGTTCGGATCCTGCAACCCGGCGCGCGCGCGGCGCACCGCTTTCGACACGGCCGCGACCGCGTCGGACTGGCCGATCACCCGGCGGCCGATCAGCTCTTCCATCTTGAGCAGCTTCTCGCGCTCGCCTTCGAGCATCTTGTCGACCGGAACCCCGGTCCACTTCGAGACCACTGCGGCGATGTCGTCCTCGGTCACTTCCTCGCGCAGCAAGGCGTTCTCAGTCGCGCCTTGCGCCTCGGCGAGCTGCTTTTCGAGCTGCGGGATGCGGCCGTAGGATAGCTCGCCGGCCTTGCCGAGATCGCCCGAGCGCTGCGCCTGCTCCAATTCGAGCCGCGCGTGGTCGAGCTGCTCCTTGATCTTGCCCTCAGCGGCGATCTTGTCGCGCTCGTTCTGCCAGCGAGTGGTGAGCTCGGAGCTCTGCTGCTCGAGATTCGCCAGCTCTTCTCGCAGGGTGGCAAGGCGATCCTTGCTCGCCTGATCCTTCTCCTTGGAGAGCGCCGATTCCTCGATCTTGAGCTGGATGATCCGCCGGTCGAGCCCCTCGATCTCCTCGGGCTTGCTCTCGACTTCCATGCGGATGCGGCTCGCCGCCTCGTCCATCAGGTCGATCGCCTTGTCGGGCAGGAAGCGGTTGGTGATGTAACGGTTGGAGAGCGTCGCCGCGGCGACGATCGCGCCGTCGGTGATCCTGACGCCGTGGTGCAGCTCGTACTTCTCTTTTAGCCCGCGCAGGATCGAGATCGTGTCCTCGACCGTCGGCTCCCCGACATAGACCGGCTGGAAGCGCCGCTGGAGCGCCGCGTCCTTCTCGACATACTTCTGGTACTCGTCGAGCGTCGTCGCGCCGATGCAGTGCAATTCGCCGCGCGCGAGGGCGGGCTTCAAGAGGTTGCCCGCATCCATCGAACCTTCGGACGCGCCGGCGCCGATCAGCGTGTGCATCTCGTCGATGAACAGGATCACGTCGCCCTCCGCGCCCTTCACTTCGTCGAGCACCGACTTCAGCCGTTCCTCGAATTCGCCGCGGTACTTCGCGCCGGCGATCAATGCGCCCATGTCGAGCGCCATCAGCCGGCGGTCCTTCAGGCTGTCGGGCACGTCGCCATTGGCGATGCGCAGCGCCAGGCCCTCGACGATCGCGGTCTTGCCGACGCCGGGGTCGCCGATCAGCACGGGGTTGTTCTTGGTGCGCCGGGCGAGGATCTGCACGGTGCGACGGATTTCCTCGTCGCGGCCGATCACCGGGTCGAGCTTGCCGTCGCGCGCGGCCTGTGTGAGGTCGCGGGCGAATTTCTTCAGCGCGTCGTAAGTGTCTTCGGCGCTGGCGCTCTGAGCGGGACGGCCGCCTGTCGCTTCCTGGATTGCCGCTTCGAGCGCCTTGGCGTCGACGTTGGCCGCCTTTAGCGCCTGCCCCGCTGCGGTGGTGGCCGCGAGCGCCAGCGCCTGGAGAATGCGCTGCACCGGCACGAAGCTGTCGCCGGCCTTCGTCGCGAGCTGCTCGGCCTGGTCGAGGACGCGCACCGTATCGTTGTCGAGCCCGGGGGTCGCCTGCGCGCCGCTGCCTGAGACCGCCGGAACTTTGGCCAGCGCCTTGTCGACTTCGGCAAGCGCCACTTTGGCGTTGCCGCCGGCGCGCTGGATCAGCGCGCTGGCCATGCCTTCGTTGTCCTCGAGCAATGCCTTCAGCAGGTGCTCGGGGCCGATCCGCTGGTGGCTCATGCGGATCGCGACGGTCTGCGCGGACTGGAGGAATCCTTTCGCGCGATCGGTGAACTTTTCGAGATTCATGGAAATTCCCTCAATACCTTCCGGCCCGATATAGTGTTGCATATTGGCAACACAAGGGCTCCGCGTCGAGATTCTCCAAGTGTCTTAGCTAGATAGGGAGGTACCGTCGTCGATGACAGGGGCTCGCGGCAAAAAGTTCACTCACCGCGGTCCTTCGCGGTCGACCAGGTCACCGCGGACGATCGCGGGGATGACCCGGGCTTTCTCCTCCCGCCGCCGCATCAGGTACGTCGCGCCGACCGCACTCGCCGCCACCCCGGCGGCGACCCCGATCGCCAGCGACCAGCGGGGGCCGAACGTATCGGCCGCCCAGCCTACCAGCGGCGCGCCGATCGGGGTGCCCCCGAGCGTGATCGCCAAGCGGATCGACATCACCCGCCCGCGCAGGTGCGGCTCGGTGGTGAGCTGCACGAGCGCGTTGCTCGCGTTGAGGAAGCTCAGCACCGCGACGCCGATCACCACCAGCGACGCGGCGAACGTCCAGTAGCCGGGCGAGAGCATCGCGGCGAGGCAGCCGACGGCGAACACCGCGGTGCCGGCGAGCAGGTGGCGGATGGTAGGCTGGTCACGCTGGGTGGCGAGGAACGCGCCGCTGACCGTGCCGATCGCCATCGCCGACGACAATCCGCCGTAGCCGTGCGCGCCGGTGTGGAACACGCTGACCGCCATCGTCGAGATCCAGATCGCGAAGTTCATCCCGAACGTGCCGATGAAGAACAGCATCAGCATCGCCACCCGCAAGTCCGGGCGATGCCATACGTAGACAAGGCCTTCTTGAAACCCTCCCCGCTTGCGCGGCGCGCGCTCGTTGGGGATCAGCTCGTCGACGCGCAGGAACGCCAGCGACAGCAGCACTGCCACGAACGAGGCGCCGTTGGCGAGGAACGCCCAGCCGGTACCGATCGTCGCGATCACCACGCCGGCCACTGCCGGCCCGACCATCCGCGCGCCGTTGAAGGTCATCGAATTGAGCGCGACGGCGTTGGCCAGGTAACGCGGTCCGACCAGCTCGGAGACGAACGTCTGCCGCGCCGGCGCGTCGAACGCCGCCGCGGTGCCGAGCAGGAAGGCGAAGATGTAGACCTCCCACAGCCGGATCGCGCCGAAGATCGTCAGCAACCCGAGCCCGGCCGCCAGCAGCGCCATCGCGCCCTGGGTCGCCATCAGCAACTTGCGCTGGTTGAACCGGTCGGCGGCAAGGCCCGTCCACGGCAGGAAGATCAGCTGCGGCGCGAACTGCAGTGCCGTGGTGATCCCCACCGCCGACGCGCTCTTGTGGGTCAGCTCGGTCAGCACCAGCCAGTCCTGCGCGATCCGCTGCATCCACGTGCCGACGTTCGAGACCAGCGCGCCCGCCGCCCACAGCCGGTAGTTGCGCACCTGCAATGAGCGGAACGCGTCGCGGGCCCAGTTCTTCACCACCGTGCGATTGGGGGATGTGCTGCTCATTACGGTGTAACGCCTGTGGGCCATTCCGGCGCCAAAGCAAACCCCGTCGGCGAGGCCGGCAAGCCATTGGCTTGACAGCGATGTAAGCCCGGCGGAAGGATCGCCGACCACTCACGAGGAGAGCACGATGTCCGTCGCCGGTTCCTACGATTGCCTGACCAAGACGCCGATGGGCGATCAGACGAGCACGTTCACCGTCACCCCGGGCGCGGACGGCACGACTTTCACCGGCAGCAACGTCGGCACCCTCGGGTCGCTCGACGTCGAGGATGGCAAGATCGACGGCAACACCCTGACCTGGACGATGCACATGACCGTGCCGATGCCGCTCGAGCTCAAAGCCACCGCGACAATCGACGGTGACAAGCTGACCGGGACCGTCAACGCCGGCGCCTTCGGTGACATGCCGATGAGCGGGACGCGGAAGGCCTGAGCGGCCTCGCGCGCTAACGGGAAAAGGGACTACAGCCGCCCGCGCATCGCCTGGTAGGCCGCCGCGGCGACCGTGTTGGCAAGGTTGAGCGAGCGGATCACGTCGGAGCGCATCGGCAAGCGGAACTGGCGGCCGGGCCAGGCGCGCCAGATCGCTTCGGGGATGCCCTTGGTCTCCCGTCCGAACACCAGCAACGCGTCTTCGGGATAGTCCGCGTCGTAGAACGAGGCGGCGCCGTGTTCCTCGAACAGGAAAAGCTGATCGGCGCGCGGCTGGCGTTCGACGACGAAGGTATCCCAGCTCGCGAATTCGGCCAGCCGGACATGCGGCCAGTAGTCCAGCCCCGAGCGTTTCACCCGTGCGTCCGACAGTTCGAAGCCGAGCGGATGGATCAGCACCAGCTCCGCCCCCAGCGCCACGCAGGTGCGCCCCACCGCGCCGGTATTCCCGGGAATTTCCGGCTGGACGAGGACGATGCTCAGCGGCATCGTCGGTTCGATCCGGCAGCAACTTGCATGTCCCGCAAGCCGGCCGCGTCTTTCATATCGTGAAAGGGGTGAGCGCCAAGTTCGCGCATGGACGATGCGGAGGCAGGCGGGCAATATGCCAGCACTCGCATTCCTGCCGCGATCCCCGCGCGCACTCCCAAAACCGAATCCTCGATAACCACGCAGTTTGCGGGCCTCGCTCCGAGAATCCTCGCGGCGTGGAGAAACAGGTCGGGCGCAGGTTTCGGATGTCGCACGGACTTGGCGGAGAATATGCGCCCCTCGAAGTGCTGCAGAAGTCCCGTTGCCCCGAGCGTGACCCTCATCTTCTCAGCCGGCCCTTGCGACGCGACGCAAATCGGTTGCCCTGCCACGCGCAGAGATTCGACCAGTTCGGCCACGCCGGGGATAGGCGAAACATTCGCCAGCGCCGGCAACAGGCGGACGTAATAGCCGACGTGCCAATCCTCGGCCAAGGCGACGCCGAAACGCTCGGCGCAAGACAGCCGGATCGCCTCGACCGATTGGCCGATGAAGGCAACTTGGGCTTCGAGCGCCGTGATCGCCACGCCTTGCTCGCCAAGAATCGCCGCCAGCACCTCGTTGGCGGTATTCTCGCTGTCGACCAGAACCCCGTCACAGTCGAACAGGACGAGATCGGGCGCGGCCACCGCCGTACTACCCCAGCTTCTGCTTCAACACCTGGTTGACCAGCTGCGGATTGCCCTTGCCGGCCATGGCCTTCATCGTCTGGCCGACGAAGAAACCGAACAGCGCCTGCTTGCCGCCCTGGTATTCGGCCACTTTGTCGGCGTTGTCGGCGAGGACCTTGTCGACCGCGGCTTCGATCGCGCCGCTGTCGCTTTCCTGCTTGAGCCCTTCCCGCTCGACGATCGCGCCTGGAGCGTCGCCGGTTTCGAGCATCTTTTCGAGCACCTGCTTGGCGATCGAGCCGGAGATCGTGCCGTTGCCGATCAGCGCGAGCAGTTCGGCGCCGGCTTCGGGTGAGATGGGCGAGCTGTCGAGGTCCTTGCCCAGCTTGTTGAGCGCGCCGAACAGCTCCGAGATCAGCCAGTTGCTCGCCTGCTTGGCGACATCTTTCTCCGCCTTGCCCTGCGCCTTCGCGCTCGCGGCGAGCAGCGCCTCGAACCAGCGCGCGGTCTCGACTTCGGCAGTCAGCACCCCGGCATTGTAGGCCGACAGGCCCAGCTCGCCCTCGTAGCGCGCGCGCTTCGCATCGGGCAGCTCGGGCAGGCTGGCGCGGCATTCTGCGAGAAACGCGTCGTCCAGTTCGAGCGGCAGCAGGTCCGGATCGGGGAAGTAGCGGTAATCGTGCGCGTCTTCCTTGCTGCGCATCGAGCGCGTCTCGTTCCTGTCGGGATCGTAGAGCCGGGTTTCCTGCACCACCGTGCCGCCGTCCTCGATCAGGTCGACCTGGCGACGGGCTTCCTGCTCGACCACCGCCATCACGAAGCGGACCGAATTGACGTTCTTGGTCTCGGTGCGGGTGCCGAACGGCTCGCCGGGTTTCCTCACGCTGACGTTCACGTCCGCGCGCATCGAGCCTTCTTCCATGTTGCCGTCGCACGATCCGACATAGCGCAGGATCGAGCGCAGTTTGCGCACATAGGCGCCGGCCTCGGCGGGCGAGCGCATGTCCGGCCGGCTGACGATCTCCATCAGCGCGACGCCCGAGCGGTTGAGGTCGACGTAGCTCATCGTCGGGTGCTGGTCGTGCATCAGCTTGCCCGCGTCCTGCTCAACGTGGATGCGCTCGATCCCGATCGTCTTGGGCTCGCCGCCCTCCGGCTCGATCGCGATCGCGCCTTCGCCCACCAGCGGGTGGTAGAGCTGGCTGATCTGATAGCCCTGCGGCAGGTCCGCGTAGAAGTAGTTCTTGCGGTCGAACCGGCTCCAGCGGTTGATCTGCGCCTCGATCGCCATCCCGGTGCGCACCGCCTGGCGGATGCACTCGCGGTTCGGCACCGGCAGCATGCCCGGCATCGCCGCGTCGACCAGGCTGACCTGCGAATTGGGCTCAGCCCCGAACGCGGTCGCCGCGCCGCTGAACAGCTTGGCGTGGCTGGTCACCTGCGCATGGACCTCGAGGCCGATCACGACCTCCCATTCGCCGGTTGCGCCCTGGATGCGGTAGGTGGATTCGGTCATGGCACCCGCAGATAAGCTCTGTAACGTCGGCTGGAAAGGTTAAGTTACGCGGGGCGCAGGGGCGGAAATTTAACCATCCGCAGCGTATGCCTGCTGCATGTCGGAGCTCAGTGCAAAACTGGAAACGGGCGCCACGCCATCATCGATGGCTGCGCCTTCACACCAGCGTTTGCTCGCCTTGGACCTGTTGCGCGGCGCTGCCGCTCTCGCGATCGTGCTACGTCATTTCTGTTGGCCGGGGCAGAAGGTGCTCGTTCTGCCAAGCAGTTATCTGTCGGTCGACCTGTTCTTCATGCTCAGCGGTTTCGTGCTGACCTATACCTACGAAAATCGCCTCAAGGCAGGAATGGGAATGCGGGAGTTTCTCTGGCTTCGCATCCTGCGTCTTTATCCGCTGTACATAGTCGCCCTGATTATCGGCAGCATTTCCGTGGCCACTCTGATCGCGCTTGGCGCTGGCCCGATGAATACGCCTGAATGGGCAGCCTCGAGCCTGTTCGGACTGGCAATGTTGCCGACGCCGGCGCCTTTTGCGCCGGGTTGGCGCATGTTCGCGATCAACAGCCCGAGTTGGTCCTTGTTTGCGGAACTCGTGGTGAACGTTTTCTTCGGGTGCCTCGCTTCGAGCTTGGACAGGCGCAGGTTGACGCGGATCATCATCGCTTCGCTGATTGTGCTCGTCCTGCTGGTAGCCGATCACGGGCGGATGGACCTGGGTTGGAAGTGGCCCGACCTCTATCTGGGGATTGCCAGATGCACTTTCGCTTTTTTCGCCGGAGTCGCACTGTGCCGACTGCGCGCGACTTTTCCGCCGCCCGCGCTGTCCCCGTGGCTGCCGGTGCTGCTGATGCTCACACCGATGATGCTGCCAGGAGACTCCAGCCCTTGTTGGGCTTTGGTTACGGTGATCTTCGTTTATCCCGTGGTGATCTGGCTGGGGTCGGCGCCGCGGAAATCGGCACTCGCCAATCGATTGGGGCAAACGCTTGGCGATCTTTCCTATCCGATCTACGTGCTCCAGATACCCGTCTTGCTCGTTTGCACGGTCGCCTTGAGGGTCATCGCGGGGGAGCGCATGGGGCAATTGCCTTTGCGCGATCTCGCGATATACGTGTTAGCAACCCTGGCCGCCGGCTATTGCGCTTCGCGTTACCTGGACAAGCAGCTTCGCCGGTTGATGCGCGGCCTCGCGGCGGGCAATCTCGGCCTCGCGAACTCGATGGAAAACGGCGCCGCGCGCAAGACCGTTATCGATGTGGTGGCCGTGCCGGAAAACGATGAGAAGTTCGAGCCACGCGCGTATCCTCAAGCCTAGATTGCGTCGTCCCGGTCAGATCGCGCAGAGGCCATGGGAACTACCACCACCGCTCCGGCCTTGCCGTAAACCCCGCACGCTGTTCGAGCGCCAGCCCGGCGTTGAGCACGCCCTGCTCGTCGAACGCCTTGCCGATCAGCTGGAGGCCGAGCGGCAGGCCTTCGCGGTTGAGGCCGGCGGGGACGCTCATCGCGGGCAAGCCGGCGAGGCTGGCGGGGACCGAGAACACGTCGTTCAGGTACATCGCGAGCGGATCGTCGAGCTTGTCGCCGAGTGCGAAGCTGGCGGTGGGCGTGGTCGGGGCGAGGATCACGTCGCACCTCTCGAACGCGTCGGAAAAGTCGCGGCTGATCAGGGTGCGGACCTTCTGCGCCTGGGTGTAATAGGCGTCGTAGAACCCGGCCGAGAGCACATAAGTGCCGATCAGGATGCGCCGCTTGACTTCGGGCCCGAAGCCCGCCGCCCGGGTCGCGGCGTACATGTCCTGCAGCCCGGCGCCCTCAGGCAGCTCGCGCAAGCCGTAACGCACGCCGTCATAGCGCGCGAGGTTGCTCGAGGCCTCGGCGGGGGCGACAATATAATAGGCGGGAAGCGCATACTTGGTGTGCGGCAACCCGATCTCGACGATCTCGGCGCCGGCGTCGCGCATCCATTCGATGCCCTGCTCCCAGCTTTTGACGACATCGTCGTCCATCCCGTCCATGCGGTATTCGCGCGGAATGCCGACGCGCTTGCCGCGCATGTCGGGGCTGAGGCCGGCTTCCCATTCGGGCACCGGCAGTTCGAGGCTGGTCGCGTCCTTCGGGTCGAATCCGGCCATCGCCTCGAGCATGATCGCGCAATCGCGCACGTCGCGCGCCATCGGGCCCGCCTGGTCGAGCGAGCTGGCGAACGCGACGATGCCCCAGCGGCTGCAGCGCCCATAGGTCGGCTTGATGCCCGAAATGCCGGTGAACGCGGCCGGCTGGCGGATCGAGCCGCCGGTGTCGGTGCCGGTCGCCGCCGGGGCGAGCCGCGCCGAAACCGCCGCCGAGCTGCCGCCCGAGCTGCCGCCGGGCGCGAGCGGGGCGTTTCCGCCATCGCTGCGCCGCCAGGGCGAAATCACGTTGCCGAAATAGCTGGTCTCGTTCGACGAACCCATCGCGAACTGGTCGAGGTTGAGCTTGCCGAGCATCCCCGCACCGGCGTCCCACAGCTTCTGCGAAACCGTGCTTTCGTATTCGGGCACGAAGCCTTCGAGGATGTGGCTCGCCGCGGTGGTCTGCACGCCGCGTGTGGCGAACAGGTCCTTCATCCCGATCGGCACGCCGGCCAGCTTGCCGAGCGGCTTGCCCGCGGCGCGGTCAGCATCGACCTTGTCGGCCGCGGCGAGCGCCTTTTCGGGCGTCGGCACGATGAATGCGTTCAACCCTTCCTGCGCCGCGGCGACGTTGGCGTTGAACGCTTCCGCCACTTCGCGCGCGGTGAAGTCGCCCTTCGCCACGCCTTCACGGATCGCGGCGACGCCCAGGTCGGTCAGGTCACTCATTCGATCACCTTGGGCACGCCGAAGAAGCCGTGCTCGGCCGCCGGGGCGTTGGCCAGCACGGCATCGCGCTTGCCGCCGCCGGTGAGCGGGTCCGCGTCGACCACGTCATCGCGCAAGCGCAGCTTGTTGGGGATCACCGCGGTCATCGGCTCGATCCCGGTCACATCGACTTCGCCGAGCTGTTCGACCCAGGTGAGGATGCCGTTCAATTCGGGCACCATCCGGTCGAGCTCGGCATCGTCCATCCGGATGCGCGCGAGCGAGGCGATTTTCGCTACTGTTGCTTTGTCCACTGACATGCGCGCGCCCTAGCGGGGCTGCGGTGCGGCTTCAAGCGCGGGCGCGCGGGAACGTCGTTTCTATTGCGGCGGCGGCGCGCCGGCTGCCTGCGCGCCCGAAGCGCCTTGCTGGCGCTGCATCTGCTGCATTTGCTGCATCATCTGCATGCGGCGCTGGAAATCGGCCTTCGACATGAAATCGAGCAGGTCGATATCGAAAGTGAGCTTGCTGTTCGGCGGGATCGGCGAACCCTCGGGCGGATGCGCGCCGTAGGCTTTGGAAGCCGGAATCTCGAGCGTGTACTTGCCGCCCTTCTGCATCTGGGTCAGCCCTTCGGTGAATCCGGGAATCATCCCTCCGCCCAGCGGCAGCGGCGCGCCCTGCTGCTGGTCGAACACCGTGCCGTCGGGCAATTTGCCGGTATAATTGATGTAGACCACGTCGTCGGCGGTCGGGCTGCCGCCGGTGCCGGGCGTTCGGGTGATCACTTTCACCGCCGCGGGCACGGTGAGCCAGGCGAGGAACACGCCGAGCGCGATCAGCAGGATTACCCCGGCCCAGAGCTTGGGCAGCGATCCCTTGCGGATCGGCTGGAGCGGAGCGTGGGAGATTTCGGCCATCGGGGTTCCTGCAAAAGCAAAGGGCGCGGATTGCGCCGCGCCCTCTTGGATCAACCGGATCGCTGCTTCAAGCGATCTTATTTGGCCCCGCCAGGCGATCTTACTTGGCGCCGTCGCGTTCGGCGCGCTTGCGCTCAAGCTTGCGGGCGCGGCGGACGGCGGCGGCCTTCTCGCGCGCGCGCTTCTCGCTCGGCTTCTCATAGTGGCGGCGCAACTTCATCTCGCGATAGACGCCCTCACGCTGCAGCTTCTTCTTGAGCGCCCGCAGAGCCTGGTCGACATTGTTATCGCGAACCATGATTTGCATATATTCCGACACCTCAAAAAACCGGCCAGAGCCCGCGACATTGGCGGGATTACGCCATCAATTCCAAACGAAAGACGCGCCGAATCCTTACCGGATCGGCTCGAACGGGGTGGCGCCTAATCGAAAGTGGCGGCAAAAGCAAGGTGGAAGCAGCGCGTCGTCCCGGGCCTGCCCCGGGACCGCTGGCCGCCAAGTCTGGGCGTGGCGCCAGCGATCCCGGCGTTGTGGCTTCGCCACGCCTTCGGCTCCGCCGGGACGACGAGATACTTCCCCGTCCGTCCTTCCGCCGCTAAGGCACCGCGCATGGCCGTACCCTCGCAACTCGCCGCAAGCGTCTATGTCGCCCTCGGAGGCGGGACCGGCGCGGTGCTGCGCTATCAGGCCGGGCGACTGATGACCACGTGGCTCGGGCCGGAGCGGATCACCGCGTTCCCATGGGGCACGATGTCGATCAACGTCACCGGCAGCGTGCTGATGGGCGTGGTCGCCGGGATTCTCGCGCGGCACGGAGAGGGTGGCGAGTTCTGGCGCCTGCTGGTGGGCATCGGCGTGCTCGGCGGGTTCACGACGTTCTCGAGCTTCAGCCTGGAGCTGGTGCTGCTGATCGAGCGCCAGGCTTACGCCCCGGCGGTCGCTTACGCGCTGGGCTCGGTGCTGGCGGGCGCGATCGGGCTGTGGCTGGGGCTCGCGGCGACGCGGGCGATCGGATGAGCCCGCCTGAAAGAACCGGCCCAGAACTCCCCGGCCAAGTCCGCCAGTTCACGGTTGCCGCGGACGACGACGGGATCAGGCTCGACCGCTGGTTCAAGCGCCACCTGCCGCAAGTCGGCTTCGCGACGATCAGCCGCTGGGCGCGCACCGGGCAAGTGCGGGTCGACGGCAAGCGCGCGAAGCCGGAAGACCGGCTCGCCGCCGGCCAGCTGCTGCGGGTGCCACCCGGCGGCGAAACGAGCGGGCGCAAGCCGAAACCGCATGTCGAGCTGACGCCGCGCGAAATCGCCGAAGCGAAGGCGATGGTGATCCACGAAGACGCCGCCGCGATCGTGCTCGACAAGCCGCCGGGCCTCGCGACCCAGGGCGGCACGAAGACGAAGCACCACGTCGACGGGCTGCTCGACGCGTTCGTGGCCCAGGATTCGGGCGGCGACGAACCCCGCCCGCGCCTCGTCCACCGGCTCGACAAGGATACGTCGGGCGTGCTGCTGGTGGCGCGCACGCCCGGAAGCGCGGCGTTCTTTTCCAAGCGCTTCTCCGGCCGCTCGGCGAAGAAAGTCTACTGGGCGCTGGTGGTCGGCGTGCCCGACGTGTTCGAAGGCACGATCGAGGCGCCGCTCGCCAAGCAGCCGGGCACCGGCGGCGAGAAGATGCATATCGACGAGGAGAACGGCCAGGCGGCGAAGACCCGCTACCGCGTGGTCGACCGCGCGGCGAAACGCGCCGCATGGGTCGAGCTCCAGCCGCTGACGGGGCGCACTCACCAACTGCGCGTGCATATGGCAGCGATCGGCCATCCGATCGTCGGCGACGGCAAGTACGGCGGCCAGGACGCGTTCCTCACCGGGACGATCAGCCGCAAACTGCATCTCCACGCGCGCCGGCTGGTGATCGACCGGCCGGGCGGCGGCAAGCTCGACGTCACCGCCGAGCTGCCCGAGCATTTCGCCGCGAGTATGCAGCAACTCGGGTTCGATCCCGCGCTGAGCGATGCCGCGCCCGATCGGGGGGAGCCCGCCGCGCCGCGCGCCGCGAAGAAGCAGGCCGCGAAGGCGCACGCCAAGCAGTTCCGCAAGGAACGGCGCGGCGAGCGCCGCCGCCGCAGCGCACCCGCCGCCGGCAAGCCGAAGCCGAGGACCAAACGCTGATGCACCCGAACCCGGCCTTCCGCAGCGAGGATCGCGCACTGCTCGAAGCGCTGATCGAGGAAGTCGGGTTCGGCATGGTGTTCGCCGCCGTGCCCGACGGCCCGCGCGTCGCGCACACGCCGATCGTCTCGACCGGCGACGGCGCGGTCCATTTTCATCTCTCGCGCGCGAACGCGCTGACCCGCCATCTCGACGGCATGACCGCGTTGATCGTCGTGAACGGCCCCGATGCCTATGTCAGCCCGCGCTGGTACACCGAGGCCGGCAGCGTGCCGACCTGGAACTACATCGCGCTCGAATTGGAAGGCCGGGTGCGGCGAATGGCCGAGGAAGGCCTTGCCGACTTCCTCGACGCGCTCGGCGCCCGCCAAGAAAGCCGGCTCGTCGGCAGTGGCGTACCATGGACGCCTAACACCGTGCCGCGGGACTATTGGGACAAATTGATCCGCGGCATCGTCGGCTTCGAGATGGAAGTGCTCGCGTGGCGGCCGACGCTCAAATTGTCGCAGAACAAGAGCGCGCAGGATCGCGAGCGGATCGTTGCCGGGCTGGAGGCGAACGGCGCGGCGGCGCTCGCGCAGTTGATGCGGAGCCTCGCCCCATGAGCGTTCGCCTCGCGGTGTTCGATTGCGACGGCACCCTGGTCGACGGACAGGCCGCGGTGTGCGAGGCTATGGAAGCCGCGTTTGCCGGGCTCGGTCTGGCGCCGCCGCCGCGCGGGCGAATCCGCCGGATCGTTGGCCTCAGCCTGCCGGTCGCGATCCGCCGGCTGGCGCCGGACGCGGGGGAGGCAGACCAGGCCGCGCTGGTCGACGGCTATCGCGCGGCGTTCTTCGCCATGCGCGAGCAAGGGCGCGTGAGCGAGCCGCTATTCGACGGCGTGCGCGAATTGCTTGCCGCGCTGCGCCGCGCGGGCTGGAAGCTCGGCGTCGCGACCGGCAAGTCGGATCGCGGCGTGCTCGGCTGTTTCACCAACCACGGGATCGTCGATCTGTTCTGCACCGTGCAGACCGCCGACCGCCACCCGTCGAAGCCGCACCCCGCGATGCTCGAGGAAGCGATCGCCAATGCGCTCGCCGAGGCGCGAACCACGGTGATGATCGGCGATACCGTTTACGACATCGAGATGGCACGCGCGGCCGGGGTGCGCCCGATCGGGGTCGCGTGGGGCTATCACGCGGCCGAAGAGCTGCTCGCCGCGGGCGCCGAGGCGGTCGCCGAGGATACCGCGCACCTGGCGGAGCTGCTCGCATGAACGAGGCGGACAAGCGCGCGCGCAATCGTTTTGCGCTGCTCAACCTCGTGCGGCTCGCCGGACTGGTGCTGGTGCTGGTCGGCCTCGCGATCCACTACGGGCGGATCGCCGCGCCCGAGCCCGCGGCCTGGGCGCTGGTCGCCGTCGGCGTCGTCGATTTCTTCTTCGGGCCCAACTTCCTGGCCCGCAACTGGCGGACGCCGGACGCATGAAGCGATTCTATGAAGAGGTGGCCGTCGAGTCGGTCGAGCGCGGCTGGCGGGTGCTGCTCGACGGGCGGGCGATCAAGACCGCGCGGGGGGCGCCGCAGATGTTGCCGACGCAGCCGCTCGCCGAGACGCTGGCCGGAGAGTGGCGCGGGCAAGGCGACCGGATCGATCCCGCGGGCTTCCCGCTGCGCGATCTCGCCGACTATGCGATCGACGTGGTCGCGCCCGATCCGGCCGCCGCGGTCGCTGCGATCCTGCGCTTCGCGGAGAGCGACACGCTGTGCTACCGCGCCGATCCGGACGAGCCGCTCCATGCGCGCCAGCGCGAGCTGTGGGAGCCGTTGCTGAGCGCCGCGGAGACGCGGCACGCAGTGCGCTTCGAGCGCGCGAGCGGCATCATCCATCGCGCGCAGCCGCCCGAAACGCTGCGCAAGCTGGGCGAGGCGCTCGCCGCGTTCGATCCGTTCACCCTCGCCGCGCTGAACACCCTCGCCTCGCTCGCCGCGTCGCTGGTGATTGCGCTGACGGCGCTGGACGGCGGCGCCGATGCCGAAGCGCTGTGGGCCGCCGCCAACTGCGAGGAAGACTGGCAGGCCGAGCAATGGGGCTGGGAATGGACTGCCGAGGAGCGCCGGGCGAAGCGCCTGGGGGAGTTTTCAGCGGCCATGCGGTTCGCACGGCTGAGCGTTACAGAAGCGTAAGCTCTGCCCGGTCGGCCCCATGTCGCGCGATCAGGCGGGCTTCGCGGCCGCGCACCCACAGCCGCTCGACCTCGATCGACTCCCACCCCTGGGGCAGGACCACCGGCCGGCGCGGCCACCGGTCGGGCTCGCCATCGTCAATCACCAGCCCCGCAAATCCGTACAGCAGCCCCAGCAGCATGCCGCCGAGATTGGCGAAGAACGGCCCGGCATTCACCTGGCTGTCGGGATGATCCTGCCGGTATTCGAGGCACTGGTGGAAGCGCGGGAAATCGTAGGCGGCATAGCCTTCGCCGAACAGCTTGAGCGCGAGCTCGCGGTCGCCGGCCATCGCCGCCCAGACGCTGTAGAGCGCCGGCAGCATCGGCGCGCCGACATAGTCGCGCCAGTGGGCAAGGAACAGCTCGAGCGTCGCCTGGCGCTCCGCCTCGGAAGCGGCGTAGTCCAGCGGGAACAGGCCGGCCAGCGGCGAAGGCGTGGCGCCTTTGTCCTCGTCGATGCGGAAATCGTCGTGGCTCGCGATCGCGCCGTCGCCGCGGTGCGGCAGGTAGAGCCCCTCGCGCACGTCCACCCAGCGTTGCGGAACCTCCTGGCCAAGGTTGCGCGCGGCGCGGATCGCCCGCCCGAGCACATCGTGCGCGCCCATCAGGGTGAACGCGTCGTTATCGGGCGGCTCGGGCACCTCGGCGGGGCCCATCGCCTCCAGCATCTCGAACCCGCGCCCGGTCTCGACCACCCGGCTGACGATCCAGTCGGCGACGCCGCGCAACACCGGCCAGGCTCTGTCGGCAAGGAACGCGCGGTTGCCGGTGATCTCGGCATAGAACGAGAACGCACGCGCGACGTGGAGCGAACCGTGATCTTCGTGCGCCGCCGCGTCCCCGCCCGCGGGCGCCGCCTCCTCGCCAGTCGCCGGGCCGCTCTGCCACGGAAACTGAAGCCCCCGCCGATCCGAGAGCCGCGCGTTGGAGCGCGCGGCGGGCAGGGTCCGGCTGCGGAAGTGAAGCAGCGCCTCGGCCGCCTGCGGTTGGGTGAGGATTACGGGCGGAATGCAGAACGCGTCGATGTCCCACATCACGTGACCGTAATAGTAGTGATAATCATGCCACATCGCGAGGCCGAAGATCGAGGTCGAGGACGGCGAGGCGGGGTGGACCGAGGCATTGAGATAGTAGAACGCGGCATCGACCAGCGCCTGGTGTTGCTCGGACGCGCCGCGGATCACGATGCGGGACTTCCACAGCTCGTTCCACGCCTCGCGGTTGCGCTTGCGCAAGGTCTCGAAGCCGGTCCTGCGCCCGCGCGCCACGCGCCGCACCGCCTCTTCGTCGGGCCGGTGGTTCAGCGCCGAGGGGATGGCCGCGGCGATCTGGCGCAGCCGCACCTTGCGGCCTTTCGCGAGCCGCAGGGTATAAGTGGTTTCCAGCGGCCCCTTCGCATCCCAATCGGCCACTTCGCATTCGGCATCGCCGCCGATCAGTTCGGTATCGAGCGCGAACCCGCACTGGCAGAGCCCGCCTTCGGGTTCCCACAGCAGCGAACCGTCGCACACCGGCTCGTCCTCGCCCGGGGTTCCGGTCAGCCGCCGTTTGACCGTGCCCCTGAGGCAGGTGGTGTCGACGCGCGCTTGCAGGCGCAGATCGCAGGCCCGGTCCGCCTGCACGGTCACTTCCTGCAGCACCAGCGCGGGGGCGCTGCGGCTGGCGAAGGTCAGCACCTCGGCGTCGATCCTCGCGCCGCCCGTCGTAAACGCGAACGTGCTGGTGAGCTCGCCGCTCGCGAAATCGTAAACCTGGCGCAAGTCCGAAACCGCCCACGCTTCGTCCGACAGCGCCACGCCGTCGATCGCGAGGTCCCCGGCCAGCGGATAAGGCACCGGCAGCGCCGCCTCGATGCGGCGGACCGGATGTTCGCCGGCCACCCCGCTGACGATCGCCATGCCGGAGATCAACGGCACTTCGCGCACCCGCAGGCCGATCAGGCCGTTGCTTACATAGGCAGGAAGCTCGCCGCCGCGCGGCCCTTCTTGGGCAGGCGGATTGATTGGGCCCGCCAACCCTCAGCCGCGCCGGTTCTTGTCGCCCGAGCCAGTGCCCTCGCTGTCCCGGTCGGGCTTGCCGGCGTCCTTTGCGGGCGTCGGGGAGCCTTTGCGCGGCGCGGGAATATCGCTGCGGCCTTCGGCAGGGTCTTCGGACGATTTGCTCTGCTGCGTCATGGGCGTTCCTTTCGACAACGAAAACGCGGAGCGCGCCCGATCGCGGGAGAAGCAAGCGACGCTTGCGGCAAGCCGGCGTTTTTCAGCGACGGTTGGCTCAAGCCGGTTCGTGGGGGACCGGCGCGACCTGGTCTACCTCTAGACCGATAGACTCAAGGATCGCCGCAACGTCTGGCCGAGTGAGGTATCTCGCCGGCGAACGGCGCCTTTGGCGGAGCGAACTCAGTCGGGGCGGACTGTGGCGCTCGCGCGCTCCTGCTCGTTCTTTCGGCGTTGGGCCTGCACCGCGCGCAGGCGGTTGCCCATTTCGCGCCAGGCGGCTTCGGAGCGCAGTGCGCGATCGCGCACGTTGTCGAGAGTGGCTGCCTTGGCCGCCGCCGCTTCTTCGTCCGCGCGCATCTCGCAGAACTGGAATGTCATCGTCATGGACTGCCTCCTGGGTTGGAACGCACGTCCGGCGGGGCGCGGCGCGCGAACGCCACGCCCCGGAGGATTTAGGCGGCTCAGGCCGCCGAAAGATTGACCGCGGATTCCTTGCCGTTGCGGCCGGTTTCGACTTCGTAGGACACGCGCTGGTCCTTCTCGAGCGTGTGCATTCCCGCTGCCTGGACCGCGGAGATATGGACGAAGCTGTCCTTGCCGCCGTTTTCCGGCGCGATGAAGCCGTAGCCCTTGTCGGTGTTGAAGAATTTGACTGTGCCGATCGGCATGATGTGTTTCCTTTCAAGAAACTGTCGTTTCGGCCGCGAGATTGCGGCGCGTGGTCGTGCGTCGTGTCGTCAATTGAAAGGAACCTCGTCGAAAACGCAGCGCCCGCGGTCGATTGTCCGCAAGCAACGCTTAGAACGCCGAAACCCGTCGCAAATACAACGTCAGCCCGCAAGGCCTAGCACGGATGCCCGGGTTCGCCTAATCCTAACCGGCGTGAGGATCGGGGCGCGCCTATCCGACCCATGCGGCGACCGCGGCCGCCACCTGGTTCGCCGCCTGGTTGAGTGCCGGCGCGACCGCGGCCGCGGTGGGGGCGACCCCTGCGACCCTGTTCTCGAAGCGCTGCGTGCGGATCTGCCCGTCGGGCTGCTGGAGCACGGCATCGAACGTCACCACCACCGAACCGGAGGGCGCGTCGTAGCCCATCTCGACCAGCTGGCCGGAGAGCTTCGTCGCCGCCCGATAGCGCGCGTCGAGCCCGTCGATCACGAGCCGGGTGCCCTTCGCGCGGATCGTCTCGGTGATCAGGCGCGCAAACAGTTGCGCCGGCTTTTCGACCCACACCGCGCCCTTGAGGTAAGCGACGGTCGAAGCGTTGACCTGCACCGGCACTTGCGTGACGTCGAGCTTGAGCGGCGCGTCGGGCACCATCACCGCGATCGCCTGGTCGGCGGTGCCCTGGGCCCCCGCGCCGGCTGCAGCGGCCTGCGCCGGGGTCAGGTCGAGCAGCGTCGGTGGCGGCTTCTTGCCGAAGCTGATGCAGCCCGAGAGCATCAGCGCGCCCCCCAGAACCAGCGGCCAGGCGGCCGCGCGCAACGATCCGGTCATCCCGCCCCCGGTGGTGTTCATGGCTTATACTCCGGCAGGTTCTTGCCGCCGAGCAGCCCGCCGGCACCCTGATTGTTGATCTTGTCGGTGATCTTGCGCAGCGATTCGCTGGTCGCCCGCAGGTCGCGCAAGGTGGCCTCGGCCGCGGGCAGCGTCGATTGCGAGAACTCGCGCGCGGCCGGGCGGGTGTCGTTGAGCGCATCGCGCAGCGAGTCTGCGGCCTGCTTGGCCGAAGCCATCGTTTCGCGCAGCTGCTTGGCGAGCGGCTCGCCCTGCTTGTTGAGCAGCGAGTCGGTCGAATGCATCGTCTGCTCGAACGCGGCGAGGCTCGCATCGGCCTGCTTGAGGGTAACCTGCAGCTGCTTCAGCGTCGCGTCGATCTGCGGGGAGGCGTCGGCAAGGTGGTCGGTCATCCGCTCGGTGTTGGCGAGAATGCCGGAGATCGAGGCCTGGTTCTTGTCCGACAACAGCTCGGTCAGCCGCTCGGTCAGCGTCGCGAGGCGGTCGAGCAGGACCGGCGCGCTGTTGAGGATCTGCCCCAGGCCACCGGCCTTGGGCGGGATCACCGGCTTGCCTTCGGGACAGGCGGTGGTCTGGCAGGTGATCGGCGGCGCGCCGACCCGCGAGCCGTCGAGCTGGATCTTGGCGACGCCGGTGAAGCTCGACTGGATTTGCGCGGTGGCGCCGACCAGGATCGGGATGTCGTCGTCGATCGAGATCCTGACCCGCGCGAACTCGGGGTTCTTCTGCCACAGCTCGATCTTCTTGACCTGCCCGGCGGGGACGCCCGAAAAGGTCACTTCCGAGCCCTTGGCGAGCCCGTCGACCGACTGATCGAAGAAGATGTCGTATTCCTTCTGGTCCGCCGCGCCGAGCCGGGTGAGCCAGACGATGAACACCGCCAGCGCCGCCAGCAACAGCAGCGTGACCGCGCCGACCCAGACGTAGTTGGATCTTGTCTCCATGCCGTGCCCCTATTCCCCCCCTTTGCCCTTTGAGTCCATGGCCTTGCTCAGCTCCTGACTCGCCAAGGCGGCGCGCCCCCGCGGCCCGTTGAAATATTCCTGGATCCACGGATGGTCGCTCGCCAGCAATTCGGGGATCGTGCCCACCGCGATGATCTTCTTGTCCGCGATCACCGCCACCCGGTCGCAGATCTCGTGCAGGGTATCGAGATCGTGCGTGATCAGGAACACGGTGAGGCCGAGGATGTCGGTCAGCTCGCGGGTCAGCCGGTCGAACGCGGCGGCGCCGATCGGGTCGAGCCCCGCGGTCGGCTCGTCGAGGAACAACAGCTCCGGATCGAGCGCCAGCGCGCGCGCGAGCCCGGCACGCTTCACCATCCCGCCCGAAAGCTGCGAGGGGAACTTGTTCACCGCGTCTTCGGGCAGTCCGGACAGGCGCACCTTGTAGGCGGCGATCTCGTTGCGCAGCTCGTCCTCGATCTCGGGATAGAACTCGCGCAGCGGCACCTCGACGTTCTCACCCACGGTCAGCGTGGAGAACAGCGCGCCGCCCTGGAACAGCACCCCCCAGCGCGAGCGGATGTCGATCTCGGTCTCTTCGTCGTGATCGGCGATCGAGCGGCCGAACACCTGGACGCTCCCCGCCTCGGGCTGCTGCAGCCCGATGATCGAGCGCATAAGCACCGACTTGCCGGTGCCCGAGCCGCCGACCACCCCGAGGATTTCCCCGCGGCGGACCTTGAGCGAAAGGTCCTCGTGCACGGTCTGGCTGCCGAAGCGGTTGACCAGGCCCTCGACCACGATCGGATACTTGCCGTGGAACGCCTCGTGCTCCTTCAGCCGCGCCTGGTGCTCGACCTCGTGGACCACGCTCTGTTCGTTATGGGTCGGGGCCTCGCTCATCCCCAGCCCACCTCGGTGAAGAACACCGCGAAGAACGCGTCGAGCACGATCACCATGAAGATCGCTTGGACCACCGCCTTGGTGGTCCTGAGGCCCACCTCCTCGGCGTTGCCTTCGACCTGCATGCCCTGGTAGCACCCGGCGAGCGCGACGATCAGGCCGAACACCGGCCCCTTGATCAGCGCGACCCACAAGTCGTGGATCGGCACCACTTCCTGGATCCGGGTGAGGAAAGTGAACACCGGGATGTCGAGCGTGAGCGCCGAGATCATCGCCCCGCCGACGATCGCGACGACCGCCGAATAGAACCCCAGCAGCGGCAGCAGCAGCACCGCGGCGAGGATCCGCGGGATCACCAATGCCTCCACCGGCGAGACCCCGATCGTGCGCATCGCATCGACTTCCTCGGTCAGCTTCATCGTGCCGATCTCGGCCGCGAACGCCGAGCCGGAGCGGCCGGCGACCATGATCGCGGTCATCAGGATGCCGAGTTCGCGCAGGCTCAGCCGCCCGGTGAGGTTGATGGTGTAGATCTCGGCCCCGAACTG
The DNA here is from genome assembly GCA_036384795.1 of Sphingomonadaceae bacterium. Classification (GTDB taxonomy): domain Bacteria; phylum Pseudomonadota; class Alphaproteobacteria; order Sphingomonadales; family Sphingomonadaceae; genus Andeanibacterium. The sequence goes on along the minus strand of DASVLP010000013.1, from coordinate 15,797 downwards.
CTCGAGCTGCGCCGCGCCCTGCTGGGCGATCACGATCCCGATCAGGAAACTCATCAGCCCGATGATCCCGAGCGAGCTCACGCCCACCAGCTCGACCTGGCGCACCAGCGAATTCGTCCGGAAGCGCGCGGGGTGGAGGATCAGGTGCCCGCCGGCGACCAGGATCGCACCGAAGAAGCCGAGCAGGCGGATCACCCCGTCGCGCCAGGCGAACATCCGCACGCCGACCGCGGCGGGCACCCGCTCGAACAGCGGCAGCCGCGGCGCGGACACCGCCGGCGTCTCTTCCGACGAGCGGACGGCCTCGATCAGCCGCGCGGCATCCTCGTTCGCGCCGACGATCTCGGCGTCCATGTCGCGCGCGAAGCGCCACACGGTCCACGCGCCGACGGTGTCGACTTGCGGGCATTGGGCGAGATCGATCTGCCCGCAGGCCCCGTTCCACTTGCGCAGCTCGCGATCGAGCACCCCCACCGTCGAGACGAGCAGCGGGCCGCGCAGCACCAGGCGGCATCCCTCGCCCCCGCTCTGCTCCACGCTGAAATCCGCCCACTCTCTCATAAGCGCGCAGCTATGCTTGGAAAATCGAAGGGCGGCAAGCGGCGGCCACACCTTGCACCGCAGCATTGCCGCTGGCAAAGGCCCGGGCGGAATGACGACCGAACTCGCCAAGACTTTCGACCCCGCCGAAATCGAGCGGAAATGGTACGCCCATTGGGAGACGAACGGCCTGTTCCGGCCGGCCCGTCCCGAGGCGGAGCCGTTCACCCTGGTCAACCCACCGCCCAACGTCACCGGCTCGCTCCACATCGGCCACGCGCTCGACAACACGCTGCAGGACGTCGTGATCCGCTACGAGCGACTGCGCGGCAAGGACGCGCTGTGGGTGGTCGGCACCGACCACGCCGGAATCGCGACCCAGATGGTGGTCGAGCGCCAACTCGAGGCGCGGCAGGACAAGCGCACCAACTACACCCGCGAAGAGTTCGTCGACAAAGTCTGGGAATGGAAGGCCGAGAGCGGGGGCACGATCACCCGCCAGCTAAGGCGCCTGGGCTGCTCGATGGACTGGTCCCGCGAGCAGTTCACGATGGACCCGCACTTCACCCGCGCGGTGGTGAAAGTGTTCGTCGACCTCTACAACGAAGGCCTGATCTACCGCGACAAGCGGCTGGTGAACTGGGACCCCAAGCTCAAGACCGCGATCAGCGACCTCGAGGTCGAGACGCAGGAGATCAAGAGCGGCTTCTGGCACTTCAAGTATCCGCTGGCCGACGGCGTCACCCTCGACAGCGGCGCCGACCACATTGTCGTCGCGACCACCCGGCCGGAGACGATGCTGGCCGACATGGCGGTAGCGGTCTCCGCCGACGATCCGCGCTACAAGAGCGTGATCGGCAAGGACATTCTCCAGCCGATCACCGGCCGCCGCTTCAAGGTGATCGCCGACGAACACGCCGATCCCGAACTCGGCAGCGGCGCGGTGAAGATCACCCCGGGTCACGACTTCAACGACTTCGAGGTCGGCAAGCGTGCCGGGATCAAGCCCGGCGAGATGCTCAACATGTTCGATGCCGAGGCGAAAGTCGTGCAGACCGCCGACGGGCTGGTGCCCGCCGAATTCCTCGGCCTCGACCGCTTCGATGCGCGCAAGCTGGTGGTCGAGCGGATGAAGCAGGCGGGCTTCCTCGTCCCGCATGTCGACAAGGACGGCGCGGAGCACGACGCCGAACCCCGCACCGTCGCCACCCCGTTCGGCGACCGCGGCGGCGTGGTGATCGAGCCGTGGCTGACCGACCAGTGGTACGTGAACGCCGAAGTGCTCGCCAAGCCCGCGATCGAGGCGGTGCGCTCCGGCGCGATCGAGATCGTGCCGAAGAGCTGGGAGAAGACCTTCTTCAACTGGATGGAGAACATCCAGCCGTGGTGCGTGAGCCGCCAGCTATGGTGGGGGCACCGGATACCGGCGTGGTACGACGAGCAGGGCAACGTGTTCGTCGCCGAAACCGAGGACGAAGCGATCGGGCTTGCCGAAACCCAGCACGGCCTGCTGGTGAAGCTCGAGCGCGATCCCGACGTCCTCGACACCTGGTTCTCCTCGGCGCTGTGGCCGTTCGCCACCCTCGGGTGGCCGGAAGAAAATGATCCTCCCCCTTCGGGGGAGGTGGCAGCGCGAAGCGCTGACGGAGGGGGCTTGGCGGGCGCAGCGCAGCCCCCCTCCACCGCCTTCGGCGGTCCCCCTCCCCCGGTGGGGGAGGATCAATCGCTCCTCGCCCGCCACTACCCGAACGACCTGCTGATCTCCGGCTTCGACATCCTGTTCTTCTGGGACGCGCGGATGGCGATGCAGGGCATCCACTTCATGCACGATGTCCCCTGGCGGCGGCTCTATCTCCACGGGCTGGTCCGCGCGGCGGACGGGGCCAAGATGAGCAAGTCCAAGGGCAACGTGGTCGATCCGCTCGGACTGATCGACCGCTACGGCGCCGACGCGCTGCGGTTCTTCATGGCGGCGATGGAAAGCCAGGGCCGCGATATCAAGATGGATGAAGCCCGCGTCGAGGGCTACCGCAACTTCGCCACCAAGCTGTGGAACGCGACGCGGTTCTGCCAGGCGAACGGGATCGGCGCGAGCGCTTCGGTGGCGGCGCCCGAAGCGACGCTGGCGGTCAACAAGTGGATCATCGGCGAAGTGGTCGAGACGCTGGAAGCGCTCGACAAGGCGATGGCCGAACTGCGCTTCGATGCTGCCGCCAACGCGATCTACCACTTCGTGTGGGACCGGTTCTGCGACTGGTATCTGGAGCTGATCAAGCCGGTGCTCAATCCTCCCCGGAACGGGGAGGTGGCAGACGCGAAGCGGCTGACGGAGCGGGCCCACCTTTCCGCAAGCGATGCGCACGATGGAAAGGTGGGCCCCCTCCACCATCCTGCGGATGGTCCCCCTCCCCGTTCCGGAGAGGATTTGGCCGAAACCCGCACCGTGGCCGGCTGGGTGCTCGACCAGATTCTGGTGATGCTCCACCCGTTTATGCCATTCGTCACCGAGGAGCTTTGGCATGCACAGGGCCAGCGGGAGTGCGAGCTGATCGTTGCCAAGTGGCCGGAGCCGGGGGCGGTGATCGACGACGCGGCCAAGGCCGAAGTCGAATGGCTGATCGCACTCATCTCTGGCATTCGCACGGCCAAGAACGAACTCGGCATACCGCCTGGCGCCAAGCTACCCGCCTATTGCGAAACACCGAGCGCGCTCGGCGCGAGCGTGATGAAAGGCAATATGGCCGCGATCGAACGCCTCGCCCGCCTATCGGTCGAGATCGCGCCCGCCCTTCAAGGCGCCGCGATGCAGGTGATCGCCGGCGCCGACGTGTTCGTCATCCCGCTCGAAGGCGTGGTCGATCTTGATGCCGAGAAGGCTCGGCTGTCGAAAGCGCTCGAAACCTCGACCAAGGAAGCGAAATCGCTTTCCGCGCGCCTCGCCAATCCGGCGTTCGTCGAGCGCGCGAAGCCCGAGGCGGTCGAGAAGGCCCGCGCCGACCATGCGCACCACGCCGCCGAGGTCGAGCGGCTGGAGGCGGCGCTGGGGCGGCTGGGGTAGACCCCTTCTCCCGTTGACGGGAGAAGGATACGCAGGCTTGGCGGCGGAGCCGTCTAGCCGGAGTTGGATGAGGGTTGCCTGCCTTCGAAGATAGGCAACCCTCATCCAAGCTGCGCTAGCTCCTGCGGAGCAAGCTCCGCTATCCTTCTCCCGTCAACGGGAGAAGGTTTTTACACCAATCCCGCCACCTCCCCCTCCCCGTCCCGGGGAGGAATGATTTTCCTACACGGCTGCGATGTGGCACAGCGCGCGCGAGAGTCCGAACCAGGCGCCACCGGGTGACAAACAAGCACCCTGCCCTCCAGAAGTGTCCGCCTGTCCAAATGGCTAGTTTTCTATGAAATATCAATCTATTATGCGAGGCGTCCGCAGGGTGACAGGGTGTAACTTGTGTAACCCTGCCTGAGCCGACCCACCATGCCGCTAGTCCTCGCCACCACCACGCCCGGAGAGCCGGAGATCTTCGCCTCGATCCAGGGCGAAGGCATTTCCGCGGGCGCGGAGTGCGCGTTCATCCGGCTGTCGCGCTGCAACCTGGCGTGCCGGTGGTGCGACACCGCGTATACCTGGCGGTTCGAGGGCGACGAACGCCCGCACCGCGACGGCGTCCACTATGACCGCAAGGCCGAGCAGGTCACGCTGAGCGAAGAAGCCGCCGCCGCGCGGATCGCCGCTTTCGGGCGCGACCGCCTGGTGATCACCGGCGGTGAGCCGCTGCTGCAGGCGACGGCCCTCGCCCGGATGCTCGAAATCCTCGAACACCTCGTGAGCCCCCGCGCAGGCGGGGGCCTCCCGCAATCCGGGAAAGGTCCCCGCCTGCGCGGGGACTCACAGAAAGGCTCGCTCTACGTCGAGATCGAGACCAACGGCACCGTGCGCCCGCCGGCAGCGCTCGACGCGCTGGTCCACCAGTACAACGTCAGCCCCAAGCTCACCCACAGCGGCAATCCGGGCGAGCTCGCGCTGATCCCCGCGCGCCTCGCCGAATGGGCGGCTAACCCGCGCGCGTGGTTCAAGTTCGTGATCGCAGAGCCCGCCGACGTCGAGGAAGTGCTCGTCCTCGCCGCGCGCCACGAGATTCCTGCGGCAAGGATCATGCTGATGGCCGAGGGCACCGCCGCACAAACCCTGGCCTCGCGCGAGGAATGGCTGGCCCCCCTCGCCCTTGCCCACAGTTTGACTCTGTCCAAACGCTTGCACATCGAGATGTTTGGCGACACTAGGGGCACATGAGCACGCGCCCCGGAACCGGCGGCCCTGCCGGCAGGAAGGCCCCGGGAATGCGGGGCGACCTCACGCAAGGCCCGATCTATCGCACGCTGATCCTGTTCAGCGTGCCGACGCTGATGGCGAACATCCTGCAATCGCTTTCTGGCACGGTTAACTCGATCTGGGTCGGCCGGCTGATCGGCGAAGATGCGCTGGCGGCGACGGCCAACGCCAACATCATCATGTTCCTGCTGCTTTCCGCCGCATTCGGGCTGGGCATGGCGGCGACGGTGAAGATCGGCCAGCGCTTCGGCGCGCGCGACGTCGAAGGCGCGCGGCGCACGATGGGCAGCGCGATGGGCTTCTGCTTCCTCCTCACCCTGACGATCTCGGCGATCGGCTGGCTGATCGCGCCGGGCCTGCTCGACGTGCTCGCGACCCCGGGCGATTCGTGGCAGCTCGCGCTCGATTACCTGAGGGTGATCTTCGCCGGCATGCCGATCATGATCGTGTCGGTGATCCTCTCGATGGGCCTGCGCGGCGCGGGCGATTCGCGCACCCCGCTGATCTTCATGATCGTGACCGTGCTGCTCGACGCGGTGTTCAACCCGATGCTGATCATGGGCTACGGCCCGTTCCCGAAGCTGGGCATCACCGGCTCGGGACTGTCGACCGCCTGCGCCTCGGCCGTCTCGTTCCTGGGCATGGTGATCTACACCTATCGCAAGGACTTGCCGCTGCGCCTGCGCGGGGCCGAGATCGCGTACCTGAAGCCGGTGATGAGCGAGATGCGCTACATCCTCGCCAAGGGTTTCCCGATGGGCGCGCAGATGCTGGTGATGAGCGCCTCGGGGATCATCGTGGTCGGCCTGGTCAACCGCGAGGGCGTGCTGATGACCGCCGCCTACGGTGCGGCGATGCAGGTGTTCACCTATATCCAGATGCCGGCGATGGCGATCGGCGGCGCGATCAGCGCGATGGCCGCGCAATACATCGGCGCCAAGCAGTGGCACCGGCTGGACCAGCTCACCAAGGCGGGGATGATCGTCAATTTCGCGATGACCGGCGCGCTGACCCTGGTGATCCTGCTGGTCGACCGGCAGGTGTTCGCGCTGTTCCTGGGCTCGGCGAGCCCGGCGGTGCCGCTCGCCCGCCACATCCAGCTGCTCGCGGCGTGGAACTTCATCCTGTTCGGGGTGACGATGGTGATGAGCGGCACGATGCGCGCCGGCGGCGCGGTGTGGATCCCGCTGGGGATCATCGCCGTCACGCTCTACCCGGTGCGGCTGGGCTTCTACTTCGCGACCTACCGCTGGCTGGGTTCGGACGCGATCTGGTGGAGCTTCCCGGTCTCGGCGTTCTGCTCGTGGGTGCTGTCGTGGTGGTTCTACTACAAGTACAACTGGCGCGCGAAGGCGCAGGCCGAGACGGCCGAGGAAGCCGCCGAGCAGGCGCTGACCGACGCGCTGCCGGCCGGGCGGATGATGCCGGATATGTAGTGTGAGCGCTTACCCCTCCACCATGCCGCTTCGGGTCATGGTCCCCCTCCCCATTCCTACGGAACGGAGAGGATCGGCTCGATCCTCTCCCGTCGCGAAGCGATGGGGAGGTGGCAGCGCGAAGCGCTGACGGAGGGGCAATCGCGCGGCGAGCTAAGCGTCAGCGCGGCTCAAGCCGCGTGATTCCGCCCATGTAGGGGTGCAGCGCCGCCGGCAGCTCGACAGAGCCGTCCGCCTGCTGGAAGTTCTCCAGCACCGCCACCAAAGTGCGCCCGACCGCGAGGCCCGAGCCGTTGAGGGTGTGGAGGAATTGCGTGCCCTTCTCGCCTTCCGGCCGATACCGCGCGTTCATCCGCCGGGCCTGGAAATCGCCGCACCAGGAAACCGAGCTGATCTCGCGATAGGCGCCCTGGCCGGGCAGCCAGACTTCGAGGTCCCAAGTCTTGCGGCCGCCGAAGCCCATGTCGCCGGCGCACAGCAGCATCCTGCGATAAGGCAGCTCAAGCGCCTCGAGCACGCTCTCGGCCGAGCGCAGCATGTGCTCGTGCTCGGCCTGCCACTGGTCGGGCAGGCACACGCTGACCAGCTCGACTTTGTCGAACTGATGCTGACGGATGAACCCGCGGGTGTCCTTGCCCGCCGCGCCCGCCTCGGAGCGGAAGCACGGGGTGAGCGCGGTGAGCCGCATCGGGAACTGGCTCTCGGGCCAGATCTCCTCGCGCACCGAGTTGGTCAGGCTGACTTCGGCGGTCGGGATCAGCCAGCGGCCGTCGGTGGTGCGGAACAAGTCCTCGGCGAACTTGGGCAGCTGGTTGGTGCCGAACACCGCTTCGTCGCGCACCAGGATCGGCGGCGCGCATTCGGTGTAGCCGTTCCGCGAGGTCTGCAGGTCGAGCATGAACTGGCCGAGCGCCCGGTGCAGCCGTGCCATCTGCCCGCGCAGGAACGTGAACCGCGCGCCGGACATCTTCGCCGCGGTCTCGAAGTCGAGCCCGAGCGGCGGGCCGAGATCGGCATGCTCCTTCGGCGCGAAGTCGAACTCGCGCGGCGTGCCCCATTTCGCCTGCTCGACATTGCCGGCTTCGTCGGTGCCGTCGGGCACGTCGTCCGCCGGCAGGTTGGGCAGCGCGGCGAGCAGCTCGTCGAGCTGCTTCGAGAGATCGCGCTCGTGCTCTTCCAGCCCCGGCAGCGAGTGCTTCAGTTCGGCGACTTCGGCCTTCAGCGCGTCCGCCTTGTCCTTGTCGCCGCCCGCCATTGCCTGGCCGATCAGCTTCGAGGCATCGTTGCGGCGGCTCTGCGCCTCCTGCATCCGCGTCGCGGCCTCGCGGCGCTTGGCATCGAGCTCGAGGATCGCCGCCGCGGCGGGCCCGGCCCCGCGCCGCGCGAGCGCCGCGTCGAAAGCGGCGGCGTTGTCACGGATGGATTTGAGGTCGTGCACGGGCGCGGGCTTTCGAAGCAATGGTGGGCGCGGCAAGGATTGAACTTGCGACCCCACCCGTGTGAAGGGTGTGCTCTACCACTGAGCTACGCGCCCGCCGTCTCGGCAGGGGCGCGCCATTGCCATGCCTCGCCGCGAATGACAAGCGCCCGCGCGCGGCTAGATGCCGAGCAGGCGCGCAAGCATGCTCAAGGTGCCGATGTCCGCCCCCGGCGCCGGCGCGGGGGTGAGCGACGGGCACTCGAGGCAATAGGCTTGCGCCCCCGTTCCGCCCAGCAGGCGCTTGAGCCCCGCCTCGGCGCGGCCCGCCGCCTCGCGCTCGTGCAGCGCGGCGAAGCCGACCAGGTCGCGCGCCTGTGCCTGATCGTCGTCGTCCGGATCGCCGATCACCAGTTGCTGAATCAGCGTGTCGTAACGATCGGGCTTGGAGCCGAGGAACTTCGCGTGCCACTGGCCATCCTTCAGCCCGGCGCGCTTGGCCGCCCATTCGAGCGCATCGTCCAGTCCGCCGAACTGATCGACCAGGCCGATCTGCCGCGCGGTGCCGCCGTCCCACACATGGCCCTGCCCGATCGCGTCGATCTGCTGCACGGTCTTGTGGCGCGACTGGGCGACAAGAGTCACGAACAGGTCGTAGCCGTGCTCGATCGTCTTCTGCAGCAACGCGTCGACTTGGGGGGTGAACCCGCCGAGAATGTCGGGCTGGCCCGACAGCGGCGTGGTCTGGATGCCGTCGCTATCGATGCCGAATTTCGCGAGAGTCTTCTCGAAGCTCGGCACCACGCCGAAGATGCCGATCGATCCGGTGATCGTCTCCGGCTCGGCGAAGATCCGGTCGCCGGTGGTCGAGACCCAGTAACCGCCGCTCGCCGCAAGGTTGCCCATCGACACCGCGATCGGAATGCCGGTCGCCTTGTGGCGCAGGATCGCCCGGCGGATCGTTTCGGCGCCGGTCACCGTGCCGCCCGGCGAATCGACCCGCACCACCAGCGCGGCGAGATTGTCGTCGAGCGCATCGTCGAGCAATTTGGCGATCCGCTCGCCGCCGGCGGTGCCCGGGCCCTCATCACCGTCGGTGATGTCGCCCGCGATCGTGATCACCCCGATCGCCTTGCCGGGAGTGGCGGGCTCATGCGCGGCGAGCCACGGCTTGAGGTCGGTCTTGGCATAGGCACCCGGCGCGTCGCTCCACTGGTCGTCGCCGACGATCTTCGCCACGCGGTCGCCGAACGCGGCCTTGTCGCCCACCTTGTCGACCAGCCCCGCGGCAACCGCGGCCTGGGCGGTGTCGCCCTTGCTAGCGTCGAGCCAGGCGACGGTGTTCCGGGTGACGAGGTCGAGGTTCGCCTTGGGCCGCGCCTGCTTCACGTTGGCCTGCCAGTCCGCCCACAGCGCGCCATAGAGCGCCTGTGCGTTCTGGCGCGCGGCGGGCGACATCCCCGAAAGCATGTAAGGCTCGACCGCCGACTTGTAGGTGCCGACGCGATAGACGTGCGCGTTGACCCCGAGCTTGTCGAACAGCCGCGCGTAGTAAAGGTTGGTCCCGCCCGGCCCGCTGACCACCGCGCCGCCCAGCGGGTCGACCCACGCCTCGCTCGCATGCGCGGCGAGCAGCACCGAATCGTCGGTATAGGCCAGCGCGTAAGTCAGCACCGGCTTCTTCGCCGCGCGCACGCGGTCCATCGCCGCGCCGATCGCTTCCATGTGCGCCTGCCCGCCGCCGGTGAAATCGGTGAGGTCGAACACCACCGCCTTGATCCTGCTGTCGGTCGCGGCCGCATCGAGCGCGCGGACGATGTCGCGCGCCTGGTATTCGCGGGTTGGCAACTGGCCGCCGAGCAGCACCGTCAGCGGGTCGATCCGCGACGCTTCCTCGACCACCGCGCCGTCGAGATCGATCAGCAAGGCGCCGGGGCGGACCACCCCGGGGCTCGGCCGGTTCGACAGCGCGGCGAACAGCAGGATGAAGAACAGCAGCAACAGGATCAGCGTGAGTCCGTCCTTGATTCCGACCAGCAGCCGCCAGACCTTGCCTGCAAAACCCATGATCCAACCTCGAAGCCGCCCAACTCGAAACCGCGATGTGCGCCTGTCTAGGCGTGGAAGGTACGGCGTTCCACCGCAAACCTTTCCGAGACGTAACGCACTTCGATCAGGGACGTTGCGCAAGCGCCCAACACTGCCTATGGGCTCGGCTTTAATGACATCGGCGCACCATCCTGCCGTTTCCGGCCGCTATCCGGCGGGCGGACAGGCTTTCCCGCACCGGGACCTGCTCGGGATCGGCCATCTCCAGACCCACGAAATCCTGTTCCTGCTCGACGAGGCCGAGCAGTGGGTCGCGCTCAACCGCCAGCCGAGCAAGCATGCCGATGCGCTGTCGGGGCTCACCATCATCAATGCGTTCTTCGAGAACTCGACCCGCACGCTGCTGAGCTTCGAGATCGCCGGCAAGCGGCTCGGCGCCGACGTCGTCAACATGCACGCCGCGCAGTCGAGCGTGAAGAAGGGCGAGACCCTGATCGACACCGCGATGACGCTGAACGCGATGCGCGCGGATGCGATCGTGATCCGCCACGCGAGTTCCGGCGCGGTCGCGCTGATCGCCGGCAAAGTCGATTGCCCGGTGCTCAACGCCGGTGACGGCCAGCACGAGCATCCGACGCAGGCGTTGCTCGACGCGCTTGCGCTGCGCCACGCGCTGCAGCGCCAGGGGCGCCCGAGCGGCGACGGCCTGCTCACCGGCCTTGCGGTGACGATCTGCGGCGACATCCTGCACAGCCGCGTTGCCCGCTCGAACATCCTGTGCCTCCAGGCGCTCGGGGCGAAAGTCAGGGTCTGCGCCCCGCCCGCGCTGATGCCGACGCAGATTGCGGCGATGGGGGTCGAGCCGTTCCACGATTTCGACACCGCGCTCGAAGGCGCCGAAGTAGTGATGATGCTGCGCTTGCAGAACGAGCGGATGAGCGGGCGCTTCGTGCCTTCGCCGCGCGAATACCGCCACCTCTACGGGCTCACCCGCAAGCGCCTCGCCCGCGCCGCGCCCGATGCGCTGATCATGCATCCGGGGCCGATGAACCGGGGAGTCGAGATCGACAGCGACGTCGCGGACCTGCCCGACCGCTCGCTGATCACCGGACAGGTCGAGATGGGGGTGGCGATCCGCATGGCGTGCCTCGAGGTCGTCACCCGCCGCGCGCGCGGGGTGGAGGGCTGGGCATGAAGCAGGCGAGGCCGCTCGCGTTCGTCAACGCCCGGCTGGTGCTGCCCGGGGGCGTGCGCGAGGGCGCGCTGCGCTGCGTGGACGGGCGGATTGCCACGGTCGGAGATTCAGCGGCCAACGATGGCGACGAGATAATCGACGCACAGGGCAAGCTCCTCGCGCCGGGCCTGGTCGATTTCGGCGTGTTCGCGGTCGACAAGCCGGCGTTCCACTTCGGCGGAATCACCCGCGCGGCGCTGATGCCGGACCAGTCGCCGCCGCTCGACCATCCGGCGCGTGTGCAGTTCCTCGCCTACAGCGGCAAGCCCGACTTGTGGGTCCATCCGCTGGCCGCCGCGACGATCGGCCTTGCCGGCGAGGACATCGCGGAGCTCGCGCTGATGCGCGACGCAGGCGCGCGCGCGATCGCCACCGGACGCGGCTGGATCGCCGATTCCGGCGTGATGCTGCGCCTGCTGCGCTATGCCGCGATGCTCGATCTGGTGGTGGTGAGCCATGCCGAGGACGGGGGCCTCGCCGGCGATGCGGTCGCGACCGCGGGTGAAATGGCGACCCGGCTCGGACTGCCGAGCGCACCGGCGGAAGCCGAAGCGCTGGCGGTCGCGCGCGACCTCGCGCTTGCCGAGCTGGCCGGGGCGCGGCTGCATTTCCGCCAGGTCACCACGCGCGCCGCGCTCGATTTGGTGCGTGCCGCCAAGCGGCGTGGGGTTGCCGTCACCGCGGGCGTGACCCCGGCGCATTTCATGCTCTCGGACCTCGCGATGGGCGAGTTCCGCACGTTCGCGCGCCTCTCGCCGCCGCTCCGGAGCGAGGCGGACCGGCGCGCGGTGGTCGAGGCGATCGGCGACGGCACGATCGACGTGATCGCCTCGGGCCACGATCCGCGCGGGCCCGAGGACAAGCGCCTGCCGTTCGCCGATGCCGAACCTGGGATGGCGGGCGCGGAAACGCTGCTCGCGATGGTGCTTTCGCTGGTGCGCGAGGGCGTGATCGGCACCGAACGCGCGTTCGGCCTCGTTGCCGGCAGGCCGGCGGACCTGCTCGGCGTCGACGCCGGAAAGCTCGTTCAAGGCGCGCAAGCCGACATCGCGCTGATCGATCCCGATCGCGCGTGGATGGTCGATTCGGCGAAGATGGAAGCGAGCGCCGGCAACACGCCGTTCGATCGTCTCGGCGTGCAGGGCCGCGTCACCGCGCTCTACAAGGGCGGCGTGCGGATCGCGGATTAGCGCATCGCGAAGCGGGTGCCGTCGCCGATCGCGCCCGGCAGCGGGTGGTCCTCGGCGTAGGCGAAGCAGCCCTCGCCCGAGCTTTCCTTCACCTGGCCGCACATCGCGCGCGAGCTCGCGAGATCGTAGCCCGCGGCCGAGACGCGCCAGTAGTTCTTTCCGCGCACCATTGCGCGGGTGATCACCATGTCGTGGCTGGCGAGCTGCGGATAGCGCTTCACGTAGATCGTCCACGCGCGCTTCGCGCCGGCCTCGCTCGAGAACGAGCCCAGCTGGACGAGATGGCTGCCGGCTGCGGCGGTCGCGCCGTTTTCGGCTACGATCTCGCGCGTCGTGACCGCAGCCGTCCGGGAGGCGGCTTTTTGTGCTGCCGGCCGGGCGATGAAGCGCGCCGAATCAACCTCGGGCTGCGGGGTTGCGGCGCTCGCCTCTTCGGGCGACTGGAAGGCGGTCTGGAAAGTGCTCGGCGCGTCGGCGCCCTTCGCCTGGTAGACCGTGGTAGCAGCGACCGAAGCATCGACCGGATCGCCGATCGGCGGAAGCTCGCCGCCGACGGCGGGCGCAGGGCTCGCAGCGGCGGGTGGAAGCTCGGCCTGGGCGACCGCCTCGGGCACGGGGGCCGATGCGGGAGCGGGCGCGGTCTGCGCCGCGAGCTGCTCGGAAGTCGGGTAATTTGCCAGCGCAAGCTGCACCGGTTCGCCCGGATCGGCGAGGTTCGCCGGAACCGAAAGCAGCGCAGCGACACGCGTGCGATAGGCGTCGGGCTGCACGTACTGCGCCCATTCGGCCATGCGGTCGCCCAGCTTGTCGGCCGGCACGTCTTCGGCCGCCATCAGCCGGGCTTCACGCCAGCGGCCCGCGAGCGCGAAGCTGTAGGCCAGATTCTGGCGAACCTTGGCGGTGTTCTCGCCGCCGCGCACGGCATTGGTCAGCACGTTGATGCCCTGATCCGGGCGGGCCGAGAGCGAATAGGCAAGGCCGAGGTCGCTCGGCGCGATCGTGCCCTGGTTGGCATCGAGCACCGCGACCGCTTGCGGGTACTTCGCGTCCGCCGCCAACGCCAGCGCGAGGCTGAGCGCGGTGCGGCCGCTGGTGTCGCCCAGCTTGATCGCATTGTCGAATTCGGTCGCCGCGGAGCCGAACCTGCCGGCCTGGAGATAAGCGGCGCCCAGCGTGGCGCGGAAGGCGGGATTGCGCCCGTCGGCCAGCACTGCCGCTTCGGCGTTGCGGATCGCCTTGTCATGGTTGCCATCCGCCAGTGCCGCGCTCGCCCGATTGGCCGAAAGCGAGGCCGGCGGCGCCGACGATGCCGCACAACCCGTCAAGGCGGCGCTGGCAAGGGCGGTGGTCAGCGCCAGGCCGATCAGCCTCGCGCTGCGGTTCCCGTTGCTGGTGGCGGTGACGGTCATGGTCGTTTCCTCTGGTGCGATGCCGCTCAGGTGCGCTTCACTTGCGCCGCGAGCGTTTCGAGATCGGGCATTTCGGCGAGCAGCTGGTCGAGCGCTTCGGTCACCAGCTGCTGGGCGCTGCGGTTGCGAATGGTGCAGGCAAGCCGCAGCTTCAGGTGGCGTTCCGAATCGAGGCGCAGCGTGAACGCGGCCCGGCGGCCATCGTCCAGCGCGGATTTGCGCGCCGGTGTGGCGGCGGGCACAGCGGCGCGCGGGGTCGATGCAGGCGCAGGTGCCTGGGGCTTGATCCGCGAGACGATCGCCTGTTGCTGGCGGTGGACTTCGGCCGCGCCGTCGTTGGCAGGGGGCGCGCTTTCGCTGGCAAGGGCCGGTGTCGAGGTCAGCGGCAGCACGTCGGCGACGTGGTCTTCGCCCATGTCGTTCCAGCCGAGATCCTCATGCGCGTCGGGCGAAGGATTGAGATCGAATTGCGCGGCGAATTGGGGCCGCATGGCCGGCCGCGCGCCGCCCTTGCGGGCCAGGAGGGTCGGACCGAGCGAGGCAAAAGGCTTGGGTTCGCTCATCGCGGCGGCCCTCAATGCTGGGCCACCCGGCGGCCAAAGCCGCCAGCCGGACGGTGCGCGCCGGGGATCTGCGAAACGCTGTTCGGAGCGGCGAACACGGTGCGGCGGAAATTCTTTTCCAGGCGATCGGACACGTAGTTCCACAGCGCGGTGATCTCGCTGGCGGATTTGCCAGCCGGATCGACCTCCATCACCGTGCGGCCGTCGATCATCGAGGCGGCATAGTCGGTGCGGTGGTGCAGCGTGATCGGGGCGACAGTGCCGTGCTGCGACAGCGCGACCGCGGCTTCCGAGGTGATCTTGGCTTTGGGCGTCGCGGCGTTGACCACGAAGATCAGCGGCTTGCCGGCGCGCTCGCAGAGGTCGACCGTGGCGCCGACGGCGCGCAAGTCGTGCGGGCTCGGCCGGGTCGGCACTACGATCAGCTCGGCGACGGAGATCACCGATTGGATTGCCATCGTGATCGCGGGCGGCGTGTCGATCACCGCCAGCTTGAAGCCCTGCTGGCGCAGCGTCGCCAGATCGCTGGCCAGCCGCGCGACGGTGGTCTGCGCGAAAGCCGGGAACTCCGCCTCGCGCTCGTTCCACCAGTCGGCAAGCGAGCCTTGCGGGTCGATGTCGATAAGCACGACCGGGCCAGCACCGGCCCGCTGGGCCTGTACGGCGAGGTGCCCGGACAGCGTCGTCTTGCCCGAACCACCCTTCTGCGATGCCAATGCCAAAACGCGCAAGGCCGTTCCCCCTAGTCTGTCTAACCTATGGCCGGAGCTATCCATGGTTTTCCGGCGCTTCCGGGGCCGGGATCGCAGATCACCCCTAATTTTCAGTTAATGATGGCAGCGCCCGCGGCAGGTTTTTGCCGCCGAAACCGGCGCCCTCCGCGGCAATTTGTGCTAACGCTGTCTTCACTATGTCGAGCTAAGGGCAAACGTGGTTCTAGGGAGACGTTTGACGATGGCGCTGCGCCGTTCGATCGCGATCATGGTGGGGGCGGCAGCGCTGGTTGCGGCCGTTCCGGCGCTCGCCGACGTGAAGGCCGGCGTCGATGCGTGGAGCCGCGGGGACTGGAATGCGGCGGTCGCGCAATGGCAAGCGCCCGCTGAAGCGAACGATCCCGACGCGCTGTTCAACCTCGGGCAGGCCTATCGGCTCGGCCGGGGCGTCCCGCAGGATACGGCAAAAGCGCGCGACTATTACGCCAGGGCGGCCAAGCTCGGTCACCTGCGGGCCGCCGACACCTACGGGATCATGCTGTTCCAGGCGGGCGAGCGCAAAGCGGCGATGCCCTATATCGAGAATGCCGCCCGGCGCGGCAATCCGAGCGCGGAGTACCTGATGGGCATCGCGCTGTTCAACGGCGACCTGGTGCCGAAAGACTGGGTGCGCGCGTATGCCTTGCTGACGCTCGCGAACGCCCAGCAACTGCCCCAGGCGAAAGCGGCGCTGGCGCAGATGGATGGATACATCCCGCTCGACCAGCGCCAGCAGGCCGCCGGCCTTGCCGGCCGCTTGCAGGCCGAAACCGACGCCGCGCGCGGCCGCGAGCTGGCGGCCGCGGATCTCGCGGCCGGCGACGAACCGGCCACGGCAACGTCATCGGCGCCGCTGGCGACCGCGACTCCGCGCGTG
>DASVLP010000012.1:0-27832 GCA_036384795.1 Sphingomonadaceae bacterium | reverse complement strand
GGGGGGCCGCCATTTGTCGTTCGCGTTTCAATTCGCTTTCGAAGGAACAAGCCGATGTCGATCACTCCGCTGATGCCCGTGTACCCCCGGTGCGGCGTGCGGCCCGTGCGCGGCGACAACTGCCACCTGATCTCGGAGGATGGCACCCGCTATCTCGATTTCGCCGCGGGGATCGCAGTGAACATCCTCGGTCACTCGCACGCCGGCCTGATCGGCGCGATCCAGCAGCAGGCGGCGACGCTGATGCACGTCTCGAACCTCTATGGCAGCCCGCAGGGCGAGCGGCTCGCGCAGCGCCTGGTCGATCGCACCTTCGCCGACACCGTGTTCTTCACCAATTCGGGCGCCGAGGCGGTCGAATGCGCGATCAAGACCGCGCGCGCCTATCACCAGCACGCCGGCAATCATCAACGCTACGAATTGATCACCTTCAACAACGCGTTCCACGGGCGCACGCTCGGCACGATCAGCGCGTCGGATCAGGAAAAGATGCACAGGGGCTTCCTGCCCCTGCTCCCGGGCTTCCGGTACTGCCCCTTCAACGATCTCGAAGCGGCGAAAGAACTCGTGGGCGAGCACACCGCGGGGTTCCTGGTCGAGCCGATCCAGGGCGAAGGCGGCATCCGCGTGGGCACGCAGCAGTTCATCGCGGGTCTGCGCGAGCTCGCTGACGAGCACGACCTGATGCTGGTGTTCGACGAGGTTCAGACCGGCGTTGCCCGGACGGGCACGTTCTACGTCTATGAGCAGTACGGGATCGAACCCGATATCCTCGCCACCGCAAAGGGGATCGGCGGCGGCTTCCCGCTCGGCGCGTGCCTCGCCACCGAGAAAGCTGCGCGCGGGATGACGTTCGGCACCCACGGCTCAACTTACGGCGGAAACCCGCTGGCGATGGCGGCGGGCAATGCCGTGCTCGATGCAGTGGCGAACGAGGGATTCCTCGCCGGCGTGCGCGAGAAGGGCGAGCGGATCCGCACGCGGCTCGAGCAGTTCATCGGCAACTATCCCGAGCTGTTCGAGAGCGTGCGGGGCAAAGGCCTGCTGCTGGGGCTCAAGATGAAGGTCGAGCCGCGTGCGTTCGTCGCGCACTTGCGCGACAACCACCACCTGCTCACCGTCTCGGGCGGCGACAACACGATGCGGCTGCTCCCGCCGCTGGTGATCGGCGAGGCAGAGATCGACGAGTTCTTCGACAAGCTCTCGGCGGGCGCGGCCGACTACCGGGTTCCTGAGGCGGCATGATGGTGCGGCACTTCCTCGACTTGTCGGACGCCGGCGGCGACGCAATCGCCGCGATGATCGCCGATGCGATCGATCGCAAGGCCGCGCGCGCCGGTTGGCCCAAGGGCAAACCCGACGGCGATGCCCCTCTCGCAGGCCACGTGCTGGCGATGATCTTCGAGAAGAACTCGACCCGCACGCGCGTGAGCTTCGACATGGCGATGCGCCAACTGGGCGGCAGCGCGCTGGTGATGGACGCCGGGACCACCCAGCTCGGGCGGGGAGAGAGTCTCGCCGATACCGCGCGCGTGCTCAGCCGCATGGTCGACGCGATCATGATCCGCACCGACGATCATGCAAAGATCGAAGAGCTCGCGCGCCATGCCACGGTGCCGGTGATCAACGGCCTCACCGACCGTTCGCACCCCTGCCAGATCGTCGCCGACCTGCTCACGATCGTCGAGCATCGCAAGCCGCTGCCCGGGCTCGAGCTCGCATGGATGGGTGACGGCAACAACGTGCTGCACTCGATCCTCGAAGCCGCCGGGCTGATGAAGTTCAACGTCCGCGTCGCGACGCCGCAAGGCTATGCGCCCGACGCCGAGTTCGTCGAACTAGCGCGCTCGCGCGGCGCCAAGGTGACGCTGACCCAAGACGCCGGCGCGGCGGCGCAAGGCGCCGACGTGATCGTGACGGATACCTGGGTCTCGATGGGGCAGGACCACGCGCACGACAAGCTCGCCGCGATGGCGCCCTATCAGGTCGGGGACGCCCTGATGGCGCAGGCAAAGCGGGATTCGGTATTCCTGCATTGCCTGCCGGCGCATATCGGCGAGGAAGTCACCGAAAGCGTCTTCGAGAGCTCGCAATCGGTGGTGTTCGACGAAGCGGAGAACCGGATTCACGCCCAGAAATCGATCCTGCGCTGGGTGTTCGGCCAGCTGTGAGCGATAACCCGATTCCCAAAGCAGAAACCGGTTTCGACCGGCTGCTGGGCTTCACGCTGCCCGGACGGCATGCGCGCGGACGGGTGGTGCGATTGGGGCCGGTGCTCGATGAAATCCTCTCGGCGCATGCCTATCCCGCGCCGGTGAAGGGGTTGCTGGCCGAGGCGCTGGTGCTCACCGCGTTGATCGGCGGATTGCTGAAAGAGGATCAGAGCCAGCTCACGATGCAGGCGCAGTCGAAGATCGGCGCGGTGCGATTGCTGGTATGCGACTATCGCGAGGGAGAACTGCGCGGCTACGCCGAATTCGATCGGGATCGCATCGCCGAGTTGGGCGGCAATCCTCCGCTCGTCGCGCTGTTCGACGAAGGTTCGCTGGCGATCACCTTCGATCTGTCGGCCACCGGCCAGCGTTATCAGGGGATCGTGCCGCTCGAGGGCGCTTCGCTGGGCGAAGCATGCCAGGCATATTTCGCGCAGTCGGAGCAAATTCCAACGTTGATCCGGCTGGGGATGCATTCGCACGCCGGGCACACCATTGCGGGCGGCCTGCTGACGCAGCACGTGCCCGAGGGCGAGGAGGGGCGTACCCGGCTGCACGTGCGGATGGATCATCCCGAATGGGAGCATGTGGCGATATTGGCCGGCAGCACGCGGTATGACGAGCTGGTCGATCCGGCGCTGTCACTCGAGGCGCTGATCTGGCGGCTGTTCCATGAAGAGCGCGAGGTGCGGGTCAACCCCGGCCCGAATCTCGCCCGCGGGTGCCGATGCTCGATCGAGCATTACCGACACGTGCTCGCGCGCTTTCCCGAATCCGAGCTTGCCGAGATGCGCAATGAGGGGGGCCAGGTCGTGGTGGACTGCGCGTTCTGCTCGCGCGAGTTCACGATCCCGGTTTGACACGGTTCGTCGCTGATAAAGGGCAATTTGCCGCGCGCACAAAACATGATAGGCGGCCTGAGGTTGCCTGGCGGAGTTTTGTCGATGGGGATTGGTGGGAGAGCGGTTGCGCGTTCGTTGGTGGCCGCGGCGTCGGTCTTTTTAGGAACCCTGCTCGCGCCCGCGGCCGCGAAAGCGCCCGAACTCGCCATGCTTGCCGGCCTCGCCGACGGAGCTTGGGAACTGACCTTTCGCGATGGCACCGCCACCGATCGGATCTGCGTCCATAGCGGTCGCGAGCTGATCCAGGTCCGTCACCGCGCTGCGCAGTGCAGCCGGTACGTAGTGGACGACAAGCCGAATCAGGTCACCGTCCAGTACACTTGCCCCGGCGAGGGCTATGGGCGTACCTCGATCCGGCGGGAAACCGGTCAATTGGTCCAGATCGACAGCCAGGGAATCGAAAAGGGCATGCCGTTCCACATCACCGGGGAAGCTCGCCGCGCCGGCGCTTGCTGAACCAGAGGGCCGCTCAGGCGGCGAGAATCCCGGCTTCGACCAGCGCTGAAACCAGCTCGCCGATCGCGCCGCGCGCTTCCGCATCGACGGTTGCTCCGCCGGCGGGCAGCGCCGGCCCGGCCGGCGCGATCCACCCGCTGCGAAAGAGCTTCAGCTGTCCCGTCGAGCGGTCGAGCAGGCGCATCCCGTCGCGGGGAGCCACGAACAGCCAGGTTCCCGCTTCGCTGCAGGCGAGGTCTCCGGCATGGCCGGCCCAGCCGCCGGTCGGAGCTCCGCCGACGAGCCAGCACGCGCCGTCGGCGGGTGAGGCCGGCGGATCGTTGGCTTCGCCCTCGATCGCGCTATGCAGCAGCGCGTCGATCCGCGCGTGCGCCTCGTTGACGTAGAATTCCTTGCCGGCTTGCCCGACGAACAGCAGCGGCAGGCAAAGACGCGGAGTCGTCGAGGTAAAGCTGATCGGATCAGGCATTGGGTTCTCCCGAATATCAAGGCAAAGTCGTGAGCAGCAGCGGATCGGACACCGCGAAGCTGCCGACCTGGCGGACCCACAGCACCACGCCGGGATAAGCCTCTTTCAGCGTCGCCATAATCGCGGCGTCGAGGACGAGGGTCGGCTCGTCGACGTTCCAGACAAGCGCCGGCGCTTCCACTTGGCCGAGCCCGACGCGATAGGCTTCCGCTTCCTCGCCAAGCGCAATCTCGACTTCGTCGGGCCAGCTCCACGCGCCGCGCGCGCGGCGGGTCCACGAAAGCTGCATGCTGCCGTCCGGGAGCGCGTCGGCGCGGGGATAGACCGGCACGAGCGGGCGCAGGGTGAGCCCTGGGTTCGCGATCGGGGCGTTTACCGGCTCGGCGTTTCCCAACCCGATCGCGACGATCGAGGTATCCGGTGCCGCTCCGGTTTTCGCCGGATCGAGCGCCACCGGCTTGCCGTCGAGCAGCACGAAAGCAGTGCCGGCGGGGTGTCCGGCCTCAGCCGCGGCCTCCGTGCCGTCCCGGCCGCGAAGCAACCCCGCAAGATGCCAGATGCCGCCACCCACCGGTGTCGCCGAGGCGAACTGGATGACTTCGTTGCCGATGCGCGCGCGGTTGGCGCCGTTCGCGATGCCCGTCCGATCGGTGCCGGCAAGCGCGAGATCTTCCGACAGGAGCTCGACCGAGAGCGCGGCGCTCGTCTCGAACAGCATCGCGCGCGAAGAGGGAACCGCCGAGGTCACTTTGCCGATCACGCTCCGTTGGGGTCCGCTGCCGCCGAGCGGGATCAGTTCGCCGCCGCGTTCGGCATACAGCGCTGCGCCGCGCCAACCCTCGCCGGTCGATCCGGCCGCGGCGAAGACCGTCGGCGTATTGCCCGTGCCAACGCCGTCCCACGGCAATTCGAACGCTTCGAGCGAAGTCGGCGTGAGTGGAAGGTCAAGCGGCGCAAGCATGGTGCCGGGATCGGCCAACTGTCGCCGGGCCGCGCCGGGGGGCAGGCGGAGAAGCTCGAGTTCGATGCCCTGGTCGCGCCATTCCCATGCGGTGATCCGCCACACGCCCGCCTGGGCGGGAACGCGGACGATCGCGCCGGGCCCAAGCGACCCATCGAGCTCGGCCATTCGCCACGCGAGCGTGTCACGCTCCCAACCCGCGCGCTCGGCGGCGCCGTTGATCAGGCTTCGCGCATCGGCGGCGGCCAACGCGCCGGGAAATTCGATCGTGCGCCCGCGGCCGGGCCGTGCACGTCCGTCGGCGCGTTGGAGCCCGGCCTGAAAATCACGGTCGACGTCGTAGTAGCGCAGAGCGTCCGGGATGTCGGAGCCCGACAGGCCACGTTGGCGGGTAAAGCCGCTGCCGGGCCCGAAGGATTGCTCGTCCTGGGCCGCGGCGGCTTCGGGAAGCAGTGGCGGATCGGCCGGCACGGCGTCGGCAGCGACGAGCGCAAGCTCGCCATTGTCGGAAGCGAAGGCGAGCGGATAGACGGTGTCGATCGCGCCGAGCGTGTCGGACAGCGATCCGCCCTCGACGCTGAAGCCGCGCAGGCCGCCGAGTTCGCGCTCGGCCACTACCGGCTCGGGCGAGCAGGCGACGACGTCGGCGAGTGAAATCTCGCCCTCGTCCGCCACGATTTCGAAGGTGAGGGCGGGAATGCGGTTGCCGAAGTCGGCGAGCTGCAGGTCTTCGAATACTGCGTAGGCCGTATGCCGGAACGCGGGACATGCGGCGCCTTTGTCCGAGGCGATCAACGGGTCGGCTGGCTGGTCGCCGAAGCCATCGTAGATGCGCAAGATGCCGCCCGCCTTCAGGTCGCCGGCCGCGCCGCGCAGCAGGTTCCCGTCCGCCCAGATTCGTCCGATCTCGAGGATCGGCCGGCTGGAAAGCGCGACCGCGAACGACACCGAATACGTGTAGGTGGTGACGCCGCCGCTGGTCTCGCTCGCTTCCTTGAGATCGGTCGCCCAGATCACCGAGCCCGCTACGCGCATCCGCCCGTGGTGCCGGGCGATCGGCGTTCCGTAGCTCGAGGTGGTGACCTTGAGGTCCTGCAACCGCGGCCCTTCGCGATGCGGCGAGCCGATGATCGCGCGATCGACCTGCTGGCCCAGCAGTGCTCCGATCGCTCCGCCGATGGGTCCGCCGACAAGCGTGCCGACGGCGCCGAGAACGAGAGTGGCCATGGGTGAAAATCCTCAGTCGATGGCCGACAGGCGCCAATGGCGCAGGATCGGCCAACCGTGCGGCTCGGGCGTCACGGTCACCCGGCGCAGGCCGGCGTGGGCGTGGATGAAGTCACCGGCAGCGCCGGCGATGAGCAGATGGTGCTGGAGCGGCCCCGGGCGGACGAGCAGCACGTCGCCGGAGCGAACCGGCCCAGGCGCGTCGACCAGGCCGGCCAAAGGCGCGAAGGCGAGCGCGCCTGCGATGTCGCGGTTGCGCAAGCCATAGCGGCTCGGAGCCGGCGCTTCGCGCCCGATCGCTCGCAGTGCAGCCGCCAGCAGCCCGACGCAGTCGAGGCCGGTGCGCGGGTCGCGCCCGTGCAAGCGATAACGCGTTCCGGCCAGCGTCTGTGCTGCCTGCGCCAGCGCGTCACCGGGGCTCACGATGACGGGATCGGGTAGCGCAGGAGAAGATCATTGCCGGGCAGGTACGGCTCTCCTTGAAAATTTACCGAATTGGCAAATCGGCCGGCGCACGTTTGCAGCGTGTGATCGCAGCCTTCGCGCAAGAGCGCGCGCGTGCCGGCCTGGAGCGCCGGATCGAGCGCGGTGTCGAGAACCAGCGCCAGTCCCTCGGCGCTCACCACCGCCATTGTGAGACCGGCCTGGGGGCCTTCGATCCACCGCAGATGTCCGTCGAGCATGTTTGCGGGCACCTCGACGCCGGCAAAGGAAACGCTGTTCGCCGCCAGGTCGAGCGCCGAAACTTGGGCTTCGTGGGTGAAGCGCGCCGGGCTGAGGGCGCACCCCGGGCCGCAGAATTGGGCCCGGCAGGTGGGGCTCGTGTAAGGGATCGGGTCCGCCTCGAGCGTCGCTTTGGCCGACAGAAGCTCGGCCGAGAACGTGCCTGCTTCCTGCGAGATCGCGCCGAGTTCGCCGCGATAGAGCACTTCGGCGGCCAACGTTTCCCAATCGACCGCTCCGATTTCGATCCGCGCGCCGTCGAAGCGCCCCGCCGCAAGGTCGGCGGCCGAGATCGCGTCGTGGGTGAGCGCGCCCTGCACTTCGGCGCTGTCCGCCTGAAGGTCGGAGCTGCGCCGCAAGGCTGACGGCAGCATCCCTGGCGCAGCGCGGTGAACCAGCCCGCCGAACCACAAATCGCGGTCGTGCGAGGTGAAGCCGAGCGCCACCCCGTCGCGGCGGAACACCCGCCAGAACGTCGCAACGCCTTCGAGCTCCCGGGTGAAGAACACCTGGCTCATGCCGCCTCGCGGACTTCGATCAGCGGTACGCTCGGCGCCTCGCCGGCGGCGAACGCGGCGCCGGTCACGTCGAGCCGATCCTGCTCGAAGCGCACCGGCACGTCGAACAGGAAACCGGCGCGGATTTCGGCGCCGGCGGCGGGCGCGGCGTCGAACGCGATCGCGCCGCCGGGGCCGAGGGTCCAGCCTCTCTCGAGCGCGCCGGCGACGCTCACCACGACAGTCCCCTCGCGCGGGCGGGTGATCGGGCGAACCTGCGGGTCAGCCGCGTCGCCGTAGTTCTTCACCAGGCGGAAGCTGGCGGTGACGCCGTCGCCGGTGCCGATCGCCTGGTCGAGCATCGTCGGCACCGCGGTCATCGCGTTCGAGCTGAAGTCATACGGATCGGCGAGACGAAACCCGCGAGCCGCCCCGCGCCGGGCGCGGAAGAACTCGATCAAAGTGCCCAGGTCGGCGTCCGAGCGGATGCCGGGCCCGACATCGAACCGCAGCCGCGCGTCGCTCCACAGGCTCGAGCGGCGCTCATGCCCCGATGCGGTAACGGTGACGGAAGTGGAGAATTCAGGGCTCACGCCAGCGTCTCGCCCGAGCGCGAGCGGATAGAGCACGTCGTCGAACGCTTGCATGTAGTCTTCCTCCGGCGGCGCGAGGCGGGTGTATCCGTCGCGCGAAATCTCGGGCAGCGCCCACACGAAACGCTGGGCGATGCCGCGCGCCGCGGCTTCGTCGAGCCCGGCATCGATCCGCGACCAGAACGCCTCGGCGTTGGCGGACTCGAGCACGAAGCCGGCCAGGTAGTCCTGGTTTCCTGCCGGATAGCCAAGCCGATCGCCGACTACCGCGTAGGCTTGTTTGCGCAGTGCCTCCGCGCCGACAGCCAGCCAGTCGTAATCCTCGACCTGCAGCCGGTCGAACGCCGGCCACGCCCATGCGAGGGGCAGGTTCGCCCGGCGCAATTCGGGCATCGCCGGGTCGAGCACGGTCGGGGTAAACACCAGCAGCAGCACTTCGGCGCCCGCTTCGCCGGCCGCGCTACGGATCGCGGCGGTGAGGTCCGCGGTCGATTGGGCGAGCAATGCACCGGCCTGGTCGAGCAGCGCGCGCTGCGCGTCGTCCAGTGCGCCGCGCATGTCCGCGATCTCCGGGGGATCGCCGCCCAAGGCCGCCTTCGCCGCGTCGTCGTAGAGGCAGATATGCCCGCCGGGCATCACCCACCACCACGGCTCGCCGATCTGCACCCGCACCGGCAGGCTCGTCGCAGCAAGCAAGGTGACAAAGCCTGTCGCCGCAGAGCGCAGCCAGCCTAGCGCATCGGTATTGGCCGGTGAGAGCAGCGCCGAAGGCGGATCCCACCCGGTGCGCGAAGCCGTGCCGTCGTAGGTCCTTTGCTGCCAAGCCTCGGGGCAGTGCTCGGCGAGCATCTCGTAGGACAGCGAGGCGATCGGCTCGTAGCCTTGCGCGGCGCACAGTGCGAAGAAGTTGCCGTGCCACAGGCTCGCCGGATTGCAGATCGTCCCTGCGGGATCAGCGGTCAACGCGCCGTCGTCATCCGGCGCCAGCCGAAAGAAGTGGCTCATCCCGACATAGTGGACGATCCGCCCCCGGTAGCCGAGCCCCCGCACCGTGCGCAGCAGGCGTTCAGGCGTCTGGTTGTACGCATCGTCGTAGGCGGTCGCGATCTGCACATCGTGCGGCGGCAACAGCACGTCCCCGATGGCAAGCATCGGCCGGTCGCCTTCGCAGACGATCCCGCTCAGCTCTGCCCAGCCGTCGACCCGCGCGGGCAGCAATGTCGGCGAACCCGCGGCGTATCCCGGCGGTGCGAGCGAAAGGAACAGCCGGTCGATGTCGTTCGGGTAGACCGGGTCGGCATCGGTCGCGAGATCCCACCCGCCCGCCAGCGCCGAAAACGGCAGCGCGATGTCCGCCTCTTCGGGCGAGCCGCTGGCATAGTTCCACAGCCGCACGAACCAGTTGCGCGCCGCGCCGCTCGCGTCGCGACCCTCGATCGTCAGCGTCGGCCCGTTCACGGCGTCGAGCGGCAGGATTCCACTCGAGCGCCAGTGAAACCGCAAGGTCGTGCGCGAATAATCGCGGTCGGTCGCATAGGCGAGCAGCGGATGATCGAGCGTGTCCGCGCTTTCCCAGATCAACCCGGCGAGATCGGCGCAAGTGTGGAACTCGGCCTCTATGCGCAGCGAGTCCGGCCCCGTGGTCACCACCCCGGCGATCATCGGGCGCGGGAAGTTCACCGTCCAGAAGCGCGGATCGAAACGCTGGATATAGTCGGTGAACTGGCCGTTGCGGGCGGTGGCGAGCCAGAAGGGCATGGGGTGTCCTTTCGTTCGATCCTCCCCGTTCCGAAGGAATGGGGCCTGCGGCGCGTGCCACCTCCCCATCCCGCTTTGCGGGACAGGGAGGACCGTTTGTCGTTCAAAGCCCGCCCAGTGCCCGCCGCACCGAACTCGCCACCTGGCGGGCGGAGCGTTGCAGCGCGACCGGCGCGGCGGTGCCGCGCGGGGCGGCGAGCTGGATCGCCACCCGCACGTCGCGCGATCCGCCACCCGAAGTCGCATCGATCCGGCCAGCGGAAGTCGGCACGAACAGTTCGGGCCCGCGCTCGCCGACCACGTAGGCACCGCCCGGCGCCACCGGGCCGCCCGTGGCGCGCCCGGGCAGGCCGAGAAGGGCGCCGACCGCGCTGCCGACAAGCCCGCCGAGTCCTCCGCCCGGGCTTGTGCCGAACAAAGAGCCGATCCCCGTCTGCACCGCGTGCGCGGCGACCTCGTCCATCGCCCGCAGTGCGGCGGCCTTGAGATCGTCGAACCCCAGGCTGCCCTTGCGGATCGCCGAGAGCAGCCCGCGCTCGAGCACGTCGCCGGCTTGCGCGAAGCCGCCGACCACGCTCGAATCGAACCCGCTGCGCATCGCCGCTACGTCGGACTGGAACGCCTGCGTGTTCGCACGCACCTCGATCACCAGGCTGTCGACCTCGTCGGTGCCAAAGTCAGCCATCGCGATCGCGCTCCATCAGTTCATTGAGTTCGCCGCGCGAGAGCGGCGCGATATGTCCGCCCGCTTGCGGCGCGAGGATCGCGGCGAGCTCTGCCGGGGTGGCGTTCCAGAAGTCGTCCGGCAGCCAGCCGAGCAGCAGCGGGACGGTTCCCGCAAGCCGTGCGGCGGCATCCGCAAAGCGCTCGCTCATCCGCTGCCCTTGAGGATTTCGCCGAGCAGCACGCGCAGCGGTTTCGCCGCCTCGGCAAGCCCCATTGCGATCACGGCTTCGCCCACCGTTTCGCGGGTGAGGCCGTCGCGGCGGGCGAGGCAATGCCAGAACAGCGCGGTCGTCTCGGCCAGGCGAAGCTCGCCGTTTCCGGCGCGCTCGACCAGCGCGAACAACGGTCCCAGCTCGTCCTCGGCCGCGACCAGCGCGGCGTACGTCGGCCGCAGCAGGCGCAGCGCGCCGTCGACGGGGATTGCTGCTTCACCTCGCAGTGAATTTGCCGCGTGGGTCATGCCGGCACCACGGGACCCGAGCTTTCGAGCTGGAGCGTGTAGTTGCGCTCGCCGTTGAAGTCGCCGGCGTAGTCGAGCCGCGAGACCAGGAACGCGCCGTGCAATTTCTCGCCGTCCTCGAACGCCAGCTCGTACTGCTCGATCGTGCCGCCGAGCGCGTTTGCGCGCACCGAAGCCTCGGCGCCGCTGCCGAGGAAAATCCCCGCCGCGCTGACCGAGACCGAACGCGTCCCCGCGCCCGACAGCAGATCGCGCCAGCCGCCCGAATCCTTGCTGGTGACGACCACCGTCTCGCCGTTGATCGACATTTGCGTGGTCCTGAGGCCGGCGACGGTCTGGTAGGCGGGCGGGGTCGCGCCGTCGCCGATCTTGAGGAGGAAGGCGGAGCCTTTCTGGGCTGTCATTGGGATGGTTCCTTTCGAAAATCCTCCCCGGCACGGGGAGGGGGACCGCGGCGCGAAGCGCCGTGGTGGAGGGGGTCCACACTGCCCTCAAAGGTTGCGCTGGGCCCCCTCCGTCACCGGCCTGCGGCCGGCGCCACCTCCCCGTTCCGGGGAGGATTGGGATCAGGTCGCCAGCACCCGGAAGCTATGCTCGATCAGCACCGAGCGGACGTTGTTGGCGCGCTGCTCGGCGCGGCTGCGCAGGAACTGGATGTTGGCTATTGCGCAGCCGGTCTGGCTGCGTGGCAATGCGATGACCCGCGCTTCGATCGCCGCCGCGAGGCCAGCCGCGCTCGCCGGATCGTCGCCGCGGCAATGCAGCTCGAGTGCGATGCGTATCTCGCGCCCGGCCAGATCCTTGGTGCTCCAGTCGGCGCCCGCGCTCGCGGCGATGCCGAGCCACGGCAGACTGGGCCTCAGCGGCGCTTCCTCGGTCACCGAATTGAGCGCCGCGAGCGCCGGGTCGGCGCGCAGCCAGGTGAGCAGCGCAGCGCGCAGCAGGGTTTCCATCTAACGGCCTTTCGCAAACAGGGGCCAGACGAGGCGGGCGAGCTGCCAGCGCGTCGGATCGTTCGCCCGCGCGCGGACCAGGTTCTCGCCGTAAGCCTGGGCCAGCACGGCGGCCTTGGCGGCAAGCGCGGCGACGAACGACGTCTTCGACGGCGCGACGTTCGCGTCGATCACAGGCGATAGCGCCGCCACGGGCGCCACAGCGCCGCGACCACCGCAGGCGGCAGCGCATCGCTGCTTTCATCGTCGCGCTGGCGCCAGGCGAACGCGGCAAGGCGGATCAGGCCGTGGCGGAGCGAATCGGGCAGCGAATCCCAGTCCGCAGCGAGGCCGGCAGTGAACCGCACCGCGATCCGCCCGGCCGCGCCTTGCCGGATCAGCCGCACCCGTGCGCCGCCATCGGCGCCGAGGTCGATCGCATAAGCATCGGCGGCGAGCGCAAAGCTTGCACCCTCCGCCGGAATGCCTTCGACCGAGGTGATCGCCTGCATCGGCCGGGTGCCGAGCGACTGCCAGCAGCCGGCGCGCGCGGGGAGCAGTTCCTCGCAATCCTGCTCCAGCGGCATCGAGCCGGTGAAGCCCTCGCATACTTCGAGCGCGGCGCGCAGCAGTTCGGTGAGCGTCGCATCTTCTGCGGGGGTGGAAATACCGAGCCAGCTCTTGAGCTCGTCGAGCGCCGTGTCCGGCAGCACGGCCGGCGTGAGGATCGTCCGCATGGGCGGCTCCTTGGGAATGAAGTGATCCTCCCCGTCCCGCGAAGCGGGATGGGGAGGTGGGGCGCGCCGCAGGCGCGTGACGGAGGGGAATGGTGCACCGCTCCCCTCCACCACGACGCCTGCGGCGTCGCGGTCCCCCTCCCCACTCCTGCGGAACGGGGAGGATCGCGCTGGCGCTACGCCGCAATCTTCAGCAGCTTGATCGCCGCGCTGTCGAGCACTTGGCCGCCCACCCGCTTGGTCGCGTAGAAATGGACGAACGGCTTGTTGGTGAACGGATCGCGCAGGATCGTGGTCGCGCTGCGCTCGGCGATCAGGTAGCCGGCCTTGAAGTTGCCGAACGCGATCGGGAACGCATTGGCGGCAATGTCGGGCATGTCCTCGGCCTCGACCACCGGATAGCCGAGCAGGCGGTCGGGCTGGCCTTCGACCAGCCCCGGCTGCCACAGCAATGCGCCGTCGGTGGTCTTGAGCTTGCGCACTTCGGCCAGCGTCGCCGAATTCATCACCCAGCTCGCGCCCTGGCGGTGGCCGGACTTGAGCGTGTGGACGAGGTCGATCAGCTTCGCATCGGGGTTCGCATCGAACCCGGCCGCGTCGCCGCTCGCGACATACTGTAGCGTGCCGAACGGGCGCGGGCCGTCAGTGGTAGCCGCGGCCGGAGCGGATAGGAAGCCCATCGGCCGGTTGGTGCCGTTGCCATTGACGAACGCGGCGCCCTCGGCACGGGCGAACTCCATCGCGATCTCGCTCGCGAGCCAGCCCTCGATGTCGAACGCGGCATCGTCGAGCATCGCCTGGCTTGCCGCCGGGTTGGCATAAAGTTCGCCGGTGGGCGGGGCGATCTCCTCGAACTGCGGCGCGTCGGTCTCCGGCCGGCCGGCGGTCTCGGCGACCCAGCCGGAGGCGGTGCCGCCGGTCGCGATCAGCTTGCGGTAGCCGCTGGTGCCGACCTGGACGACCTGAGCCAGGCGGCGGATCGGCGAGATGTCCATCAGCTGGCTGGCGATCAGCGCGTCGAGCTCCTGCGGCACGGCATAGCCGCCGTCGGCCAGCGTCGCACCCGAGAGCGACTTGACCTCGCGCTCCGAGCCTTTGCGCAGATAGCCGTCGACGAACCCCTTGACCTCGGGGCTGGCGATCCCGCCGAGCGCGGGGCGTGCCGCCGCGCGGCTGACGCGGTCGAGCCGCGCCTTCACTTCGTCGACGTCGGAGCGCAGCACGCCGATCGCCTTCTCGGCTTCGTCCTGGCGCGCAACGAGATCGAATGTCGCGTTGAGCGCCTCGGTCTCGACGTCCATCGGTTTGGGCATGTCCATGGGGGCGGGGTCCTTTCTGCTGGATGCGAGCCCCTGCGCAGGCAGGGGCCTTGTTCGGAATTTCGGGAGGTCCCCGCCTGCGCGGGGGACTCACGCTACACGGTCATGTGCACCCGCGCCGCGTGCTGCAGCGGATGGGTGACCAGGCTCACTTCGATAAGGTCGATGTCTTGGAGCAGACGGCCCTCAGGCAGTCGCCGATAGCCGCGCGCGCGGTAGCCAAACGACAGGCCGGTCGCCTCGCCAGAGGCGAGCGCGGCGGCGGCGCGGCCTTCGCCGTTGTCGATCCGCGCGATCACCCTGAGGCCGCGTGCGTCCTCGGCGATCGCTTCGACCGTGCCGATCGCCTGGTCGGGCCGGTGCTGCCACAGGAACGGCAGCGGCACCCGGCCGTGCTCGGCAAGCGACCGGGCGAATGCGCCCTTGGCGATCACGTCGCCGTCGCCGTCGGGCACGTCGAACAGCGCGGCATAGCCGGCGATGCGTACAGTCACTTGAACACCGCCGGCAGCCCGAGGCGCAGCGCGATCGTCAGCAGCAGCAGCGCGAGCACGCCGCGCACCGTCCAGTCGACCGCCGCGCGCCATGCGCTCGATTTCGCGTCGCGCCAGGCCTGGAGCAACTGGCGCAATTCGCCGATGTCGCTCGGCGCGCCCTCGTCGGCGAGGCCGAGCCGGGTGAGCACCCGCTCCGCGCCGAGATCGCTCGCTTCCTCGACGATCGACTTCAGGGTGGCGAGATCGCCACCGCTCGCGGTCGCCTGCCTGATCAGCCCGGCAAGCACGTCTTCGCTGGTGGTCATGTGGTAGCTCCCTTGTCGAGGCCCAGCAGGGCGCGTTTTTCCTCGCCGGTCAGGAAATCGGCGGCCGAGACTTGCGCCCACAGCCGCTCGCGGTCTTCCGAGAGCGCCGGCACCCGGTCGAGGTCGACCGCCAGGCTCGCCCCCGGAAACCACGGGGCGAGACCCTCGGCGACGCCCGAGAGGATCTTCGCCGCGAGCGGCAGCAGCGTGAGCCGCCACAATGCGCGGTTCGCCTCGCGGTAATTGGCGTACGTGCTGTCGCCGGGCAGCCCGAGCAGCATCGGCGGCACCCCGAAGGCGAGGGCGACGTCGCGCGCGGCCGCCGCCTTCAGTTCGGCGAAGTCCATGTCGGCGGGGCTCAGCGACAGCGGCTGCCACTTGAGCCCGCCGTCGAGCACCAGCGGACGGCCGGCGTTGCCGTCGCCCGAATAGGCCTCGGCAATCTCGGCCTTCAGCCGCTCGAACTGCTCGGCGGTGAACCCGGCGGCATCCCCGCCGTCCATCAACAGCGCACCGCTCGGGCGCGCGGCGTTTTCCAGCAGCGCGCGATTCCACGCAGCGGCGGCGTTGTGGATCGCCACCGCCTGGTCGGCCGCTTCGAGGCATCCCGCGCCGTAATGGTCGTCCGCCGGGTGATAGGCCTTGAGATGGATCAGCCCCGGCCAGCCCTGCTCGTCCTCGAGCGGGATCGAGAGCGTCTTGTCGCCGACGCGGTAGCTGTAGCCCGCAGGCCAGCCGTCGGGCCCGGGCACCACCGAGACCCGCTCGGGCCTGAGCGCGAACAGCTCGACCGGCTTGCCGGCCGCGTCCTTCAAGATCTGCACGTAGCCGTTGCCGTGCAGCAGCACATGCGCCGCGAGCGTCTCGAGCAGCGATTGCCCGGCGCTGGTCGCCGCGACGAGCGCGAGCAGCCGCGCGTCCGCCTTGAGCAGCGGCGCGCTGCCGACCCCTTCGGCGACCAGCCGTACCGCGCGCTGCGCCACCGGGTTCTCCAGGAACGCGCGGCGCACCGCGTGGCGGTACTCGAACGGCGCGCGCGTGCCCGCGCGCTCCAGGGTAAACGACCACGGCGAGACGAACGAGCGCGCCAACGGCGCGCGGCTGCGACCCCCGCCCTTGAAGGCGGAGGCGAGCGTGGTGAACAGCGACATAGCGGAATATCCCGGCTTGAGGGGCGAAACGGTTGAGCAGAGGCTGGCGGCGGCGGAGAGGGTCCGCCGCGAGGAGAAACGAGATGTCCAAAAAGCTGTTACGTGGGCTCGCAGCCGCCGGTGCCGGCATCGCGATGCTCGCCGCCGCACCCGCGACGGCGATGACGATCGTCACCTATTATTCGGCCGGTCACCTGATCGTCGGCTACGTGATCTACGGCAACGATGGGCACATCTGCGAACAGAGCGGCACGATCAGCAGCTACAAGGGCACCCTGCACGTCGACCAGGACTGCTGAGCGGGCAGCGCTTTCTCCGGGCGCGGTGGGGGAAGACCGTTCTTACAGCCGCCACACCCGCGGCACCCTCCTGGGCACCAGCATCAATTCGCTGAGCGCCCAGACCAGCGCGTCGGCGCGGTCGGGGGAGCGGCCGGGTCCTTCGTAGGCGCCGCCGGCCATCAACCCGCAGAGCTGGTCCTCCAGCTCGGGAAACAGCCCCGCGTGCCGCACCCGGCCGGCCTCGTAGAGCGCGGCGACCGGTTCGGCGCGCGCGGCCTTGCCGCGGCTCGCGTGGACCGGCTTCACCGGCAGGTTGGCCTGGGCTGCGCGCAAAACCGATTCGACCATCGCGCCGCCCTGGTTCGCCTCCGCGACTACGCGGTCGGCGCCCCATGCTTCGGCGGCGGCGGCCACCGCCCGCGCCCAGCGCTCGGGCCTGGCGCGCGAAACCGAACAGTCTGCCAGCACCACGCCCGCCCCGCCAGGCGTCTTGCCGCAAACCACGATGCCGCATTCGTCGCCGCGGGCCGAGGCGGGAGGGTCGACGCCGATCACGATCCGCGACGGCGCCTCATGCGCGCCCTGTGCGCGGCAGCGCTCGATCAACGCGCGCGTCCACAGCGCGCCCTCCGCTTCGTCGAGCAACTCGCCGTCGAGTTCCTGCCGGCCGAGCGGCGAGCCGTCATACTGGTCGAGCATCGCCTGGTAATAAGGGGTCGGCAACGCACCGGCATTGTCCTTCGTGCGCCCGCGCGCGATCACCACCGCGCCGGATTTCGCTTCGCCGATCAGCCGCGTCACCAGCGCCGCCGGCCGCGGGGTGGTGGTCGCCAGCACGCGCGGGTGTTCGCCCAGCCGCATGCCGAGCTGCAGGTTGTCCCATGCGGCGATCGCGCGCCCCGCGGCATTGTCCCACTTGGCGGTCTCGTCGCACCAGGCATGGCTGTGCTGCGGGCCCCGCAGGCTGTCCGGCTCCGCCGCCGAATAGAGAAACGCCTGCGCTCCGTTCGGCCATTGCAGCCGGCGCAGCGACGGCTCGAAATCGGGCACGAGCGAACCCGGCGCGGCGGCAAGAATGCCGCTTTCGCCCTCGACCATCACGTTGCGCACCTCGTGCAGCGATGCGCCGACCAGCGCGATCCGGGCGTCCGGATCGTGACGGGCGAGGTCGCGGACCCATTCGGCGCCGGCGCGGGTCTTGCCGAAGCCGCGCCCCGCGCAGATCAGCCACACGCGCCATCCGCCGTCGGGCGGAAGCTGTTCATCGCGGCCCCAGATCTCCCAGTGCCAGCTCGCGAGCGCCTCGCGCTCGTGCGGCTGGAGCAATTTGGCGACGTCGGCCCGGCGCTTGAGGCCCTTCTTCCCCTGCTTGCGGAACCACGCGCCCCGGCTCTCGCGTCTTTTACTTGCCATCGGACTGGCGCCGCGCCTGCTTCGCCTCGAGCTTGGCGGCGCGCTCTTCCTTGGCGCGGATCGCGTCGATCTTGGCGTTGATCGACTCGATCGTGGCGGCCTCGTCCGCCAGCGTTCGGCGGCCCTTTTCCTTCGCCACCGCTTCGCGATGCGCGATCAGGCAGCGCAGCGCGGAACCGATGTCGAACTTGTGGCGGGTGCCGTCGGCATCGACTTCCTCGGGCTTGCCGGCGCGCAGCACGCCGAGCAGCTCCATTTCGAGGTTGTCGTAGCCTTCGGCCAGCGCGGCATACCACTGGCGGGCAAAGTCGCGGTCGTCGCGCCGCCGCTTGTAGACCAGGCTCTGGCTTACGTCGGCGGCTTCGGCGGCTGCCTTCACGTTGGATGTTTCCGCCAGCTTGCCGAGAAAGATCGTCACCCAGTTCTTTCGTGCCATAATCCCTGCTTCCCGTTCGGGCGATCGCGCCAAAGCAAAAGGGCGGCCCCGTCGGGACCGCCCTTTGCGAATCGCAGCATCGCGATGTTCCGTTTCTCTAACCAATCAGCGTGACGATGTCAATAGGAAAGTGCCATTTAGGTTAGTAAAGCGAACGGCAATCGTCCGACGAAAAGATTCCGGCGCTCGTTTTCCTTCCGCGTTCGAGGGAGGAGGATCGGGCGCCCTTGCTCCCCGCCGCGCGAACGATCTTGCGCCCGAATCGCGGCTCCCCTACCGCGCCCGCCATGCTCCGCCGCCTCTACGACTGGACGATGGCCAAGGCCGCGCACCGCCACGCCGGATGGTGGCTCGCGCTGTTCGCGTTCGTCGAGGCGAGTTTCTTTCCGATCCCGCCGCACCCGGTGCTCGGGGTGATGTGCCTTGCCGAGCCGAAGAAGGCGGTGCGCTTCGCGGTGATCGCCACGTTCGCCTCGGTCGCCGGCGGCTTGCTCGGCTACGCGATCGGCTGGGGGCTGTATGACACCGTCGGCAAGCAGTTGCTCGCGCTGCTGCATCTCACCAGAAGCTTCCCGGTCGCGGCGTGCTACCTGCGCGAATACGGCCCGTGGATCATCATGGTGAAGGGCGCCACCCCGATCCCGTTCAAGTTGCTGACGATCACCGCCGGGTTCATTCACATGAAGCTGGTTCCGTTCATCCTCGCGACGATCGTCAGCCGGGCGATCAGCTTCCTGATCGTGGGCGTGCTGTTCCGCTTGTTCGGCCGCCCGATCAAGGCGTTCATCGACAAGTATCTCGGCCTCGCGACCCTCGGGTTCGTGGTCCTCGTGGTCGGGGGCTTCCTCGCGATCACGCTGATCGAAGGCCACGGCAGCAAGACGAGCGACCGGTGCGCGGCGGCGGCGGCCGTCTGATGCCCTTTTGCGCGAGCGAAAGCAGCGGGATCGCCGCGGTATTCTAGACCGCTTCCGCCACCCGCGCCGGCTCGCCCTCGCTCGCTGCCGCCAACAGCCGCTCCTCGATCCCCTTCAGCCGGTCGGCCGAAGTCACTTTCTGCCCGATCACGTCGGTCACGTAGAACGTGTCGGCCGCGCGCTCGCCGTAGTTGGTGATGTGGGCGGAGTTCACCATCAGCTGGCTCTCGAACAAGGCGCGCGCCAGCTTGTTGAGCAGCGCCGGCCGGTCGCGCGCGTTGACTTCGATCACGGTGAAGCGGTTCGAGGCCTTGTTGTCGAAGAACACCCGCGGGCGCACCTCGAAGCTGCCGGCGCGGGCGTGGACCAGCGGGCGCTTGGCGAGTTGGGGCACGAGCTCGATGCGATTGGCGAGCGAATCCTCGATCGACTGCTCGAGCCGGCGGAGCTGCGGCTCTTCGCGGAACGGGCGGCCCAATGGGTCCTGCACCAGGAAGTTGTCGACCGCCTTGCCGACCCGGGTGGTGTGGATGCGCGCGTCGATGATGTTGCCGCCGGCCAGGTGGATCGCGCCCGCGATGCGGTAGAAGATGCCCGGGTGGTCGTCGCCGATCACGGTCACCAGCGTCGCCCCGCGCGCCGGGTAGTATTCGCAGTGGATCGTCAGCTTGCGCTCGACCCGTCGCGCCTCGGCGTACTGCACCAGGTTCAGCGCGATGATGTCGGCCGGCTCGGCGATCCAGTAGGCATCGTCGAACCGGTCGTCGAGCGCATCGATCACCTGGCTCTTGCTGCCCAGGATCTCGGCGACGATCTGGCGCTTCTCGTCGATCTTCTCCTGCCGCTCGCGCCCGCTGTGCTTGAAGCCCAGGCGCAGCATCTCTTCGGCCGCGACGTAGAGCTGGGCGAGCAGTTCGCGCTTCCAGCTGTTCCAGATGCCCGGCCCGACCGCCCGGATGTCGACCACCGTCAGCAGCAGGAGCAGGCGCAGTCGCTCGATGCTCTGCACCTGGGCGACGAAATCGTGGATCGCCTTGGGATCCGAGAGGTCGCGCTTGAACGCGGTCGCGCTCGCCAGCAGGTGATAGCGCACCAGCCAGGCGACCAGCTCGGTCTCGTCGTCGCCCATGCCGAGCCGCGGGCACAGCTTGAGCGCGACTTGCGCGCCGAGCTCGGAATGGTCGCCGCCGCGGCCCTTGGCGATATCGTGCAGCAGCACCGCGACGTAGAGCGCGCGGCGATGCGCGAGCTGGGCGAAGATCTCGCTGGCGATCGGATGATCGCCGCTGAGCTCGCCGCGCTCGATCTTCGCCAGCAGGCCGATCGCGCGGATGGTGTGCTCGTCGACCGTGTAGTGGTGGTACATGTCGAACTGCATCTGCGCGTTGACCCGGCCGAAATCGGGAATGAAGCGGCCGAACACCCCGGCCTCGTTCATCCACCGCAGCACCGTCTCCGGGTCCTTGCGCCCGCTGAGCACTTTGAGGAACAGCGCGTTGGCGCGCGGATCGTTGCGGGTTTCGTCGCGGATCAGCCCCGCGTCGCGCCGCGCCATCCGCATCGTGCCGGGGTGGATCTCGAGGCCTTCCTCCTCGGCGAGCTGGAAGATTTCGATCAGCCGCACCGGGTCCTGCCGGAACCAGTCGTCGCCAGGCGCGGCGATCCGCCCGCCGAACACGGTGTAGCCCTTCAGCATCCGCCGCTTCTGGCGGAACCCGGCAAGCAATCCGCGCGGGGTGCGCCGATGCGCGATCTGCTCGTCGAGCTGGGCGAGGAAGATGCCGGTCAGGCTGCCCACGCGGGTGGCCTGGAGGAAATAGTACTGCATGAAGCGCTCGACCGCGCTCTTCCCCGGGCGGTCGGCGAACTGCATTCGCCGCGCGACCTCGCGCTGGAGATCGAACGTCAGGCGGTCCTCGGCGCGGCCGGTGATCGTGTGCAGGTGGCAGCGCGCGGCGAGAAAGAAGCTCTCCGCCCGCCGGAACGCGCGGTATTCGTCCCGGGTAAGCAGGCCGGCATCGACCAGCTCGGCGGAGCTCTTCACTTTGTGGATGTACTTGCCGATCCAGTAGAGCGTCTGGAGATCGCGCAAGCCGCCCTTGCCTTCCTTCACGTTGGGCTCGACGACATAGCGGCTGTCGCCCAGCCGCTTGTGCCGCTCGTTGCGCTCGGCCAGCTTCTCGGTCACGAACTGGCGCTCGGTGCCGGCGACCACCTCGGCCCAGAACCGGCGCGAGGCTTCCTCGTTGAGCGCCTGGTCGCCCCACAGGTAGCGCCCTTCGAGCAGCGCGGTGCGGATCGTGAGGTCCGCCTTGGCCATGCGGATGGTCTCGTCGACCGAGCGGCTCGAATGGCCGACCTTGAGCCCCAGGTCCCACAGGAAGTAAAGCATCGCCTCGATCACCTGCTCGCACCAGGCGGTTTGCTTGCCGGGGGTAAGGAAGGCGATGTCGATGTCCGAATGCGGCGCCATTTCCGCCCGGCCGTAGCCGCCGACCGCGAGGATGGTCAGCCGCTCGCCCTGCGAGCGGTTGCCGGCGGGATAGACGTGGGTGATCACGTGGTCGTGCAGCACGCGGATCAGCTGGTCCATCAGGAACGCGTAGCCCGCGGTGATCTCGTGCCCGGCGGACGGATGCTCGGCGAGGCGCGCGGAAAGCTCCCTGCGGCCGCCCTCGAGCGCGGCGCGCAGCAATTCGACCACCGCCGGGCGCGCCTTGCCCGCCCGGTGCGCGGCCACCGCGGCGGCGATCTCCTCGGCGAGGAGGCGGCGATCGATCACCGCGCGCTGGTTGGGGACTTTCATTGGGCCACCGATCCTCCCCCTCCGGGGGAGGTGGCAGACGCGTCAGCGTCTGACGGAGGGGGCGTAGCGGTGCGCAACTTCGAGCCCCCTCCACCACCGGACTTCGTCCGGCGGTCCCCCTCCCCCGGAGGGGGAGGATCGAAGGAATTGCGCTCGCTAGCCATTCTGCGCTTCAAATAGAGCCGAATATCTGGCGCGCAACGCGCAGCGGTCGACTTTCTCGCTGCCGAGCCGGGGCAAGGCCTCGGCTTCGCGCCAGAAATGCGCGGGGATCTTGTAGGGGGCGAGGCGCGCGGCGAGGAATTCGCGCAGATCCTCCTCCGCCAGGTTGCGGCCGTCGCGCGCCAGCCATACCGCCGCCGGCACTTCGCCGAGCCGCTCGTCGGCGAGGCCGAACACCGCGCATTCGGCGATGTCCGGGTGGGCGTAGATCGCCTGCTCGACTTCGCTCACCGAGATGTTCTCGCCGCCGCGGATCACGATCTCCTTCTTGCGGTCGACGATGAACAGGTAGCCGTCCTCGTCGAGATAGCCGAGATCGCCGGTGAGGAAGAACCCGTCGGGGCGCACGGCGGCGCGGGTCGCGTCGGGATCGCGCCAGTAGCCGCGGAAGTTGCAGATCGAGCGGATCGCGATCTCGCCCGTCTCGCCCGCCGGCAACGCTTCGCCGTCTGCGCCG
Source organism: Sphingomonadaceae bacterium (assembly GCA_036384795.1). Lineage (GTDB taxonomy): Bacteria > Pseudomonadota > Alphaproteobacteria > Sphingomonadales > Sphingomonadaceae > Andeanibacterium. Next base: position 5,374 of record DASVLP010000012.1, on the reverse strand, counting down.
AACACTGCGAGCTCCACCAGCGGCTTGCTCGCCGAGCCGGTGCTGCCGGGCTTGGCGAGGTAGTTCTCGTTGAAGTTGCCGCAGCCGACCGCGTTCGTCTCGGTGAGGCCGTAGCCGAGGATCGGATAGGCGTGCGGCATTGCCTCGCGGATCGTCGGCACGTGATCGACCGGGCGCGGCGCGCCGCCCGCGCCGAAGCTGCGGCAGCTCGAAAGATCGAATCGGTGGCGCGCGGGATGGGTGACGATCTCGCGGCTCATCAGCGGCACGCCCAGGAAATAGGTGACCCGCTCGGCCTCGATCAGCCGCATCGCCTCGAGCGGATCCCACTTGGGCTGCAGCACCAGGCGGCGGCCGAGCAGGAAGCTCTGCAGCAGCAGCGGCGCCTCGCCGGTCACGTGGAACAGCGGCACCGCGAGCAAGGCGCACGGGGGATCCTTGGGCTCCTCGCCGCGGTCGGTCATGTGACCGAGCGTCATCAGCGATTGCGCGGCGAAGTTCAGCACCGCCTGCAGCACCGCGCGGTGGTCCGACACGACGCCTTTGGCGCGGCCGGTCGAGCCGGACGTGAACAGGATCGTCGCAAGGTCGTCCGGGCCGACTTCGGGAAGCGGGGTCCTCGTGCCGCGGCCGGCGGCGATCGCGGCAAACCCAGCGGCGGGCATGGCATCGTGCGAGAACGCCAGCACTTGCGCGTCGTGGCCGCCGCAACCGAGCCGCGCGGCGCGCTGGGGATCGGCCAGCACCAGCGTGCATTCGGCGAGCGCGACCCCCTCGGCCAGTTCCTCCCCGGTCCACCAGCCGTTGAGCAGGCTGGCGCAGCCGCCCGCCATCAGGATTGCCATGAACGCGACGATCCAGTTCGCCGAATTGCGCGCGGCGAGGCCGATGCGGTCGCCCGGTTTCACCCCGTGGCGCTCGATCAATCCGCCCGCCAGCGCCCGCGCGGCGGCATGGGTCTCGGCGAAGCTCAGCCGCACTTGGCCATCGACGAGGAAGCAGCGGTCGCCATATTCCGCGCACCAACGCGCGAAATAGTGGCCGAGCGAGGGCGGCGCGTTCGCGAACAGCGGCAGCTCGGTGCCGAAGCGCGCGATCGTCGCAAGCTCGAACGGGCCGCCGCGCGCGAGCAACGCCGCGCGGTGCCGGGCGAGGCTTTCGTCCATCTCGCTTGGCATCGAACGCCTTTCCCTCGGCTTGGCCCTCGGGCGGGCTTTCGCCGCGCCGTCCGCTGTGCCACAAGCCCCGCGAAATCCAACGGGCGGGCCGCTTCCCGCCGCCACGCGACCAGTAGGGGGTTCCCAGGGTGCTGTCACTATTGGCGACTGCCGCGCAGTCCGCGCCGATCCAGTGGGCCGATCTCGGGCTGAGGCCGGGGATCGACCTCGGCTTCTTCACCCTCCGATTCTATTCGCTGGCCTATATCGCCGGGATAGTGCTGGGCTACTGGCACCTCACGCGGATGGTGAAGGCGCCCGGCGCGCCGATGGCGCCGCGCCACGCGGAGGACCTGTTCTTCTATTGCACGCTGGGGATCATCCTCGGCGGGCGGCTCGGCTATGCCTTGTTCTACACCGGCGGGAACACCGGCATCCCGAGCATGTTCACCCATTTCACCCCGGGCCAGGCGGTGAGCTGGGACTTGCTGCGGCTGTGGGATGGCGGGATGAGCTTCCATGGCGGGGTGATCGGGGTGATCTGCGCGATCGCCTGGGTCAGCTGGCGCGGCAAGCTCAACTTCCTGCGCGTGTGCGACTACATCGCGGTCAACGTGCCGTTCGGGATGATGTTCGGGCGGCTCGCCAACTTCATCAACGGCGAGCTGTGGGGCCGCCCGGCCGGTCCCGGGGTCCCATGGGCGATGGTGTTCCCGAGCGATCCGTTGCACCTGCCGCGCCATCCCTCGCAGCTCTACGAGGCGGGGCTCGAAGGGCTGCTGCTGATCGTCGTCCTGCTGCTGGTGTTCTGGAAGACCCGCGCGCGCTATCGCCCGGGCCTGCTGGTCGGGCTGTTCACTGCCGGCATCGGCGTCGCGCGGTTCATCGTCGAGTTCTTCCGCGAGCCCGACGCCCAGCTCGAGCAGTTCGCGCAGAACACCGGGCTGTCGATGGGCCAGTGGCTGTCGGTCCCGCTGATCGTGATCGGATTGGCGTTCGTCGCGCGGGCGCTGCTCAAGCGGCCGCTCGCATCCGGCAAGCCTGCGTGAGCCCAGGCGGGCCGAGCAGCCTGGCGGAGAAATTCCGCCGCCTGATCGCGAGCACCGGCCCCATCACCCTCGCCCACTACATGGCCGAGGCGAACGCGCACTATTACGCGACGCGCGATCCATTCGGCGCGGGCGGCGATTTCGTGACCGCGCCGGAAATCAGCCAGATGTTCGGCGAGCTCGTCGGCCTGTGGCTGGCCGATCTCTGGCAACGCGCGGGGAGGCCGGCGAACCCGCTCTACGTCGAGCTCGGCCCGGGGCGTGGCACGTTGGCGCACGATGCGCTTCGGGCGATGAGCAGCGTCGGGCTCGAGCCGGCGGTGCACCTGGTCGAAACCTCGCCGGCGCTGCGCGAGCTCCAGCAGAGCGCGGTGCCGCAGGCGAGTTGGCATCACGATCTCTCGAGCGTACCTTCGGACGGCCCGCTGCTGCTCGCCGCCAACGAGTTTCTCGACGCATTGCCGGTGCGGCAGCTGGTCAAGACCGCGCAGGGCTGGCGTGAGCGGATGGTGGTGCCGCACGGCGAAGCGTTCGCCTGCATCGCGGGCGACCGGCCGATGGATGCGGCGGTGCCGGGGGAGCGAAAAGGCGCTCCCCTCGGCGCGATCCTCGAAACCAGCTCGGCCGCCGCGGCGGTGGTGCAGGACGTCGCCGGGCGGCTCGCGGCGCAGCAGGGGGCGGCGCTGTTCGTCGACTATGGTTATGCCGCGCCGCAGTTCGGTTCGAGCCTGCAGGCGGTGCGCGCACACCGCAAGGTCGACCCGTTCCGCGATCCCGGCGAGGCGGACCTGACTGCGCACGTCGATTTCGGCGCGCTTGCCGAAATCGCCCAAGCGCACGGCGCGCGCTGGCTCGGCACCGTGCCCCAAGGCGCCTGGCTCGCCGCGCTGGGGATCGACGCGCGCGCCGAGGCGCTGACGCGCGCGGCGCCGCACTTGCGGGAGGCCATCGGGATTGCGCGCGAACGGCTGACGGCCGAGACGCAGATGGGAACGCTGTTCAAGGCGATGGGCCTCGCGCATCCCGACTGGCCCGATGCGGCAGGGTTCCCGCCCGCAGATTGACAATGTCCGTGACAAGGCGGGCGCGGAGTGCTTATCGTCGGACCCAGAACGGGAGGGCCGCCGCACGGCATCTCCCGCATATCCGGGAGAGGTCGATTATGAAGAAGCTCGTCTTGCTTGCCGCCGCAGCCGCCATCGCCGCGGTCGCCGCCGCGCCCGCGCTGTCGCAGAACGCCGGCGGCTTCCCTTCGGGCAACATCACCGCGCCGCCGCCGCCGATCCCGGCCGGGATCACGGTCGAGAGCGTGAAGGTCCACGGCGTCTCGCTGGAAGGCAACCTAGAAGGCAACAGCCCCGACCGCGAAGCGATGGTGGTGCTGCCGCCGAGCTACAAGAGCCATCCCCACCGCCGCTATCCGGTGGTCTACTATCTCCACGGGTTCGCGATCGACGGGCGCAACTTCTACAATTTCATGCACGTGCCCGAGGCGGTCGCGCATAACGCCGCCGCCGGCCGCGAGTTCATCGTGGTGGTGCCCGACACGCTGACCAAGCTCGGCGGCAGCATGTATTCGAGCTCGGTCACCACCGGCGATTTCCAGCAGTTCGTCGCCAACGATCTGGTGAAGTACATCGACGCGCACTACCGCACGATCGCCACCCGCAAGGGCCGCGGGCTCGCCGGGCATTCGATGGGCGGCTACGGCGTGTGGACCGTCGGCATGACCCATCCGGGCGTGTTCGACAGCATCTATGCGCAGAGCGCGTGCTGCGTGTCGCCCCGGGTCGAGACCGAGGAATCCGCCAAGAAGCTCTCCAGCATTCCGATCGAGCAGGGCGTGAAGGCGGACTTCGGCACCCGCGCGGCGCTGTCCTCGATGGTCGCCTGGTCGCCCGATCCGACCAACCCGCCGTACTACGCCGATCCGCCGTTCAAGGACGGCAAGGTCGACGGCGAGGTGATGGCCGAATGGGCGAACAATTCGCCGCTGGCGATGGTCCCGAGCCACGTCTGGGCCTTGCGCAGCTACGACGCGATCGGCGCCGACGTCGGCACCAAGGACGGCCTGATCAAGGACGACACGGCGATCCACGAGGCGCTGGCCAGGTTCGGCATCAAGCACGACTGGGCGACTTACGAAGGCACCCACGTCGACCACATCGCCCAGCGCTTCGACCAGGTGGTGCTGCCGTTCATGGCGAAGCATCTGGCGAAAGCGACGGGGAAGTAAGGTGTCGGCTAAAAGCCCCAAGCATAATCCGGGAAAGGTTCGCCGGGGAGATCGATTTCGGCCCGCCAGTCGGAAAAGAAATTCGGTGGGCTTAGCCGGGTGAGCTTCGCTCAATCCTCCCCGAGTTTGTCTCGGGGAGGATTGACGAGAAAGAGACGTCTCGAATTTGCACCTAAACGTCCAAATTCGCCACGTTCAGCGCGTTTTCCTGGATGAAGTCGCGGCGCGGCTCGACCACGTCGCCCATCAGGCGGGTGAAGATCTCGTCGGTCACGTCGGCATCTTCGACCTTGACTTGCAGCAGGATGCGGTTGTCGGGGTCGAGCGTGGTTTCCCACAACTGTTCGGCGTTCATTTCGCCAAGGCCCTTGTAGCGCGCGATGCTGAGGCCCTTGCGCCCCGCGGCAAGCACCGCTTCGAGCAGGTGCGAGGGCAGGGTGATCGCGCCGTCCGCCGCGACCACCGGACGGGCCGCTTCCTCGCCGTCGTCCTCGCTCGTGTCGGGCTCTGGCTGCGGTTCGGGCTCGGCCGCGCCGCCGCTCTTCACCAGCCGCAACGGCGCGCCGTAGACGTCGGCGTGCTGGCTCGCGAGGCGGTGCAGCTTGCGCGCTTCGGGGCTGTCGAGGAAGGTGGGCTCGATCAGGTGGGCGTCGGTCACCCCCCGCCACGCGCGGCGAAAGACAACCGTGCCGTCGGTACGCTGCTCCGCGCTCCAATTCGCTTCCGGATCGCCCATCGCGAGCTGCGCTGCCGCCTTGTTGAGCGCGGTGGCGCGCGAATCGGGGGCCAGCGCCGGATCGAGCGCTCCGGCAAGCGCCAGCGCCTCGACCACGCGCGGATCGTACTTGCGCGGCGCGAACGCCATCAGGCTCTTGAGGCGCAGCGCGTGGTCGACGATCGCGTCGAGCTCGCCGCTGCCGCGCTGCGCGCCC
>DASVLP010000011.1:0-5827 GCA_036384795.1 Sphingomonadaceae bacterium | reverse complement strand
GCGCCTCAGGACGATGACGATCGGGTTCGGCCACGGGATCGCCGTCACCCCGCTGCATCTCGCCAACGCCTATGCCGCGCTGGTCAACGGGGGGATCTGGCGCCCGGCGACCCTGCTCAAGCTCGGCCCGAACCAGGTCCCCGCCGGACACCGCGTGTTCAAGGCGAGCACCAGCGCAAGGATGAACCAGTTGCTGCGGATGATCGCGCTCTACGGAACCGGCCGCAAGGCGGACGCGCCGGGCTTCCGGGTGGGGGGCAAGACCGGCAGCGCGGAGAAGGCCTGCGACGGCGGCTATTGCCGGCACCAGGTGATCTCGACGTTCGCCGCCGCGTTCCCGATGGACCATCCGCGCTATGTGGTGGTGGCGATGCTCGACCAGCCGCAGGCCACCGCGGCGAGCTCGTTCCAGCGCACCGCGGCGTGGAACGCGGTGCCGATCGTGGGCCGGCTGATCCCGCGGATCGGCCCGATGCTGGGAGTGATGCCCGATGCCAGCCGCGACATCGACATCTCCGAGCTGCGGCCGCTGGTCGAAAAGGATGCCGAGGCCGCCGAGAAGACCCCGGGCGGCGCTCGATGAAGCTTGGGCAGCTGGCCCGGGCGGCGGGGCTCACGGTCGATACGGGCGAAAACGAGACGGTGACCGGGTTCGCAATCGATCATCGCAAGGTCGCCCCCGGCACGGTGTTCGGCGCGTTCGCGGGCGCCCGGGTCAACGGCGAGGATTTCATTCCGGCCGCCGTCGCCGCCGGTGCGATCGCGGTGGTCGCGCGGCCGGAGGCGCAAGTCGACGGCGCGGCGCACGTCTCCGACGCGGTGCCGCGCCGCGCTTTCGCGCGCCTCGCCGCGCAGTTCTTCCGCCCGGTGCCGCAAACCATCGTCGCGGTGACCGGCACCAACGGCAAGACCTCGACCGTCGAGATGACCCGTCAGCTCTGGCGAATGGCCGGTGAGCGCGCGGCTTCGATCGGCACGTTGGGCGTGACGACGCCGGACGAGAGCGTTTCCACCGGGCTCACTTCGCCCGACATCGTGACTTTCCTCTCGAACATGACCGGGCTCGCCCGCGAAGGGGTGACCCACGTCGCCTACGAAGCATCGAGCCACGGCCTTTCGCAATATCGCAACGAAGGCGTGCCGGTGGCCGCGGGTGCGTTCACCAACCTGTCGCGCGACCATCTCGATTACCATGCGACGATGGACGACTACTTCGCCGCGAAGATGCGGCTGTTCGATGAAGTCGTCGACGGCGACGGCACGGCGGTGGTCTGGCTCGGCGGCGACTGGGCGCACAAGGCCTGCGAACACGCCCGTCGGCGGGGGGTGCGCCTGCTGACGGTCGGACCGGAGGCGGACGGCATCCGCCTGCTCTCCCGCTATCCCGGCCAGCTTGGGCAAGGCCTGGCCATCGAATACGAAGGCGAGCGCCACGACGTCACCCTGCCGCTGATCGGCGAATACCAGGCCGCGAACGCGCTCGTCGCGGCGGCGCTGGTGATCGCCACCGGCGGCGATCCCAGGCTGACCTTCAACGCGCTCTCCCGGCTTCAGCCGGTGCGCGGGCGGCTCGAGCGCGCGGCGATCACCGCGGCGGGCGCGCCGGTCTATGTCGACTACGCGCATACCCCCGACGCGCTGGCCGCGGCGATCGCGGCGCTGCGCCCGCATCTCAAAGGCCGCCTGATCACGGTGTTCGGCGCGGGCGGGGACCGCGACCAGGGCAAGCGCAAGCCGATGGGCGAAGTCGCGAGCGCGCAATCCGATGTGGTGATCGTCACCGATGACAACCCGCGCGGCGAAGATCCCGCGGCGATCCGGCGCATGGTGCTCGAAGGCGCGTCCGGCGCGCGCGAGATCGGCGACCGGCGCGAAGCCATCGCCGCGGCGATCGCCGAAGCGGGCAGGGACGACATCGTGCTGATCGCCGGCAAGGGCCACGAGCAGGGCCAGATCGTCGGCGCCGGAGACGAAATGCGGGTTCTGCCGTTCGACGATGTGAGCGTGGCGCGCGAATGCGCCGGGCCGCGGGCGAGAAAGTCTGGGAGTGACGCTTGATGGGTGCCTTGCCGAAGATCCTCTCGTGGCTGGTCCAGCCTTCGGACGAGCTGCCGCTCGCGCTGTGGGACGCGGCAGCGGTCGCCGCCGCCACCGGCGGACGGGCGAGCTGCGCGTTCCAGGCCGCCGGGGTCGAGATCGATTCCCGCGATGTCGTCGAGGGCGACCTGTTCTTCGCGCTGAAAGGCGAAACCAGCCACGGGCATGCCTATCTCGACAAGGCGTTCGCCAACGGCGCGGCCGCGGCGGTGGTCGACCGGCCGATCGCGCAGCCGCACGTGCTGGTGCAGGATACCACCGCTGCATTGCAACGGCTCGGCATGGCCGCGCGCGACCGGGCCGACGCGAAAGTGGTCGGGGTCACCGGCTCGGTCGGCAAGACCGGCGTCAAGGAGGCGCTGTTTGCCGCGCTCGATCGCGCAAGCCGGGGCGCCGCACACCGTTCGGTGAGGAGCTACAACAACCATGTCGGCGTGCCGCTCAGCCTCGCGCGGATGAGCGCGCGGGCGAAATACGGCGTGTTCGAGATGGGCATGAACCACGCAGGCGAGATCGCCGCGCTGACCCGCCAGGTGCGCCCGCACGTCGCGGTGATCACCGCGATCGCCCCGGCGCACATCGAGATGCTCGGCAGCGAGGAAGCGATCGCCGCGGCCAAGGCCGAGATATTCCTCGGGCTCCAGCCGGGCGGCACCGCGGTGATCCCCGCCGACAGCCCGCATTACGAGCGGCTGCGCGAGGCGGCGCTGGCGGAGGGCGCCGAAGTGGCCGCGTTCGGCAAGGCGGCGCACGCGCAGGTCCGGCTGCTCGATGCGGTGCAGCAGGCCAACGGCGGCTCGCTGGTGACCGCGGATCTTGGCGATCGGCGCATCTGCTATTCGGTTGCCGAGCCGGGCGAGCACTGGGTATCGAACTCGCTCGCCGTGATCGCGGCGGTGCGCGCGCTCGGCGCCGACCTCGGCGCGGCCGGCCTCGCGCTCGCCGAGATGGGCAGCCTCAAGGGCCGTGGGGCGCGCCACAGGATTTCGGTGCGCGGCGGCCAGGCGACGCTGATCGACGAAAGCTACAACGCCAACCCCGCTTCGATGCGCGCGACGCTGGCGCAGCTCGGCCAGACGCCGGCGACGCGCCGGATCGCGGTGCTGGGCAGCATGAAGGAACTGGGCGATTTCGGCCCGCGCTTCCACGCCGCGCTGGTCGAACCGCTTTATGCGGCGAACGTCGACTATGCCGTGCTGGTGGGCGGCGAAATGCAGCCGCTGGCGGATGAGCTGGGGAAGGTTGCGGCCGAGGCGCTTGGCAAGCCGATTCGCTTCGCCCATTGCGATAATCCCGCCGATGCGATCGCCGCGCTCGAGGATTACGGCCTCGAAGGCGGCGACGCGGTGCTGGTGAAGGGCTCGAACTCGGTGGGGCTTGCCCGGCTCGTCGCCCATTTCGTGGGGCGCGGGGCGGGCCACAAGGAAGGCTGAATGCTCTATCTCGTCGCGCAATGGCTGAACTTCGCGGGTCCGGCCAATCTGGTGCGCTATCAGACCTTCCGCGCCGGCGCAGTGCTGATGACCGCGCTGCTGATCGGCCTGGTGATCGGGCCCAGGTTCATTGCGATGCTGCGCGTGCGCCAGGGCAAGGGCCAGCCCATCCGCACCGACGGTCCGCAAACCCATCTCGCCAAGACCGGTACGCCTACCATGGGCGGGCTGATGATCCTGACCTCGCTGGTCGCCTCGATGCTGCTGTGGATGGACCTGACCAACCCGTTCGTGTGGGCGTGCCTTGCGGTGACGATCGGGTTCGGGCTGATCGGCTTCCTCGACGATTACGACAAAGTCACCAAGCGCAGCCACAAGGGCGTGTCGGGCAAGATCAGGCTGCTTGCGGAGTTCGTCGTCGCGGGCATCGCCGCGTGGATCATCGTCAGCCAGGTCAGCACCAACCTTTACGTGCCGTTCCTGTTCAACCGCGCGATCCCGCTGGGCTATTTCTACTATGTGTTCGCCGCCACCGTGATCGTCGGCTTCGGCAATGCGGTGAACCTGACCGACGGGCTCGACGGGCTCGCGACCATGCCGGTGATCATCGCCGCGGGCACCTTCGCGATCATCTGCTATCTCGCGGGCCGCGTCGACTATGCGCATTACCTGGGCATTCCGCATGTTCCGGGGGCGGGCGAGCTGGCGATCTTCTGCACCGCGATCATGGGGGCGGGGCTCGCCTTCCTGTGGTTCAACGCGCCGCCGGCAGCCGTGTTCATGGGCGATACCGGCAGTCTCGCGCTCGGCGGGGCGCTGGGCGCGACCGCGGTCGCGAGCCATCACGAGATCGTGCTGCTGATCATCGGCGGGCTGTTCGTGCTCGAAACCGCCTCGGTCATCATCCAGGTGTTCTTCTTCAAGCGTACCGGCAAGCGGGTGTTCCGCATGGCCCCGATCCACCACCATTTCGAACAGCTCGGCTGGCCGGAATCGACCGTGGTGATCCGCTTCTGGATCGTCTCGATCGTGTTCGCGCTGCTGGGCCTCTCGACGCTCAAGCTCAGGTGATCCGCTCCCCCCACTTCGCCGGCAAGACTTACGCCGTCCTCGGTCTCGCCCGTTCGGGTCTGGCCGCGGCGGAATGCCTGCTGGCGAGCGGGGCGCGGGTGGTTGCGTGGGATCGGCAGGACAATGCCCGCGCCGTGCTGGAAGGCCGGGCCGAGCTGGCGGATCCGCTCGAAATCGACCTTCGCGGTTTCGACGCGGTGGTGGTTTCCCCCGGCGTGCCGATCAACGTTCATCCGATCGCCGAGCGTGCCAAAGGCGCAGGCGTGCCCCTGATCGGCGATATCGAACTGTTCGCGCAGGCGCGGCCCGATCTTCCGCCGCACAAGGTGGTCGGGATTACCGGGACCAATGGCAAGTCGACCACCACCGCGCTGGTGCATCATTTGCTCGAGAGCGCGGGAGTGCCGGCACGGATGGGCGGCAACATCGGCCTGCCGATCCTCGGGCAGAAGCCGCTGCCGGAAGGCGGAGTCTATGTGCTCGAACTGTCGAGCTACCAGATCGACCTGACCTTTTCGCTCGATTGCGAAGCGGCCGCGCTGACCAACATCACTCCCGACCACCTCGATCGCTACGCCGGGTTCGAGGCCTATGCGGAGTCCAAGGCGCGGCTGTTCGCCTTGCAGCGGCCCGAGCGCTTTGCGGTGTTCGGCTGCGAGGACGAGTCGACCCGGGCTGTCTGCGACCGGGAAATTCCCCGGCGGACGGATGGCCGGGCGGTGTGCATGGCGGCGGACAAGTGGGTGGGCGAGCAGGCCGGCTGGCCGTCGCTGCAGGGGCCGCACAACCTCCAGAACGCGGCGATCGCGGCAGCACTGGCGATGGAACTTGGCCTTTCGCGCGACCAGATACTGGCGGGGCTGGCCAGCTTCAGAGGCCTGCCGCACCGGATGGAACGCCTGGGCACCTTCGGCGGAGTGCTGTTCATCAACGACAGCAAGGCGACCAACCCCGCCTCCACCGCGCCCGCGCTCGCCGCCTTCCCGCCTGCTCCGGAGAAGCGCCTCCACTGGATTCTGGGCGGGCTGCCCAAGGGCGACGGCCTCGGCGAATGCGAGCAATTCTTCGGCAACGTCGCTGCCGCCTACACCATCGGCGAGGCCGGGCCGCGCTTTGCCGAAATCCTCGATTCCGTAACCCATGTCGAACGCTGCGAACTGCTGAGCGAAGCGGTTGCGCGGGCGATCGCCGCGGCGGAACCCGGCGATGTGGTGCTGTTCAGCCCG
>DASVLP010000010.1:0-18727 GCA_036384795.1 Sphingomonadaceae bacterium | reverse complement strand
CCTCCCCATTCCTGCGGAACGGGGAGGATCTTTACCATCATAAGATGACGGCGCCGCCGCATGGGAGGAGCGGCGACGCCGTCGCTGAGCCCGAGCATCAGCGCCCGGGGTAACCGTAGACGTGGTGGCTCAGTGCAACTCCACGGTTGCAACCTCGGCGTCGCCTGCGGACGAAGGCAGTTCCCAGCCTTCCATCTCCTCGAGCTCCTTGCCCTTGGTCTCGCGAATGAACCGCGCGACGAGGAAGAAGCTGATCACCGCGCAGATGGCGTAGAACGAATAGCTCGCCGGAAGTCCGATGCCGGCCAGCATCAGCGGGAAGCTCTGCACGATCAGATAGTTGGCGAACCATTGCGCAAAGCCCGCGACCGCGAGCGAAGAACCGCGGATCTGGTTCGGGAACATCTCGCCCAGCATCACCCACATCACCGGGCCCCAGCTGATGTTGAACAAGGCGGAATAGGCCAGCGCCGAATAGACCGCGACTTGCCCCATGCTGCCCGGAAGATGCAGCGTCGAGCCCTCCAACGCACCGGTCGAGAACGCATAGGCCATCGCGAACAGCGTGATCGCCATGCCCACCGACCCGATCAGCAGCAGTGGCTTGCGGCCTACTTTATCCACCAGACCGACGGTCACGAAGCAGGCGACGAGCGAGATCGAGTTGTTGATGATGGTGGTCAGCAAAGCCTGCGATTCCGAGAAGCCGGCAGCCTGCCACAGGGTGGCGCTATAGTAGAAGATGACGTTGATGCCGACGAGCTGCTGGAATACCGCGATGATCAGGCCGGCCCAGACGATCGGGCGCAACAGGGTGCCTCGCGCGACGACGTCCGTCAGGCGCGGCCGATGATCGCTCGAAAAGCTCGCGCGGATTTCGTTGAGTTTGGCGGGGGCCGAAGCCTCGCCGAAGATGCTGGCGAGCACCTTGCGCGCCTCTTCATCCCTGCCCCGCGCGACCAGGAAGCGCGGACTTTCCGGAACGAAGAACAACGCGATCAGGAAAACCGCCGCCGGTACGGCCTGCGCCAGGAACATCCAGCGCCACGCCGCGAGCCCGAACCCGAGCACCGCGGTCGAATCGTTACCCGCCGCCTGCTGCAGGAAATAGTTGACCAGCGCCGAGGCGGTGAGGCCGGCGATGATCATGATCTGTTGGACGGTCGTCAGGCGGCCTCGGATATCGGCCGGAGCCACCTCGGAGATGTAGGCCGGCGACAGCACGCTCGCCGCGCCCACCGCCATGCCGCCGGCCATGCGCGAGATCACGAAGATGATCTGGCTCGGGGCGAAGCCCTGGATCAGCGCGCCCGCGAGAAACAGCACAGACGCGATCCGCATCACGTTGCGCCGGCCGATGCTCTCGGCCAGGGTGCCGGCGAAGAACGCGCCGATGAAACATCCGATCAGGAGCGAGCCGACGGTGAATCCCAGCCCTCCTTCGCTCAGGGCGAAGGCGGCCTTCAGGCCATTCTGCGTCCCGTTCACCGCGCCGCTGTCATAGCCGAACAGCAGGCCGCCGATAGTGGCGACCGCGACGATCGCCCCGACCAGCCCCATGTTGACGCTGCCGCGCGCCTGAGTGCTCATATTTCCCCTCTCCCTTTGCGCTCCCGTTGAGGGAATCGCATATGTTAGCGCTAACTATGCCCGCTTTTTCGGCCGGTGCAAGGGCGATGCGCCTGTCGATGAGACCGAAAACGACCGGCCCGAGGGCTATTCCGGAACCAGGCTCGCGATCGCGCCGTAAGGGGAAGCCTCTCCCAGCGGCGGGATCGCGCCGCGATGCATCACCGTCCAGCCCGCGAGGCCTTGCCCGGCCATCGCCGAGTCTTCTGCTGAAGCGCCCCTGATCCGCGCGGCGAGATAGCCTGCGTCGAACGCGTCTCCCGCGCCGCTGGTATCCGACGGCATCAGCCGCGAGGGCGGCTGGACCACGCTGCCGTCGGGCAGCAGGCACCCCTCTGAGCCGAGCTTCACCACCACCTCAACGCAGCCAAGCTCGCGCCAGTGCTCGTTCACCGCGAAAGGATCGTCGCCTACCCCCAGCGCACGCTGGTCGTCGATCCCCGGCAGGCCGATGTCGGCCAGCGCTGCCGCGCGTGCCTGCCACTCGCGCGCTTCGTCGCGGCTGGTCCACAAGCGCGGACGATAGTTTGAATCGAACGCGACCTTGCCGCCGTTCGCTCGCACCCGCTCGGCCAGGCGCAGCAGCCGCTCGCGCCCGTTCCCCTTGAGGATCGCGAGCGAGATCAACGAGAAGAACAGCAGATCCGCCCGCGCCGCCTCGTCCTCGGCTTCCTCGATCCCCTCGCAAGTGAACAGTTCGCGCGCGGCGCTTTCGCCGCGCCAGTAGGAAAAGTGCCGTTCACCGCGGGTATCGGTCTCGATTGCATAGAGCCCGGTGGTGCGGACCGGGTGGGTCAGCACCAGCGAAAGGTCGATCCCCTCGCGGGTCCAGTCGGCGCACATCCTGACCGCGAACGGATCGTTGCCGAGCGCGGTGAGGTACGACACCCGATGGAACAGCCGCGCGAGATGCAGCGCGACGTTCAGCGTGTCCCCGCCGAAACCCACGTGCCAGCCAGCGCCGTGCGGGCGCAGCTCGACCATCGCCTCGCCGGCGCAGACGATCCGGCGGGGAATCGGGCGAGGCGGAATCGAATTCATCTTCACCAGCTCCACATGGTCCCGTCTTCGAGCCGGGCGACCGGCAGACAGGCCGGGTTGTAGGGGTACTTCGCGGCGAGGGTCTCGTCGATCTGGACCCCGTGGCCGGGCGCTTCGCCGCAGATCAGGTAGCCGTCCTCGAAGCGATAGTCGTGCGGGAACACCGCGTCGGTTTCTTCGGTATGGCGCATGTATTCCTGGATGCCGAAGTTGGGGACCCAGGTGTCGAAATGCAGCGCAGCGCCCATGCACACGGGCGAAAGGTCGGTCGCGCCGTGGCTGCCGGTGCGCACCTGGTAGAGCGCGGCAAGGTCGGCGATCCGCCGCAGATGCGTGATTCCGCCGGCGTGGACCACGGTGCAGCGGATGTAGTCGATCAGCTGTTCCTCGATCAGCTGCTTGCAGTCCCAGATAGTATTGAACACCTCGCCGACCGCGAGCGGCGTGGTGGTGTGGGTGCGGATGTGGCGGAAGCCGGCCTGGTTCTCGGCCGGGGTCGCGTCTTCCATCCAGAACAGCCGGTAAGGCTCGAGCGCCTTGCCCAGTTGCGCAGCCTCGTTGGGCGTTAGGCGGTGGTGGACGTCGTGCAGCAGTTCGACCCCGAAGCCGTAAGATTCGCGCAGCTTGTCGAACAGCTTGGGCGCGAAGTTCAGGTATTTCGGCGTATCCCATACGGTTTGGGTGGGCAGAGCCGCATCGGCCGGCTCGTAATGCATGGTGCCGCGGCCCACCCCGTAGGCTTTCTCGATTCCCGGTATGCCGCTCTGGGCGCGGATCGCCTTGTAGCCGATGTCGATGTACCGGCCGACCGCGTCCACGGTCGCTTCGAGATCGGCGCCGTTGGCGTGGCCGTAGACCAGCACCCGTTCGCGGCTCCGCCCGCCGAGAAGCTGGTAGAGCGGCAGCCCGGCCTGCTTGCCCTTGATGTCCCACAGGGCGGTATCGACCGCCGCGATCGCGCTCATCGTCACCGGGCCGCGCCGCCAGTAGGCGCCGCGGTAGAGGTATTGCCAGATATCCTCGATCCGTTGCGGGTCCATGCCGATCAGGCACGGGATCACGTGATCGGCAAGGTACGACGCGACCGCCAGCTCGCGCCCGTTGAGGGTCGCGTCGCCGATGCCCGCCAGGCCGGCGTCGGTCTCGATCTTCAGGGTCACGAAATTGCGCCCGGGGCAGGTCACGATGACCTTTGCCGAAGTGATCTTCATCGCTCTGATTTTCCACTCCCGTTAGCGCTACCACTGCGCTACGGTCCTGGAAAATACAAGCAGAGAGAGGACTTGGCCCTGCCCCGCAAGCTCCAACTCCATCCCGACCGGCTGCTGCCGGCCGAACCCGCCGTACGTGGGCTCGCGCGCGAACTGTACGACAGCGTCAGAGACTTGCCGATCGTCAGTCCGCACGGGCATTGCGACCCGGCGTGGTTCGCCGGCGATGCGCCATGGGCCAACGCCAGCGAACTGCTGCTGGTGCCCGACCATTACCTGTTCCGCATGCTCTATTCGCAAGGCGTGCGACTGGAGGATCTCGGGATCGGCAGCCCCCGCGCCGATCCGCGCGAGGGGTGGCGCCTGTTTGCCGAGCGCTATCATCTGTTCCGCGGCACGCCCTCGCGCATCTGGCTCGACTGGGTGTTCGCCGAAGGCTTCGGGATCGACGTCAGGCTGGATGCGGAAACGTCGGACCTTTACTACGACACCATCACCGATGCCTTGCAGCGGCCGGAATTCCGCCCCCGCGCGCTGTTCGAGCGCTTCAACATCGAGACGCTCGCGACGACCGAAAGCCCGCTCGATCCGCTCGATCACCACAAGGCGATCCACGGCTCGGGGTGGAATGGCCGCGTGATCACCGCCTATCGTCCCGACCCGGTGATCGATCCGGAATTCGAGGGATTCCAGGCCAACCTCGACACCTTCTCGCAGCTCACCGGAGAAGACTGCCGCACCTGGCAAGGATACCTCGCCGCGACCGCCAGCGCCGGGCCTATTTCGCCGGGATGGGCGCCACGAGCACCGACCACGGCCATCCGACCGCGCAGACCGCCGACCTCGCGCCGGCCGATGCCGAGGCGCTGTTCGGCAAAGTCGCCTCCGGCACTTTCACCGCCGCGGAAGCGGAGCTGTTCCGCGCGCAAATGCTCACCGAAATGGCCGGAATGAGCCTCGCCGACGGGCTCGTGATGCAGCTCCACCCGGGCAGCTTCCGCAACCATAATGCCCAGCTGTTCGCCAAATTCGGCCGCGACAAGGGCGCCGACATCCCGCTGCGCACCGATTACGTCCACGCATTGAAGCCATTGCTCGACCGCTTCGGCAACGAGCGCGACTTGACGCTGATCCTGTTCACCCTCGACGAGAGCGCGTACGCGCGCGAGCTCGCCCCGCTCGCCGGGCATTATCCATGCCTCAAGCTCGGCCCGGCGTGGTGGTTCCATGACAGCCCCGAAGGCATGCGCCGCTTCCGCCGGATGACCACCGAGGCCGCCGGGTTCTACAACACCGTCGGGTTCAACGACGACACCCGCGCCTTCATGTCGATCCCCGCCCGCCACGACGTCGCCCGAAGGATCGACTGCGGCTTCCTCGCCGACCTGGTCGCCGAGCACCGCATCGAGGACTGGGAAGCTGCCGAGCTGGCGCGGGAGCTGGCCTACGGGCTGGTGAAGCAGGCCTATCGCTTGTGAGGCTGAGCCCGACGAACCTCCTACGGGTGTCGCCCGACGTCACCCGCTTCGCTTATGATCGCACCACCCAGAAGACCGGCATCGTCCACTTCGGCGTGGGCGCGTTCCACCGCGCGCACCAGGCCTGGTACACAGACGCGTGCATGAATGCCGGCGAGCGCGACTGGATGATCGCCGGCGTTTCGCTCCGTTCCCCGGCAGCCGCCGATCGGCTCAACCCGCAGGACGGTCTCTATTCGCTGACCGAGCGCAGCGGCCGCGACACCAGCACGCGGATCGTCGGCGCGGTGGGTGAGGTCTTGCTCGCCGCACGCGGTGCCGCGGCGATCGTCGATCGCCTCGCCGCACCCGGATGCAGGATCGCCAGCTTCACCGTCACCGAAAAAGGCTATTGCCGGCGCGAAGACGGGTCGCTCGATCTCGCGCTCGCCGAAGCGAGCTTCTATCCGCCGCTCTGCGCCGGGCTGACCGCGCGAATGCGCGCCGGACTGCCGGGGCTTACCTTGCTCAGCTGCGACAATATTGCCGACAACGGCCGCGAGCTCGCGCGCCTGCTCGGCGAATGGTGCGCGGCCCGCGCGCCCCCACTCGCGGCGTGGATCGCGCGCGAGTGCGCGTGTCCCAATTCGATGGTCGACCGCATAGTTCCCGCGACCACGCCGGCCGATCTCGACGCGGTCGAGGCCGCGCTCGGCCAGCGCGACGAAGGGGCGGTGTTCACGGAGCGCTTCAGCCAATGGGTGATCGAAGACACGTTCGTGGCCCCGCGCCCGGGCTGGGAGCATCACGGCGCGCAGATCGTAGCCGACGCCGCGCCTTACGAGGTCGCGAAGCTCAGGATGCTGAACGGCGCGCACTCGGCGCTCGCCTACTGCGGGATGGAGCGCGGCTACGTCTTCGTCCACGAAGCGATCGCCGATCCCGGGCTTCGCGTGCTGGTCGACCGGCTGATGCGCGAGGAAGCGGCAACCAGCTTCATCCCAGCAGTAGGCCAGGACCTTGCCGCCTATTCCCGGCAACTGATCGCCCGGTTCGCCGATCCGGCGCTCGACCACCGGCTCGCCCAGATCGCGATCGACGGCAGCCAGAAGATCCCGCAGCGCTGGCTGCCGGTGCTCGCGTTCCACCAGCGCGAAGGGCGGGAATGCCCGGCGATCCTCGATGCGCTCGCTGCCTGGCTGCGGCACGTGCGCGGCGATGTGCGGCCGGTCGACGATCCGCTGGCGGGCAAGCTTGCCGCCTTGTGGGCGCACGAGGGCGCCCACGGCATCGCCCACGCGCTGTTCGCCGAGGGTGGCCTGTTCGCGCAAGACTGGCAGGCGAACGAGGAAGCGCTCGCGGCACTGGAAAGGCGGCTGGGCGACGGACAATGAAGGAGAGTCCCGGTTTCACTAGGACTGGCGCGGCCGGCAGGATTCGCTACCAATATTCAAAACAGAATCGACAGGGAGAGATCGATGAACGTTTGCCAGAAAGCCTTGCGCGCTGCGCTGGCCACCACCGCGCTTGGGGCGCTGTTCGCGCTCGCGGCCCCGGCCGCGGCGAAGGATTGCAGCGAGCTCGGCGGGCTCAAGCTCGAGAACGGCAAAGTCACCTCGGCGGAACTGGTTGCAGCCGGCGCATTCAAGGCCCCGCCCTCGCCCTTTGCGGCGCCGGGCGTAAAGGGATCGCCGTTCGACAACCTGCCGGCGTTCTGCCGGGTGCAGGCGACCCTGACCCCGACGCCGGATTCCGATATCAAGGTCGAGGTCTGGCTGCCGGCGAGCGGGTGGAACGGCAAGTACGTCGGGCTCGGCAACGGCATCTGGGCGGGGCAGTTGAGCCTCAGCGAAATCCCCAAGCCGCTCAGCCGCGGCTATGTGGTGGCGACCACCGACACCGGCCATACCGGCACCGGCATGAGCGGCGAGTTCGCGGTCGGCCATCCCGAAAAGCTGATCGACTACGGCTATCGCGCGATCCACCTGACCGCGGTCACCGCCAAGGCTGCGGCGCAGGCGCTCTACGGCAAGCCGGTGCGGAAATCGTACTGGACCAGTTGCTCCACCGGCGGGCGGCAAGGGCTGATGGAAGCCTATCGCTATCCCAAGGACTACGACTTCATCTCGGCGATGGCTCCGGCCAATCCGATGACCGACCTGATGACCCAGAGCATGTTCGCAGGCTTCTGGCCGGCGCCGCCGACCGGCGAGCAGCTCACCGCACCCCTGCTCGGCTTGCTGCACCAGGCGGTGGTCAAGGAATGCGACAAGCTCGACGGCACCGAGGACGGGCTGATCGCCAATCCCGAAGCCTGCCACTACGATCCGGCCAAGCTGCAGTGCCAGCCGGGCCAGAACGGCAATTGCCTGAGCGCCGGGCAAGTCGCGGTGGCGCGGGCGATCTATGCCGGCGTGCCCGATCCGAAGAGCGGCGGGCAGCTGCTGCCCGGCTGGCCGCGCGGTGCCGAGCTGCAGCTGGCGATGCTCACCACCGGCAAGGAGCCGTTTCCGGTGGCGTTCACGTATTACAAGTTGCTCGTCCACGGCGGCGATCCGAACTGGGACTGGCATACGATGGATTTCGGCAAGGAAGTCTATCGCTCACGCGAGTTCGGCGCGAACATCCTCAATATTCCGTCCGACGGGCTCGGGCCGTTCTTTGCCCGCGGCGGGCGCCTGCTGATGAGCCACGGCTGGGCCGACGGTCTGATTCCCGCAACCAACAGCGTGAAGTTCTATCGCGGGCTCTACGCGGCGTTGTCGCCCGGGCAGCGGCAGAACCAGCTCCGCCTGTTCATGGTGCCGGGCATGAACCACTGCGGCGGCGGCGAAGGCGCGACCGAATGGGATCCGCTCGCCGTGCTCGAGACCTGGGACCAGAGCGGCACCCCGCCCGAACGGATCGTCGCGACCCGCAGCGGCGCCGGTGCGGGCGGCATTCCGGGCGGTCCTCCGGCACCGCCGCTGCCGCCGATCTCGCGCCCGCTGTGCACGTATCCGCTGATCCCGACCTACACCGGCAAGGGCAGCCAGGACGACGCGAAGAACTTTATCTGCAAGGCGGCGCCGGCGTAAGGGTCAGCCCGTGGGCGTGACCGGCAGCGACGCCAGCTTGGCGTCGCCGCCGAGCACGCGGTAGAGGTCGATCCGGTTCTGGACCGCCGTGAGCGTCGCCGCCACCTCGCTCTGCCGCGCGCTGTAGAGGCTGCGCTGGGCGACCAGGTTCTGGAGGAAGCTGTCGATCCCGCCGCGATAGAGCGCTTCGCTGAGCGTCGCGGTATCGGCCGCCGCCACGGTGTTGCTGTGCGCGGCGTCGAGCCGCTGGGCGATCGTTCCCTCGCGCGCCAGGGCGTCGGCGACTTCGCGGAACGCGGTCTGAATCGCCTTCTCGTACGTCGCCAGCGCGGCATCGCGCTGGGCTTCGCTCACCGCGACATTGGCCCGCGCGCCGCCGGCGTTGAAGATCGAATAGCTCGCGTTCGCGCCCGCCGTCGCGGTAAACGCCCCGCCGGTGAACAGCGAGCCGAGCGCGTCGCTGGCGAACCCGAGCAGGCCGGTGAGCGAGATCTTCGGAAACAGCTCGGCGCGGGCGACGCCGATGTTCGCATTCGCCGCCTTCAGCAGATATTCCGCCTGGGCCACGTCGGGGCGGCGCAGCAACACCTCGGAGCTGGTCCCGGCGGGCAGCGCTTCGATCGAGCTCGAGACCTCGGCGAGCCCCCCGGGCAGTAGCGTCGGATCGGGTTCGGCCCCGACCAGCAGCCGCAGCAGGTTCACGTCCTGCGCCAGCGCGGTGGTCTGGTCCGCAAGATCGCCCTGAGCGGTCGCCAGCACCTGCTCGGCCTGGCTCAGATCGGTGCGCGGGGCGATCCCGCCGTTGAGCCGCAGCCGCGTCAGGTCGACGCTGCGCTGGGCGTTCGCCGCGGTGTCCTGCGCGATCGCGAGCAGGTCCTTGTCGGAGGCATAAGTCGCCCAGGCCGTGGCGATGTCGGCCACCAGCCCCAGGCGCACGGTGCGTGCCGAAGCCTCGCTCGCCAGCATCCGCTCGCGGTCGGCTTCGGTCCCGTTGGCGAGGCGGCCGAACAAGTCGAGCTCGAACGACGATACCCCGCCCTGCAGAGAGAACGTCTGGGTGCGGTCGCCGCCGTTGTCCTGCACCTGGGCCGAGCCGTTGACGGTGACGTTGGGAAACTGCGCGGAGCGCGTAACCCGCACTTGCGCCCGCGCCTCCGCGACGTTTGCCGCGGCCACCCGCAAGTCGCGGTTGTTGGCCAGCGCCTGGGTGATCAGCGTCTGCAGCCGTGGATCGCGGAACACGTCGGTGTAGGAGACCGCCGGCAGGCTCGCTTCGCCTTCGACGGGGTAAGCGGCGCCGCTCGGCCAGGTGCTCGGCACCGGCGCGGCCGGACGCACGTAGTGCGGGGCGAGCGAGCACGCGCCGAGCGCCAGCGCGGCGAGCGAGACGGCGAGCCGGGCCCTCATGCCCGGGCCTCCCGCGCCTGGCGCCGTTCGGCGAGCCAATGCTGCACGGCCTTCAGCGAATCGCGCGTGCCGCGCCGCACCAGCACGAACAGCAGCGGAATGTAGAAGATCGCGAGCAGGCTGGCCGCGAGCATGCCGCCGATCACCGACGTGCCGATCGCGATGCGGCTGTTGGCGCCCGCGCCGGTCGAGATCGCCAGCGGCAGCACGCCGAAGATCAGCGCGAAGCTGGTCATCAGGATCGGCCGCAGGCGGATCCGCGCCGCTTCGAGCGCCGCCTCGATCACGCGCTTGCCCTTGCGCTCTTCCTGCTCGGCGAATTCGATCATCAGGATCGCGTTCTTCGAGGCGAGGCCCATCGTCGTGAGCAGCCCGATCTGGAGATAGACGTCGTTCTCGAGCCCGCGCAGGTTCGCGGCAAGCACCGCGCCGACAAGGCCGAGCGGGATCACCAGCAGCACCGCGAACGGGATCGACCAGCTTTCGTACAGCGCGGCAAGGCACAGGAACACCACCAGCACCGACAGCGCGTAAAGCAGCGGCGCCTGGCCCGACGACTGCCGCTCCTCGTACGAAGAGCCCGACCATTCGACCGACGTGCCGGGGATTTTCGCCGCAAGAGCCTGAATCTCGTTCATCGCGTCGCCCGAACTTACCCCCGGCGCGGCCTGGCCGGAAATGCTGAACGCGGGCACGCCGTTGAACCGGCTGGTGCTGGCCGGCGTGGTCGCCCAGCCGATCGTCGAGAACGCCGAGAACGGCGACATCTCGCCGTTGGCGGTGCGCACGTACCATTGCGACAGGTCTTCGGGCCGCGAGCGGTACTGCGCGTCGCCCTGGACGTAGACGCGCTTGACCCGGCCCTTGTCGATGAAGTCGTTGACATAGCGCCCGCCCCAGGCGGTCGAGAGGGTGGTGTTCACGTCGTTGTTGTTGAGCCCGAACGCGGCGAGCTTCTGGTTGTCGAGATCGATCTTCAAGGTCGGGGCGTCCGGCAGGTCGCTCAACCGCACCTGCGACAACTTGGGATCGGCGTTGGCCATATCGATCAGCTTGTCGCGCGCGGCGACGAACGCGTCGCGGCTCATCCCGCTGGAGTTCTCGAAATTGAGGTTGAACCCGGCCGTGTCGCCCAGCCCGCGCACCGCGCCGGGCACCAGCGTGAACACTTGCGCGTCGCGCAGCCCGTGGAACGCGGCGGTGGCGCGCTGCGAGATCGCGTCGGCGGTGTTTTCCTTGCCTTTGCGATCAGACCAGTCGGTGAGGTTGATGAAGCCCTGCCCGGTGTTCTGGCCCGAAGCGCCGCCATTGCCGCCGCCGACCACCAGGAACATGTCCGAGAAATTCTTTTGCTCGTGGGTGTTGAAGTATTTCGCGATCATGTCGCGCACCTGGATCGTGCGTGCGAGCGTCGCGCCTGCGGGCAGGCGGAACTGGATCGATACCTGCCCTTGGTCCTCGTTGGGCAGGAAACCTCCAGGCAGGCGCATGAACAGCCCGATCAGTAGCACGAGGATCAGCGCGTAGATGCCCATGAACCGCCATTTGCGGTCGGTGACGTACATCACCGTGTCGCGATAGCGAGTAGAGGCTTTCTGGAAATTTCGATTGAACCACTCGCCGCCCTGATGGAGCCTGGCGTTGATCGCGGCGAAGCGGCCTTCGAAATGATGCTCCTCGCCTTCGCCCGGCCGTTTCTTCGGCTTGAGCGCATGCGAGGTGATCGCCGGGCTGAGGATCAGCGCGACCATCACCGAAAGGATCATCGCCGAGATGATCGTCAGCGAGAACTGCTTGTAGATCACGCCGGTCGAGCCGCCGAAGAACGCCATCGGCAGGAACACCGCCGAGAGCACCAGCGCGATCGCGATCAGCGCGGTCTGCAGCTCGCGCATCGATTCGATCGTCGCTTCCCGCGCGGTCATGCCCGGATTCTCTTCCATCAGGCGCTCGACGTTCTCGACCACCACGATCGCGTCGTCGACCAGCAGCCCGATCGCCAGGACCATGCCGAACAGCGTCATCGTGTTGATCGAGAACCCGGCGAGATAGAACACCGCCAGATCGCCCAGCAGCACCACCGGCACGGCGATCGCCGGCACCAGCAGCGCGCGCCAGCTCTGCAGGAACACGAACATCACGATCACGACCAGCAGCACCGCCTCGAACAGCGACTTCTCGACGTCGCTGACCGACAGGCGGATGAACTTGGTCGCGTCGTTGGCGTAGGCATAGGCCAGCCCATCGGGCATGTTCCTGGAAAGCTGCGTCATCTTCGCCTTGACGAGGTCCGACGTGCGGAGCGCATCGGCGCCGGGGGCGAGCGAGATCAGCATGCCCGCGCCGGGATGCCCGTTCATCATCAGGATGATGTTGTAGCTGTCGGCGCCGATCTCGACCCGGGCGACGTCTTTCACCCGAACCGACGAGCCGTCGCTCAAAGTCTTGAGCACGATATTGCCGAACTGCTCGGGCGTCTGGAGCTTCGACTGCGCGGTGACGGTGGCGTTGAGCAACTGGCCCTGCGGCGCGGGAAGGCCGCCCACGTCGCCCGCCGCGACTTCGGAGTTCTGCGCCTGGATCGCGGTGACCACGTCGCCCGGCATCAGCTGGAATGCCGCGAGCTTCTGCGGATCGAGCCAGATGCGCATCGCGTGCGGCGAGCCGAACACGTTGACGTCGCCCACGCCGTTCACGCGCGACAACGGGTCCTGGATGTTCGACGAGAGGTAGTCCGAAACGTCCTGATAGCTGCGCGTGTCGGTGGTGTCGTAGACGGCCACCAGCAGCAGCGAATCCGCGTTCGACTTGGTGACCCTGACGCCCTGCTGCTGGACGACCTGGGGCAGGCGCGAGATCGCGCTCTGGATCTGGTTCTGCACCTGGACCTGGGCAATGTCCGGATCGGTGCCTTTGGCAAAGGTCGCGGTGATGCTGGCCGAGCCGCGCGAGCTCGACTGCGAGCTGAAATAGAGCAAGCCGTCGAGCCCGGTGAGCTGCTGTTCGAGGATCTGGGTGACGCTGTTCTCGATCGTCTCGGCCGAGGCGCCGGGATAAGTCACGCGGATATTGACGTTGACCGGGGCGATGTCGGGATATTGCTCGATCGGCAGCTTGGTCAGCGCGCCGAGCCCGGCGAGCATCAGAATGATCGCCAGCACCCAGGCGAAGATCGGCCGGTCGATAAATATGCGTGACATGCGGCGCTAGCTCCGCCGTCCGCCGCCGCCGCTGCCGCCGCCGGAACTTCCTGGCTTGAACCCTTTGGGCACGCCCACCCGCTCCGGCGTGCTCGCCGCAACCGGCTTGATCGCCGTGCCCTGCTTCATGTTCGCGAGGCCCTGGGTGATGATCCTGTCGCCGGGCTTGAGGCCGGCGGTTACCACCCAGTCGTTGCCGTTGGTGTGGTCGGCCGTCACCTTGGCGCGTTGCGCCTTGTTGCCTGGCCCGACCAGATAGACATACGCCGACCCGTCGAAATCGCGCAGCAGCGCCGGCTGCGGCACCAGGTACGCATTCGGCTGCACCGCCTGCTCGAACAGCGCGGTGACGAACATGCCGGGCAGCAGCAATCCGTTGGGATTGGCGAAGCGCGCGCGCAGGGTGACCGTGCCGGTATTCACGTCGACCGAGATTTCGGAGAATTCGACGGTGCCCGGCAGCGGGTATTCGCTGCCGTCCTCGAGCTTCAGGTGCACGGTGGTGCTGCCAGGCGCGACTTTGCCGGCCGCCAGCGAGCGGCGCAGCGCGGTGAGGTCCGCGCTCGATTCCTGCATGTCGACGTAGATCGGATCGAGCCGCTGGATCACCGCCAAGGGATCGGTCTGGTTCGCGCTGACCAGCGCGCCGGTGGTGAACAGCGAACGGCCGATGCGCCCGCTGATCGGCGCGGCGACGTTGGTGTAGCGCAAGTTGATCCGCGCGGTCTCGAGCGCGGCGCTCATCTGCTCGACGGTGGCGCGCGCCGAACGCGCTGCCGCGAGCGCGTCGGTATAGTCCTGCTGCGCGATCGCCTGCTGCGCAGCGAGCGGCTTGTAACGTGCCGCCTTGGCTTCGGCGGCCTCGGCCGACGCCTGGGCGCTCGCAAGGTTCGCCCGCGCCTGATCGGCCGCCGCGCGGTACAGGCTGGGATCGATCAGATAAAGCGGCTGGCCCGCGTGGACATAGCTGCCCTCGGTGAACAGCCGCTTGCGGATGATCCCGTTGACTTGCGGGCGCACTTCGCTGGTCTCGAACGCGACCGTGCGCCCGCCGAGCGATACCGTGACCGGCACCGAGGTCGGCTGAACGACGATGAAGCCGACTTGCGGCGCCGGGCGGCCGTGCTCGTTCCCGCCGCCGGAACAGGCAGCGAGCAGCAACAGGGCAAGGCAAATGCCACCTCTAGCGATGGCCGGCCTCGATTTTCCCATTGTGGGACGTTCCTCTCAAAGCACGCCGAGGGGCGGCGCGGTTGGGACGCGTTCGGCCGCGCAATTGCATAACCCGGCGGAACCGGCAATGGTTCGCTATGTAACGAATTGCAACGGCCATCGCCCTTGCGCGCGTCACGCGAGGCGTTCGAGGAAAGCGAGCAAGCCCCGCTCGTAGCGGCTGAGCCAGCGCGTCTGGCGCGGAAGGTCGCCGCCCAGGCTTTCGCGATCGCCGGACTTGGCAAGTTCGATCAGCGCCGGATGGACGTAGGATTTGCGCGCCACCGCGGGCGTGTTGCCGAGATGCTCGGAAACGTGCGCCAGCATGTCGCGCAGCGAGCCGTGCGCATTTTCGGCCAGCCATTCGAAAGCCAGCGCGCTCGCGGCCCACGTGCGGAAGTGCTTGGCGGTAAAGTCGGCCCGGGTAGCCTCGCGGATATAGTCGTTCACTTCCGAAGAGCTGATCGGGTGCGGATGGCCCTCGCCGTCGAGATATTGGAACAAATGCTGCCCCGGCAGGTCCTGCACCTGCTTCACGAACCGGACCAGCCCGCGGTCGGTCACATTGAGGGTGCACTGCTTGCCCGACTTCGCCTTGAAGCGCAGCATCAGCCGACCGCTGGCCAGCGTTGCGTGGCGATGGAGCAGCGTGGTCGCCCCGAAGCTGCGGTTGGCGCGGGCATATTGCTCGTTCCCCACCCTGATCCGGCCGCTGTCGAGCAGCTTGACGATCGAGGCCACCGCGCGTTCCGGCGTGAGATCGCGCTTGGCGAGATCCCGCTCGACCCGCTTGCGCACGAGCGGCAGCCTCTGCCCGAACTCGGCGCAGCTTTCGAACTTGCGGGATTCGCGATGCGCGCGAAAATCGGGATGATAGCGATATTGCCGGCGGCCTTTGGCATCGGTCCCCAGCGCCTGTATGTGCGCGCGTGGATCGGGCGCGAACCAGGCATCGGTGTAGGCCGGAGGCAGACCGACCGCGTTGAGGCGGTCGATCTCGCCGCGGTCGGTGATGCGGTTGCCTTCGGGATCGAAATAGCCCCATTTTCCGCGGATCTGGCGGCGGGTTATGCCGGGGCGTTCGGTGTGGGCGAAGTGCAGGCTGTGGGACATGTTCTCGGTTTCGCTGGCGTGATGCACGCCAAACGCACGAGCCGGTCGATCGGCCCCGGGGCCGCCCGGGTTATCGTTGCGCGGCCAACCGTGCTCGCTTGTCCGACGCTTTTTGCTGGCGTGGCTCGACCGCGGCGCCGACCAGGATCAGCGCCGGCCCTTCCCCCAGCGCGGTGTGCGCGGCGAGCGGCAGCAGGTCGAGCCGAGTGGCGAAATGCCGCCGGTTGGGCAGGCTGGCGTTCTCCACCATTGCCACCGGCGTATCGGCAGGCAACCCGGCCTCGATCAGCCGCGCGGCGACTTCGCCGGCGGCCGCCTTGCCCATGTAGATCGCGAGCGTCGCACGCGGATCGGCAAGCGCGGCCCAGTCAAGGTCGAGCGCGACCCCCGCACGGGCGTGCGCGGTGACGAACGTGAGCTTGCGCGAAAGGCCCCGCAACGTGAGCGACACCCCGAGGTCCGCCGCCGCCGCGCTTGCGGCGGTTATGCCGGGACAGATATGGACCGGGACCCCCGCCGTTCGGCACGCGTCGAGCTCTTCCGCGGCGCGCGCAAAGACGGCCGGATCGCCGCCCTTGAGACGCACCACCCGTTCGCCGGCAAGCGCCGCGGCGACGATCAGCTTGTCGATCGCGGGCTGGTCCTTCGAATGACGGCCGGAGCGTTTGCCGACGCTGACCAGACGGACGTGGCGCGGCACCAGATAGAGCACGCCCTGTCCCACCAGCGCATCGTGAAACACCACGCTCGCCGCGCGGATCAGCCGCTCGGCCTTGCGCGTCAGCAGCTCCGGATCGCCCGGGCCGGCGCCGACCAGCCATACGCATCCGGCCGGGAAATCGTCAGCCATGCGCCGCCTCCCTTGCCTCGCCGAGCAGCCGCTGGATCGCCGGGCGGCAACTGCCGCAGTTGGTGCCGGCGCGCAGCGCACGGCCGACCGCCTCCACGTTGGTCAGGCTCTGCGAGGCGATCGCCTCGACGATCGTTTTCACGCCGACGTCGAAGCAGACGCAGACGATCTCCCCGCGGTCGGGTTGGGGAGCGCTCGGGCGGCCGGCGAGCAGCTCGATCGCCGGCGGAGCCTGCGGCGCCTCGAGGCGGGTGATCAGCCACTCGCGATCGGGCAAGGTGCCGCTGCGGGTGAGGTAGAGCGCTGCGCTCAGCCTGCCCTCGGCATCGAGCAGCGCTGCCCGCAAGCTGCCGCGGGAGCCATCGATAGCCTCGACGCGCTGGCCCTTGCCGAGAAGCTTTTTCGCCGCTTGCGCGGGATCGCCGGTGCCGGCGAGTTCGATCAGCCAGCCGTGCGCAATCCTGATCCTGGCGTGATACGCCGCCGGAATCTCCGCCGGCACTTCGCGCGCGATCAGGAAACCGGTCCAGTCGAGCGTCAGCTTCTCGATCCGTGCGGGAGTTGCCTTGAATCCCGGTTGGCCCGAGTGGGGATCGGTCAGCGGACGGGGCAGAAGCCCGGTCCGCCCGCCGCTCGACTGGCGATCGGTCCAGTGGATCGGCGTGAACAGCTCGCCGGGGCGCTGGGTGCGGCTGAGCGCGGCGCGAAAGGTGCTCAGGCCCTGCGGGGTCTGCACCGTAACCAGATCGCGCTCGGCGATGCCGGCCGCTTCGGCGTCGGCGGGATGGATTTCGACCAACGGCTCGCGGCGGTGCTGCGACAGGCGCGGCGACAGGCCGGTGCGGGTCATCGTATGCCAGTGGTCGCGATAGCGCCCGGTGTTGAGCGTCAGCGGCCATTTGGCGAGCGGCTTGTCGAGCGTGCGCTGCTCCACCGCCACCAGCCGCGCCTTGCCGTCGGGCGTCGGGAAGCGCCCGTCGGCAAACGGCGCGCCGCACCAGCGGACCGGCTCCAGCGCGTCGTAATCGCGGTTCGAGATCGCCGCGTGGAAGCCCAGGTCGAACAACCGCCGGCCGTCGTTGCGGTAGGCCGAGAGCCGCGCGTGCTCGCGGTAGATCTCGGCCGGGCGATCGTAACCGAACGCATTGCGCCAGCCCATCGCGCGGGCGACTTGCGAGACGATCCACCAGTCCGGTCGGGCCTCGCCGGGGAGCGGGTACAGCGCGCGCTGGCGGCTGATCGTGCGCTCGCTGTTGGTGACGGTGCCGTCCTTCTCGCCCCAGGCGGCCGCCGGCAGCTTCACGTGGGCGAACCGGGTGGTGTCGGTATCCGCCATGACGTCGGACACGACCACGAACGGGCATTGCGCCAACGCTTCGCGCACCCGCCCGGCATCGGGCAGCGACACCGCCGGATTGGTCGCCATGATCCACAGCGCCTTGATCCGCCCTTCGCCCACCGCGCGGAACAAGTCGACCGCCTTCAGGCCCGGCCTGGTCGCCATCCGCGGCGCGGCCCAGAAGCGGCCGACGTCGGCGATGTCGTCCACGCCGAAGCCGCGATGGGCCGCGAGCGTAGAGGCGAGCCCGCCGACCTCGCGCCCGCCCATCGCATTGGGCTGGCCGGTGATCGAGAACGGCGCCGCGCCGGGCTTGCCGATGCGGCCTGTGGCCAGGTGCACATTGAGGATCGCGTTGACTTGGTCGGTGCCGCGCAATGACTGGTTTATGCCCTGGCTGAACAGCGTGACCGTGCGCGGATGCCGCGCGAACAGCTCGTAGAAGGCGAGCACGTCGGTCGGCGGCAGATCGCACGCCGCAGCCGTCGACCACAAGTCGTGGCCATCCGCCAACGCCTCCCAAAAGCCGTCCGGCGTCGCGACGCTCGCGTCGAGAAAGTCCGGATCGACGATCCCGTTCTCACTGCAATAGGCGAGCAGCCCGTTCATCAGCGCGACGTCGCTGCCGGGGCGCAGCGCGAGGTGCAGGTCGGCGCCCTCGGCGGTCTCGGTGCGGCGCGGGTCGATCACCACCAGTCTGGTGCCGCGGCTCGCCCGGGCGGCCATGATCCGCTGGTAGACGATCGGGTGGCACCACGCGGTGTTCGAGCCGACGAGCACGATCAGGTCGGCCTGCTCGAGGTCGTCGTAGCTCGCCGGCACCACGTCCTCGCCGAATGCGCGGATGTGGCCGGCAACCGCGCTCGACATGCACAGCCGCGAGTTCGTGTCGATGTTGGCCGAGCCGATGAAGCCCTTCATCAGCTTGTTGGCGGCGTAATAGTCCTCGGTCAGCAGCTGGCCGGAGACGTAGAAGGCCACCGAGTCCGGCCCGAATCTCTGCACCGCCTCGCGGAAGCGGCGGGCGACCAGGGTCGTCGCCTCGTTCCAGGTGGCCTCCCGCTCGCCGATCATCGGCGACAGCAGCCGCCCCTGCAGCCCCCCGGTCGCGCCCAGGGCCGTGCCCTTGGAGCACAGCCGCCCCTTGTTGGCGGGGTGGGCCACGTCGCCGCCGACCGACAGCGCGCGTGC
>DASVLP010000009.1:0-23353 GCA_036384795.1 Sphingomonadaceae bacterium | reverse complement strand
CGACCGAAGTGCTGGCGATCGTCGCCTATCACGAGCCGGTCAGCCGCGCCGAGATCGAAGCGATCAGGGGCGTACAGACCGCCAAGGGCACGCTCGACGTGTTGATGGAGGCGGGCTGGGTTCGCGTCGTCGGCCGGCGCGAGGTGCCCGGCCGCCCGGTGATCTTCGCGACTACCCCTGAGTTCCTGATGCATTTCGGGCTCAAGTCGCGCAAGGACCTGCCGGGGATCGACGAGTTGAAGGCGGCAGGCCTGCTCGATCCGGTCGACGAAGCTTTCGAAGCGCTGGGCCTTGCGGGCGACGATCAAAGCGGCGTGGAAACCGCGCCGGAATCCGCCGACGGCCCGCTCGCACTGGAAAGCGAAGACGAAACCCCCTAGATGGCTGGGAAGCGGGCGCGGGTTTTCGCGCCGCCAAGGCGTTGCGACGCAGGAGATTGCAAGATGTTTGGCCTGTCCCCGATCCACCTGATCTTTCTGGCGGTGATCGTGCTGATCCTGTTCGGCCGGGGGAAGATCTCCGAATTCATGGGCGATTTCGGCAAAGGCATCAAAAGCTTCAAGCAGGGGATGGCCGAAGACGAGCAGAAGCCGGCGCCGCCGCCCGCGCAGATTACGTCCGCCGCGCCGGTCGCGCCGCCGCCCGCTGCCGAAAGCGAGAAGGCGCCCGACGCCTCGAACGCTTCCAACCCCTGAGACAAGTGCCCGAGGGCACGCGAAGCCATGTTCGATATCGGTTGGGATGAGATGCTGTTCACCGCGGTGGTCGCGGTGGTGGTCGTCGGCCCGAAGGACTTGCCGATGGCGCTGCGCACCGTCGGCCGCTGGATGGGCAAGGCCCGCCGCGTCTCGAACCATTTCCGCGCCGGGATCGAGGCGATGATCCGCGAAGCCGAGCTCGCCGAGATGGAAAAGGAGTGGCAGGAGCAGAACCGAAAGGTGATGGCCGAGAACCCGGGACAAGCGATGACCGCCGAGAATGCCGCCGGCGGGGGTGAGCCGACGGGTGAGCCCGCGCCCGCGCCCGCGCCTTCCCCGATCGCCGAGCAGCCCGCCGCACCGGAAGGCGCCGTATCGCAACCGGCAGGCGGCGGTCCGCCTCCACCACCCTGAGGCCTCCACCGCGATGGTCTTCAACATCAGGGACATCGACGAGACCCAGGCGCCGCTGCTCGATCATCTGATCGAGCTGCGCAGCCGGCTGTTGCGCTCGATCGCCGCGCTGGTCGTCTCGTTCTGCGTGTGCCTCTATTTCGCCGGCGACATCCTCGGCTTCCTGATCCGCCCGCTGACCGCGGCGTTCCCGCCGGGGCAGGGCCGGCTGGTCTACACCAAGCTCTACGAGGCGTTCTTCGTCGAGCTGAAGGTCGCGCTGTTCGCGGCGTTCTTCGTCAGCTTTCCGGTGATCGCGAACCAGCTCTGGGCATTCGTCGCGCCCGGGCTGTATGCGAAAGAAAAGAAGGCGTTCCTGCCGTTTCTCGTCGCGACCCCGGTGCTGTTCGCGGCCGGAGGCGCATTCGCCTATTTCTTCGTTATGCCCAACGCGTTCCATTGGCTGCTCGGTTTCCAGGGCAGCAAGGGTGGGTTGAAGATCGAGGCGCTACCCTCGGCGGGCGACTACCTCGGGCTGGTGATGCAGTTCATCCTCGCCTTCGGGGTCAGCTTCCTGCTGCCGGTGCTGCTGCTGCTGATCAACCGCGCGGGGCTGGTCTCGCGCCAGCAACTGGTGAAGTTCCGGCGCTATGTGATCGTCGGGCTGACCGCGATCGCGGCGGTGATCACCCCGCCGGACCTGCTCTCGCAAGTGCTGCTGCTGGTGCCGCTGTTGCTGCTGTTCGAGGGCTCGCTCGCGATCATGTGGTTCACCGAGCGCAAGCGGGCGAAGGAAGAGGCGGAAGAGGCGGAAGGGGAGGGCAAGCCGGCCGTCGAGGTGATCGAGGGCTAGCGTCCTTTCTCGTTCTGCCGGTCGTCCTCGTTGCCGAGCAGGAACCGCTCGGCCGGGCCGAACACCTGCCGGCCGCCGATCCATACTTCGGTGGGCTTCATCTTGCGCAGCTCGTCGGGGCCGGCGAGCAGCGGATCCTTCTCGAGCACCACGAAGTCGGCACGCTGGCCGGGGGCGATCTCGCCGAACCTGCCGTCCGCGAACCCGGCGTAAGCTGCGCCCGAGGTATAGGCGGCAAACGCCTGCTCGCGCGAGACGGCCTCCTGCGATTGCCATCCGCCGAACGGTTGGCCGGCACTATCCTCGCGGGTGATCGCTGTGGCGATGCCGGCAAGCGGGTCGGGCTCTTCGGCCGGCGCGCCGGAACCGAACGCGAGATGCGCGCCCGACGCAGCGATCGACTTCCAGGGATAGGCATCACCCAACCGGCTGGGCCCCAGCCGCGCCTCGGCCATCGCGTGCTCCGCGACGGCCGCGGGCAGCATCGAGACGACCGCGCCGTCCTTGCCGAAGCGCGCGACATCGGCCGCGTCGACCACGCCGGCATGTTCGACCCGCCAGCGCCGGTCGCCCTTGTAGGTTTGCGCGTTCTCCTCGATCGCGCCGAGCACGTCGGCTGCGGCGGCATCGCCGTTCGCTTCCACTGCGACCTGGAAGTTGTCGATCGCCGCACGGCTCATAAGATTCCTGAGCTGGGTCGAATCGAGCCGCTGAAGCCCGGTGCTCTTGGCATTGTCGGCGTAAGGCGCCTTGAGCCAGGCCCCATGCGAGCCGAGCGCGCCGTCGAGCCTCAACGCCAGCCCGTCGAGCCGCAAGCGGTCGTCGTAGAGCCATGGCGTGGGACCGGGGCCGCCGATCAGCGCCATGTTGTCGACGTCGGACGCGTAGGCCATGATCCGGATCAGCAACTTGTCGGCATCGCCCGCCCGGCGATAGGCCTGCCAATCCTCGATCGTGATGCCCATGTCGCCGACCGCGGTGACACCGTGCTTGAGCAGGATGTCCTGCGCGGTGGCGAAGGCGAGATCGCGGTCTTCCGGGCGCGGCGGAGGAACTCTGGCCTCGACCAGCGCCATTGCCTGATCGACCAGCACCCCCGCGGGGGCCTTGCCGCCCGCCCCGCGCTCGATCCGCCCGCCGGCGGGATCGGTTGTGGCGGCGGTGATCCCCGCCAGCGCCAGCGCCTTGCTGTTGGCCCAGCCGGCATGGCCGTCCCGGCTCGTCAGCCACACCGGGCGATCGGATACGGCCGCGTCGAGCTGGGCGGCCGTCGGCATATGGCTGAGCCCCCAGTCGCTCTGGTCCCAGCCGCGGCCGACGATCCACGCCCGGTCGGGGAACTTGCTCGCGTATTCCGCGATCTTCGCCTGCGCCTCGATCAGCGAATGGATGCCCGACAAGTCGAGCGTCAGCGCGGTGAACCCCAGATCCATCAGGTTGACGTGAGAATCGATCATTCCGGGGATCACCGAACGCCCCGCTTCATCCACCCGGTAATCGGTCCGCGGCCGTTTGTCGTTGCGCTTGAGCAGTTGGACGATCTTGCCGTCCTTGCCGACCACCAAGCCGGTGAAGCGGGTCACGCTGCCGTCGCGGGCGACCGACATGCCGTTGACGTTGTCGACCAGCGTGTCCGCCAGCGCCGGGGCGGCGGTGAGAACGAGAGCGGCGGCACAAACGACCCTCCCCCGCACGGGGAGCGTCTTCCGAACGGAGCGGCTCACTTGGCTGTGCCCTTCGGCAGCCGCCGGATCAGCGCGCTGGTGTCCTGCCGGCCCGCGCCCATCGCCTGGAGCTCGGCGTAGAACTGATCGACCAGCGCGGTGACCGGCAGCGACACGCCGAGCGTGCCGCCTTCGCCGAGCGCGATCGCAAGGTCCTTGCGCATCCAGTCGATCGCGAAGCCGAAGTCGAACTGGCCGGCCGCCATCGTCGGCCAGCGGTTGACCATCTGCCAGCTCTGCGCGGCGCCGCCCGAGATCGCCTCGAGCACTTTGGCGAGATCGAGCCCGGCCGCCTGCGCGAAGCGGATCGCCTCCGACAGCGCCTGGACGGTGCCGGCGATGCAGATCTGGTTGACCGCCTTGGTCGTCTGCCCGGCCCCCGGCCCACCCACGTGGACGATCCGCGCGGCGTAGGCCTGGATTACCGGCTCCGCTGCCGCGAACGCATCGGCCGAGCCGCCGCACATGATCGCGAGCTTGCCGTTCTCGGCGCCCGCCTGTCCGCCCGACACCGGCGCGTCGAGCGCCAGGACCTGGCGCTGCTCGGCCTGTTCCGCGATCCATCTGGCGATCTCGGGTGAGACGGTCGTGTGATCGACGAACAGCGCGCCGGGCTTCATCGTCATCAGCGCCCCGTCCGCCCCGAGCACGACTTCGGCAAGATCGGCGTCGTTGCCGACGCATGTCAGCACCACGTCCTGGCCTTCGGCGGCGGCGGCGGGGGTCGCCGCGATCCGCGCCTCGATGCCGTCGCTTGCCAGCTCCTCGCGGCGGTCTTGCGCGCGCGACGGGGTGCGGTTGTATAGCGTCACCTCGTGCCCGGCGCGGGCGAGATGGCCGGCCATCGGCCCGCCCATCACCCCCAGCCCGAGAAAGGCGATCTTCCGTGGCTTCGTCATGCCCTGCGCTGTGCCGTCTCTTCGGCGGCAATGCAAATGTCCTGGCGCCGAACCGAAAGCGGGTTTCCCTTGGGCGAGAAATTCCGTTACGGGCCGCTCACGATGAACCGGACGGGTGCCATGCCAAGCGATGCAGACGGCGAGCTGCTGACGATCGACGACGTCCGCGCGGCCGCCCAGCGGATCGCGGGCGCGGTGGTGCGCACGCCGACGCTCTACAGCAAGACGTTGTCGGCCATTTCCGGCGCGAACGTGTGGCTGAAGTTCGAGAACCAGCAGTTCACCGCCGCCTACAAGGAGCGCGGCGCGCTCAACAAGCTGCTGCTCCTGACCGACGAACAGAAGCAGCGCGGGGTGATCACCGCCTCGGCCGGCAATCATTCGCAGGGCCTTGCCTATCACGGCACCCGGCTGGGCGTTCCGGTTACCATCGTGATGCCGCGCACCACCCCGATGGTGAAAGTGGTGCAGACCCAGCAGGTCGGCGGCAAAGTGCTGCTCGAAGGCGAAAGCTACGACGAAGCCTACGAGCACGCCCGCTCGATGGAGCAGCAGCTGGGTCTCACGTTCGTCCACCCGTTCGACGATCCCGATGTCGCGGCCGGGCAAGGCACCGTCGCGCTCGAGATGCTGGCCGACGCGCCCGAGATCGACACGCTGGCGGTTCCCATCGGCGGCGGAGGACTGCTCTCGGGCATGGGGGTCGCGGCGCGCGCGCTGAAGCCCGATATCCGCCTGGTTGGAGTCCAGCCCAGGCTCTACCCGTCGATGTACGGCAAGTTGCGCGGCGAGGAACTGCCGGCGGGCGGCGACACTCTGGCCGAAGGCATCGCGGTCAAGCGGCCAGGAGAGTTCACCTCGAAAGTGCTCGCCGAGCTGCTCGACGAGATCGTGCTGGTCGACGAGGCAGCGATGGAGCGCGCGGTCGCGCTGCTGCTGCAGATCGAGAAGACCGTCGCCGAAGGCGCCGGCGCCGCCGGCCTTGCCGCGGTGCTGACTTATCCGGAGAAGTTCGCCGGCCGCAACGTGGGCCTGGTGCTGACCGGGGGCAATATCGACACCCGCCTGCTGGCCAACGTGCTGCTGCGCGAGCTTGCCCGCTCGGGTCGCCTGGCGCGCCTGACGATCACCCTGCAGGACCGCCCCGGCGCGCTCTACAAGGTGATGCACGAATTCGACGCGCATCACGTCAACATCCTCGAGATTTACCACCAGCGGATCTTCACCAACCTGCCCGCCAAAGGCCTCGTCACCGACATCGAGTGCGAGGCGCGCGACCGCGAGCAGCTCCAGGCCCTGATCGCCGCGCTGCGCGCCAAGGGCTACGCGGTTAGCGAAGTCGAGCTCAACTGACCCTTTCCGGGTCAGCTCCGTCCGTTCGCCGCAGAGCTGTGCAAAATAAGCCTTCGTTAACCGTGATTCTTGGTTAAGGTTGTTTCAACGCGCGAGTCAGGAGGCCATAGTAGGGCCTCGCTCGTTCGGAAGTTGCACCAGCTCGAGAGGGGGACCGCAAGGCACGTGACCGCACCCGTTCGCTTCCCCCGCTTCTACGTGACCAGCCCGGCGCCGTGCCCGTATCTGCCGGGGCGGACCGAGCGCAAAGTGTTCACCGAGCTCAAGGGCCCGCATGCGGACGCGCTGAACGATGCCCTCGGGCGGATCGGGTTCCGGCGCAGCCAGACGGTGGCCTATCGGCCGAGCTGCGCGGGATGCCGGGCCTGCGTGTCGGTGCGGGTCGTCGCGCAGGCGTTCCAGCCTTCGGCCACCCAGCGGCGCAACCTCAAGCGCAACGCCGACCTGATCGCGATCGAATGCCGCCCGTGGGCGACCGGCGAGCAGTTCGAGCTGCTCCAGCGCTATCTCGGCGCGCGGCATCCGGGCGGCGGGATGGCCTCGATGGACGAGCTCGATTTCGCCGACATGGTCGAGCACACCCCGGTCACCAGCGTGATCGTCGAATACCGCGAGCCGGACGAGAACGGCGAGCCGGGCCGACTGGTCGGCGCCTGCCTGACCGATCGGCAGAGCGACGGGCTGTCGATGATCTACAGCTTCTACGATCCGGGCCTGGCCGAGCGCAAAGGCCTCGGCAACTTCATCATCCTCGACCATATCCGGCGCGCCGCGGCGGAAGGGCTGGGCTACGTCTATCTCGGCTACTGGGTCGAAGGCTCCGCCCGGATGCAGTACAAAGTGCGCTACCGCCCGCTCGAACGGTTGGGCCCCGACGGATGGGTGCCGCTCGGCCCGCAGGAGCAGGAGCGCCTGATCGCCGCTGCGGTCTCGTCCTCGCGCGATGGGTTCATGCTGGTCGACGGCGGGGTCAAGGACGGGATGCCCGGCGGCCAGGGCCGCTATCGCCTGGGCGGCGAGCAGGAACCGCTTCAGACCAGCGAATAAAGCTCGGCTTCGGCCGCGCGCCGGCGCACGAGGCCGGTGAGCACGCGCCCGCCAGCGCGGGTCCAGCGATCGAACTCCAGCAGCGCACCCTGGCGATCGCCGGCGACGTGCTTTCTCGTCAGCGTCGCGTGGGCGATCGCGCCGGTGTTGTAGTGGAAGCTCACCAGCGCGTCGAACTGCGCCTGGGTGGTCGGCGCGTCGCCGATCGCTTCGTCGACCGCTTGCGCGAAACGGGCCAGATCCTGTTCGAGCCGCGCGTCGCACTGCGCCTGGGTCCAGACGGTGCCGGGGCCGATCCCCTCGCCGGTCGCGCCCCAGCCGATCGTCCACGGGTCGCCGCCGGTGCCCGGATCGGGATAGGCTTCGACGGTGCCGTCCGCGCGCCGTTTCGCGCAGCCTTCGAAGCGCTGAATGAGCGCGATCCCGTGCGGACCGACCGCGCGCGGGCGCGAAAGCGAGGCGAAGAGATCGGCCCGGGAAGCGGGCTCGGCGTCGTCGGTGGTCATGGAAGGCAGCCTCGATTCGTTGGCGAGGCCGAACGATCTACTCATGAGCGGGCGTGTAGGAAAATGGTTTCGCCGGTGGTCGGCGGGCAAAAAGAAAGGGCGGAGCCGAAGCCCCGCCCTTCCGTGACCAGCATGACCGCGAACGATCAGGCGCTGTAGTACATGTCGAACTCGATCGCGCTCGGGGTGGTTTCCCAGCGGTACACCTCGGGCCACTTGAGCTCCATGTAGGATTCGATCTGGTCCGCGGTGAACACGCCGCCTTCCAGCAGGAAGTCGTGGTCGGCTTCGAGCGACTGGAGCGCCTCGCGCAAGCTGCCGCACACGGTCGGCACCTCGGCCAGCTCGGCCGGCGGCAGGTCGTAGAGGTTCTTGTCCATCGCCTCGCCCGGATGGATCTTGTTGCGGATCCCGTCGAGGCCCGCCATCAGCAGCGCCGAATAGGCGAGGTAGGGGTTCGCCAGCGGATCGGGGAAGCGGAACTCGACGCGCTTCGCCTTCTCGCCGGTGCCGTACGGAATGCGGCACGAAGCCGAGCGGTTGCGCGCCGAATAGGCGAGCAGCACCGGCGCCTCGTAGCCCGGCACCAGCCGCTTGTAGCTGTTGGTGGTCGGGTTGGTGAACGCGTTCAGCGCCTTCGCGTGCTTGATCACGCCGCCGATGTAATAGAGGCAGGTGTCGCTGAGGCCCGCATAGCCGTTGCCGGCGAACAGCGGCTTGCCGTTGTCCCAGATCGACATGTGGGTGTGCATGCCGCTGCCGTTGTCCTTCATGATCGGCTTGGGCATGAACGTCGCGGTCTTGCCGTAGGCCTGCGCGACCTGGGTCACCACGTACTTGTAGATCTGCATCCGGTCGGCGGTGGTGGTCAGGGTGCCGAAGGTGAGGCCGAGCTCGTGCTGCGCAGCGGCCACCTCGTGGTGGTGCTTGTCGCACGGCAGGCCCATTTCGAGCATCGTCGAGACCATCTCGGCGCGGATGTCCATCGTGCTGTCGACCGGGGCGACCGGGAAATAGCCGCCCTTCGCGCGCGGACGGTGGCCGAGGTTGCCGGCTTCGTACTCGCGGTTGGTGTTGGTCGGCAGCTCGATGTCGTCGATGCGGAAGCCGTTGCCGTCATAGCCGTCGTAGAACTTCACGTCGTCGAACATGAAGAACTCGGCCTCGGGGCCGACGTACACGGTGTCGCCGATCCCGGTCGACTTGAGGTACGCCTCGGCGCGCTTGGCGGTCGAGCGCGGGTCGCGGCCGTAGAGGTCGCCGGTCGAGGGCTCGACGATGTCGCAGAACACCACCGCCATCGGGGTGGCGCTGAACGGATCGATGTAGATCGCATCGAGGTCCGGCTTCAGGATCATGTCGGACTCGTTGATGGCCTTCCAGCCTTCGATCGACGAGCCGTCGAACATGATGCCGTCCTCGAGCTCGTCCTCGCCCATCACGCTCGAGACCATCGACAGGTGCTGCCACTTGCCCTTGGGGTCGGTGAAGCGAAGGTCGATCCATTCGATCTCCTCGTCCTTGAAGCGCTTCACGATATCCTTTGCACTGGCCATTATCTTAATTCCTCCAACAGCCTGGTTGTCCAAAAATTCTTCCGTCCGGCTTCAGCGCCGAAGCGGATCACCCCCCGAATGTCGCGATCCTCGCGATCGCCGCCATCAAATGGCCGAATCGTCGCGCTCGCCGGTGCGGATGCGCAGCGCCGTCTCGATCGGCGAGACGAAGATCTTGCCGTCGCCGATCCGGCCGGTCTGCGCCGCCTGCGCGATCGCTTCCACCACCCGCTCGGCCATGTCGTCGGTGACGATCACCTCGAGCTTCACCTTGGGCAGGAAGTCCACCACGTACTCCGCGCCGCGATAGAGCTCGGTGTGGCCCTTCTGCCGGCCGAACCCCTTGGCTTCGATCACCGTGATCCCCGAAACGCCGACTTCGTGCAGCGCCTCCTTCACCTCGTCGAGCTTGAACGGCTTGATGATTGCCTCGATCTTCTTCACCTGGCTTTGACCCCCATGTCGCAATCACCCGGCACCTCAAGCGAATAGGCCGGGAACTTCCTGGAAATCCCCGGCGTCGAAAATCTCGAAGCTTTGAGGTTCAAGAATCATGCCAAGGCGCTGGCGCGGGAAGTAGAATATCCGCGAGCCGCGGGAAAGAGCCGATTCGCCAGATCGGAATTCGTGCGTTCCGTGGGTTCGCGCCGCCCCCGCGGTTCGGCCGGCCAGAAAGTGGGCAATTTTCGGGCAGATCTCTGCCGCTTTTTTGGGCAGCTGACGCTTAGCGGATTCGGTCGATCGCCTTTGCCATCGCGATGTCGCGCCCGGAAAGCCCGCCCGCGTCGTGGGTGGTCAGCGTGATCTCAAGCTTGTTGTAGACGTTGAACCATTCGGGATGGTGGTCGAGCTTCTCGGCGATCAGCGCCACGCGGGCCATGAACGCGAAGGCTTCGGAGAAATCGCGGAACGCGAAATCGCGGGTGATCGCATCCTTGTGCTCGTGCATCCGCCAACCCGGCAGTTCGGACAGCGCCGCGATCCGCTCGGCATCGGTCAATGGCGGGACGGGCATCGCGCGGCTCCTTCGCTTGTCGCTCCCCAGCGTTTCGCCTAAGCCGCCGACCCATGCAAGCCTGCCGTCTTTCCGCGCGCGATCTTGCCTGCCGGCGCGGGGATCGGGTGCTGTTCGCAGGGCTCTCGTTCACGCTCGAACCCGGCCAGGCGCTGCAGCTGGCCGGACCCAACGGGATCGGCAAGTCGAGCCTGATCCGCATCCTCGCCGGGCTGCTGCGGCCGTATGCCGGCGTCGTCGAGCGACAGGGAGAGATCGGCCTGCTCGACGAACGCCTCGCGCTCGACGAGCACCGCCCGCTCGGCAAGGCGCTCGGTTTCTGGCGGGCGATCGACGATCACCGCGCGCTGGGACGCGGCGGGATCGACGTGCTGGGGCTCGCGGACCTGCTCGACGTGCCGGTGCGCTATCTCTCGACCGGGCAGAGGAAACGCGCCGCGCTCGCCCGGCTGATCACCCGGCACGCGCCCGTATGGCTGCTCGACGAGCCGCTCAACGGGCTCGATGCCGACGCGGTCAAGCTGGTCGGTGACCTGGTCGAGGATCATTGCAACGCCGGCGGGATCGCGGTGATCGCTTCGCACCAGACTTTCGCGCTGCCGGTGCTGAAGCAGCTCCCGCTCGCAGAGTTTGCGCCGTGAGGGCGTTGGCCGCGATCTTCCGCCGCGACCTCGCGCTGCTGCTTCCCGGCGGGCGCGGCGGCGGCGGCACGGTGCTGCCGCTGCTGTTCTTCCTCGCGGTGGCGATGCTCTATCCGTTCGCGGTCGGGCCCGACGCGCCGCTGCTCGCGCTAACCGGCGGCGGCGTGCTGTGGGTCGCAGCGCTGCTCGCGGCGATCCTGCCATTGGACCGGCTGGTCGCGCCCGATCTCGAACAGGGCTTCTTCGACCAGTGGGCGCTGCGCGGGGTGAGCGAGGAAGCGGTGATCGCGGTGCGCGTCTTCGCCCACTGGCTGAGCTTCGGCCCGCCGCTGATGCTGGCCGCGCTGCCGGCCTCGGCGTTGGTCGGGATCGGCGGCGACACGCTCGCGACTGTCGAACTCGGCCTGCTCGCCGGCACCCCGGGCCTCGCCGCGATCGGCGTGACCATCGCCGCGCTCACCGCCGGGCTGAGGGCAGGCGCGGCGCTCTCCGGCCTGCTGCTGATCCCGCTCGCGGTGCCGATCCTGGTGTTCGGTGCAGGCGCGCTCTCGACCGGCGGGACAAGTGGGCTGGCGCTGACGGCGGCGATCAGCCTGGTGCTGGTAGCGCTGGCGCCGTTTGCCGGAGGCGCGGCGGTGAGGGCGGCGCGGGAGGGTTAGGCTATGTTCGCGAACAACCAATTGCGCACATTCGCTCCCGCTGCCAGTCTGTCTCAATGCGTAGTGGCCGGTTAGAACTAATCCGTTGGGCCTGCACCGCGATATGCGTGGTCATAGTTCTGGCTGAATTGTGGATTCCGGCACTTCGCAAGGGTGGCTTGGGCCTTCTTCTGTTCTTTACCTTCCTCGTGGTGGGATTTCCCGCTTCAATGATCTCGCTGCATCTTTACGGTGCGAAATGGTTGGGCTCCCGGAAGGACGCTGAGAAGTAGCGTTCGTTTTGCACTGCCCCGTCCCGGGCAGCGCCGCTCAATAAGGCGGCCGGTCCAGCCCCTTCGGGCTCTTGGTGAAGATCTCGCACCCGGTCTCGGTGATCCCGATCGAGTGCTCGAACTGCGCCGAGAGCGACCGGTCGCGGGTCACCGCGGTCCAGCCGTCGGAGAGCATCTTCGCGCCCGGCTTGCCGAGGTTGATCATCGGCTCGATGGTGAAGAACATGCCGGGCTTCAGCACCGGCCCGGTGCCGGCGCGCGCGGCGTGGACCACTTCGGGGGCGTCGTGGAACAGGCGGCCGACGCCGTGGCCGCAGAATTCGCGCACCACGCCGTAGCGGTATTGCTCGGCATGCTCCTGGATCGCCGCGCCGATATCGCCCAGCCGGGCGCCGGGCTTCGCGTGCTCGATGCCGATCATCATGCACTCGTACGTCACGTCGATCAGCCGCTTCGCGCGCAGCGGCACGTCGCCGGCAACGTACATCCGGCTGGTGTCGCCGTGCCAGCCGTCGAGCAGCGGGGTCACGTCGATGTTGAGGATGTCGCCGTCGCGGATCACTTTGTCGCCCGGGATGCCGTGGCAGATCACGTTGTTGAGCGAGATGCAGCAGCTGTGGGTGAAGCCGCGGTAGCCGAGCGTTGCCGGCACCGCGCCGCCATCGAGCGTCATCTGGCGCACGATGTCGTCGAGTTCGCCGGTGGTGACGCCGGGGCGGACGTGGTCGACCATCGCATCGAGGATTTCGGCGGCGAGCCGCCCGGCGCGGCGCATGCCTTCGAAGCCTTCGGGGCCGTGGAGCTTGATCGTGCCGTCGCGCAGCACAAGCTCGCCGTCGATCACTGTCTGGTATTCGGTCATGGTGCGCATGTAGCGACTAAACGGCGGAATTGCGACCCTCTTAAGCCCCTCTCCTTTAGGGGAGGGGTTGGGGTGGGGGCTATCAAATAGGCGCGGCGCTTGTGGCGAGCCCCCACCCCCTTCCCCTCCCCTAAAGGGGAGGGGTGAGTCACCGACCCAACGCAAAATACTGCCGATACTCCGGCTTCACCGCCGCCAGCACCGCGGGCGTGACCGGCAGCGTCGCCTCATACTCGCCCTCGACGTAAGGCCCCGCCGCATAAGGCCCGACAAGCACGCCGACCCGGTCGAAATGCTGATGGTCCGACGAGCCGAGGATCACCGTCGATTCCACCGGATCGATGCACTGGTCGAACTCGTCGCCGCTGTTGCGGTTCACCGGCTCGCCGCGCTTTTCCTCGCGCTGCTGGTCGATCTGGGCGCAGAACGGGGCGCGGATCGCCTTGCTCAGCGCGGCCTTGGACATGAACAGGTCGAGCGGATCGCGCTTCGTGTCGGCGGCCTTGTCCCACAGCAGGCTTTCCGACCACGGATTGCCGTGCGCGCCGCCGGTGTATTCCCAGCGTTCCGCCGAGAGGCTCAGCCAGCCGGGAATTTCGGTGACCACCTTCCACGCGGTCGTGTGGCTGTACTGGTGCGCGGGGAACCCGTTTTTCTTCGCGTCTTCGCGGTCGCCCTCGGCGCCCTCGGTGAGGTCCTGCTTCTGCTTGGCGATGTCGGCGTCGAGCCAGGCTTTGAGCTTGGGGATCGCGGCGGCCTGGACCGGATAGGAATAGTCGAAATCTATGAGC
The DNA here is from genome assembly GCA_036384795.1 of Sphingomonadaceae bacterium. Taxonomy (GTDB): domain Bacteria; phylum Pseudomonadota; class Alphaproteobacteria; order Sphingomonadales; family Sphingomonadaceae; genus Andeanibacterium. The sequence goes on along the minus strand of DASVLP010000009.1, from coordinate 10,084 downwards.
GCGTTGGTCACCCCGACCTTGCGGCCCTCGATCGCCGGCGCAGAGGATGGCGCGCTGGGCGGCGCGAGGGGCGAGGGCGCGGCTTGCGCGGCGCTCGTCTGCTGCGCCTGGTGCTTGGGCGAGGAGCAGGCCGCGAGCAGCGTGAGCGCCGCCAGAACCGGGAGATGTCGCATGGCCGAATCCTCTCGCGTAGCCAGCGTCTCTGCGGCTAAGGGGCGGGGATTATGGCCGACAAAGATGCACTGATCCAGCCCGACCGGGGGCAGCATGCCACCGAAATCCAGCTCGTCGACAAGCACGGGTTCGGGAGCTGGCTCAAGGGCTTGAATCCGGCCCAGCGTGCGGCGGCCGAGGCGCAGAAGTTCAAGGGCGGCGGCTACGAGACCGCGATTTTGCCTGATGGCGACCGGTGGTTCGCGGCCGGCGGAGTCGCCGACACGAACGCGCTGTCGAGCTGGTGCATGGCCAAGCTCGCCGAGCAGCTTCCCGCCGGAACCTACCGGCTGGCAGGCGGTGAGCCCGGCAAGGCGCTGCTCGGCTGGCAGACCGCGCAATACCGCTTCACCCGCTATCGTAAGGACGCCGACGAGGACGGCGACCGGGTGCTGCTGACCAAGGATGCCAAGGCGATCGACCCTGCGCTCGCCGAGGCGCGCGCGACGTTCATGGTGCGCGACCTCGTCAATACGCCCGCCGAGGACATGGGCCCGGCCCAGCTCGAAGCCGAAGTGGAGGCGCTGGCGAAGGCCCATTCGGCCAAAGTCGCGGTCACCAAGGGCGACCGGCTGGAGAGCGAATTCCCGATGGTCGCCGCGGTCGGCCGCGCCGCGAGCCGCCACCACGCGCCGCGGATGATCGAGCTTGCCTGGGGCAGCGAGGCAGCGCCGCGCCTGGCGCTGGTCGGCAAGGGGGTGAGCTTCGACACCGGCGGGCTCGACATCAAGCCGCCCAAGGGCATGGAGCTGATGAAGAAGGACATGGGCGGCGCGGCCCACGCGCTGGCGCTCGCCGGACTGGTGATGGGGGCGGGGCTGAACGTGCGGTTGCAACTGCTGATCCCGGCGGTCGAAAACGCGATCTCCGGCAATGCCTTCCGGCCCGGCGACGTGCTCAAGAGCCGCAAGGGCCTCAGCGTCGAGATCGGCAACACCGATGCCGAAGGGCGCCTGATCCTGGGCGACGCGCTGGCGCTCGCGAGCGAGAGCGATCCCGATCTGGTGATTGATTTCGCGACCCTCACCGGCGCGGCGCGGGTCGCGCTCGGGCCGGACCTTCCCGCGCTGTTCGCGCGGCGCGACGCAACCGCGCAGGCGCTGCTCTCGGCAGGAGGGGACGTGGACGACGAGGCGTGGCAACTGCCGCTCCACGCCGGCTACGGCGAATACCTCAAGTCCGACATCGCCGACCTCAACAACGCCGGCGGCAACGGCTTCGCAGGATCGACCGTCGCGGCGCTGTTTCTCGATCGCTTCGTCGGCGAGGGCATCGACTGGGCCCATTTCGATACGTACGCATGGCGCCCGGCGAGCAAGCCCGGGCGGCCGAAGGGAGGCGACGCGCTGGGCCTGCGCGCGGCGTGGCGAATGCTGCAGGCGCGCTACGGCTAGGCAAGGTATCGCCGGTAAACTTGCCCTGGAGGGACATTGCGGTCTAAGCGCCCGCTTCCCCCAAGGGGCAAGGTGCCAATCGGCATGAACGTTTTCGGCTGGAATGAAGTGAGCGACGACACCGCGAACATCGATGGCGCGCCCGCCTGGCTCGGGCCTTTCGCGCTCGCGGCGCCGGCGGCCAAGCCCGACCCGCGGTGCGTGCCGCTGCGCGGCGAGCTCGCGCACATCGGCCTTGCCGGGCGCTATTTCGTGCCGCATTACGTCGTGCCGCAGCCCAAAGTGATCGGCGACTGCGGCGCGAACTTGCGCGCGGGCCCGGGCGAGGAAACCGAGATCGTCCGCGACCTCTCGCCATTGCAGCCGTTCGAGCTGCTCGACGTCGAGCGGGGCTGGGCGTGGGGGTGCCTGGGGCCCGACGGCCCGGTCGGCTATGTCCGGATAACGGAACTGGAAGACGCGATCCTATGACCCGCACGGTATTCATCGATGGAGGCGCGGGCACCACGGGAATCGAGATCGGCGCGCGGCTGGCCGGGCGCAGCGAGTTCGCGCTGCTGACGCTCGACGACGCGCGGCGCAAGGATCCCGCGGCGCGGCGCGAAGCGCTGAACGAAGCCGAATTCGTGATCCTGTGCCTGCCGGACGATGCCGCGCGCGAAGCGGTGAGCATGATCGACAGCAACCACGTGCGGGTGATCGACGCCTCGACCGCCCACCGCGTCACCCCTGGATGGACCTTCGGCTTTCCCGAAGTGGTCGGCCGCGAGGCGGTCGCGAACGCGGCACGGGTTTCGAATCCGGGATGCTATTCGACCGGGTTCATCGCGCTGATGGCGCCGCTGGTGCGGGCCGGGTTGCTGCCGGCCGATTGGCCTTACGGCTGCAATGCGGTCTCCGGCTTTTCGGGCGGCGGCAAGGGCCTGATCGAGCGCTTCGCCGCCGATCCGGATATCGCCTGGCGCGGCTATGCGCTGGAGTTCGGGCACAAGCACGTGCCCGAGATGCAGTTGCATTCGGGGCTCACCCAGCGGCCGCTGTTCAGCCCGGCGGTGATCCATGCCTATCGCGGAATGGCGGTCGAGGTGCAGTTGCCGCTCTCCGCGATGCCCGGCGCGGCCTCTCCGGAACGCCTGCGCGCCGAGCTCGCGGCGTTCTACGGCGACGGGCCGGTGGTGCGGATGGGCGAGGCGAGCGGCGGCGAACTGCTGCTGCGCGAGACCAACACCGGCGACGACCGGATGGAGCTTTACGTCTTCGCCAACCCGGACGGCACGCAGGCGCGGCTGGTGGCCTTGCTCGACAATTTGGGCAAAGGCGCGAGCGGGGCAGCGGTGCAGAGCCTCAACCTGATGGCGGGCCTGCCCGAGACCGCCGGGCTGCGGCTCTAGCCTTCTTCCGCCGCTTCCGAGAGCAACCGGGCGCGCGTGCGCAGGCGCCCCGGAAGCCATTTTGCGGCGAAGCGCAGCTTGCGGGCGCTCTTGCCGACGACGTAGTGGACGTTGGATCCGTGCACGGCGTCCCACGCGGCTTGCGCGACGATTTCGACCGGGGTGAATTCCAAGCCCGCCGCCGCGACCCGCTGGCGGATCGGCACGTTGCGGCTGGCGTTGGGCGGGTGCCGCAGCAGCGGGGTGTCGATGAAGCTCGGCATCAGCGAGCGAACCTTGATCCCGTCCGCGGCCCATTCGGCGTCGAGTGTCTCCGTCAACGAACGCAGGCCCGCCTTGGTCGCGCCGTAGATGCTTTGGCCGGCCATCCCGTAGAGCGCGGCCGCGCTCGCGGTGTTGAGCAGGCACGAGCCCGGCGCGCTCGCCTTGAGCCAGGGATAGGCGGCCTGCGCGCCGTAGATCGCGCCGCGCAAGTTCACGTCGAGCGTGCGGTCGATCTCCGCTTGGTTGAGCTCGGCTAGAGGCCCGCCGAGCGGCACCCCGGCGTTGTTGGTGAGGACGTCGATCCGCCCGCCGGCCGCTTGTGCGAACGCCGCGAGCGCTGCGTCCCACGCGTCGCGGTCGCGCACGTCGATCCGGTGCCGGAACGCGCCGGCGGGAAGCAGCCCGGCGGTTTCGGCCATGCCCGCCTCGTCGATGTCGCCGAGCCCGACCAGCCAGCCCGCTTTCGCGAACCGCTGCGCGATCGCCCGGCCGATGCCCGAGCCGCCGCCGGTGATGAAGATCGCGCTTTGCCCGTCCATCGTTCCCCCTACAATGCCGCGTTGTTGTAGACGTGCCAGGTGAAGATCGCGACCGCGCCGCGATGCGGGCTCCAGCTTTCGGCGAGCGCGCGCGCCGCTTTCTCGCTCGGCCGTTCCTCGAGCCCCATGATCTTGCCGATTCCCGCCTGCACCGCCAAATCGCCGGCGGGCCAGATGTCGGGGCGCCCTTCGGCGAACAGCAGGTAGATTTCGGCCGACCAGCGGCCGATGCCCTTGATCCGGGTCAATTCGGCGATCGCTTCCTCGTCGTCCTGGGGCAGGGCGTCGAAATCGAGCTCGCCGCTCGCGACCAGCTCGCACAGCGAGCGGATGTAGCCCTGCTTCTGGCGCGACAGGCCGCAAGCGCGCAGCGCGTCGAAATCGGTCGCGAGGATCTTGTCGACCGGCACGTCCTCGCCGACCAGCTCCTCGAGCTTGCGCCACATCGAGTTGGCCGCGGCGACGCTCACCTGCTGGCCCACGATCGTGCGCAGCAGCGTCTGGTATCCGGCAGGGCGCACGCGCGGCGGCGGGTAGCCCGCGAGCCTCAGCGCGCGGGCGACCCCCGGCTCGGCGGCCGCCACCGCGTCGATGCTTTCGCGCAACTGCGCCTCGTTGATGCCGCCCATCGTGCCTGCCTTGCCAAATCGTGCCCGAGCCCGTAGCAGCCCGCGCGAAGTGCCGGTAGGCCCAAGTCCCGGGGAAAGATACGCATGCCCAAGCTCGTCGTCACCAATCGCGCAGGCGAACAAAGCGAAGTCGAGGTCGGCCAAGGCCTGACGGTGATGGAGGCGATCCGCGACAACGGCTTCGACGAATTGCTCGCGCTGTGCGGCGGCTGCTGCAGCTGCGCCACCTGCCACGTGCATGTCGATCCGGAGTTCCTCGACAAGCTGCCGAAGATGACCGAGGACGAGGACGATCTGCTCGACAGCTCGAGCGACCGGGACGCGAACTCGCGATTGTCGTGCCAGATCCCGTTCACCGACGCGCTCGACGGGCTGCGGGTGAGGATCGCGGCGGAGGATTGAGGCGATAAAGCCCTCTCCCCTTCAGGGGAGAGGGTTGGGAGAGGGGGCCTTGCGCCGCCTCTCGGCCCCTCTCGACTGCGGCTAGCCAGCAAGCTGGCAAGCCTCGTATCTCTCCCCTGAAGGGAAGAGAGCGGTCGAGGCCCACCTCACCTTTCCCCCGCCAAGCTAGGAATGTGTTGCCCGTTCCGCGCGGGCATCCTAACTGCACCGGCATGACCGGAGCCGTGCTCAACGACACTCTCGACCTCATCGGCAACACCCCCCTCGTGCTGCTCAAGGGCCCCAGCGAGGCCGCCGGGTGCGAGATCTGGGGCAAGTGCGAGTTCGAGAATCCCGGCGCTTCGGTGAAGGACCGCGCGGCGCTCTACATCATCCGCGACGCCGAGGCCCGCGGCGAGCTCAAGCCCGGCGGCACGATCGTCGAAGGCACCGCCGGGAACACCGGGATCGGCATAGCGCTTGTCGCCAACGCGCTGGGCTACAACACGATCATCGTGATGCCCGACAACCAGTCGAAGGAGAAAATGGCGACGCTGCGGGCGCTCGGCGCGCAGCTCGTGCTGGTCCCGCCGACCAAGTTTTCCGATCCCAACCACTTCGTGCACACCAGCCGCCGCCTCGCCGAGGAGACCGCGGGCGCGGTGTGGGCAAACCAGTTCGACAACGTCGCCAACCGCAAGGCGCATATCGAAGGCACCGCGCCGGAGATCTGGGAGCAGCTCGAGCACCGCGTCGACGGGTTCACCTGCGCGGTCGGCACCGGGGGCACCTTCGCCGGGGTCGGCCTGGGGCTCAAGGCATTCGACGACCGGATCACGATCGCGCTGACCGATCCGTATGGCGCGGCGCTCTACAACTACTACGCCTGCGGCGAGCTGAAGGCGGAAGGCAATTCGATCGCCGAAGGCATCGGCCAGGGTCGGATCACCGCCAACCTCGAGGGCGCACCGGTCGACACCCAGTTCCGCATTTCCGACGGCGAGGGCCTCGAATGGGTCGCGCGGCTGCTGAAGGAAGAGGGGCTGTGCCTCGGGCTGTCGAGCGGGATCAACGTCGCCGGCGCGGTCGCGCTGGGCAAGGAGCTGGGGAAGGGCGCCCGGGTCGCGACGATCCTTGCGGACACCGGCTTCCGCTATCTCTCGACGCTGTACAATCCGGAATGGCTCGAGGCCAAAGGCCTTCCGGTGTTCGACTGGCTCAAGTGAGCTTGAGCTTGGCCTGACGGGCGCAGCGTATTACACATCGCCGATGGCGACCGAGCCGCTTACCGAACCCAATGACGAAATCGAGGCGCCCAGCGCGGCGCAGAAGCGCATCCGCGCCGAGGCCATCCAGCGGCTGCAGGTAGGGCTTTCGGGCCTCGCCGCGATCCTCCTGCTGGTGAGCCTCGCCAGCATCGTCATCAACCGCGCCAACGAGACCGAGCAGGCGGCGGTGCCGGCGACCACGGCGAGCGCCACCGACGATACCGCGACGCCGAACAAGGATCCGCTGGTCGATGCAGGAGTCGTGCCGCAGCTGCCGGCCGACACGGGCGAGCCTGATTCAGCCGCCGCGAACCGTTCGGGCACGGGTACGCGCTGACGCGCGGCACGGGGGTTTTCGGCTTAGCTGCGGCCGCGTCGCAACGGGCGTCGGGACCGTCGGGGAAAGTGCGGGAATCGCCTCCAGATCCGTTGCGGATTCGCCGCCAAATGCTTGAAAACATGCGGAACATTCATGGAACGGATTCGCGCGGTATCACCTCCGTGTTTCAAAGAACTGCCGTAAAACAATTATTTACCACTTATTCCCCGAATTTCCCGCGATTTTCCCTTTCATCCCCGCTTGGCTGGGGTTAGAAAGCTCCTCCATCGGACAGGTTGTTCTCGTTGCATCCCTCACCCGGGATGAACGGGCCGCGAGTGCGCGGTCCGCGGCAGGAGGAGTCTGTCCACCGATCTGGGGAAAGGCGCCCGCGGGCGAATGGGGCACGTGCAAGGGGAAGGGCAGGTCATCTTCAGCGGCCAGGGCTTCTCGCACAAAGGCGAGAAGAGCCGGTTCGTGCTGCCCCCCGCGTTCCGCAAGGCGGTGACGGAATCGAGCGACGGCAAGATCCTGTGCCTCGCCAAGCACGAACGCTGGAACTGCCTCACCGGCTTCGGCCTGTCGCGCAAGGCCGAGCTCGAAGCGCAGATCGAGCGCGAGGAAGAGCGCGCGCTGCGCATGGGCCGCGATTTCGATGCGGACTTGCGCCGGCTGCAGCTGTTCGGCTTCGCCGAGATCCCGTTCGATGCGAGCGGCCGCTTCGTGATGCCGGATCATCTCGCCGGGCTCGGCCGGCTGACCGGAGGGGTCTATTTCCACGGCGCCGGCAGCTTCTTCACGTTGTGGAACCCAGAAGAGCTCTACCGGATGGGCGAGGGCTGGGAAGGCGCGCAAGCCGCCTGCCGGGCCCTTGCGGGAGAGCCCCCGGGCGCGGATCGGCCCGGGGGCGAGCCCCAATGAGCGCGCCGCACCTCCCCGTCCTGCTCGACGAGGCGCTCGCGGCGCTCGCGCCCCGCCCGGGCGACGTGATCGTCGATGCGACGTTCGGCGCCGGGGGCTACACCCACCGGCTGCTTGCCGCCGGGGCGACGGTCCACGCGTTCGACCGCGATCCCGACGCGATCGCGGCCGGCAGCGCGTGGCCCGAAACCAACGCCGAGCCTCCCCGGCTGGTGCTCCATCCGCGCCGCTTCTCCGAAATGGTCGCCGCCCTCACCGAGGCGGGCGTCGCCGCGGTCGACGGGGTGGTGATGGATGTCGGCGTCTCCTCGATGCAGCTCGACCAGGCGGAGCGCGGGTTCGCGTTCTCCGCCGAGGGCCCTCTCGACATGCGCATGAGCCGAGAGGGCCCTTCGGCCGCGGACTTCGTGAACGGTGCGCGCGAGGAAGAGATCGCCGACGTGCTCTATCTCTACGGCGAGGAACGCCAGTCGCGCCGCGTCGCGCGCGCGATCGTCGCCGCGCGGCCGCTCGCGACCACCGGCGATCTCGCCCGAGTGGTGAGGAAGGCGCTCGGGCACCATCCCGGCGCGCCGAAGGACCCGGCAACCCGCAGCTTCCAGGCGATCCGCATCCACGTGAACGCCGAACTCGACGAGCTTCGCGCGGGGCTGGCCGCGGCCGAGCGGCTGCTGCGCGAAGGCGGGCGGCTGGCGGTGGTGAGCTTCCACAGCCTCGAGGACCGGATCGTCAAGCGCTTCCTGCGCGACGCCTCGGGTGCGAGTGCCCGCGGCTCGCGGCACTTGCCCGCCGCCAACGATGGCGCCCAGGCGACGTTCGCGCACGTAGGCAAGCCGGTCCATCCCTCGGCGGCCGAGATCGCGCGCAACCCGCGCGCCCGCTCGGCCACCTTGCGCGCGGCGGTCCGCACCGCCGCCCCGGCTCTCAATCGCAGCGGGGAGGCCGCCTGATGCACGCGAGCCGGATGAGGAAGATCGGCTGGGCAATGGTGCTGATCGCGTGCACCGCGCTCTATCTCGCGCTGCACCTCAGGGTGAACGCGGTGAAGAGCGAAGTGCGCCTGGCCGAGCGCAAGATCGTCGCGCTGCAGGAGCAGAAGATGCTGCTCGAAACCGAGTTCGAGACCCGCTCGAACCAGCAGCAGCTCGCGGCCTGGAACGACGTCGAGTTCGGCTACAAGGCGCCGGGCGCGGATCAGTTCCTCGAAGGCGAGCGGCAGCTCGCCCAGTTCGGCGCCCCGCCGCAGAAGGGCGCGCCCGCGCCGATCACCGTTGCGAGCGCGCCGGCACCCGAAAGGCAGCAGGGCTCGTTCGCCGCGCTCGTCGCCACGCGTGCGGTCGCCGCGGAGATCCCCAAGGGGGAGGCGCCCAGGCTCCGCTCCGGCGATTTCCTCTCGGCCCGGCTCGCCCGCCGCACCGAGAAAGTCGCGATCGAGACGCTGCCGGAGCGCGGCGAATGAACGCGCTGACGTTCAGCACCGCGATCTCGACCGGCCGGGTGGAACTCGTCAACGTTCGCCAGCGCTCGCTGTTCACCGCGCGTTTCAGAGTCTTGTGGGTGGTGCTGGCGTTCGCCGCGGTGGCATTGCTCGCGCTGCTGCGGATCTGTTGGCTCGGCCTGGTGCAGTCCGCGCCGCAGCAGGCGACGATGGCCGAGGCGCTGCTGCCGCCGCGCGGCGAGATCGTCGACCGCAACGGCGTGCCGCTGGCGCGCGCGTTTCCCGCTTACGCGCTGTGGTACGATCCCAAGGCGCTGGGCGACGGCGGGGCGCCGCTGGTCAAGCCGCCCGCGGAAGTCGCGCGCGAGCTGGTCGCGATCTTCCCGGACATGGACGTCAAGTGGCTCACCGCGCGGCTGGCGAGCGGCAAGGCCGGCTACTTGCGCCGCCGGGTGCTGCCCGAGGAAGCCAACCGGGTCCACGCGATCGGCGAGCTGGCGCTCGAGATGCCGCAGGAAACCGACCGGCAATACCCGCAAGGCTCGATGGCGGCGCACGTGCTGGGGTTCATCGGCTCCGACGGCCACGGGCGGGTCGGCATGGAAGCCGCGCTCGACAAGCAGTTGCTCGATCCGGCGCGGCGCGGGCAGCCGTCGGTGCTGTCGATCGACAGCCGGGTCCAGGGCGCGCTCGAAGACGAACTGCGGCGCGGGATGCTGCTGGTCGATGCCAAGGGCGCGGCCGGGATCGTGCTCGACGTCGACACCGGCGAAGTCATGGCGCTCGCGTCGCTGCCCGAATTCGATCCCAACCAGATCGACGCCCAAGGCCAGAAGGACATGTTCAACCGGGTGACCAACCAGGTCTACGAGCTCGGTTCGACGTTCAAGCCGCTGACCGTCGCCGCCGCGATCGACAACGGCACGGTGACCGACCTCTCCCGCCGCTATCCGGCCGCGAACCTGCACATCGACGGGTTCACGATCCATGACGACGAGAACCTCGGACCGTCGCTCAACGTGCCCGAGATGCTGATCCATTCGTCGAACATCGTCGCCGCGCAAGTCGCCGACGAACTGGGTGGAAAGGCCTTCCAGCGCACGCTGATCGCACTGGGCATGAACCAGCGGCCGCCGATCGAGCTGCCCGCGCGCGGCTTTCCGATCTGGCACAACGGCGATTGGCCGCGCCTCAGGACGATGACGATCGGGTTCGGCCACGGGATCGCCGTCACCCCGCTGCATCTCGCCAACGCCTATGCCGCGCTGGTCAACGGGGGGATCTGGCGCCCGGCGACCCTGCTCAAGCTCGGCCCGAACCAGGTCCC
>DASVLP010000008.1:0-1697 GCA_036384795.1 Sphingomonadaceae bacterium | reverse complement strand
GCCTTTTTCAGCCGGGCGTGCGCCGATGCCTTGATCTGGCAGATGCGCGCCGCGCCCACGCCGAGCACCTGGCCGATCTCCTCGAGGTTCAGTTCCTCGACATAGTAAAGGCTGATCACCTGCGCCTCACGCTCGGGCAGCGCGGCGATCGCCGAAACCAGCGCGTCGCGCAGGTCCGATTCGGCGAGTTGTTCGAATGCGTTGGCGTCCTCGCTCGCGAACCACGGCTGATCGTCGGCGTACACCTCGTCGATGGGTTCGAAACGGAGGGGTTCGGCCGTGGCGTATTCGGTGCGGAGTTTTTCGACCGAAACATCGAGCCGCTCGGCGATGGCGGTTTCGCTCGGCGCGCGGCCCGATGCGCTGGTCAGCGCCGCGACCGCTTCGTTATACGCCTTGCGCCGCCGCATCGCGCCGCGCGTGAGCGTCGCTTGCCGGCGCAGCTCGTCGATCATCGATCCGCGAACGCGCGTGAGCAGATACTGCTCGAAGGTCACTTGCCCGCGATCCTCGAAGCTCGACACCGCCTCGACCAGCGCGACGAGGCCGATCTGGATCAGATCCTCCACCTCGACCGCGGACGACATGCTGCCGTGGACATGCCAGGCGACGCGGCGGACCAGCGGCAGATGCTTGCGCGCCAGCGCCTCCACCTCGCCGGGCGTATGCCCGTCGCGGCCATAGACCAGCGGCGCCTCGCCGAGCGTCGCGGGCGTGCGGTTGGCGAAGCTCGCCTCGAAGTTCGGAAGCGCGTTCATGCCGCAAGTGCCTCGGGTGCGCCGATCACGGCGACGACTTCGACGGCCTTGTCCTCGGGCACTTCGAAGAAGCTCATGACGGGGGTGTCGGGAAGGACGGTCTTGACGAGCTTGCGGATCGCCACCCGGATCGCCGGCTGCACGACCAGCGCGAACGGCTTGGCGTCGGCGATCAGTGGCTGGGCGGCGCGCTGCAGCGCATCGACGATGCGGCGACCGAGATCGGGCTCGATCGTGTTGCGCCTCGACGGATCGCCGCGCACCGCCTGGCCGAGCAGCCCTTCGAGGCCGCCTTCGAGCGTCATTACGCGCAACGGCTCGCGCACGCCGCACAGTTTCTGGATGATCAGCGGGCCGAGTTCCGGCCGGATCAGCTCGACGATCTCGTCGGCGTCGAGCGTCTTTTGCGCGGCGACGGCGATGGCCTGGGCGATCCGGCGGAATTCCTTCAGCGGCACGCCCTCGGCAAGCAGGCTGCGCAGCACCTGCGTCAGCGTGGTCAGCGGCAGCGGGTTGGGCGACAGCGCGGCGACCAGCTGGCCGGCGCGATCCTTCAGCCCGTCGAGCAGCTTCTGCACCTCGTCCGGCCCCAGCAGGTCGGGCGCGTGCTGGCCCAGCGCATGATTCAGATGCGTCGCGATCACCGTGCCGGGATCGACCACCAGATAGCCCTGGCCGGTCGCCGCGTCGCTGTCGGCGGGGCGAATCCACACCGCGTCGAGCCCGAACGTCGGGTCCTTGGCCTTCTTGCCCTTCAAACTGCCAACCGCCTGGCCGGTATCGAGCGCCAGCATCTCGTCGGGCGAGACCGAATCCTCGCCCATCGTCACCCCGCCGACGAGCACGCGGTAGCTGTACGGCGGCAGGTTGATGTCATCGCGCACGCGCACTTGCGGCACGACGAAGCCCAGCTCCTTCGACAGCTGGCGGCGAACGCCG
>DASVLP010000007.1:0-12727 GCA_036384795.1 Sphingomonadaceae bacterium | reverse complement strand
CCCTCCTTTTCGACCGCCACGTGGCTGACGTCGGTGCGCGCGAGCAAGCCGCGCAGCAGTTCCATCACCGGCCGCGTCTTGGGATCGTACTCGCGCGGCGCAGGGCCTTTCGCCTGCATCGCATCGACCAGGTTCGCCGGCATCGTCGCGCGCAGCAGGAACTCCTCGTCGGAGAGGTTCGCGCCGATCCGCTGGCGCAAGGTCTTGAGGTCGGCCATGCCCGGCTCGGCCTGCAGCTCCCTGGTGCGCGGATTGGCCATGATCTTGTCCATCACCTCGGGCGCGATCGGCACGTTGGGCCGGCCGAACTTGCCCAGCGCGTAGCGGATGATCTCGTCGGGGATCACGCCATAGCGCTCGCTGGCGGTCACGTTCATCACCGCTTGGGTCTGCAGCATCTGCGCGAACGGGGTCATCACGATCGGCCAGCCGAGCTCCTCGCGCACGCGGCCCATTTCCTCGATCACTTTGCCTTCGAGTTCGGGCACGCCGTGATCGGCGAGGTGCCGACGCATCGTCCCGACCATCCCGCCGGGCAACTGGTGATGGAAATAGGCGGCGTCGAACGCCATCGGGTGCCCGACCGGATATCCTTCGGCTTCGGCGAGGTCGGTGAAATAGCGGTCGATCTCGGCCACCGCCTCGTCGTCGATCACCACCTCGTGGCCCATCTCGCGCAAGTTCGCGATCAGCCGCTGCATCCGCGGGTTGGAGGTGCCGTCGGCCGCGCCGCCGCTGGCGCACTGGATTGCGCTGGCGCCGAGCTCGACGCCTTCGAGATAGGCGCGCTCGGCCAGGCCGATCGTGCAGTGCGCGTGAAGCTCCAGCTGCTTGTCGCCGATCTCGGCCATGATCGCCGGAATCAGCGTCTGGGCGCGCTTGCTGGTCAGCAGTCCGCCCGGGTCCTTGATGTAGAGCGTGTCGATATCCGGGCTCGCCGCGAGCGTGCGCGCGGCCTCGGCATAATGCGCGTCGTCGTGGATCGGGCTGATCGAATAGACCAGCGCGCCCACCACCTGCTCGCCGCCCGCGCGCTTGACGAGCTTGGCGACCTCGACGTTCGAGGCGGCATCGTTGTTCGGATCGGCCAGGGCGAAGCGGCGGATGCCGTTGGTCGCGAGTGTCCTGAACGCCAGCTCCATGAACTCGGGGCTCGCGGTCTCCCACGCGATGAAGCGGAACCCGGTCGAGAGGAACTGCAGCGGGGTGTCCTTGCAGATCTCCGCCATCCCGCGAATGCGTTCCCACGGGTCTTCCTGCTTGTAGCGCACCGCGACGCCCATGTGCGTGCTGGTGGTGAAGTCGATCGCCTTGAACCCGGCGCGCTCCATCGCCGGGGCGATCGTCAATGTGCGTGCGGTATCGACGCCGAGCGCGCCCCACAGGCACTGGTTGCCGTCGCGCAGGCTGGTTTCGACGAGCTCGACTTTGGCCATCAGGCGGTTTCCTTTTCGCGTTCGAGCATGCGGCCGAGAAACCCGGTATCCACCCCGCCGGCCGCAAATTCGGGATCGGCGAGGATGCGCTGCTGGAACTTCAGGTTGGTGGCGATGCCCTCGATCCGGGTGCGGGCAAGCGCATCGCGCAGCCGCTCGATCGCGCTCGCGCGGTCGGGCCCGTGGGCGATTACCTTGGCGATCATAGAATCGTAGAAGGGGGGGATCGCCGCGCCTTCCGTGATGTGGGTGTCGACGCGGATGCCTTCGCCATGTGGCCACTCGACGTCGGCGACGATGCCGGGTGACGGCATGAACTCGCGCTCGGGGTCTTCGGCGTTGATCCGGCATTCGATAGCCGCACCGTTCAGGGTGATGCCGTCCTGGCCGAACCGCAAGCCGTCTCCTTCCGCGACCGCGATCTGCTCGGCGATCAGGTCGACGCCGGTGACTTCTTCGGTTACTGGATGCTCGACCTGGATGCGCGCGTTCATTTCGAGGAAGTAGAACTCGTCGCGCGCGACGTCGTAGAGGAACTCGACCGTGCCCGCGCCGCGGTAGTTCAGCCGCTCGGCGAAGCGCACCGCGGCGGCGAGCAGCTTGTCGCGCGTCGCCGGTGGCAGGTGCGGGGCTGGGGTTTCCTCGATCAGCTTCTGGTAGCGCCGCTGGACCGAGCAATCGCGTTCGCCTAGATGCACGACGCGCCCTTCGCCGTCGCCGAGAACCTGCACTTCGATATGGCGCCCTTGGGCGACGTAGCGCTCGAGATAGACCCGCGGATCGCCGAACGCGGCGCCCGCCTCGGCGCTTGCCATGTCCATCGTCGCGGCGAGGTCGGGCAAGTTCTCGACCAGCTTCATGCCGCGCCCGCCGCCGCCGCCGACCGCCTTCACCAGCAGGGGCGCGCCGATCTCGGCTGCGAGGGCCTGCGCGGCCTCCAGCGTTTCGACCGGGCCACCGGGAACCACCGGAACCGCGGCCGCGATCGCTTCGCTGCGGGCGCGCAATTTGTCGCCCACCGCTTCGATCTGCGCCGCGGTCGGTCCGATGAAGATTATCCCTTCCTCTTCGCACAGCCGCGCGAACTCGGCGCGCTCGGAGAGGAACCCGTAGCCCGGGTGGATCGCGTCGCAGCCGCTACCGAGCGCGGCCTGGACGACCGTGGGAATGCTGAGATAGCTTGACGCGGGCGCGGGGGGGCCGAGGCACAGCGCCCGGTCGGCGAGCTGCGCGCCGAGCGAGCCGCGGTCCGCCTCCGACACGCCGAGCACGGTTTCGATCCCGAGCTTCTGGCAGGTGCGAATCACGCGCACCGCGATCTCGCCGCGGTTGGCGATGAAGATGCGATTGATGGTCACCCGATCCTCCCCTGCAAGGGGAGGTGGCAGCGCCGCAGGCGCTGACGGAGGGGTATCGCGCTATCGAGAGGGAGACACCTCGCCACCACCCGCTTCGCGGGCGGTCCCCCTCCCCTTCCAGGGGAGGATTGAGCGCAGCACATTTTCACTCCGGCCGTACGAGCATCAGCACTTCGCCGTGCTCGACCAACTCGCCGTTTTCGCCGAGGATTTCGACCACTTCGCCGGCCACCCCGGCGCGTGCCGAGTTCATCAACTTCATCACCTCGACAATGCCGATCACGGTATCCGCGCTGACTTTGCTCCCGACCTCGACGAACGGCGGCTCGCCCGGCTTGGGCGCGCGATAGAACACGCCGAGCAGCGGCGACTTGACCTCGACCAGGCCTTGCTCGCTCGACTGGCGCTGCTTTTTCGCGGGTGCGGTAGGTGCGGCTCTGGGACTCGGCGCGGCCGGAGCAGGGGCCGCGCGGGCAGCTTTCGGCTTCGCGCCGTCGCGCGCCAGCTCGAGCTTCATTCCGTCGAGCTCGAGGCTCAAGCGGTCGAAACGCGACTGCTCGAGGAGCTGCATGATCTCCTCGACGTCCTTCGCGGTCAGGCTCACCGGCGGCCTCCCGCAAAGATGCCCATCACGTGCTTCAACGGGTCGGCTTCGGGTTTCGTCACCGGTGCAGTATCCTTTGCGCTCCAGACGGTTTCGGGACGGCTCTGCAGCAGCAGGATCTTGCCGCTCTTGTCGAGCGCCCATTCGATGTCCTGCGGCTTGCCATAGTGCCGCTCGATCCTACGGCCGACTTCGCGCAAGGCCTGGAGCTCCGCATCGGTAAGGCACGGCGCATCGGCTTCGGCGGCCTCAAGCTCGACTTCGACAATCCCACCGCCATCCGCCGGCACCTGCTTGGCGTGCTTGTGCGAAATGTCGCGGACGCTGATCTCCCCGGTGATCTTGCCCATCACCCAGCGATCGGGGGTGACTTCGCCCGAAACCACCGCGCTGCCGAGGCCCCAGGCGCCTTCGATCGTGATCACCGACTTGTCGCCGGTGGTGGGCGAGCGGGTGAACATCACCCCGGCGCAGCGCGCGTCGACCATTTGCTGGACCACCACCGCCATCGCCACCCCGTCCTCAGGAAACGCGTGCTTGCACCGGTAGGTGATGCTCTCGACCGAATAGAGGCTGCCCCAGCATTCGCGGACGCGGCGCACGGTGTCGGCGCCGTCGAGCACCCACAGGAACGTGTCCTGCAGGCCGGCGAAGCTTGCGTCTTCGGCATCCTCGGTGGTGGCGGAAGAACGCACCGCCACCGCGTTCGCGCCGAGCTTCGCGTGGGCTTCGAGGATCGCCTGCTCGACTTCCGCCGGCATCGCTTCCTCGACCACCCGGCGGCGCAGCTCTTCTGACAGCGCGGTCACCGCGCCGAGGTCGGCCGGATCGACATTTTCCACCTTGCTGCGCACCGGCTCGCGCGCTTCGAGCGCCTCCAGGAACTGCTCGAACGCATGCGTCGTCACCACGAACCCCGGCGGCACGGCAATTCCCGCGCCAGTCAATTCGCCCAGGCTGCCGCCCTTGCCGCCCACGGTGGGGCGGTCGTGAATGCCGACTTCGGAGAACCAGGAGATCGAACTCATCCGATCCTCCCCTGCCGGGGGAGGTGGCAGCCCGCAGGGCTGACGGAGGGGGCGAGGCTTGGTGCGACCCAGCCCCCCACCACCACGCGCTTCGCGCGCGGTCCCCCTCCCCCGATGGGGGAGGATCGTTTTGGCAATTCCACCATCACGCGTCTTCCAGCACCCGTTCTTCGTCCAGGATCGTCACCGTCCCGCGCCCGCCGTCGACGCGGATGCGCTGGCCGTCCTTGATCCGCTGGGTCGCGGTGCCGGTGCCGACCACCGCGGGCAGGCCGTACTCGCGCGCGACGATCGCCATGTGGCTCATCGATCCGCCGATGTCGGACACCGCCGCGCTGATCTTCTGGAAGATCGGCGCCCAGGTGGGATTGGTCACCTGGCACACCAGGATGTCGCCCTGCTGCAGCCGGCCGATCTCCTCGACCGACTTCACCACCCGCGCCGGGCCTTCGACTACGCCGTGGCAGGCCGCGAAGCCCTTCAGCTCATTCGAATCCGCCTCGGCATCGGCGTTGAGCCAGGTGTCGAGGTTCTCGCGGGTGATGCCCCACAGCATCACGATTGCGGGATCGTCGATCGCGTCGGGGACATTGCCGAGCGCCGGCGGGGTCGAGTGCTTGCCCCATTCGGCGATCGCGGCCTTGCGCTCGGCGACGATGGCCGGCCAGTGCTTGGGCCCGCGCGGGGTCCCGCCGATGCCCCAGGCGAGCATCAGGTCGATGATCGCGCTTTCGACTTCGTACTGGGTGAGGTGGAAAATGTCCTCCTCGCGGCCGTCCGGCCCCCAGAATCCGTGCTCGGCCAGCAGCGCGCCGAATTCCCTGATCTTGTTGAAGAACAGGTTGGTGTACCAGTGCTCGCAGTAGAACTTGTGGCCCTCGACGTAAGGGAACACGCGGTGGGCGAGGCCGATCAGCTGATCGTAGGTCGCCTTGTCCTCGTCGGTGTCGAGCAGTTCGCGGTAATCGGCGACGAGCTGCTCGCGCTCCTGCACCAGCTGGTCGGTCGGCCGCTCGATGTTTGTCCCGGCCTTGATCTTCTCGATGTAGCCGGGAAGCGCCGCGAACGGCAGCGACAGGTCGTCGTTCCAGCTGCGGTGATAGTGATAGAACCCGTCGCCGCTCGACACATTGAACCACGGGTTGCGGCTGGTCTCCAATTCGCCGAGCCATTCCTTGCCGGCGTTGCCGACCCGGTCGAGCTCGGCGAGTACGGCGTCGATGTCCATGTTGTCGGTGAAGTGCTGGTCCACGCCCAGTTCCACCGCGCGGCGGGCGAGGCGCTTCACTTCCTCGTCGGGGCGGAATATCTCGGCCTCCATCCCCGCCACCATCCGGCTGATCGCCTGGTCGGAAATCTCCGGGAAGGCCTTCTTGCAGAAATCGAAGAAGGTCATGTACGCGCCGTAGCCGAGCAGCAGGAATTCGAAATGGTGGTGCCACATCCGGTGGTACCCCTCGATCTGCTTCTGGTAGATCTCGAGCAATGCATGGTTGCTGGCGACCCCCTTGCCGGTGTGGGTCGTCTCGAGCGGCTCGTAATCGGGCAGCGAAGGCTTCGGCAGCGCCTGCGCATCCGCGATCAGCGCCTTCATCTTGTCCTTCCATTGGTCGTAGAGCTTCTCCCAGTGTTCGTAGTAGTAGAACGCGCGCTGCTGGAACTCGCCGATCCGCTCCTCGATCTCCTTGGGATCGGTCACCGCGATGCCGCCGATGTAAACCCGCCCGTTGATCACCCGGTGGTCGATCCCCTTCGCGGTCGGCAATACGTGCACGCGGGTGTTGAACGCCCCCAACGCGACATAGGCCGCCTCGGCGGTGATCATGTCGAAGTGATGCATCGGCTCGGGAAAGTGCATCGAGTTGTAGAACCAGAACTTGCCGTCATCCTCCGGCACGAACTGGGTGTAATAGGGATAGGCCGCCTGGGCGCCTTCGGTGCCGGGCACGACCGTGAGCGAGCTGGGGAGGGGGAAGCCCTTGGCTTCGGGCATGGTGAACATCCTCTCGTTAGGGCCCCGGCGGCGCCTTTGCGGCGTCTCGCGATGGAGGGCTGGGGCAAGAATAACGTTCGTTAGCGTGATGCGGAAGGATTCATGCGCATGAGAAACCGGACAAAAGCGCAGTCGCGTTTGTCCGGTTTTCAGGACTGCGGCGCGTGCCCTGCGCGCCATTCGCGCGGGGTGATGCCGAAGCGCTTGCGAAACAGGCGAGCGAAATAGCCCGGATCGAGGAAGCCCGTGCGGAACGCCACTTCGGCTATCGCCAGGCCGCGCGCGCGCGGGTCATTGAGCAGCTCGCTCGCGCGATCTAGCCGGGTGGCGTTGAGCTCCTGAATGAAGCTGGTGCCGCTGCTGGCGAGCAGGGTCTGCAGATAACGCTTCGAGATGCCGCATTCGCTGGCGACCCGCTCGGGCGAAAGGTCGGGATCGGCATGCTGGCTCTCGATCCGCCGCAGGATCTCGCGCGCGAGCTGGCCGCGGTGGCGGGAGTTCGCCCGGCGCCCGGCCTCGGCTTCGGGGAATCCGGTGGCGAGGGTCAGCACGCTGCCCACTTGTTCCGCGATCAGCGAGCGCGGCAGCGGGGCCTCGACCAGGTTGTCGAGCATCGCCTCGAGCAGCCCGCCGAGCGGCGCGCCCCAGCCTTTACGCGCATCGAACGGCCGGGCGAGCAGCGCGCCGGGATCGGGCAGATAGCGCTCGAGCCAGCCTTGCGGCATCATCAGGTCCGCCGCCTCGTGCGGGGTGTCCATCTCCATCTGGTAGAACCGGGTGTTGTCGAGCAGCACGAATTGCCCCGGCTCGACCGCGAAATGCCGCCCCTCCATCGTCGTCTTGAGCACCCCGTGCCGAGCGTAGACGAGCTGGATCGACGGCGCCGCGCGGCCCGAGCTGCCTTGCGCACCGGTATGGGTGACCCGCTGCGCCGGAGCGTGGAGGTGCAGCAGACGCAGCTGCCCGATTCCATGGCTCACCCAGCGCGCGGCGAAGGAATCGGCGTCGAACACGTTGACCTCGATCGGCGCGATCGTGCTGGCCGCCCATGCGCGCCACTGATCGAGCGCCTCGCGCCGCGCCAGGCCGTCCGACGACCATTGCTGATCCTCACGCGTGAGCTCGGTCTCTGCGGCCTCGGTCATTGCGGAAGTTTACGCTGCGCGAATGTCCGGAACAAGGGGCGCCCGGTTGGCGTATGGGCGACAAAATCTGTCGTTCTGACGATAGCGCGCCGTCAGCACCCAGGTTATTCTATTGGCGCAACACGGAAGGGATCGGATCATGGATTGCAGGATCGGTTACGTGATCGTCGGGGTGAAGTCGCTCGACGCGGCGGTGGCGTTCTACCGCGACACGCTGGGCTTTGAGTTCCAGTTCAGCGAGCCGGAGATGCACTTCGCTTCGTTCAAGGTCGGCGACATGATGTTCTCGCTCGCCGAAGGCGCCGAGGAAGTCCACGGGACCGGCAACCGCAACACCGGCATCGGCTTTGCGGTAGCCGACGTCGACGCCGCCCATTCGGAGCTCGCCGCCAAGGGCGTCAGGTTCACGATGGGGCCGGGCAAGATGCCGTGGGGCGGCTACATGGCGATGTTCGTCGATCCCGACGGCAACGAGTACTACCTCGACCAGATGCGCTGACGCCGCGTGGCGACTGCGATCCGCTGTCTGGCCGCGACCTACTACGGCGGGTTCCACATCCGCCCGCACCACCATCATTGGGGGCAGCTGATCTACGCAGCGAGCGGGGTGATGCGGGTGCAGGCGGACGGCATGCTGTGGATCGTCCCGCCGGCGCGCGCGGTGTGGGTGCCGGCCGAAGTCGAGCACGAAATCCAAGCGCTGGGCGACTTCGCGATGCGGACCCTCTATTTTCCCGTCGAACTGGTTGCCGGGCTGCCGGGCGAATGCTGCGCGCTCGAAGTGGCGCCGCTGCTGCGCGAGCTGGTGCTCGAACTGGTCGACCGCTGCCCGATCGACGAGGCGGATGCGTCGGGCATGCGGCTGGCCGCGGCCGCAGTCGAGCTGGTGGGGGCGGCCAGCGCGCAACCGCTGGCGTTGCGGCTGCCGCTGCCGCAGGATCCCCGCGCCGTGCGGATCGCCGACCGGCTGCGTGACGATCCCGCCTGCGAAGCCGAGCTGCCCGAGCTGGCGCGCTCCGCCGGCGCCAGCGTCCGCACCGTCCAGCGCCTGTTCCTCGCCGAGACCGGCCTGCGCTTCACCGAATGGCGCCAGCGTCTGCGGCTGATGCACGGCGCGAGCCGGCTGGGCCTCGGAGCATCGGTGACCGAGGCGGGGCTCGATTGCGGCTACGCCAGCACCAGCGCGTTCATAGCGGCATATCGCAAGCAGTTCGGGACGACGCCGGGAGGGGGGCGGTAGAGTGTTCCCCTCCATCAGCCGCTGGCGCGGCTGGCACCTCCCCATCGCTTCGCGACGGGTGAGGATCGAGCTAAGCGGGTCCTCCCCGTTCCGCAGGAATGGGGAGGGGGACCATGACGCGAAGCTGCATGGTGGAGGGGTAATCGCGCGGCGGCATTTTAGCCCGCCTTCATCCCTTCGGTGATCTTCTGGGTTTCCGCGCGGGTCGATTCCGGCCCGGTGTTGCGCTTGTGGATGCCGCCGGCGCCTTGCGGCATGAACAACGGCGGGTCACCTTCGCGCTGCTTGAGGCCGAACAGCGGGAACAGGCCCGGGTGGCGGCCGAGCCCGTCGTAGAGGTCGAGGCAGCGCTCGATCCAGTCGCGCAGCGGATCGTCCTCGGCCAGCACCGGGCTGTGCTTGCACACCGAAGCCGTGAACAGGATCGAGCCCATGATCCGGTAGTCGGCATAGTTCGGCGACGAGCCGCCGAGCCACTTGCTCTCGCGCAGCGCGATCCGCAGCGGTTCGAGCGCGGCGGAGATCGTAGGCAGGCGGTCTTCCCAGCCTTCCTGCATTTCCTCGAGCGTCTTGCCGAGCATCTTCTCGCGCGAATAGGTGATGTATTCGTGGTCCTCGGGGTTGGCGAGGTCGCGGTAGTTCACGCAGTTGCAACGCATCCACGGGCCGGTCGCCACGCCCCAGAACCACGCGTCGAGCGCGCGGGTGACCGCGGCGACGCTCTCGTGCGGGATCAACGTCGGACGCGCCGGGTACTCGGCGTCGAGGTATTCGACGATGCCCCAGCTATCGAGCACCCATTTGCCATCGTCGACGATCGCGGGCAGGCGCTCGGTCTTGCCGCCGGTGCGCTCGGGGATCTTGGTGAACCCGCCGGGCACCACGTCGAGGTCGAAGCCCTTGTGCTTCAGCGCGTACTTGGTCGCCCAGACGAACGGGCTGATCGTCGCGCCGGTCGACAGCGCAAGGTCGTAGAAAGTGATCGTGTTGTTCTTGGCCAAGGCCGCTCTCCCACAGGTGCCGATAAGCCCCTCGGAAGGCGTGCTACGCCCGCCACCCGGCGTTACGCAATGAGATTTGTACGCGGCGCTTTCGCCGATCCTTCCCTGCAAGGGGAGGTGGCAGGCGCGTCAGCGCCTGACGGAGGGGTATCACCCTATCGAGAGGAGGACACCTCTCCACCACCGCCTTCGGCGGCGGTCCCCCCTCCCCTTGCAGGGGAGGATTTGTCGGGCCTTTTTGCGAGTTCAGGCGATTGCCCGGAGCGCTTCCATGACTTGCGCGGTCCACTCGGGGCGGCAGATCAGCAGGTCGGGCATGTAGGTGTCGCGCCGGTTGTAGAGCAACGCGCTGCCGTCGATCCGCGAGCAATGCAGGCCGTGCGCGCGCGCGACTGCCACCGGGGCGCAACTGTCCCATTCGTACTGCCCGCCCGAATGGAGGTAGATCTCTGCCTCGCCGCGCACGACGGCCATCGCTTTCGCGCCGGCTGAGCCCATCGCGACCAGCTCGCCGCCAAGCCGGTCGGCGACCGCGAGCGCTTCGCTGGCAGGCCGGGTGCGGCTGACCAGCAGGCGCGGCGGCCCGTCGCGGGGCGCAAGCGGGGCAGGCCGGTCGGAGCGGAACACCGTTCCGCCATCGAGCCCCGGCAAAGCGACCGCGCCGATTTCCGCGACGCCATCGATCGCGAGGCCGACGTGAACCGCCCAGTCAGCGCGCGCTTCGCCATATTCGCGCGTGCCGTCCACCGGATCGACGATCCACACCCGGCTGCGGTCGAGCCGCTCGAGCGTGTCGCGGCTTTCCTCGGACAGCACTGCATCCTGGGGCCGCTCGGCGGCGAGCGCGTCGATCAGGTACCGGTTCGACAGCTCGTCGCCCGCCTTGCCGAGCGCCTTGCCTTCGAACTCGCCCGAGGCCCGCACTTCCAGGAGGATGCGCCCGGCGGCCTCGGCCAGCCGCGCGGCGAGCTCGGCGTCGGTCATTGGCTCCCTTCCTCGATGATCTCGGCCACGCTCGGGGCTTCCCCGGCAGGGCCGTTCCTGAAACCCCACCGGATCCCGCTCCACGCGCGTTCGTGAAGGTAGTAGAGGATCGTCTTGGTGATGATCTCGGTCGAGGCGATCGCGCCGGCAACCCCCGGTTTGCCGGTGAAAATCCAGCCGAGCACGAACGTATCGATGCTGCCGAGCGCGCGCCAGCTGATCGCCTTGAACAGTGAACGGCTATGAGCTTCGTGCGCGCGGAAAAGGATCACGATCCTAGTCGCCCAGCAGCCGGTCGACGATGAAGTCGGCGGCTTCCGCTGGGCTCATCGCGTTAGTGTCGATGCGGATTTCCGGGCTCTCGGGCACTTCGTAGGGGCTGTCGATCCCGGTGAAGTTCTTGAGTTCGCCCGCGCGCGCCTTCTTGTAGAGGCCTTTCACGTCGCGCTGTTCGGCGACCGACAGCGGGGTGTCGATGAACACCTCGACGAACTCGCCTTCGGGCAGCATCGATCGGACCATCTCGCGCTCGGCGCGGAACGGGCTGATGAACGCGGTGATCACGATCAGCCCGGCGTCGGCCATCAGCTTCGCGACTTCTCCCACCCGGCGGATGTTCTCGATCCGGTCGGCCTCGGTGAAGCCCAAGTCCTTGTTGAGCCCGTGGCGCACGTTGTCGCCGTCGAGCAGGTACGTACGCACGCCGAGGGCGTGCAGCTCGCGCTCGACGACGTTCGCGATCGTCGACTTGCCGCTGCCGGAGAGGCCCGTCATCCAGAGCACGCACGGGCGATGCCCGTTCTGCCGCGCGCGCGCGTCCTTGTCGACTTCGGTGGCCTGCCAGTGGATGTTCTGCGAGCGGCGCAGCGCGAAGTGCAGCAGGCCCGCACCGACCGTCTGGTTCGAATAGCGGTCGATGATGATGAAGCTGCCCATGTCGCGGTTGTCGCCGTAGGCATCGAACGCGACCGCGCGATCGAGCGTCAGGTTGCAGACGCCGATTTCGTTCACGTGCAGCGTGCGCGCTGCGAGGTGATCGAGCGTATTGACGTCGACGACGTATTTCGGCTGGCCGAGCGATGCACCGAGCGTCGTCGCGCCGAGCTTCACGAGATACGGCCGGCCCGGCAGCATCGCGTCCTCGTGCATCCACACGATGCTCGCCTCGAACTGGTCGGCAAGGCCGGCCGGGTCGTTCGCGGCGCAGATGACGTCGCCACGGCTGATGTCGATTTCGTCGGCGAGCGTCAGCGTCACCGACTGCCCGTCGACGGCCTGGGCGAGATCGCCATCGAGCGTCACGATGCGCGCGACCTTCGACTGCTTCCCCGAGGGCAGCACGCGCACCGCATCGCCGGGCCTTACACTGCCGCCGAGCAGGCGGCCGGAAAAGCCGCGGAAGTCGTGGTTCGGCCGATTGACCCACTGCACCGGCATGCGCAGCGGCGAGCTTGCGTTCCGGCGGCCGGGCTCGACCGATTCGAGATGCTCCATCAGGCTCGGGCCTGCGTACCAGGGCGTGTTTGCGCTGCGTGCCGTCACGTTGTCGCCGTTGAGCGCGGACATCGGAATGCTGACGATCGCCTCGAAGCCGAGCTTTTCGGCGAACTCGCGGTAGTCGCGGTCGATGAGGTCGAACACCTCGCGCGCGTAGCCGACCATGTCGAGCTTGTTGATCGCGAGCACGACGTGCCGGAGGCCGAGCAGCGAGACGAGGTAGCTGTGCCGCCGCGTCTGCGTCAGCACGCCCTTGCGCGCATCGATCAGGATGACCGCGAGCTCGGCCGTCGACGCGCCGGTGACCATGTTGCGCGTGTACTGCTCGTGGCCGGGCGTGTCGGCGACGATGAACTTGCGCTTCGCGGTCGCGAAGAAGCGGTAGGCGACGTCGATCGTGATGCCCTGCTCGCGCTCGGCCGACAGGCCGTCGACGAGGAG
>DASVLP010000006.1:0-27970 GCA_036384795.1 Sphingomonadaceae bacterium | reverse complement strand
ACCAGCGCGAGCTGCCCGGCGGCGCGCAGATCGGGAAGGGCGGCGCGGAGCGCGGCGAGCGTGTTCACGGTATGCATGCGCCGCCGCTCATCCCGCGCCCGGGCTGCAAAAGCAAGAGGGCGGGCCCTTGCTCCAAGCCCGCCCTCGAATGCGCTGTTTATGGATCAGTGCGCTTCGGGCGCCGCCGCCGAGGCGTCGTCCGGCAGGCCACCCATTTCGCCGACCAGCTTGGTGTAGGCGTCGAGATAGGCGAGCACGATGATCTGGCCGATCGCGGTGTTCTGGTAGCCGCCGACGTCGGCCCCGCCCCAGCCGCCGCCACCCCACAGGCTGCCGTTAGCGCTCCAACCCACGTCCGACTTGCGCGCATAGCCTTCGGTCAGCGCCTTCTCTTCGGTGGTGCGCGCGTCAACCAGGTCGAGCGTCACGTTCGCCTCGCCCTTCTTGACCGAGATCCCGCCGGCGATCGCGCCGGCGGTGTGGCCAAGCAATCCGCCGCCCAGGCCGCCCAGCGCGCCGCCCAGGCCGCCGCCGCCCGAGTTCTGGTTGGCGGTGACGATGTCCGGCTGAAGGAAATAATCCGCCGCCTTCACCTGATGCCCGCCGACGTTCGAATCGTCCTGCAGCTCGCCCTGGTCGGCCAGCGCGCGCTGCATCGCGCGGCTCTGCATCGCGCCGCCGCGATTGACCATCGTGAAGCAGCCGGAGCGCTGGACGAAGATCTTCAGGATCGCCTCGGGGCTGCCAAGATTGTATTCGCGCCACCACTGGTTGTCCGGCTCGACGATCGCGAGCGTGCCCAGGTTGTGCGTGCAGCGCGGAATGTCGGCGGTGCGCTGCTCCTGCTCCTTGCGCGCGGACGACCTGTCCGCCGCCAGCGCCGAACCTGGCATCATGCCCAGCGCGACCGCCGCGGCCGCGGCGCCAGCTATCAATGTCTTCATCGAACGTGCCTCCCTGTTAGGCGCAATCAGCCGGATGACCGGCCGTCGCCATTCCCCACCTGCGCCCGATATGCGACGATTAGCGCGCGGGCCGGGCAAGGCAAAGCGCGATCTCGCATAAGCTATCCCCGGCCGCGCCGCTTGGACATTTGCGTCGCCCGGGGCCGTTGGATAGAGCGCGGGCCAATGGCTCAGGCATCACCTCATCGCATCGTCTTCGCCAACGAGAAGGGCGGTACCGGCAAGTCGACCACTGCGGTCCACGTCGCGATCGCGCTTGCCTATCAAGGCGCGAAAGTGGCCGCGCTCGATCTCGACCCGCGCCAGCGCACCCTGTTCCGCTATCTCGAGAACCGCGCCGAGACCGAGCGCCGCCGCGGGGTTGCGCTGCCGAGCGCGCGCTTCGGCGTGTTCGAAGACGGCAGCGAGGCCGAGCTCGACAGGCGCGCGGAGGAGCTCGCGCAAGGCTGCGATTTCATCGTGTTCGACACCCCCGGCCGCGACGATCCGCTGGCGCGGCACGTTGCGACTGATGCCGACACATTGGTCACGCCGCTGAACGACAGCTTCGTCGATTTCGACCTGATCGGCCAGGTCGATGCGGAGAACTTCCGGGTCAAGCGGCTCAGCTTCTATGCCGAGCTGATCTGGGAAGCGCGCAAGAAGCGCGCGATGGCGACGATCGCCGGGGGGCGACGCGAGATGGACTGGGTTGTGGTGCGCAACCGCACCCATCACGTCGAAGCGCGCAACCAGAAGCGCATCGACGAAGCTTTGGGCGAGCTCTCCCGGCGGGTCGGCTTCCGCGTCGCCCAAGGCCTGTCGGAGCGGGTGATCTACCGCGAGCTGTTCCCCTCCGGGCTGACCCTGCTCGACAAGGGCCAGCTGGGCGAGCTCGGCACCAGCCATCTCGTCGCTCGGCAGGAACTGCGCGAGCTCGTCGCCGGGCTCAACCTGCCGCTCGCCGCACGGCCCCGCGGCGAACTCGCCATGGCGGGCAACTCGCGGTGAAGTTGTTGTTTTTGCTTGCGCTGGGGGTGGTCTTCTGGCGCATGCTCAGCGGCAAGTGGCCGTGGGAGCCGGCGACCAACGGTGCGCGAAAAGAGGCCGAGCGGAAGGCGCGCAACTTGCTCGGGCTTGCCAGCGGCGCCGGCCGCGAAGATATCATCGAGGCGCACCGCCGATTGATCGCAATGATCCATCCCGACCGCGGCGGCACGTCCGACCAAGTGCACGAAGCCAACGAGGCGCGCGACGTCCTGCTCGCCAGCCTCGCCAGCCGACAGGAGCGTCGATGAGCTACCGTTTCGATCCCACCGTGCTGCGTGAATACGACATCCGCGGGATCATCGGGGAAACACTCGGGGCGGACGATGCCCGCGCGATCGGGCGCTCGTTCGCGACGCTGCTGCGCCGGGCCGGCGGCAGGAAAATAGCGGTAGGCTATGACGGGCGGGTCAGCTCGCCGATGCTCGAGCATGCCTTGGTCGAGGGCCTGACGGCGAGCGGTTGCGACGTGGTGCGCGTCGGCATGGGCCCGACCCCGATGCTGTACTACGCGGAAGCCTCAATGGAAGACGTGGATGGCGGCATTCAGATAACCGGCAGCCATAATCCCGCCAACTACAACGGCTTCAAGATGGTATTTCAGGGCCGGCCGTTTTTCGGGACGGATATCCGCGGGCTGGGCGAGCTGGCCGAGCAGGGGGCCTGGCTCGACGGCACCGGCGAAGTCGAGCAACGCGAGATCATCGGCGATTACATCGCGCGATTGCTCGAAGGGCTCGACGGGATCGATCCGGCGCGGCTCGCCTCGCTCAAGGTCGGCTGGGACGCCGGCAACGGCGCGGCCGGCCCCGCGCTCGAACTGCTCGCCGCGCGGCTGCCCGGCGAGCACCACACGCTCTACACCGATATCGACGGCAATTTTCCGAACCATCATCCCGATCCTACGGTCGAGGCCAATCTCGCCGATCTCAAACGACTGGTCGCGGACAAGCGCCTCGACTTCGGAGTGGCTTTCGACGGCGACGGCGACCGGATCGGGGTGGTCGACGGCGAAGGCCGGGTGATCTGGGGCGACCAACTGCTGATGATCTATGCCGAGGACCTGCTGCAGCGCCGCCCCGGAGCGACGATCATCGCCGACGTGAAGGCGAGCCGCGCGCTGTTCGACCGCGTCGCCGCGCTCGGCGGGCAGCCGGTGATGTGGAAGACCGGCCACAGCCTGATCAAATCCAAAATGAAGGAAACTCACGCTCCGCTCGCCGGCGAGATGAGCGGGCACGTGTTCTTCGCCGATGAGTACTACGGCTTCGACGACGCGCTCTACGCCGGCGTGCGGCTGATCGCCGCGGTGGCGCGGCTGGGCAAATCGGTCACCGAGCTGCGCGCGGCGATGCCGGAAATGGTCAATACCCCGGAACTGCGCTTCCAGGTCGACGAGGCGCGCAAGTTCGCAGCCATCGACGAGATCAAGGCGCGGCTGCAGGGCACCGACGCGCAAGTGAACGATACCGACGGGGTGCGCGTTACCGGCGCGGACGGCTGGTGGCTGTTGCGGGCCTCGAACACGCAGGACGTGCTGGTCGCCCGCGCCGAGAGCGACAGTGAAGAAGGGCTCGGCCGGCTGGTTGCGCAGATCGACGAGCAACTGGCGCTCTCGGGCCTCCAACGCGGGCCGCAAGCGGGGCACTAGCGCGAAAACGCCACTGATGCGTTAGGGTGGCGAAATGAATCCGCCGCCTTCGCTCCCGCCCGAGATCGAAACGTGGTTCGCCGAACGCGGCTGGAGGGTACGCGACCACCAGCGTGCGATGTTTGCGGCGGCGCAGGCGGGCAAGCACGCGCTGCTGGTGGCCGATACCGGCGCGGGCAAGACGCTCGCGGGGTTCCTGCCGACTTTGGCCGAGTTCTGCCCTTCGCAAGGCGCCTTGCCGGAGGACGGGCTGCACACGCTCTACGTCTCGCCGCTCAAGGCGCTGGCGCACGACGTACAGCGCAATCTCATCGCTCCGGCCGAGGAGATGGGCCTGCCGCTGCGGATCGAAACGCGCAGCGGCGACACGCCGACCGACCGCAAGAAGCGCCAGCGTAGCCGCCCGCCACACATCCTGTTGACCACGCCCGAATCGCTCTCCCTGCTGCTGTCCTATCCCGATTCGTTCGAGCTGTTCCGCACCTTGAAGCGGATCGTGATCGACGAGATCCATGCGTTTGCCGCCGGCAAGCGCGGGGACTTGCTCGCGCTCAGTCTCGCGCGGCTGCAGGCGATCGCGCCGTGCATGCAGCGGGCGGCGCTGTCGGCGACGCTGGCCGATCCCGAGGCGTTCCGCGGCTGGTTGGCGCCGTGGGGCGAGATCGACACCGTGGAGCTGGTCGAAGGCGAGAAAGGCGCCGAGCCGGATCTCAAGATCCTGCTGCCGGACGAAGAGCGCGTGCCGTGGGGCGGCCATGCGGCGACCTGGGCGATCCCGCAGCTGATCGAGGAGATCCGCCGCAACAAGACCACGCTGGTGTTCGCCAACACCCGCTTTCTTGCCGAGCTGATCTTCCAGAAGCTGTGGGATGCGAACGAGGGCAACCTGCCGATCGGCATCCACCATGGCTCGTTGTCGCGCGAGGCACGGCGCAAGGTCGAAGGCGCGATGGCGCGCGGCGAGCTGAAGGCGCTGGTCTGCACCGCAAGCCTCGATCTCGGGGTCGACTGGGGCGACGTCGATTGCGTGATCCAGATGGGTGCGCCGAAGGGCAGCTCGCGGCTGCTTCAGCGGATCGGGCGGGCGAACCATCGGCTCGGTTGCCCAAGCCGCGCGATCCTGGTGCCGGGCAACCGTTTTGAATTCCTCGAGGCGATGGCGGCGAAAGACGCGGTCGACGCCGGGCAGCGCGACGGCGAAGACTTCCGTCCCGGCGGCCTCGACGTGCTCGCGCAGCACGTGATGGCGTGCGCGTGCGCCGCGCCCTTCGACGAGGCGGAACTGCTGTGCGAGGTGCGCTCGTCGCAGGCTTACGCCTGGGTCGGGGAAGCCGAATGGCAGCGCGTGCTGCACTTCGTCGCCACCGGCGGCTACGCACTCGAAGCCTACGACAAGTTCAAGCGGATCGTGCGCGACGCGGATGGAACTTGGCGCCTCGCACATCCGGAGCACGCCCACCGCCACCGGCTCAACGCCGGGATCATCGTCGATGCGGAAATGCTCGAGGTGCGCTTCAGGAACGGGCGCTCGCTCGGCCGGGTCGAAGAGCAGTTCGCCGCCTCGCTTTCGCCGGGCGACACGTTCACATTCGCCGGCCTGGCGCTCGAGGTCGAGCAATTGCGCGACATGGAGCTGATCGTGCGCGCGGCGAAGAAGGGTGCAGTGATCCCTTCGTACCTCGGTCAGCGCATGGCGATGACCACCCATCTTTCCGCGCGGGTGCAGGCGATGCTCGCCGACCGCGCGGGCTGGGCGCGGTTCCCCGACGACGTGCGCGAGTGGCTGGAGATGCAGGACTGGCGCAGCGCATTGCCGGGGCCAGGCAAGCTCCTGGTGGAGAGCTTTCCGCACGAGCGGCGCCATTATTCGGTCTACTATACGTTCGAGGGCTGGGCGGCGAACCAGTCGCTCGGCATGCTGATCACCCGGCGGATGGAGGAACGGGGCCTCAGGCCTGGAGGGTTCGTCGCGAACGATTATTCGCTGGGCGTCTGGGGCCTCGATCCGGTGACCGATCAGGCCGCGCTGCTGTCGCCCGAAATCCTCGCCCATGAGTTCGTCGAATGGGTGCAGAGCTCGTACCTGCTGAAGCGCGCGTTCCGCGAGGTGGCGGTGATCGCGGGGCTGGTCGAGCGCCAGCATCCGGGGAAGCGCAAGAGCGGGAAACAAGTCACGTTCTCGACCGACCTGATCTACGACGTGCTGCGCAAGTACGAGCCCGACCACCTGCTGATCCAGGCCGCCTGGGCCGACGCGCGGGCGCGCCTGACCGACGTCGACCGGCTGGCCGGCGTGCTCGAGCGCGCGCAGCACGAGCTGGTCCATGTCGAACTCGACCGGGTGAGCCCGCTCGCGGTGCCGGTGCTGATCATGATCGGGCGCGAGAGCCTGCCGCAAGGCGCGGCCGACGACGAACTGCTGCTCGAAGCGGTGAGCCTGGCTGACGCCGCGATGCGCGCGGACCCGCCGGCCGACGTCGACGACGAATAGCGGCCCGGCGCGGGGCGCAGACAAAGAAAAAGGGGCGGTCCAGGCCGCCCCTTCCTCCGTCCATGCTCGCTCCCGAAAGGGCGAGAGGAAGCTCAGTGATACATCGCGTTCGTCTTCTTGCCGAACTGGCGATATTGCTCGTTGCCGACGAAGCCGAACTTCGTGACGCCCGAGGTCTTGATGATGTTCAGCACTTGGGCCGACAGATCGTAGCTCGCCAGCGCATCGGGTTCGAACTGCAGTTCGGGCTCGACCGGGAGCGTGCGCGAGACCCTCAGGTCCTCGACGAGCCCGCCGGGGGTGATCGGCGCACCGTTCCAGAGGATCTGGTTGTCGGGCGTCAGCACCACCTTGTTGATCACCGGATCGACCGGCGGCGGCGGCGAGTTCGGCGGCGGCGGAGCCGGAAGGTCGATGTTGACCGAATTGGTCACGGGCGGGAGCGTGAAGATGAGCATGATGAGGAGCACGAGCATGACGTCGATCAGCGGCGTCGTGTTCATCTCCATCATCGGCTGGCCGTCGTCCCTGCCGCCTGACATTGCCATGGTGGGTTACTCCTGAATGTGTTCGCCGACCCGAATCAGCTCAGCGGCTTCGGGTTGGAAATGAAGCCGACGGTGGGATAGCCCGCCGCCTGGACGTTGTAGATCGCGCCGGCGATGCAGCGCCACGGCGCGTTCACGTCGCCGCGGATGATCACCTGCGGGATCTTTTCCGGGTCCTGCATGATCGCCGCGGCCCCGCCTTCGCGCTTCACGATCGAATCGAGCCGGTTGAACGCCTGCTTGTAGAGCTCGTCGGAGTCGACCGGGGTAATATTGTTGAAATACACCCGGCATTCGCCGTTGCGCGAGGCGCCTTCGAAGCCCGGATCGCCCGCGCTGCGGCCGCTGGCATCGGTGGAGCTCACCGTCAGCAGCAGATTCTCGACCTTGTCCTTCGATTCCGCCGAGGCGAACACCGGGATCTTGAGCTTCTCGATCGTCTGGAGCGCGACGGGAACGGTGATCAGGAAGATGATCAGGAGCACCAGCATCACGTCGACCAGGGGCGTGGTGTTGATGTCCGACATCGGCCGTTCTTCAACGCCGCCAACTGCCATTGCCATGTTTTAGGTCCTATCCCGAATATTCAAGCTGTGGTTGCCGGGGCGGCCGCCTTGTGACGTCCGCCCCAAGGCATTTTACTGCTTGCCGCCCAGGCCCTGAGCCGCGGGGCTCGGAACCTTGGCGGTCGTCGCGGCAGCCGGACGGGCGGCCGGAGCGGCGGCGACCGTCTTGGGCTTCACCGCGCCCTTCGAGTTGATGTTCGCGAGCAGGTCGGTGGTGAACGCGATCAGCAGCTCGGCGATCCGCTTGTTGCGGTTCTGCAGCCAGTTGTAGGCGAACACCGCCGGCACCGCGACGAGCAGGCCGAGCGCCGTCATGATCAGCGCTTCACCGACCGGGCCGGCGACCTTGTCGATTGAGCCCGAACCGGAGATCGCGATGCCGATCATCGCGCGATAGATGCCGATGACGGTGCCGAGCAGACCCACGAACGGCGCGGTCGCGCCGACGGTGGCGAGGAACGGCAGGCCGCCGGCGAGGCGGGCGTTGATCGACGCTTCCGAGCGCGACATCGAGCCCTGCAGCCAGTCGTGCGCTTCCATCGAATCGGTCATCTTGCCGTGCTGCTCCTCGGCGGCCAGGCCGTCTTCGACCAGCTGGCGCCAGGCGCTGTCCTTGTCGAGCTTGGACGCGCCTTCGCGCAGCGAGCTGGCGCGCCAGAAGTTCGTCCGCACCGCCTTGAACTGACGGAAGATCCGGTTCTGCTCGAGCAGCTTGGTGATCAGGATGTAGAACGAGCCGACCGACATGATCAGCAGTACGCACAGGATGAAGATGGTGATGGCGCCGCCCTGCCGGATGGCGGGCATGAAGCCGAACTCTGCCTGGGGCGCCGCATCCGACGCTGCAGCAAGAATATTGATAAGCATGCTGGGTGATCCTCTTCGTGTTCGTCTAAACTTGTGTTTTGCTCAAACTTGTCGGGGCTTCGCCGGGCGGCGGGCCCGCTGGCTCAACTGTTCTGCAACTTGTAGATGATGGTGGTCGAATAGTGGCCCGAGGTAGGGTTGCCGGCATCGTCGAGCGCGGGGTTGAAGCGCGCGTAACGCTGCATGCCGGTGCAAGCGGCTTCGTCGAGATCGGGCGATCCGCTCGAGTTCGATACCGAGCAGGCCGAAACCTTGCCGTCGGGGCCGATCGTGACCGAGACGCCGACCCGGCCTTCGCGCTCTTCGCGAACCGCGCGCGGCGGATAGTTTTCCTGGATCCGCGCGGCCCAGCCCGACTGGCCCTTCGGCGTCGCCCCGCGAGCCTGCGAAGGCGGCGGCGGCGGGGGCGGCGCGGGCCGTGCGATCGGAATGATCGGCGCAGGCGGCGGCGGCGTGGTTACCGTCTGGATCGGCGGCGGTGCGATCGCGATGCTGATCGGCGGCGGCGGCGCCACGACCGGCGGCGGCGGCGGCAGATCCTTCGGCGGCGGCGGCGGCGGCGTGTCGCTCGGCGGCGGGGGCGATTCCACGTCGACGGTCGTCACGCGCTCGATCGCCTTCTTGATCGACGAATAGGCAAGGCCTGTCACAAGCGCATAAAGGACCGCGACGTGAATGATTCCAACGATGATCAGGGCGGCAACCCGATTGCCGCTCATTCTTTGGTCAGCGTAAGCCATTCAGTCGCTTCTCTCCGTTTTATTCGTCACCCGTCCGGCGCCGGGCTTCACCCGAACCAGGGAATCGCACCCTGACAGGCAACAATAGAGCTTGTCCACCCTGCCGGCAAAGCAGGAAGTCCATTCGGGATCTCCGAAGGACCCCGCCGGGCCTTTGGAACCAGCCTGGAACCGGCCGGTCGTGATTTTTCCGGGGGTCTTAGCGACGAAGATCAAGCTCGGCAAACGCTTTGTCGGTTAAGCGCCGATTCAGCACTATCCGCCTTGAAACAGGCGAGCTTGCGGGTTGCCGCTTGCATTCCCGGGAACTTTGCGTCCATGCGAAAGAAGCCCATGAAAAACGCAGAAAATAGCGCTCGCAAACGAGCCGCCGCGTTGGTTGCGGCCAGCCTTGCCCTGGCGCTGGCGGGCCCGCCCGCGGCCCGTGCGCAGGACGTCCCCGCGGCCCTTCCCGCGCCGACTTATGCGGACCTTGCCGACCTCGCGAACGGCGCGACTCTGGTGGTCAAAGCGAAGATTCGCCGCCAGTCCGCGCTCGACGCCGCGCAGTCGCCGTTCCTCCGTCAGGGATGGGTGCGGCTCTATCTCGAAGCCGACACCGAAGCGCTGCTCACCGGCAAGGCGCCGATCGGCGAATCGTTGCGCTATCTGGCCGACGTTCCGCTCGGGCCGAACGGCAAGGCCCCCAATCTCAAGCAGCAGGACGTGCTGCTGTTCGCGCTTCCGGTGCCGGGCAGGACCGACGAGCTCCAGCTCGTGACCAACGAAGCGCAAGTCCTTGCGACCCCGCAGGTGGAGGCGCAGGCAAGGGCGATCGTCGGAGAATTCGCGGCGCCCGATGCGCCCCCGCAGATCACCGGCGTGCGCGACGTGTTCTCGGTCGCCGGCAACCTCGCCGGGGAATCGGAAACCCAGATTTTCCTCCAGACCGAGAAGGACCAGCCGGTGTCGCTGAGCGTGATCCGGCGCCCCGGGATGATGCCCGAATGGGGCGTGTCGTGGACCGATCTGGTCGACGAAGCGGCGCATCCCCCGCAGCCCGACACGCTCGCCTGGTATCGCCTCGCCTGCTTCCTGCCCGCGCAGCTCCCGGCGAAGGCCAATGTCGGCGATACCGGCGACAACCAGGCCCGCGCCGCGCAGGACTATGCGCTGGTGATCGAGCAACTCGGCGCTTGCCCGCGCAACCTCCACCAAGGCAAGTTATAGAGCCGTTATTGCGCGCTGGCATTTCGATTTGAGCTGTCCTAACGCGCCCGCCGCACAGGGGAATTCATGGCACAGCCGCTTCGCATCGCATTGGCCGGACTGGGAACCGTCGGCGCGGGCGTGATCCGCCTGATCGCGGCCAACGGCGAATTGATCGCGCGCCGCGCGGGCCGGCCGATCGAGATCGCGGCGGTCAGCGCGCGCGACCGGAGCAAGGACCGCGGCGTCGACATCTCGCGCTTCGCCTGGGAAGACGACATGACCGCGATGGCCGCGCGCAGCGACGTCGACGTGGTGGTCGAGCTGGTCGGCGGGGCCGACGGGCCGGCGCTGGTCCTCGCCCGCAACGCGCTTGCCCAAGGCAAGGCGCTGGTCACCGCGAACAAGGCGATGATCGCCCATCACGGGCTCGAACTTGCGCGCGCTGCGGAGGAGATCGGCGCCGCGCTCAAGTTCGAGGCGGCGGTCGCCGGCGGCATTCCGGTGATCAAGGGCCTGCGCGAAGGCGCGGCCGCGAACGCGATCGAGCGGATCTACGGCATCCTCAACGGCACCTGCAATTACATCCTCTCGACAATGGAGGACACCGGGCGCGATTTCGGCGCCGTGCTCGCCGAGGCGCAGGAGCTGGGCTACGCCGAGGCCGATCCGACGTTCGACATCGAAGGGATCGACGCCGCGCACAAGCTGTCGATCCTGGCCGCGATCGCGTTCGGCGCGCGGGTCGACTTCGCGTCGGTCGAAACCCATGGCATCTCGCGCATTCGCGCCGCCGACATCGAGCAGGCCGACGCGCTCGGTTACGTGATCCGGCTGATCGGCACGGCCGACACCGAGATCGCCGCCGACGGCTCGGCGCGCCTGTTCCAGCGGGTCCAGCCGCACCTCGTGCCGCGCGAGCATCCGCTGGCCCATGTCGACGGACCGACCAACGCCGTCGTCGCCGAAGGCAATTTCTCTGGCCGCCTGTTGTTCCAGGGCGCCGGCGCGGGCGACGGCCCGACCGCGAGCGCGGTCGTCGCGGACCTGATCGACATCGCCCGCGGGGATGCCGGCTGTCCGTTCTCGGTGCCGGTCGCCGAGCTCGAGGCGCGCGCGAAGGCCGATGCGAGCCACCGCACCAGCCGCGCCTATCTGCGCTTCACCGTCGCCGACCGCCCGGGAGTGCTGGCCGAGATCACCGCCGCCATGCGCGACGCGGGCGTCTCGATCGAAAGCCTGCTCCAGAAGGGACGGCCCGCAGAAGGCGGCGAGGTGCTGCTGGCGATCGTCACCCACGAAAGCCCCGAAGCATCGGTGTCGCAGGCGCTCAGGCTGCTCAAGGATTCGCCGAGCCTGACCGCGCCCCCGCTGGTCATGCACCTGTTGGGCTGAGCTGGGGCTAGGGCGCGGCCTTTTCGCCTTTCGCGATCTTGTCGGCGTCGGAGCCTTCGGGAGCTTCGGGAATCTTCGACAGGTCGATCAGGTGGATCGGTGGCGGGGTCTTGCCGAGCCGGATGCAGCCCGAACTGCAATCGGGCAAGCCCGAAACATCGGATCCGCGCGGCAGCCCGTCGTAGAGGTTGTCGCGCGAGCCAGGGTCGAGCTCGGCGGTCGATTTGACGCGGAACTGCGCGCTGTCGCCGGGCTTTCTGGCGCATACCACGATGTCGCCCGAATCGGCCCCTGCGGCAGTGTCGCAGGCCTGGCTCGGCTCCGGCGTCGGCCTGGGCACTCCGTATACCTGCCGCTCTTTGGCCAGCGCATCTTCCGCGGTGACGCTGCCGGGAGGGTCGTCCGCCTGCGCGGCCAGCGGCCCGAGCGGTGCGGCGGTAAGCCCGAGGCCGACGGTGAAGGCCTTCCACATGCTCGACAACGTCCTTCCCAGGCCGTAAGCGCTCGGCGACTATCGGCCGGGGACCTGAACTCACCATGACCGCCAAGACTGCCGCAGCCAGCCACGTCCTCGATCGCGTCCTGGTGCTCGAAATGGTGCGGGTAACCGAGGCGGCGGCGATCGCTGCCTCGAAGCTGGTCGGCCGCGGCGACGAGAAGGCGGCCGATGCCGCCGCCGTCGAGGCAATGCGCGAGGCGTTCGACGGGCTCTACATCGACGGCACGGTGGTGATCGGCGAGGGCGAGCGCGACGAGGCCCCGATGCTCTACATCGGTGAGAAAGTCGGCGGCGCGGCGGGCACAGGCCCGAAGATCGACATCGCGCTCGATCCGCTCGAGGGCACCACGATCACGGCGAAGGCCGGCCCCAATGCGCTCGCGGTGCTGGCAGCGGCGGAGGAGGGCTGCCTGCTCAACGCGCCCGACGTCTATATGGAGAAGCTCGCGGTCGGGCCGGGCTATCCCGACGGCATCATCAGCCTCGACAAGTCGGCGAGCGAGAACGTGAAGGCCGTCGCCGAGGCGAAGGGCGTGAAGCCGGGCGAGATCATCGTCTGCGTGCTCGACCGGCCGCGCCACGCCGGGCTGATCGAGGAGCTGCGCACGCTCGGCTGCGGCATCCAGCTGATCCCCGACGGCGACGTCGCGGGGGTGATCGCAGTCACCGACCCGGACACGACGGTCGACATCTACATGGGCTCCGGCGGCGCGCCCGAAGGCGTGCTGGCGGCGGCGGCGCTGCGCTGCGTCGGCGGCCAGTTCAACGGCCGCCTGCTGTTCCGCAACGAGGACGAGAAGGCCCGCGCCCGCAAGTGGGGGATCGAGGATCTCGACCGCATCTACAAGCTGGAAGACCTGGCCAAAGGCGATTGCATCTTCGCCGCCACCGGCGTGACCGACGGCTCGTTGCTCGATGGCGTAAAGCGCTTGCCGGGCAACCGGATGACCACCGAAAGCGTGGTGATGCGCGCGAGCTCGGGCACCGTGCGGTGGGTGAAGGGCGAGCATCGGCATCACTGATGTACGGCTTTCAACAGCCCGGCGGCACTGCAGGTTGCAATCGTGTGACGCTGGGCTAGAGCCACAGCAATGATTCCCGCGGCGCAACTGGGGCACAAAGCGCGATGAAAATCATGGCCGGCAACTCGAACCTGCCGCTCGCGCGCGAGATTGCCGCCTATCTCGATCTACCGCTGACCGACGCGTCGGTCCGCCGCTTCGCGGACGAGGAGATCTTCGTCGAGATCCATGAGAACGTGCGCGGGGAAGACGTCTTCCTGGTCCAGTCGACCTCGTATCCGGCGAACGACAACCTGATGGAGCTGTTGATCTGCATCGATGCGCTGAAACGCGCCTCGGCCAAGCGGATCACGGCGGTGGTGCCTTATTTCGGCTATGCCCGGCAGGACCGCAAGCCCGGCCCGCGCACGCCGATCTCGGCCAAGCTGGTCGCGAACTTGATCACCCAAGCCGGCGCCAACCGGGTGCTTTCGGTCGATCTCCACGCGGGGCAGATCCAGGGGTTCTTCGACATCCCCACCGACAACCTCTACGCCGCGCCGGTGATGGCGGCGGACATCCAGGAGCGCTACCGCGACGGCGACCTGATGGTCGTCTCGCCCGACGTCGGCGGCGTGGTCCGCGCGCGCGCGCTCGCCAAGCGGCTCGACAATGCGCCGCTGGCGATCGTCGACAAGCGCCGCGAGCGGCCCGGCGAATCCGAGGTGATGAACATCATCGGCGACGTGAAGGGCCGCTGCTGCATCCTGATCGACGACATCGTCGATTCGGGCGGCACCTTGTGCAACGCGGCGCAGGCGCTGATCGACGCCGGCGCGAAGAGCGTCGCTGCCTATAT
The DNA here is from genome assembly GCA_036384795.1 of Sphingomonadaceae bacterium. GTDB lineage: Bacteria > Pseudomonadota > Alphaproteobacteria > Sphingomonadales > Sphingomonadaceae > Andeanibacterium. The sequence goes on along the minus strand of DASVLP010000006.1, from coordinate 14,174 downwards.
CACGCACGGCGTGCTCTCGGGCGGCGCGGTCGCACGGGTAAACGGTTCGGCGCTGACCGAGCTGGTGATCACCGACACGATCCTCGGCACCGAAGCCACCGAGCAATCGGACCGCATTCGCGTGCTGACGATCGCGCCGCTGATCGGCGAAGCGGTGCGTCGGATCGCCGACGAGAGCAGCGTCTCGAGCCTGTTCGACTGACCTAGCCGGAGCCTTGCCGCCCGCTGCTGCCGTGCGGCTTCTGGCGGATCGGCCGCGCCGTCGCGGTTGCGGTCGGCGCGCTGCTGGGAGACGCGGAAGGGGCAGCGCACGGCCTGGCGTGGTTCGCCGCATGGCCGCCCATGCAGCGCGCGTCGCTCGCCTGCTTGCCCAGCTTCACGTCCACGCCCTTGAGAGGCGCGCCGGCGTGCGCGGCTCCCGCCGCCAGCAAGCCGCCCAACGCGAACGTCGCAGCGATATGTTTCGACATGCCCCTTCTCCCGGCGGTCGCGGCGCCTCTTCCGCCGCGCGAATATAGTCGCGGCCGAACGGCAAGGACAGCCCCGCTTGACGAACCGGCGGGCTTGGCCGAAGCCCGCGCGCGTGGGAATCTCCGATGCCGATATCGCCCTTGCCAATCGCCTCGCCGACGCGGCGCGGGCAGCGATCGTTCCGCACTTCCGGTCCGGGCTCGACCATGAGACCAAGGCGGATGCCAGCCCGGTCACGCTGGCCGACCGCGCCGCCGAAGCGGCGATCCGCAAGCTGCTCAAGGCCGAAGTTCCGCAGGATGGCGTTATCGGCGAGGAGTTCGGCAGCGAAGAAGGCCGCTCGGGCCGCCAATGGGTGATCGACCCGATCGACGGCACCACCGCGTTCCTCGCCGGGCGGCCGATCTTCGGCACGCTGATCGCGCTCGTCGAAGGCGGCTTCCCGTTGCTCGGGATCATCGACCAGCCGGTGCTCGGCGAGCGCTGGCTCGGCGCCACCGGCCATCCGACCACGCTGAATGGCAAACCCGCGCACACCAGGGGCTGCGCGGCGCTCGCCGACGCGGCACTGGCCACCACCGGGCCGCACTATTTCGACGATCATGACGGGGCGCACTTCATGGCGCTCGCGGCGAAGACCGCGCATCGCCGGATGGTGATGGGCGGCGACTGCTACAATTACGCGATGCTCGCCTCGGGCCATCTCGACGTGGTCTGCGAGGCAGGGCTGAAACTGCACGACTTCGCTGCGCTGGTGCCGGTGGTCGAGGGCGCCGGGGGGATCATGTGCGACTGGAACGGAGAGCCGCTGCATGCGGGCTCCGACGGGCACGTGCTCGCGATCGGCGATCCCGCGCGGCTCGAGGACGTGGTAGAAGCGCTCGCCTGCCATCACTGAGGAAGGGGCCAAAAGGGGGGAATGAGGCTCTTTATCTACGGCACTTTGCTCGACGGTCTCGCCCATGGCGAAGCCGCGCGGCTCATCCAGGGCCTTGCGCCTGGTATTCCGGCGAGCGTCGCGGGCGCGCTGCGGCTCGTCGAAGAGCCGCTCGGCTGCTATCCGGTGCTGGTGCCCGGCGTCGAAGGCCGCGTGCGGGGCAAAGTGGTCGAATGCCCGGCCGAGCCGCAATGGTGGGCCGAGCTCGATGCCTACGAAGGGCCCGACTATCGCCGGTGGACGGTGGTGGCCGAGCTCGCGGATGGCAGCGAGGCCCAGGTCCAGGCCTACATCTGCCTGATCGCCGACACCGACGGGCTCGAGCCGATCCCGCACGGGGACTTCGCCCGCTTCGTCGCCGAGACCGGGCGCAAAGTGTTCGGCACCTGAAATGCTTGCTTTTCGCCCCGCCGGCGCTTAGGGGGCCGCGCTTCACCGACACGTGATTCATGTGCCGGCCTGGCCACAAGGGCTGCCAGGGCTGGTTCGGACGTGTCCCCGAAAAGGAGACGAAAATGCCCAAACTGAAGACCAAGAGCGGCGTGAAGAAGCGCTTCAAGCTCACCGCCACCGGCAAGGTCAAGCACGGCGTTGCCGGCAAGCGCCACCGCCTGATCAGCCACAACGGCAAGTACATCCGCCAGAACCGAGGGACCGAAGTGATCTCCGACGCCGACGCGAAGGTGATCAAGAAATGGGCCCCCTACGGGTTGAACTGAGGAGTACTGAGCAATGCCACGCATCAAACGCGGTGTAACCACCCGCGCCAAGCACAAGCGGATCCTCGATCAGGCCAAGGGTTATCGCGGCCGCCGCAAGAACACCATCCGCGTCGCCCGCCAGGCGGTCGAGAAGGCCGGGCAGTACGCCTACCGCGATCGCAAGGTGAAGAAGCGCAGCTTCCGCGCGCTGTGGATTCAGCGGATCAACGCGGCGGTTCGCGCCGAGGGCCTCAGCTATTCGCAGTTCATGCACGGTGTGAAGCTCGCCGGCATCGAGCTCGACCGCAAGGTTATGGCCGATCTGGCGATGAACGAAGGCGGCGCGTTCGCCGCGATCATCGCGCAGGCGAAGCAGGCTCTGCCGGCCTGAACTTCCGCCTCCCTTGAGGAATCGCGCGGTTAGGGGCTAGGAACGGACTGTCGGGCGTTAGCGGTAACATCCGCCGCGCGCGATTCGTCCGGTCCAGCCGCCGGCGCGAGAAAGGGGGCCGCGAGCGATGGAATGCCGTATCGACGTGCGCTTCTTTCCCGCGCCGCCCGATCTCGCCGGCTGCTTCGCGACCTTCTACCGCGCCGAATTCACCGTTCCCGACGGCGGGCGGGTCCGCGATCTGCTTCAGCCCGAATGGGGCAACGTCCGCTTCTTCAGGGGCGATTGCCCCGACGCGTCGAGCCCGACCGGCGACTGCGTCTCGGGCGCGCGGTTCACCGCGACCGGCCCGAGCATGGTCTCGGCGCATTTCGAGCTCGGCACCACGCGGATGTGGGGAATCGGCTTCTTCCCGCTCGGCTGGGCCAAGTTCTGCCGCGCCCCGGCCAGCGAACTCGCGAACCGCATCGTCGACGGCGAGCGGCACCCCGCGTTTGCCGGGTTCCACCGCCTCTCGGGCGAACTGTTCGGCAGCAAGCACGACGATGAGCGCGAGTGCACGCGAATCCTCGCCTGCGTGCGCTCGCTCAACCGCGAGCTCCCCGACGAGGAGCGGATCATGCGGGTGCACGCGGCGCTGGTCGATCCCGCGATCGGCAGCGTCGCGGACTTTGCCGATCACGCGGGTGTCGGACGGCGGACGCTGGAACGCTTGTGCCACCGCTATTTCGGCTTCGCGCCCAAGCAGCTGCTGCGCCGCCAGCGGTTCATGCGCAGCCTCGCGCAGTTCATGCTCGAGCACGGTGCGAACTGGAGCGACGTGCTCGACGTCCATTATCACGACCAGTCGCAGTTCGTGCGCGATTTTCGGGCGTTCATGGGGATGAGCCCGCGCGAATACGCGGCGCGCGAGCACCCGATCCTGGCTGCGTTCATGCGCGAGCGCGCGCGGATGTGGGGCAACGCGGCGCAGACGCTCGATCTGCCGCCGCCCCACCGCGCCCGCCCCGATCGCTAGCGGGCGATTTGGGCTTGGGCTGGCGCTCCGCTGCCGCTAACAGCGCGCGCGAACAAGCAGGAAAGCTCATCAGGCAAGCGATGGCCGATCTGGAACGACTCAAGGCCGAGGGCACGGCACGCATCGGCGCGGCGGGCGATCTCGCTGCGCTGGAGGCGCTGCGCGTCGAATATCTCGGCAAGCAGGGAGCCATATCCGCGCTGCTGAAGACCCTTGGGGCGATGCCGCCGGACGAGCGGCAGACCGAGGGGCCGAAGATCCACGCCTTGCGGGAAGGCGTGCAGCGCGCGCTGGACGAGCGGAAGCGGACGCTCGAAGCGGCCGCGCTCGAAGAGCAGCTCGCATCGCAGGGGCTCGATCTGACGCTGCCCGCGCCCGAGATGCCGCGCGGCTCGGTTCATCCGGTCAGCCAGGTGATGGACGAGTTGGCGGAGATTTTCGCCGACTTGGGCTTTGCGGTCGCGACCGGGCCCGAAATTGAGGACGACTGGTACAACTTCACCGCGCTCAACATGCCCGAGAGCCACCCCGCGCGGGCGATGCATGACACGTTCTACTTTCCCGACCGGGCACCCAAAGGCGGGCGCATGCTGCTGCGCACGCACACCTCGCCGGTGCAGATACGCACGATGCTCGAGCATGGCGCGCCGCTCCGGGTGATCGCGCCCGGCCGGGTCTATCGCTCCGACAGCGATGCGACCCACACGCCGATGTTCCACCAGGTCGAAGGCCTGGTGATCGATCGCGACATCCATCTGGGGCACCTCAAATGGACGCTCGAGACGTTCCTCAAGGCGTTCTTCGAGCGCGACGACATCGTGCTGCGCCTCAGGCCGAGCTACTTTCCGTTCACCGAGCCCTCGGTCGAGGTCGACGTCGGCTTCGCGATCGAGAACGCCAAGGACGGCAAGGGCCGCCGCGTCCTCGGCGGCAGCGGCGACGCACCGGGGCACGGGTGGATGGAACTGCTCGGCTCGGGCATGGTCAACCGCCGGGTGATCGCAATGGGCGGGCTCGATCCCGACGAATGGCAGGGCTTTGCGTTCGGCGTCGGCGTCGATCGGCTGGCGATGCTCAAATATGGGATGGATGACCTGCGCGCGTTCTTCGACGGCGATATCCGCTGGCTGAAGCACTACGGCTTCTCGTTCCTCGACCAGCCGACGCTGTCGGCCGGCGTGGGAGCGCGCGCATGAAGTTCTCGCTCGGCTGGTTGAAGCACTATCTCGACACCGACGCGGACGCCGCGGCGATCGCCGCCAAGCTCAATGCGATCGGGATCGAGGTGGAGGACATCGAGGACCCGGCGGAGCGGCTCGCCGGGTTTACGGTCGCGCGCGTGCTCACCGCCGCGCCGCATCCGAACGCCGACAAGCTCCAGGTGCTGACCGTGGACGCGGGCACCGGCGAGGCGCTCCAGGTCGTTTGCGGCGCGCCCAACGCCCGCGCGGGGTTGGTCGGCGTGCTCGGTACGGCAGGGGCGATCGTTCCCGCGAACGGGATGGAACTGCGCAAGAGCGCGATCCGCGGGGTCGAGAGCAACGGGATGATGTGCTCCTCGCGCGAGCTCGAGCTGGGCGACGATCACGCCGGGATCATCGAGCTCCCCGATGATGCGCCGGTCGGCGCGGCCTTTGCCGACTATCGCGGTGCGGACCCGATATTCGACGTGTCGATCACGCCGAACCGGCCGGATTGCATGGGCGTCTACGGCATCGCGCGCGATCTCGCCGCGGCGGGGATCGGTACGCTGAAGGAGCTGGCGGTCGAGCCGGTGCCCGGCAGCTTCGCGTGCCCGGTAGAAATCCGCACCGACGACCCGGAAGGCTGCCCGGCGTTTTATGGCCGGGTGATTCGCGGTGTCAGGAACGGCCAATCGCCCGCCTGGATGCAGGCGGCGCTGCGCAGCGCAGGGCAACGCCCGATCAGCGCGCTGGTCGACGTCACGAACTTCCTGATGTTGAGCTTCGGCCGTCCGGCGCATGTCTATGACCTTGCCAAGCTCAGCGGCGCCGTCGTCGCGCGCCGTGCCGGGGATGGCGAACAAGTACTCGCGCTGAACGAGAAGACCTACACGCTCGACGGCGAGATGACCGTGATCGCCGACGAGACGGGCGTCCACGACATCGCCGGGATCATGGGCGGCGAGCACTCCGGCGTGTCGGAAGGCACCACCGATGTCCTGCTCGAGATCGCCTATTTCGATCCCGAGCGGATCGGGATGACCGGCCGGCGGCTGGGCCTCGCGTCGGACGCGCGCACCCGGTTCGAGCGCGGGGTGGACCCGGCGTTCCTCGACGACGGGCTGGAGTTGTTGACGAGCACGATTCTCGACATTTGCGGCGGCGAGGCGTCGGACCTCATCCGCGCCGGCGCCCCGCCGAGCGAGCGCAAGACGATCGCCTACGATCCGGCGCTGGCCGAGAAGCTCGGCGGCATTGCGATTGCCGAGGGCGAACAGCGCCGCATCCTTGCCGCGCTTGGCTTCGAAGTCGCTGCGGATTGGCGCGTGAGCGCGCCGCTGCGCCGCCACGACATCGAAGGCGCCGCCGACATCGTCGAGGAAGTGGTGCGAATCCATGGGCTCGACAAAGTCGCGAGCGTGGCCCTGCCGCGGACCGACGGCGTCGCGCGCCCGACCGCGACGCCAGCCCAGCGGCTCGAACGCCGGCTGCGGCGCGCGGCCGCCGCGCGCGGGCTCGACGAGGCGGTCACCTGGTCGTTCATCCCGCAAGCCGACGCCGAGGAGTTCGCCCAGGGTAACGGCGGCCCGTGGCTGCTGGACAATCCGATCAGCGAGGACATGAAGGCGATGCGCCCGTCGCTGATCCCGGGGCTGCTGGCCGCGGCCAAGCGCAACCTCGATCGCGGGGCCTCGTCGGTCCGGCTGTTCGAGATCGGCCGACGCTATCTGCGAGGCGAAAGCGGCGCCAGCGACGAACCGCTGGCGCTGGGCGTCGTGCTGGCGGGCGAGCGAGCGTCGCGCGGCTGGGCAAGCGGGCGGGCGCAGCCGTTCGATGCGTTCGACGGCAAAGCCGAGGCCCTCGCGCTGCTCGCCGAAGCAGGCGCGCCGGTCGGCAACCTACAGGTCGCGCCCGACGCGGGGCCGCAGTTCCATCCCGGCCAATCCGCCACGCTGCGGCTCGGGCCGAAGAACGTGCTCGCGCGGTTCGGCGCGCTGCACCCGAAAACCCTCGCGGCCTTCGACATCGCCGGTCCGGTGATCGCCGCCGAGATTTTCCTGGACGCGGTCCCCGCGAAGCGCGGCGAGCCCTCGTTCGCCCGCACTCCCTATTCGCCGCCGGCGCTGCAGGCGGTCACGCGCGACTTCGCGTTCCTGGTCGATGCCGCGCTTCCAGCCGGCGACCTGCTGCGCGCGGTCAAGGGCGCGGACAAGATGAACATCGTCGATGCGCGAATCTTCGATGTGTTCGAGGGAACTGGCGTGCCGGAAGGCAGGAAATCGCTGGCGATCGAGGTCACGCTCCAGCCGGAAGAGAAAAGCTATGCCGAGGCAGACCTCAAAGGCATCGCAGACCGGATCGTCGCGGCCGCGGCCAAGCTTGGAGCGGAATTGAGGGGCTGATCGCCTTCGCATCGCCATGTCCAACCGCCGCACTTTCGCGATCATCTCGCACCCCGACGCGGGGAAGACCACGCTCACCGAGAAGCTGCTGCTGCAAGGCGGCGCGATCCATCTGGCGGGCGAGGTGAAGGCTCGCGGCCAGGCGCGGCGGGCGCGCTCGGACTGGATGAAGATCGAGCAGCAGCGCGGGATTTCGGTCACCAGCTCGGTGATGACGTTCGAGAAGGACGGAATCACCTTCAACCTGCTCGACACGCCCGGCCACGAGGATTTCTCGGAAGACACCTACCGCACCCTGACCGCGGTCGATTCGGCGGTGATGGTGATCGATGCGGCCAAAGGCATCGAGCCGCAGACCCGCAAATTGTTCGAGGTCTGCCGGCTGCGTTCCGTGCCGATCATAACGTTCGTGAACAAGGTCGACCGCGAAGGACGCGCGGGCTTCGAACTGCTCGATGAAGTCGCCGACATGCTCGCGCTCGACGTCAGCCCGCAAAGCTGGCCGATCGGCATGGGCGGGCTCTTCAAAGGTGTGCTCGATTTCGCCACCGGCAGCGCCAGCCGCCCCGAGGGCGGCAGCAAGGAGTATCTCGGCCAGCGCGACGCTTCACCGGTGATCCCAGAGGCGTTCGCCGAAGAGATCGAGCTGGCGCGCGGCGCCTATCCCGAATTCGATGTCGGGGCATATCGCAGCGGCGACCTGACCCCGGTCTATTTCGGCTCGGCGCTCAAGAATTTCGGGGTTGGCGAGCTGATCGACGCGCTGGCGAAATACGCTCCGCCGCCGCGCCCCCAGCCGAGCGAGGACGGGCCGGTCAGCCCCGAGCGCGACGAAGTCACCGGCTTCATCTTCAAGGTCCAGGCGAACATGGATCCGCAGCACCGCGACCGGATCGCGTTCATGCGGATGGTCTCGGGCACGTTCAAACGGGGCATGAAGCTCACCCCCTCTGGCCTCGGCAAGCCGATCGCGGTGCACTCGCCGATCCTGTTCTTCGCGCAGGATCGCGAGATCGCGGATACCGCGGAGGCCGGCGACATCATCGGCATTCCGAACCACGGCACCTTGCGAGTGGGCGACAGCCTGTCGGAAAAGAACGACGTGCGCTTCACCGGCCTGCCGAACTTCGCGCCCGAAATCCTGCGCCGCATCGCGCTCAAGGACCCGACCAAGACCAAGCAGCTCAGGAAGGCGCTCGACGACTTGAGCGAAGAGGGCGTGATCCAGGTGTTCTATCCCGAGATCGGCGCGCAATGGATCGTTGGGGTGGTCGGGCAGCTCCAGCTCGACGTGCTCGTCAGCCGGCTGGAGGCCGAATACAAAGTCGAGGCCGCGCTCGAGCCGGCGCCGTTCGATACCGCGCGCTGGCTCAAGGGGGGCGACGCGGCGCTCGAAGCTTTCGCCCAGTTCAACCGCGGCAACATGGCGCGCGACCGCGACGGCGATCCGGTGTTCCTGGCAAGGTCTTCCTGGGATGTCGGGTACCAGCAGGAAAAGAACCCTGAGCTGACCTTCTCGGCGACCAAGGAGCGCTGATATCCGCCTGAAGCTCGCCAGCTACAACATCCACAAGGCGGTCGGCACCGACGGCCGGCGCGATCCCGAGCGGATTCTGCGCGTACTGCACGAGATTGGCGCAGACATCGTTGCGCTGCAGGAAGTCGACCGGCGGTTCGGGCCGCGCGTCAGCGTGCTGCCGCGGCTGCTGGTGGAAGAGGCGGGCTGGCAGGTGGCGCCGCTTGCGATGCGGGCCGATTCGATGGGCTGGCACGGCAATGCGATCCTGGTGCGGCGCGGGATCGAGGTCTTGGGCGCGGCGCCAGTCCCTTTGCCGGTGATCGAGCCGCGCGGCGCGGTGCGGGCGGAGCTTGCGGTAGACGGCGTGCGCCTGCGGGTGGTCGGGGCCCATCTCGACCTCTCCGGGCTTCGGAGAAGGCATCAGATCCGCGCGATCCTGAACGAGATCGACGGCTGCGATCACGCCTGCCCGGCGGTGGTGCTCGGCGATTTCAACGAATGGTCGCCGCGCGCGGGCAGCGTGCGTCAGTTCGGTTCGCACTGGCAGGTCATCTCGCCGGGGAAGAGCTTCCCGAGCCGCCAGCCGCTCGCTCCGCTCGACCGCATCGCATTGTCGCGCGACTGGCGCTGCGAGGCGCACGGCGTGCACCACAGCGCGCTCGCCACTTTCGCGTCGGATCATCTCCCCATCTGGGCCGAGATCAGCGCCGGGTAGTGCCTAATTCTTGTGCACATGCACAAGATTCGGGCGAGCCCCGCCCACCGCATTCCCTGAATTCCGCGTAATTCTCCCATCTGCCGCGGTTTGGCACGTTCGTTGCAAACCTCTTCCTCCGGCCGGGAGTGCCGGCAGGCAAAAGGGGTTTGAGATGAAGTTCATCATCGCCATCATCAAACCGTTCAAGCTCGACGAGGTGCGGGAAGCACTGGGCGCCGTTGGCGTCGCAGGCATGACCGTCTCCGAGGTCAAGGGCTTCGGGCGGCAGAAAGGCCAGACCGAGATTTACCGCGGGGCCGAATATTCGACCAACATGCTCCCCAAGGTGAAGATCGAGATCGCCGCGAGCGATGCGCTCGCGGACCAGATCGTCGAAACGATCAAGGAAACCGCCAGCACCGAGAGCATCGGCGACGGCAAGATCTTCGTGCTCGACCTCGCTTCCGCGACCCGCATCCGCACGGGCGAATCCGGGGACACCGCGCTGTGAGCCGCGCGCAACCGTTGAGGGGTAACATTATGATCCGCAAATTGCTTTGCGGCGCGGGCGCGCTGGTCGCGTCGATGGGCGCCGCCACTGCCGCTTTCGCGCAGACTGCGGCCGCCACCGCCGCACCCACCGTCGACAAGGGCGATACCGCCTGGATGATGACGTCGACGGTGCTGGTGCTGATGATGATCGTGCCCGGCCTCGCGCTGTTCTACGGCGGCCTCGCGCGCTCGAAGAACATGCTCTCGGTGATGACCCAGGTGGGCGCGATCTGCGCGCTGGCGATGCTGGTGTGGGTCGGCTGGGGCTATTCGATGGCGTTCGGCAACGACTATGCCGGCGGCATCAAGGCGTTCGTATCGAACTTCGACAAGGCATTCCTGCGCGGCGTCACGCCCGCCACCACCGCGGCGACCTTCACGCAAGGCGTCGCGATCCCCGAATACGTGTTCGTCTGCTTCCAGATGACGTTCGCGGCGATCACCGTCGCGCTGGTCCTGGGATCGGTGGTCGAGCGGATGAAGTTTTCCGCCGTGATGGTGTTCGGGGCGATCTGGCTGACGATCGTCTATTTCCCGGTCGCGCACATGGTGTGGGCGTCGAGCGGGCTGTTCTTCGGGCTGGGCGCGCTGGACTTCGCCGGCGGCACGGTGGTCCACATCAACTCGGGCGTGTCGGCGCTGGTCGCGTGCCTGATCCTCGGCAAGCGCGTCGGCTATCCCGAGGAACCGATGCCGCCGCACTCGCTGACGATGACCGGGATCGGCACCGGCCTGCTGTGGGTCGGCTGGTTCGGGTTCAACGCGGGCTCCGCGCTCGAAGCCAACGGCTCGGCCGCGCTCGCGATGATGAACACGTTCGTCGGCACCGCCGCGGGCGGGCTGGTGTGGATGCTTGCCGAGAAGCTTGCGGGGCACAAGTCGTCCGCACTGGGCTTCTGCTCGGGGCTGGTGGTCGGCCTGGTCGCGGTCACTCCGGCGGCCGGCAACTCGGGCCCGCTCGGCGCGATCGTGCTGTGCGCGGTGGCGACGCTGGTGTGCTACATGGCGGTGACCAAGCTCAAGCCGGCATTCGGCTATGACGACGCGCTCGACACCTTCGGCGTCCACGGCGTCGGCGGAATGGTCGGCGCGATCGGCACGGGCATCGTCTATGCCGATTTCCTCGGCGGGCCGAGCAAGCCGGATTTCGACATGGGCCATCAGGTGCTGGTCCAACTCGCCACCGTCGGAACAACGATCGTCTGGGCTGCCGTCGGCACGACCATCGCGATCTATGTCGCCAAGGCGCTGACCGGCCTGCGGGTCAGCCGGGAAGTCGAGCTCGAGGGCCTCGACATCGGCGAGCACGGCGAGCGCGCCTACAACATGTGACAAGCTTGGCGGGACCGGGGCTCCTCCTCTCCTCCCCCGGCCCCGCCTCCCGGCGTTCCTCCTGCGAACGTAAACTCGAATGGGCCGGAGCCAGCCGCTCCGGCCCCTTTTTCGCATGCGGGAAGCCAAGCGAAGATTCTGGACGGAAGGCGCAAGACTTGCTTTGGTGGAACCATAATTCGCGGCCGGGCAACGCGACGGGGAACAAGCGATGAAGTACGTGATTGCGATCGTCAAACCGCACAAGCTCGAGGACGTGCGCGCGGCCCTGAGCGCGGTCGGCGTGGCCGGGCTGACCGTCAGCGAGGCAAAGGGCTTCGGGCGGCAGAAAGGGCAGACCGAAATCTATCGCGGCGCCGAATACGCGGCGAACCTGCTGCCAAAGGTCAAAGTGGAAGTGGCGGTTTCCGACGGCCTCGCCGACCGGGTGGTCGATGCGATCCGGCAGGCGGGCGCCACGGGCACGATCGGCGACGGCAAGATCTTCGTGCTGGACCTGGCCGCCGCCGTGCGGATCCGCACCGGCGAGACAGGGGACAACGCGCTTTAAGGCAACCGCCTGGGAGGCAAGTCCCTACCGCGCGCGCCCTGCGGTGTAGGCCTCCATCGCCGCGCGCACCGGCGAGATGTCGTATCCGGCGGCGGCGGCCGCCCGCGCGATGTCGTCGGGGCTCTCGCCGGCGTTGGCCCGGGCGAGCGCCCAGAGCAGCGTCGAGCGGGTTCCGGAGCGGCAGTAGGCGAGCACCGGCCCGGGCGCATGGTCGAGCGAAGCGCGCATCGCCTCGACGTCGGCTTCCGACATGCTTGCCATGGTGACCGGGATGGCAACGTATTCCATCCCCGCCGCGCGGGCTGCCGCCTCGACGATCGCGCCGGGCGTCTGGTCTGCGGCCTCGCCTTCCGGGCGGTTGTTGATCACCAGGCACACCCCGAGCCCGGCGGCCTCGTCGATATCGGCGGGCACGATCTGCGGACTCGCATAGACTGTGTCGGAAAGCTTGCGGAAATCGCTCATGCAGATCGCTCCTTCCCGGCGGATTTCGTCCGGCGGTTGCGGCGTGCCATGTTGAGCAGCTCGACGCCCACCGAAAAGCCCATCGCGGTGTAGATATAGCCCTTGGGAACGTGGAAGCCGAACCCGTCGGCGATCAGCACCAACCCGATCATCACCAGGAACGCGAGCGCCAGCATCACCAGCGTCGGGTTGCGCTCGATGAACCTGGCGAGCGGGTCGGCGGCGATGAGCATCAGACCCACCGTGATGATCACCGCCGCGACCATCACCGGCACCTGGTCGGTCATCCCCACCGCGGTGAGGATCGAATCGATCGAGAACACGAGGTCGAGCGCGATGATCTGCGCGATCGCCGCACCGAACATGATCTCGCCCGGTCCCTTCTTGTGATCGAGCAATTCGCCGGTTTCCGGTTCCGGATCGATGTTGTGGTGGATTTCCTTGGTCGCCTTCCACAACAGGAACAGGCCCCCGGCGAGCAGGATGAGATCGCGGCCGGAAAAAGCGGTCTCGAAGGTCGGCTCGCCGTGCGGACCGGCCCCGCCGGCGATGCCGAGGTCGAACAGCGGCGTGTGCAAGGTGGCGATCCAGCCGATCAGCAGCAGCAGCGCGATCCGCAGAATCAGTGCAAGGCCGAGGCCGAGGCGCCGCGCGCGAGTCTGCTGGGCGGCAGGCAGCTTGTTCGACAGGATCGCGATGAATACCAGGTTGTCGATCCCGAGCACGATCTCAAGCAGCACCAGCGTGACCAGCGCGAGCCATGCGGCGGGTTCGGTGAATAAGCTCAGGATTTCCATCGCAAAGAGCTTGTGCCGCAGGGACCGCTGCGTGACAAGGACGCCGCGCACAAATGCTGCCTTCGGAGCTCAGCTTAAATTATTCGCATCACTCGCGATTCTACGTTATGATGGAATCGATATCGGGGCGGGGTGTTTCTCCGTCCCGCGTTCGTTGCGTATCGTCCGCGCAATTCGAACGGCTTGCGGCGGGCGAAAAAAGGCACGTTAGGCTACATGGGTTTTGACAGAGGGCGTCGCGGCCGGGGACGCGACAAGCGCGATCATATCGGTGAGGACGGGTTCGATCCTTTCGCGGAAGGCGGAGGGGGCTTTGGATCCTCCGGCCGGTTCGGCGAGTCCGATCGGTTCGGCGGGGGCAACCGCTTCGACGGCGGGGGCGACCGTGGCGGTGATCGCGGCGGCTTCGGCGGGGGAGACCGCGGGCCGCGCGGCGGCGGCATGCCCGCCCAGGTGGTCGGCGCCGGCAAGGGCAAGGTCAAGTTCTTCAACGCGCAGAAAGGCTTCGGCTTCATCCAGCGCGACGAGGGCGGCGAGGACGTGTTCGTCCACATCAGCCAGGTCGAGCGGGCGGGGCTGGAAGGGCTCGCCGAAGGGCAGGAGCTCGCCTTCAACCTGGTCGATCGCGGCGGGAAGGTTTCCGCCGCGGACCTGCAGGTGGTCGGCGACGTGATCCCGGTCCAGCAGCGCGCGGCCGCACCGCAGCGCCAGCGGACCGGCGAGAAGGCCACCGGAACGGTCAAGTTCTTCAACTCGATGAAGGGCTTCGGCTTCATCACGCGCGATGACGGCGAGGCCGATGCCTTCGTCCATATCAGCGCGGTGGAGCGTTCGGGCCTCAGCCAGCTCAACGAGGGCGACCGGCTCGAGTTCGAGCTCGAGGTCGACCGACGAGGCAAGTTCTCGGCGGTCAACCTTGTGCCCGTTCAGGGCTGACGCCACGGTGCTGCGCCCGGTCGTTTGACCGGGCCCCCGCAAAGTCATAAACGGACGCAATGGCGGCCCCCCAGTCGTATCGGGGGGCCGCCATTTGTCGTTCGCGTTTCAATTCGCTTTCGAAGGAACAAGCCGATGTCGATCACTCCGCTGATGCCCGTGTACCCCCGGTGCGGCGTGCGGCCCGTGCGCGGCGACAACTGCCACCTGATCTCGGAGGAT
>DASVLP010000005.1:0-14348 GCA_036384795.1 Sphingomonadaceae bacterium | reverse complement strand
GTACGAGAAGCGGCTGGTCCCGTCGGGCATCAGGCCCTTGCCCTGGGTCGCGCGGATCGCGGTGCACAAGTTGGTCTTGCCCGACAGGCACGACTTACACTGGCGGCATTCGGGGGTGTAGAGCGGGATCACGTGGTCGCCGGGCTTGACCGAGGTCACCCCCGGGCCGACCTCGCGCACCACCCCTGCCCCCTCGTGGCCGAGCACCGAGGGGAAGATCCCCTCGCTGTCGAACCCGTCGAGGGTGTAGGCGTCGGTGTGGCAGATGCCGGTCGCCATGATCTCGACCAGCACCTCGCCCGCCCTGGGCCCCTCGAGGTCCAGCTCGACGATCTCGAGCGGCTGCTTCGGCGCGAACGCAACCGCGGCACGGGTTTTCATTCAATTCTACTCCGGATTACGTGGTCAAAGGTTCGCCGGCGGGGATGTCGCCGAGGTCCGCATCGGCGTCGCGCAACGGCACCAGCCAGACCATCAGCGCACCGAGGATTGCGCCGCTGCACATGATCAGCGAGACGGTCAGCAACTGGTCGTTGCCGAGCGCCTTGAACAGGAACCCGGCGATGATCGGCGAGCCGGCCGCGCCCGCCCGTCCGACGCCGAGCACGAAGCCAGTGCCGGTCGCCCGCGCGAACGCCGGGAAGCCGCGCGCGAACGCGGCGTAATAGCCGACGATCGCGGCGTTCAGGAAGAACATCGTGAAGAACGCGGCGAGCCGCCAGGCGGCCAGGCTCTGCCCGTGGCCGACGCCGAACCATGCGACCGCGACCACGCCGAGCAGCGCGGCGACGATCGTCGGCCCCTTGATGTCCCACTTCTGCAAGAACACGCCGAACAGCGCCCCGCCGATCGCGCCGCCGATGTTGGCGTAAGTCAGCGTGCTCGCGGCGTCGGGCTGGCTGAAGCCGGTGTCATGCACGATCTGCACCGCGAACTTGAGGATGTAATAGAACGTCAGCGTGTGGAACATGTAGCCGAACGCCAGCAGCAGCGTCGTCGGCCGCAGCCGCGGATTGCTGAGGATGTCGGAAACCCTTGGCCGCTGCGCGGGCGGCGGCGGCAGCTCGGCGATCGGCGGCAGGCTGAATGCGCGCAGCGACTTGTTGATCTTGTCGAGCGCGCCCTCGGGCCGCCGCGCGGCGAAGAACGCCGGGGTCTCGGGCACCAGCAGCAGGGTGAGCGGGATCATGATCGCGGTAACCACCGCGCCGAACAGGAACACCGCGCGCCAATCGTAATCGACCAATAGCCAGCCTTGCGCGGCGAACCCGCCGATCACGCCGCCGACCGGATAGCCGATCACGTAGAGCGCCATCGCCGTGCTGCGCCCGGCCTTGCTCGAGACTTCGGCGGTCACCGCGTTGGTCGCCGCGAGCATGCCGCCGATGCCAAGGCCGGTGATCAGGCGCCACATCGTGAGGTTGCTGACCCCGGTCGCGGCGTGAGCCATGTACATACCTATCGCCATGATCACGAGGCAAAGTAGCAGGTCGAGCTTGCGCCCGATCTTGTCGGCGATGGTGCCGAGCAGGATCGAGCCGAAGCCCATCCCGACGAGCTCGGCCGAGAGCACGATGCCGAGCTCCGCGCGGGGAATGCCCCATTCCTTGGTGATGCCGGGCGAGGCGAACGCGCTCGACAGCACGTCGAACCCGTCGAGGGCATTGAGGAAGATCATCAGCACGATGACGATCCATTGCCGTGCGCCCATCGGGTTGTCGTCGATTACGCTGATCGGGTTGGTGCCCGCCGTGCTGCCTGCCATCTCGCCTGTCCTCTCCCTTGCGCCCTATCATTCGTGGATTCGGGTCAGCATTTCCACCAGTTTGTCGATTTCTTCGGCGCTGAAGCGGTCCTTCAGCCAGCTTTCGTGCTCGCGGATCGCCTGCTTGGCCTGGTCGAGCGCCGCGCGCCCGCCCTTGGTCAGGAACAGCGCCTGCTTGCGCGCGTCGGTGGTCGAGCGCTCGCGGCGCAGGAGCCCCCGATCCTGCAGGCGGTTGACGATCGTCATCGTCGTCGCGCGGTCCATCCGCAGGAGCTGGCCGACCTCGATTTGCGAAATGCCCGGATGATCGTCGATCAGCCACAGCGCCGAAACCTGCTTCTGGGTCAGGTCGAGCTCGGCGAACGTCTCGGTGAAGTGGCGGTAGACCGCGCCGTGCGCCAGCCGGATATGGAAGCCGACGATGTCGTTGAGGCCGCCGAAATCGTCGTCCTCGCTTTCGATCAGTGGCGCCGCGCCCAATGGCCTTGTCCCGTCCGCTTCCAGCTTGCGCAATTGTTAGTGGAGCATACAATCGGGCGCAAGGAGAGGAATCGCAGCGCAATGGCCAATTTCCCGAACACCCCCAGCTTCACCGGCTTCAACACGCCCTCGCGGGTCGAGGCCGACATCGCCGATCTCGCGCACGAAGGCGAAATCCCGCGCGAGATCGACGGCGCGTTCTATCGCGTGCAGCCCGATCCGCAGTTCCCCCCGCGCCTGGGCGATGACATTTCGTTCAACGGCGACGGAATGATCACCCGCTTCCACATCCACGACGGCCAGGTCGACTTGCGCCAGCGCTGGGCGCGGACCGACAAGTGGAAGCTCGAGAACCAGGCCGGCAAGGCGCTGTTCGGTGCCTACCGCAACCCGCTGACCGACGACGAGGCGGTGAAGGGCCAGATCCGCGGCACCGCCAACACCAACGCCTGGCTGTTCGGCGGCAAGCTGTGGGCGCTGAAGGAAGACAGCCCCGCGCTGGTGATGGACCCGGCGACGATGGAGACGGTCGGCTACGAGAAGTTCGGCGGCAAGATGACCGGGCAGACCTTCACCGCGCACCCCAAGCTCGACCCCGACACTGGCAACATGGTCGCGATCGGCTATGCCGCTTCGGGCCTCTGCAGCGACGACGTCACTTATTACGAAGTCAGCCCCGAGGGCGAGCTGGTCCGCGAGAAGTGGTTCAAGGTCCCCTACTACTGCATGATGCACGATTTCGCGATCACGCCCGATTACCTGGTGCTGCACATCGTGCCCTCGATCGGCAGCTGGGAGCGGCTCGAGCAGGGCAAGCCGCACTTCGGGTTCGACACCACCATGCCGGTCTATCTCGGGATCATCCCGCGGCGCGACGACCTGAAGCAGGAAGACATCCGCTGGTTCAAGCGCGACAACTGCTTCGCCAGCCACGTGCTCAACGCCTGGCAGGACGGGACCAAGATCCACTTCCTGACGCCTGAGGCGAAGAACAACATGTTCCCGTTCTTCCCCGACGTGCACGACGCGCCGTTCAACGGGATGGAAGCGATGAGCTACCTGACCGACTGGACGGTCGATCTCGCCAGCAACGGCGAGGAGTTCGATTCCATCACCCGCCTGACCGACAGCGCCGCCGAATTCCCGCGGATCGACGACCGCATGACCGGCCGCAAGAACCGCTACGGCTGGATGCTCGAGATGGACATGAAGCGCCCGGTCGAATTGAAAGGCGGCAGCGCCGGCGGCCTGCTGATGAACTGCCTGCTGCTGAAGGACCTCGAAACCGGGGCCGAGCAGCACTGGTGGTGCGGGCCCACGAGCAGCCTGCAGGAACCGTGCTTCATCCCCCGCAAGCCCGACGCGCCGGAAGGCGACGGCTGGATCGTCCAGCTCTGCAATCGGCTGGACGAGCACCGCAGCGACCTGCTGATCTTCGATGCGCTCGACATCGAGAAGGGCCCGGTCGCCACGGTCCACGTGCCGATCCGCATGCGCTTCGGCCTCCACGGCAACTTCGCGCGCAGCGAGGCGCTGGGATTGAAGGAGCCGGTAGCGGCGTGACACGCACGATTGGTTCTTTGCCAACCGCCAAGGAGCCCTTATCTTGATCGCAAGGAGCGAAAAATGGCCAAGGCGAAAGTGAAGCTGGTGGATGGTCCCGTCGATGCCGGCAAGCCCAGCAAGCCGCGCTATCGCACGGCGATCGGCCCCAACGGCAAGAAGGTCCGCATTCGGGTGCTCGATCCGAACAGCCCGACCTTCACCGCTGATCTCCTGTCCTCGTTCAAGGCCAACGTCCGCAAGGCGCGCGCCGAAAACAAGGCGCTTGGCCTCGACGTCTAGTTTTGGCGGTTCCCGCAACCGGCCGGCCGCGCCTGTGGATCGTCGCCGGGCCGAACGGCAGCGGCAAGAGCACGGCGTACGGCAATGGCGACGTCGCCGGCCTCGACGGCTCGGTTTGGATCATCAATCCGGATTTGCTGACCGCGCGCCTGCGCGATGCCGAGGCAATGGCAGGCGACAACGCCAATCTGGTGGCGGTCAAGCGGATCGAAGCCTGGCTGGATGCATCGATCGATGTGCACCAGACCATCGGGGTCGAGACCGTCCTGTCGACGGGGAAGTACCGCCCGCTGGTGGAAAAGGCGAAGGCGCGCGATTTCGAGATTTGCCTGGTCTATATCTTCCTGCGCAGCGCCGAATTGCAGATCGAACGGATCAAGGCGCGCGTGGCCAAAGGTGGCCATCAGGTGCCGGACGATAAAGTCCGCAGCCGGCGCACCCGAGCCTTCGAACAGTTGCCGTGGTTCTTCTGGCAGGCCGATCGAGCCTGGATTTTCGACAATTCCGAAAGCGAGCCCAAGCTCGTCGCGCATAAGGAAGTGGTGCAGTCGGCCCGGGGCGCGCAATCGATCGAAGGGCTCTTGAACGAGCGCGCGCTGCCTGAAGAAATCGCGAAAGACTTGAAGCAAATCCTCGAAGGCGCAAAACCAGCGTAAAGCCAATTCGAAAGGGAGGGGATTATGAGGAAAGGATATCGGACAGGGCTGCTGCTGGCTCTGGGCGCGCTGGCGCTCGCCGGGTGCGCGAAGCACGCGGATACGTCCGCACCGGCGCAGACGCCGTACGACCCGTTTGTCGGCAAGAGCTTCCCGCTCACCCCGGCCGTCATCGCGATGCGCTGGCAGCTGCTCAACCCGGACGTCGAGAGCTTCGCCTTCCGCGACATGGACCGGGTGTTCGAATCGCGCAGCGTTCCGCGCAGCGGCGCGGTGTGGGACCTGCCGAAGCAGGACGGCTTCACGATGCCCAAGGACATGGCCGGCGGCCAGAGCTATGACTATGCCCAGTTCGCCGAGCGCACTTACACCAACGCGTTCCTGGTGATCCGCCACGGCAAGGTCGTGTTCGAGGATTACCGCAACCGCTCGGTGCCGACCACGCGGTTCCTGTCGATGTCGATGGCCAAGACGATCACCTCGCTGCTGGTCGGGATCGCGCTCAACGAGCACAAGATCGCCTCGCTCGACGATCCGGCGGAAAAGTACGTGCCCGAATTGAAGGGCAGCGGTTACGAAGGGGTAACGATCCGCCAGATCCTGCAGATGCGCAGTGGCATCGACTATGAGGAGCGCTACGATTTCGGCAAGAACCCGAGCTTTGCCGGCAAGCTCCACGAACAGGCGATCGTGCTCAACAAGATGCGCTTCGCCGCGGGCGCGCTGGAAACCAAGCGCAAGGAAGCGCCCGGCAGCAAGTTCAACTATTCGACGCTCAACACGATGGTGCTCGGCTGGATCCTCGAGAACGCGACCGGCGAGAAGCTCGAGGACTACACCCGCGAGAAGCTGTGGGCGCCGCTGGGCGCGCAGGCCGACGCCTACTGGATCGCCGACGGTCCGCCCGGAGTGGGCCGCGCGCTCAACGGCATGGGCTTCAACGCGACATTGCGCGATTTCGGCCGGCTCGGCCTGATGATGCTGCGCCAGGGCAAGGCCGGCGACGCGCAGATCGTTCCCGCCGACTGGATCAAGCAGGCGACCGCGATGCTGCCCACCGGCGCGCCGAAGAACGAAGGCGGCTTCCCCGGCTACGGCTATCAGATCTGGCAGGTGGATGACGAGCCCGGCGCATACGCGGCGGTCGGGCTCGCCGGGCAGTACATCTACGTCAGCCCGGCAACCGATACGGTGATCGTGAAGCTGAGCTATTTCCCGATGGCCGCGCCGCCCTCGGTCGAAGCCGAGACGGTGGCGTATTTCAAGGCGGTGGCGCACGCGCAGTAAGGTCTTACCCCTCCACCATCGCCTTCGGCGACGGTCCCCCTCCCCATTCCTGCCTTTTGGGCAGTTTACCCTGAGCGGCCGGCCTGCCGGCCAGCCGAAGGGGAACGGGGAGGATCGGAACAACATCGATCCTCCCCGTCGCGAAGCGATGGGGGAAGCGGCAGCCGCGTCAGCGGCTGACGCAGGGGATCGGCGCGACGCCGCACACCGGTCACGCGGTGCGGCTGGCCGTCGGTCAGGCCGGTTCGTCCTCGGCGTCGAGACCGTAAGCGGTGTGCAGCACGCGCACCGCGAGCTCGGTTTCGTCCTCGTCGATCAGCACGCTGACCTTGATCTCGCTGGTCGAGATCGCCTGGATGTTGATGCCCCGGTCGGCCAGCGCCTTGAACATCGCCGCGGCGACGCCTGCGTGGCTGCGCATGCCGACGCCGACCACGCTGACCTTGGCGACCTTGCCGTCGGTGATGATCCGGTTGTAGCCGATCGTGCCGCGCTCGTTCTCGAGCAGAGCCTGGGTGCGCGCGAGGTCGGCCGCGGGCACGGTGAAGGTCACGTCGGTCTCGCCCTTCTCGCGCCCGACGTTCTGGATGATCATGTCGACGTTGATGTTGGCGGCCGCCAGCGGGCCGAAGATGTGGCTCACCGCGCCGGGCCGGTCGGGGACGCGGGTGAGGATGACCTTGGCCTCGTTCTTGTCGGCGGCGATGCCGGTGATCAGCTGCTGTTCCATGTGGAGTCCTTCAAGTTCGTCGTCGCCGACGATCATCGTGCCGGGCAGGTCGTCCGCGAGCGGGGCGTCGTCGTCGATGAACGAGGACAGCACCTGCACCCGCACCCGTTCCTTCATCGCGAGGCTGACCGAGCGGGTTTGCAAGACCTTCGAGCCGACCGAGGCGAGCTCGAGCATTTCCTCGTAAGTGACGTGGCTCAATTTGTGCGCCTTGGCGACGATCCGGGGATCGGTGGTGTAGACCCCGTCGACATCGGTGTAGATGTCGCAGCGGTCGGCCTTGACCGCCGCCGCGACCGCGACCGCCGAGGTGTCCGAGCCGCCGCGGCCGAGGGTGGTCACCCGGCCGTCGTCGCCGATCCCCTGGAAGCCGGGGATCACCGCGATCTCGCCCGCCGCCATCGAGGCGAGCACCGCTTCGGAATCGATCTCGCCGATGCGCGCCTTGGCGTGCGCGTCGTCGGTCTTCACCGGCAGTTGCCAGCCGAGCCAGCTCCTCGCCTTGCAGCCCATCGCCTGGAGCGTGAGCGCGAGCAGGCCGCTGGTGACCTGCTCGCCAGAGGCGACCACCACGTCGTATTCGGCCGGATCGTAAAGCGGGTTCGCCTCGCGGCAGAAGTTGACCAGCCGGTCGGTCTCGCCGGCCATCGCCGAGACCACCACCGCGACTTCGTGGCCCGCGGCCTGCTGGCGGCGCACGATGTTGGCGACGCGCCGGATGCGCTCGGTGCCGGCCATCGAGGTGCCGCCGAATTTCATCACGATGCGGGCCACGTGAACTCGCTTTCCTGCCTGCTGGTATCGAATCTGGCGCGCTGTTAGGGACGCAGCATGGCCAATGCAACCGTCGCATCCGCAACCATCCGCCCCGAGGAGGCCGCGCACTTCGGCGCGCTGGCGAAGGAATGGTGGGACCCGAAAGGCTCCTCGGCGATGCTGCACAAGCTCAATCCCGTGCGGCTGGGGTTCCTGCGCGAGGCGATCGATGCGCATTGGGGCGGGAATCGCGAAGCGCTCAAGCCGCTCGCCGGGCGCCGCGCGCTCGACGTCGGCTGCGGCGCGGGACTGTTGTGCGAGCCGCTGGCACGGCTCGGCGCCGAAGTCGTCGGGGTCGACGCAGCCGAAGAGAACATCGCTGCGGCGAGAATGCACGCGGCCGGTGCGGACCTCGCGATCGATTACCGCGCGGGCGAGCTCGGCAGGCTCGGGCTGGACACGTTCGATCTGGTGACCGCGCTGGAGGTGATCGAGCATGTCGCCGACAAGGCGGAGTTCGTGCGCCAGCTCGCCGCGCACCTGGCACCCGGCGGGCTGCTGGTGCTCTCGACCCCCAACCGCACGCCGCAGTCGCGATTGCTGATGGTCGGGCTCGCCGAAATGGTCGGCGCGATCCCGCGCGGAACGCACCGCTGGGAAGACTTCGTCACCCCCGAGGAACTGCGCGAACTGCTCGCGGAGGCGGGGCTCGAGATGGGCGCACCGCGGGGAATCGGCTTCTCGCCGCTGAAGGGCCTCCAGCTTTCGGACGATCGTTCGCTGACCTACATCGTGACTGCGCGCCGCGCCGGCGAGGGCTAGAGCACCCGCCAGACCCACAATTTGATGCTCGCCGCATAGCGCGCGCCGGCGCAGACGAAGATCGACTTGTTGAGCCAATCGTAGGGCCCCTCGGGCGCGATGAATTCGGGCACGGTGCGGAAGTAGTATTCGGCCGGATCGACTTCCTCGCCCGCCGCGAGCCGCGCCATCACTTCGCGCGGCCCGTGGCGCAGGCCCTTGTTCCTCAGCTGGATCAGCGCGCCGTCGTCGGTCTCGATCGCGTAAGTCGCGTCGGCCACGGTCACCCCGTCGGGGCGGGTGAGCTGCCAGTCGGCGGCATTGCCCATCAGGCGGCCCGAAATCTTCGGCCCCTTCACATAGCCGCCGGCGAGGATCGGGATGATCCGGCGGGCGCCGTCGTAAGTCCGCCCGATCTCGCGCGGCGCTTCCAGCTCGCCGCCGGCTTCGTACACGAATTCGAGTTCGGGCTTGATCATCGCGCGCCGGCTCCGCTCAACGTTTTTGATGACCGGGGCAATGAACAACCCTAGCGTCGCACGCAAGCGAATCGCTGAAAAGCGCCGGGTCGAACGAACAGGAGAGTTGAATGGCCGCCGATCTCTATGCCGATTACGTCATCGTCGGGGCGGGCAGCGCCGGCTGCGTGCTGGCCGCGCGGCTGACCGAGAGCGGCGATCACAAGGTGGTGCTGCTCGAAGCCGGCGGCGACGATCGGCCGCTGCGCGAGCCCAGGCAGTTCATGTCGAACCTGTTCATCCACATGCCGATCGGCTTCGGCAAGACGCTGAACGATCCCAAGGTCAACTGGCTCTACCAGACCGAAGTCGATCCCGGCACCGGCAACCGCCCGCACAAGTGGCCCAAGGGCAAAGTGCTCGGCGGCTCGAGCTCGATCAACGGGCTGCTCTACGTGCGCGGCCAGGCGGCGGACTACGACAACTGGGCGCAGATGGGCGCGCGCGGGTGGAGCTGGGACGACGTGCTGCCGTACTTCAAGCTGGCCGAGAACCAGGAGCGCGGCGAGATCGACGCCCACGGGGTTGGCGGGCCGTTGAACGTCGCCGACTTTCCCGAGAAGCACCCGGTCTCGGCCGCGCTGATCGAGGCCTGCGTCGAGGCCGGCATTCCCTATCGCGACGATCTCAACAACGGCGACCAGGAAGGCTGCACCTGGTTCCAGATGACCGCCAAGCAGGGCCGCCGCCACTCGGCTGCGGTCGCCTATCTCCATCCGGCGATGGGCCGGCCGAACCTGCACGTCGAACTGCGGGCGATGACCACGAAGATCCTGTTCGACGGCAAGCGCGCGGTCGGGATCGAATTCGTCCAGCACGGCGAGAAGCGCCGGGTGATGGCGGGCCGCGAGGTGATTGTCGCGGCCGGTTCGGTCGAGAGCCCCAAATTGCTCGAAATCTCCGGCATCGGCCAGGGCGAGCTGCTCGCCGAGCTCGGCGTGCCGGTGGTGCACGAAAGCAAGCTGGTCGGCGAAAACATGCAGGACCACGTGATGATCGGCTGCCAGGCGCGGCTGAAGGAAGACTGGCACTCGATCAACTACCGCGCCACGGGTCTGAACCTGGTGAAGGAGATCGCCAAGTACGGCATCAGCCGCACCGGCATCCTCAGCATGGCGGTGGCCCACGGCTGCGCGTTCGTGAAGACCCGCGACGAGCTCGAGCATCCCGACATGCAGATCCACATGATGGCGGCGAGCATGGACCTCGAAGTGCTCGCGACCACGCAAGGGTTGCAGCTCGAGAAGGAGCCGGGGCTGGCTTCCAACCCGTGCCAGCTGCGTCCCGAATCGCGCGGCTCGATCCACGCGAAGTCGCCCGACGGCACGGTCAATCCGACCATCGTGCCGAACTACTTCTCCGATCCGATCGACCAGGAGATGGCGGTCACCCAGCTGAAGGTGATCCGCAACATCTGGCAGCAGCCCGCGCTCGAGCCCTACATGGCGGCCAAGGGCGATCCGTTCGGGGACAACGACCAGCAGATGCTGGAGTACGCGAAGATCGCCGCCGGCACGGTGTACCACCCGGTCGGCACGGTGGCGATGGGCGACGAGCGCTTCCCGCTCGACCCGCAGCTCAAGGTGCGCGGGGTCGAGGGCCTGAGGGTGATCGACGCCTCGGTGTTCCCGCGGATCACCAGCGGCAACACCAACGCGCCGACGATCATGATCGCGGAGAAGGGCGCCGAGATGATCCTGCAGGACGCGAAAGCGGCGGTGGCGGCGTAACCGGCCTTACCAGAGCCGCTCCACCCCGAACTCGTCGAACAGCTTTTCGTTCGAGACGAGCGGCACGCCCTCGATCTTCGCCTGCGCGATCAGCAAGCGGTCGAACGGGTCCTTGTGAGGATGCGTCAGCGCACCGGCGAGCGCGGCGTGCGCCATGCCGACCGGTAAGACGTCATGCTCGAAATCGACGAGCATGGCAGGAAAATCCCGGGCGATGACCGCGAACTCCGGCAGCTTGCCGAGCCGGTATTTCGTCGCGATTTCGAACGCCGAGACGCTGCTGATCAGCAATTCGTTGGCGGGGTCCCCGATTGCAGCGCGAGCGGTCGCGGAAAGCTTCGGATTGTTGTCCAGCGCCCACAACAGCGCGTGGGTATCGAGCAGGATTTTCAATCGCCCTCGCCGTTCCACAGAGCGAGCTCGTCATCGGGCAGCGGATCGAAGAACCCATCCTCGAGGTCGAACTTCACTTTGCCCTTGAGCGCGCCCAGCAGCGGCTTCTTCTTTGGCGGTTGTTCGCGCACCAGGCGTACCACCGGTTCCTTGTTGCGGGCGATCACGACCTCCTCGCCCGCCAGCACCCGCTCGATCAGGCGGGAGAGGTGGGTCTTCGCTTCGTGGACGCTGACGGTGGTCATGCGGCCAACTTAGTCAACCGGTTGACTAAGCGCAAGCCGAAGCTCATCCGTGTCCCGTCGGGGCGTCGTAAGTGACGAACGAGATCCGGTTCCCGTCCGGGTCTTCGACATGGAAGTCGAGCCCACCCCACGCCTGGCGCTGCAGCCGCTGCGGGAAGCCGACCCCGCGGCCCTCGAACTCCTCGAACAGCGCCTTGACGTTCGCGACCTCGATCGAGGCGAGGATCAACCCGCCCTCGCGCGCCGCCATCGCAGCGAAGTTGGGCTGGTGCACCAGCCGCAGGTGGAGGCACGCCGCGTCACGCGAGACCGCGCCGTAGAACGGCGGATGGCCGTGGAGGAAATCGCACGCGAAGCCGAGCTTCTCGACATAGAATGCCGCCGCGCGCGCCACGTCGCGCACGAACAGGATCGGGATCACGCGGGTCAGCCGCGGCGGCGCGCCGCCTTTCGGCGAAGGCTCGGCGACGCCGTCGAGCGATGCCTTCAGCCCCGCCCAGTCGGGAAAGCCGGCCTCCACCGCCGCCACTTCCTGCGCGAGGCCGAGCGGCAGCGGCGCGGCCAGCACTTCGGCGTCGGTCAGGTGCGCGAGGCGCGCGATCTGACGCACCTTCCCGCCGACCGAATGGTTGCGCTCGCGGTGCCAGCGCACGATCTGCTTCGCGCGCTTACGGTAGGCCTGGATCTTGGCGATGGGCGTGCTCCTGCTGAGGTCGATCAGCGGGCGGGCCTTGCCCTGCCGGCCAACGGCCGTTGCACCCCGTGAAGCGCAGACTTTTTATCGTTTCGGAACGAAGCGTTCAAGAGACCGCCGCAGGGTTGCCGCGCTTTATCCGCCGAGTGAAATCTGCATTTCCTACTTGCTATTGCGAATGCCTCGCATTAGTTGCGCCCGGGAAGGGGCAACGCCGGACCATGAGGGGATTCTCCGTGACATTCGCCAAGTACCTGTTTCTCGCCTGCAGCGCGCTTACCGCGACGCAGGCGTTCGCCGCCGATGCTGCCAGCGAGGGCGCGGATTCCTCCGATGGCGGGACCGAGACGATCGTCGTCACCGGCGCGCGCGAGGTCAGCGCCGCCTCGACCAAGACCGACACCCCGGCGATCGAGGTGCCGCAGCCGGTCACCGTGATCCCCGCCGAGGTCTATCTGTCGCAAGGCGCGATGTCGGTCAGCGACACGTTGAACTACGTCGCCGGCATCCAGGCCGAGCCCTACGGGCCCGACAGCCGGGTCGACGGCGGGTTCGTGCGCGGGGTCGATGCCCTCCAGTTCCGCGACGGAATGCAGGACCTGTTCAGCTATTACGCCAGCATCCGCTCGGACCCCTACAACTTCAGCCAGATCGAGCTGGTCCGCGGGCCTTCGTCGGTCTTGTTCGGATCGGGCGCGCTCGGCGGCCTGATCAACATGGTCTCCAAAGTGCCGCAGTTCCACACCGAGGGGGAAGTGTCGTTGCGCTACGGCTCGCACGACAACAAGGAAGTGCTGGCCGACGTGACCGGGCCGCTGAGCGACACCCTGGCGGTGCGCGCGGTGGCGCGGGTGCGCGACAGCGGCACCCAGACCGACGACGTGCCCGACGACAGGGTGATGTTCGCGCCCTCGATCAAGTGGGCGCCCGACATGAACACCGACCTCACATTGATCGGGCTCTACCAGGAGGACGACGGCGGCTCGACCACGCAGTTCCTGCCGCTGGTCGGCACGATCTTTCCCAATCCGAACGGCCCGCTGCCGCGCGACCTGTTCGTCGGCAAAAAGGGCTGGGACTGCTATTGCGGCCGGCTGCTCGAAGGCACCGCGCTCGCCAACCACCGCTTCGGCGACCATGTGAAGCTGAGCCTGAAGGCGCGCTACATCGACAGCGACCTCAGGTACTACACCCATTACCCGAACAGCTACGACAATCCCGCGAACCCTTACGTCGAGCTCGATCCCGCGAGCGGCCAGCCGGTGATCGACCCGGGCACCGGAACGGCGGTGCCCGATCCCGAAATGCGCCACATCGGCCTCTACTACGACGGCAGCAACGCGCGGATGAACGTGTTCTCGACCGACAACAACCTGGTGGTCGATTTCAACACCGGCGCGGCGGTGAAGCACACGGTGCTCGCCGGGGTCGACTACAGCTGGAACGAGGTGTGGAAGCAGGGCGGTTCGGGCCTCGAATACATCGATCTTTATAACATCGATCATGCCGCGCTGTCGGACTTCGGCGGCGGGCTTCCGACGAACAACTTCTACACCCAGGATACCAAGGGCACCCAGCTCGGGTTCTATCTGCAGGACCAGGTCCGGCTGTGGGATAGAGTCTCGGTGGTGCTCGGCGCGCGGCACGATCATGTGACCGCGCAGAGCGTCGGCTCGCCGCAGGAAAGCTGGGATCACACATCGTACCGAGCGGGGATCATCGGCGAGGTCGTCAAGGGCGTATCGCCGTTCTTCAGCTACACCGAAAGTTTTCAGCCGCTGACCGGCATGGGCCTGACCAGCACCGGCGCCGTGTTCAAGCCGGAGCAGGGCCGCCAGTTCGAGGCAGGGATCAAGTTCCAGCCCGACCAGGCGACGCTGGCGACGCTGACGTTCTATCACATCAGGCAGACCAACCGCCCGGTCGACGATCCCGCCACGCCCGATCCGTTCGACCAGAAGCAGGCCGGCGAGCTTACCAGCAAGGGCTTCGAGATCGAGGCCAGCCGGATGCTGCCGGGCAACCTGGAGCTGATCGCCGCGTTCAGCTACAACAGCGCGCAGATCGACAACTCGGGCGTCCAGGTGGACGACGTGCCGAAGATCAACGCCTCGCTGTGGGGCACCAAGACGTTCGACCTGGGCGGCGAGGCCAAGCTGCGCCTCGGCGCGGGCGTGCGCTACATGGGCGACCACTGGTCCTACGGCGGCTATCCCGGCAACGTGCACACCCCCGCGGTGACGCTGTTCGACGCGCTCGCCGAAGTCGGCTGGCGGCACTGGAGCTTCGCGCTCAACGCCACCAATCTGCTCGGCAAGGACTACTACTCGGCCTGCCTCGCCCGCGGCGACTGCTTCCTCGGCTCGGCGCGCAACGTGTTCGGCACGCTGACGTACAAGTACTGATGGCCAGGCAAGTGATGATGGGCGGGCGCTGATGGACGATGCG
>DASVLP010000004.1:0-1832 GCA_036384795.1 Sphingomonadaceae bacterium | reverse complement strand
CAGCCACCCGACTCGTACCTAGATGAGCCGCCTTCCGATACACCGGCTGGCCGGCGGCGCTTGTTTGCGTCCGCCGCTGTCGTGCGTTCGGACCAACGCGATGAGATGGGGGACGTGGCAGCCGTGCCGTTCCCTGTGGAGCTAGGAGAATAATTCATGGCACGTATTGCCGGGGTTAATATCCCCACGAATAAGCGCGTGGTGATCGCGCTGACCTATATCCACGGTATCGGTCCGGCCAAGGCCAAGGAAATCACCGGCAAGCTGGGCATTGCGCCGGCGACCCGGGTGCAGGATCTGACCGATCAGGAAGTGCTGCAAATCCGCGAGGCGATCGACGCCGGTTACACGGTGGAGGGCGACCTTCGCCGCGAGACCGCGATGAACATCAAGCGGTTGATGGACCTGGCCTGCTATCGCGGGCTGCGCCATCGCAAGGGGCTCCCCGTTCGTGGCCAGCGCACGCACACCAACGCGCGCACGCGCAAGGGCAAGGCCAAGCCGATCGCCGGCAAGAAGAAGTAGTCCGGTCCTTCGGGACGTCGGCCGCTCCCTCAGGTGAGCGGCACTGCAATAAGAGATAGGTAGGCAGATATGGCACGCGAACCCCAGCGCATCAAACGGCGGGAGCGCAAGAACATCACCAGCGGCGTCGCGCATGTGAACGCCAGCTTCAACAACACCATGATCACCATCACCGACGCGCAAGGCAATGCGATCAGCTGGTCCAGCGCGGGGATGATGGGGTTCAAGGGCAGCCGCAAGTCGACGCCCTATGCCGCGCAGGTCGCCGCCGACGATGCCGGCAAGAAAGCCGCCGAACACGGCGTGCGCACCCTCGAAGTCGAGGTCAAAGGGCCCGGCTCGGGGCGCGAGAGCGCATTGCGCGCGCTCCAGGCGGTCGGCTTCACGATCACCTCGATCCGCGACGTGACGCCGATCCCGCACAACGGCGTGAGGCCATCCAAGCGCCGCCGCGTCTGATCTGAGCCTGCCTGGCGGCCCGCGTTCCATCGGGCCGCAGCTGCAAATTCGGATCGGTCGCGGAGCTCCAGCAGGCCGCGGTCGATCCACCGTAAATTCTTTAGGGGAAGCCCATGTCCGTCAACACCAAGAACTGGCAGGAACTCAAGAAGCCGAACAGCCTCGAGGTGAAGGCCGGCGGCGACGCCTCGCGCAAGGCCACGTTCGTTGCCGAGCCGCTCGAGCGCGGGTTCGGCCTGACGCTCGGCAACGCGCTGCGCCGGGTGCTGCTCAGCTCGCTGCAGGGTGCGGCGATCACCTCGATCAAGATCGAGAACGTGCTGCATGAGTTCTCCAGCCTCGCCGGCGTGCGCGAGGACGTGACCGACATCGTGCTCAACGTGAAGCAGGTCGCGCTGCGCATGGAAGGCGAAGGCCCCAAGCGGCTGCAGCTTTCGGCCACCGGCCCGGGCGCGGTGACCGCGGGCGACATCGCGGTGACCGGCGATATCGAGGTGATGAACAAGGATCTGGTGATCTGCCACCTCGACGAAGGCGCGACCTTCAACATGGAGCTCACCGCGGACACCGGCAAGGGCTACGTCCCCGCCGTTTCGAACCGGCCGGTCGACGCGCCGATCGGGTTGATCCCGGTCGACAGCCTCTATTCGCCGATCCGCCAGGTGAGCTATAAGGTCGAGAACGCCCGCGTCGGGCAGGAGCTCGACTACGACAAGCTCAGCCTGACGGTCGAAACCGATGGCACTGTCACGCCGGAAGACGCGGTGGCCTATGCCGCGCGCATCCTGCAGGATCAGCTCAGCCTGTTCGTCCACTTCGAGGAAGGCATCCCGCAGGGCACTTCGGCG
>DASVLP010000003.1:0-19381 GCA_036384795.1 Sphingomonadaceae bacterium | reverse complement strand
CGCCGAGGCGCGGGAAGCGGCGGTCGCAGCGACAGATTGCAGCGTGGGCGAGCAGGCATTGATCGCGGCCGGGCGGCTGGCGTCATTCCGGTGCTGTTATGGCGTGCGGGCCGAGCAGGGTGGCGGGCTGGCGATCGATGCCGCCGCGGCGGGATTGCTGGGCATTGCGTCCAGCGAAAAGGTCTGGAGCGTGGCGCGATGAATATCGTCATCATCCCGGCGCAAGCCGGGATCGCTGGCCTCCTGGTCCTACTTGGCGGCCAGCGGTCCCGGATCAAGTCCGGGACGACGAACCGCTAATGTCCCTCGTCGAGATCAACTTCGACGGCATCGTCGGTCCGACGCACAATTACGCCGGCCTGAGCATCGGCAACCTCGCCGCCGCGGCGCATGCGGGCGATACGGCCTATCCCAAAGCCGCAGCGCTACAGGGGCTCGCCAAGATGCGGCTCAACCTGGAGCTGGGTCTGGCGCAGGGGTTCTTCGTGCCCCAGCCCCGCCCCAACCCGCAGTTCCTCGCCGCGATCGCCGCCGACGAGCGAACCGATCCGGCATTGCTGGCCGCCGCGTGGTCCGCCTCGTCGATGTGGACCGCAAACGCCGCCACTGTCTCGCCCGCGGCCGACACCGCCGACGGGCGGTGCCATCTCACCCCCGCGAACCTCGTGACGATGCCGCACCGATTCCAGGAATCGCCAGACACCGCGCGGCAGCTCGCGCTGGTTTTCGCGGACCCGGCGCACTTCGCGCACCATCCCCCGGTGATGGCGTGCTTCGGCGACGAAGGCGCGGCGAACCACATGCGGATGGCCGAGCGGCACGGCGCACCCGGAATCGAATTGTTCGTCTATGGCCGCCCCGGCGGTCGGTTTCCAGCGCGGCAGCACGAGCAGGCCAGCCGGATCGTCGCGCGCAGGCACTTGCTCGATCCCGAACGGGTGCTGTTCGTCGAGCAGAACCCCACGGCGATCGCCGCCGGCGCGTTCCACAACGACGTGGTCGCGGTGACGAACGAGAACGTGCTGCTGGTGCACGAGCTGGCGTTTGCCGAGCCCGAGCCAGTCTACGCATGGATCCGCGAGAAATTGCCCTGCGCCGAGATCATCGTCGTGCCGGATGCCGAGGTGAGCCTGGCCGAGGCAGTCAAATCGTATCTGTTCAACGCCCAGCTCGTCACCTTGCCCGACGCGACGATGGCGCTGATCCTCCCAGGCGAGGCGATGGAACACCAGGGGACACGCCGATGGCTCGACCGGCTGATCGCCGGCAACGGCCCGATCCGCCCGGTCCATCCGGTCGATTTGCGCCAGAGCATGGCCAACGGCGGCGGGCCCGCCTGCCTGCGCCTGCGGGTGGTGGCCGACCCGGCGGCGGTCGATCCCCGTTTCCTGCTCAACCATGCCAGGACCGAGCTGATCGAAGACATCGTGCGGCAGTTCTGGCCGGAACAAATCGACCCGTGCGATATTGGTTTGGAGAGCCTTGCGAGCACGGCGGCCGACGCGCGCGGCCGCCTTCTCGACGCGCTCGAACTCACCCACCTGCGTTAACCAGACGCCCTGTCGGGCGGCTTTACAGTCAATCGGATCTTAACCAGCGCCTTGCGCAATTTTCCGCGTCTGGCATGATCGTTGCTCAGCCAGAGCTCAACAAGAGGATCAGGGATGCTGCGCAAGATCAAACGGTTGTTTACGATCAAGACGCGGTTCGAAGCCTGCCTGATCATCTATGCGCTGGGCCTGGGCGCGGTCGAGCGCGGCAGCCATTACCTGACGCAGTTCCCGGGATGGGGCGGCCGGCTGCTGTTCCTCGCCTGCACCGGCGCGGTGTTCATGGCCGGCGGAAAGATCCTCGACTGCATCAAGTACGAGCAGGAGCGGCGCGAGGCCGCGGCGGTCAGGGTCGAAACCTGATTTCCGTCCGCGGCTGAATGAAGGTGGGGGATTCTGTTGCTAGGCTCCCCCGGGCCCCCGGTTTCCGATTCTGTTACCCGGTTCGGTCCGAACCGTGCTCAAGTCTTTGTAACTTCGGGGCGTTAGCCCCTAGAATTACGCAGCGAGAGCAAGTGCTTCGTTGTCGTTGGCACTTGTGTGTTTTGAGCCTTTTACGGGTTACTCAGCCCGGGCGAAAACAGTGCTTTTCAACACACGTCGATCCTGGTTCGGCCCCGTCATAACCCCCGCCCTTCGACACGCTCAGGACGGGGTTTGTGGTGGAGCCGCCGGGTACTGCCCCCGGGTCCGCTGCGCCTATTGCACACCGCAGTTTATCGCCATAGCCGGCCGAAACCGGCGGAACCCTATATAGCGATCGCGCGATTAATGTGAAGTGGACGGAGCGGCCCCTTCGCCGTTCTTCAGCGCGGCAAGGATTTCCTTCAGCACCTCGAGCTGCGGATCGACCGGCGCTTCGGGCGGAGGCGCGGCGGCATCGGCCTCGGCCTGCTTGAGCTCGACCTGGTCGATCAGCTTGTTCACCACCCGCACGACCAGGAACAGCGCGAAAGCGATGATCAGGAAGTTGATGACCTGGGTGATGAAATCGCCGTAGCCGATCATCGCCACGTCGGCCGCCTTGAGCTGCGCGTAATTGTGCGGATCGCCCTTGTAATCCGCCGGAATCGCGCCGAGCCGGAAGAAATAGCGCGAAAAGTCAACGTCGCCGAAGATCCATCCGATCAGCGGCATCAGGATGCTTTCGGTGAGCGAGGAAGTGATCTTGCCGAAGGCCGCGCCGATCATCACGCCGACCGCGAGGTCGAGCACGTTGCCGCGGGCGATGAATTTCCTGAACTCGCCGAAAATGCCCATCGCAGTTCCTCCGCTGGCCGTCCGCGCGCTACCTGCCATCGGCGGCGGGCCCTCGCAACCCCCTCGCCGGTTGTCCTTGAACGGCGCGCGAGGTGTGCTATCTAAGCACTACACCACTCGGAGGAGGAGTTTTCCGGATGTCCAGTTCGCTCACGACGCGCTTCGTGCGTTTCGCCATGGTCATTCTCGGCGCGGCGGCGCTTTCCGCCTGCGGCGTCAACACGGTGCCGACCAAGGAAGAAGCAGCCAAGGCGCAATGGGGCGCGGTCCAGAGCGCGTATCAGCGCCGCGCGGACCTGATCCCCAACCTCGTCTCCACGGTGAAGGCCGCGGCAGGCTCGGAAAACCAGATCCTCACCAACGTGATCGACGCCCGCGCCCGCGCGACCTCGATCAACGTGACCACCGAGGACCTGTCCAATCCCGACACCTTCAGCAAGTTCCAGGCCGCGCAGAACCAGCTCACCCAGGCGCTCGGCCAGCTCCGCACGGTGGTCGAGCAGTATCCCCAGCTCCAAAGCCAGGGGCGCTTCGCCGACCTGATGACCGCGCTCGAGGGCGCCGAGAACCGCATCAACGTGGAGCGCGACCGCTACAACGAGAAGGCGCAGGATTATAACACCACGATCCGCACTTTCCCGTCGATCATGGCCGCGAAGATCGTCTATGGCTCGAAGCCGCTGCAGTACTTCAAGGCCGACGAAGGCGCCGCGACCGCGCCGAGCGTCGATTTCGGCAACTTCGCGCCGGGCAGCGCGCCGGCGAACGACAACAAGCCTGCGAGTTCCGCGACGCCTGCCGCCGCGGCGCAGTAAGGCGAACGGAACGTCGGTCCGATGAAGCGGATTGCCCTGCTGCTGAGCCTGCTGCTGGCGTTGCTTGCGACGCCGGCAGCCGCGCTCAGCTTTCCGCCCCACCCGCAAGGGCCGATCTACGACGAGGCGGATCTGCTGCCGCCCGATCAGGAGGCCGCGCTCGACCAGCGGCTGCGCGATTTCGACAGGCAGACCGGCGACGCGGTGATCATCGCCACCGTCAACAGCCTGCAGGGCGACACGATCGAGGACTACGCAGCCAAGCTCTACGCCAACTGGGGCATCGGCGGCGCCGAGCGCGACAACGGCGTCTTGCTGCTGGTCGCCCCGCACGAGCGCAAGCTGCGGATCGAGGTAGGCTACGGCCTCACCCCCTACATCACCGACATCCTCTCGGGCCGGATCATCCGCGACGATATCACCCCGCATTTCAAGCAGGGCGACATGGCGGGCGGGATTGAGGCCGGGATCGGCGCGATCCTGACCCAGCTCTCGCAGAGCCCGGCCGACGCAAAGGCGATCGCCGAGGCGGCCGCGGCGGCCGAGAAGAACCGCGCGCACTCCGGCGGCGGCGGGGCGGCGATCTTTTTCTTCTTCATGTTCCTGTTCTTCTTCGTGTTCCCGATCATCGGCGCGCTCGGCCGCAAGGGCGGAAAAGGGTACCGACGCGGAGGCTTCGGCAGTGCGGTGGGCAACATCGCGCTGTGGACCGCGCTGAACGCGGCGGCCAACGCCGGTCGCAACGGCGGCGGTGGCGGCTGGGGCGGAGGCGGTGGCGGCTTCGGCGGCGGAGGCGGCGGTTTCGGCGGCTTCGGCGGCGGCATGTCCGGCGGCGGCGGCGCGTCGGGAGGCTGGTAGGATGGCGAAGCCCTGGCTCAGCGAGGACGAATCCCGACGCGTGGCCGAGGCGGTCGCCGCGGCCGAAGCTAACACCTCGGGCGAGATCGTCACCATCGTCGCCGACCGTTCCGACGGGTACACTGAGATCGCGCTGATCTGGGCCGTGTTGGTGGCGTTCGCGGCGATCGCGGTGCTGGCGATCTGGCCCGATTTCTACCTGGGCCTGGTCGACCGGGTTACCGGCAAGTGGAACGCCGAATGGACACCGCGGGGCATCCTGGGCCTCGCGCTGTTCGTCGGGATCGTGAAGTTCGTTGCGACGTGGCTGATCCAGCTGTGGCAGCCGCTGAAGTTCCTGCTGATTCCCGGTCCGGTCAAATCCGCCCGCGCGCACCACCGCGCGGTGGCATTTTTCCGCGTCGGCGCCGAGCGGCGGACCACCGGGCGCACGGGCATCCTGATCTACCTGTCGATGCGCGAGCACCGCGCCGAGATCGTCGCCGACGAGGCGATTGCCTCGAGGGTCGACCCTCACGTATGGGGCAAGGCGATGGAAGCGATGCTGCACCACATCAAGCGCGGCGAGGTCGGCGAAGGCATGGCGAGCGCGGTATCCGAGGTCGGCCAAGTGCTCGCCGTACACGCTCCGCGCCTCGCCGACGACCGCAACGAGCTGCCGGACCGGCCGATCGAAGTATGACGGCTCCTGATGCCGATGCGCCCGAAGAAGTCACCTGGGCCGGCCGCTTCATCGTCGCCAAGAAAAAGGGCCGCTGGGAATACGTCAGCCGCGCGCGCGGCATTCGCGCCGCGGTGATCCTGGCGATCGAAGGCGGTGATGTCTTGCTGGTCGAGCAACACCGCGTGCCGCTCGGCAAGATCTGCCTCGAGCTCCCTGCCGGGCTGATCGGCGACGAGACCGAAGGCGAGGACGCGCTAACCAGCGCCGCGCGCGAGCTGGAGGAAGAGACCGGCTACCGCGCCGCCCGCTGGGAAGAGCTCGGCGAGTTCTGGTCCTCGCCCGGGATGGTCACCGAGAGCTTCACCCTGCTCAAGGCGAGCGGTCTCACCAAAGTCGGCGAAGGCGGCGGCACCGAGCACGAGGACATCGTCGTCCGCCGCGCGCCGCTCGCCGGAATGGCCGCGTTCGTCGCCGAGCGGCGCGCGGCGGGCTGCGCAATCGACGTGAAGCTGCTGGCACTGCTCGGCGGCGCGATGCTCGCCGGGTGAGCCCCGCCGACAAGCTGCTCGCGGGCCTGCCGGAAGGGTTTCCCGCCAACCGTTCGTCGCTGGACACGGCGTGCCTGATCGCCGCGCGCGCGGCGGCGCTGCCTGCGGGATCGATGCTCGCGGTGAACGGCGCGCAAGGCTCCGGCAAGTCGACCATCGCGGGGCTGGCGGCCGAGGCATTGCGCCGCTTGCATGGTCTCGCCCCCGCAACCCTTTCGCTCGACGATTTCTATCTCACGAAGGCCGCGCGCGAGGAACTGGCGCGCACCGTCCACCCGCTCTGCGCCACCCGCGGCGTGCCGGGGACTCACGACGTGCCGCTGATGATGCGGACGTTCGATGCGCTGGCCGCCGCTTCACCCGCCCACCGCACGCCGCTGCCCGTGTTCGACAAGCTCGCGGATGACCGCTTGCCGCAAACGCAATGGCCGCTGTTCGAAGGCACGCCCGACCTGATCCTGTTCGAAGGCTGGTGCGTCGGCCTCCGCGCCGAGGACGTCCCTGCATGGGCCGGGCCGATCAACCCGCTGGAGCGCGAATGCGACCCGCATGGCGAATGGTTCGGCTGGTCGCTCGCCGCGCTGGGTGCGGTTTACCCGGCGATCTGGGACCGGATCGGCCTGCTCGTCTCGATCGAGGTGCCCGATCTCGACACCGTGATCGACTCGCGGCTCAAGCAGGAGCAGGGCCTCATCGGCGACCGACCCCGCATGGACCGCGCGCAGGTGACCCGCTTCGTCGAGCATTACGAACGCTACACCCGCGCGCTGTGGGCCGCGATGCCGCGCCGTGCGGACATGCTGTTCCGCCGCGAAGCAGGGTTCGACTACGCGCCGATCAGCCGCTAGGAAGCGCCGATGAAGGTTTTCATCGTTGGCGCCGGCGCCATGGGTTGCTTGTACGCCGGCGCGTTCCATCGCGCCGCGCTCGAGGTCGTGCTGGTCGACGTCAACGCGGCGCAGGTCGACGCGATCAACGCGAACGGCCTCGATCTCGAAACCCGCGCCGGGCGCGAGGTGCTGCCGATCCCGGCGCGCCTTCCGGCGGACGCGAGCGGCACCGCGGACCTCATCCTGCTGTTCACCAAAGTGTTCCACACCGACGCGGCGCTCGAAGGCGCGCAGCACCTGATCGGGCCCGAGACCCACGTGCTCACCCTGCAGAACGGGCTCGGCAACGACGAGCGGGTGGCGAGGCATGTCGCGCGCGACAAAGTGCTGGCGGGGATCGCCTCGTTGCCGGCCGACCTGGTTGCGCCCGGCCGCGTTCGCTCGATGGGCGAAGGCGGCTCGCGGCTGTATCCCGCGTTCGGCGGCGATGTCGAATTCGCGGCCGAGGTGGCGCAGGCCCTGACCCGCGGCGGCATGACCGCCACGCTCGAGCCGCACATCCACGAGGCGATCTGGGAGAAGGCGATCTTCAACGCGGCGATGAACCCGCTCTGCGCGCTCACGCGGCGCACGCCGGGCTTCCTCGGCGCTCACCCCGAAAGCGTCGCGATGATCCACCAGGTGGTCGAGGAAGGGGTCGCCGCGGCCAACGCCAACGGGATCGTGATTGCGTCAAAGCCGATCCACGACCTGACCCTGGTCTCGCGCACCGACCATGCCGACCACGAAGCCTCGATGCTCCAGGACGTGAAGGCGGGGCGGCGCACCGAGGTCGATTCGATCAACGGCGCGATCGTCGAGGCGGCGAAGCGCGCGGGCGTCGCCGCTCCGGTGACCGAAACCCTGTGGCGACTGGTCAAGCTCGAGGAAGCGAAACTGGCCGAGGCCAACCAGGCCTAGCATGTCCGGCGATCACGACGCCTTGCGCTATGCCGCCGAGCATGCGGCGGCCTTGTGCACGATCGTGAAGATCGAAGGCAGCTTCTCGCGCCGGCTGGGAGCGCAGCTCGCGGTCGCGCGCGACGGAACCACCGCCGGCGACATGGCCGACAATTGCCTCGACGCCGAGCTCGCCGACCAGGCGCAAGCCGCGTTTGCGGACGGGAACCCGCGGGTGCTGCGGTATGGCGAGGGCTCGCCGTTCATCGACTTCCGCCTGCCGTGCGGCTCGGGGCTCGAGATCCTGGTCGATCCCTCGCCGGACCGGGCGGCACTGGCGGGGTGCCTGGCGCAGCTCGACGCGCGCGAGCCGGGGGCGCTCAAGCTGGCATTGCCGCGGGATGCACCTCCCGGCGTCCTCGCCGAGCGGCGTTACGTCCCGCCGCTCCGGCTGATGGTGCTCGGCACGGGCGCCGAATGCGACGCGCTGGTGAAGCTCGCGACGGCTCAAGGCGTGATCACCGAACTGCGCGAGCCGGACCAGGGGCTTTCGCTCGGCAGGTCGCCCGCCGGACTGGTGGCCGATCCGTGGACCGCGGTGCTGCTGCTGTTCCACGACCACGAGTGGGAGCATGCGCTGCTCGAATGGGCGCTCGGGACGAGCGCGTTCTACATCGGCGCGCAGGGCGGCGCCCCGGCACGGGAGACCCGGATCGAGCGGTTGCGCGAGGCGGGGCACCCGGAAGCCGAGATCGCCCGGATCAGAAGCCCCGTCGGGCTGATTCCGCAGGCGCGCGACGCTGGGGTGCTGGCGCTGTCGGTGCTGGCCGAGGTGGTCGGGGCTTACGAAGCGCTGCATCCGCACCAATGAAGGGCGATCTTGCCATCGCGATCCTCGCCGCCGGCGCAGGCGCGCGGTTCGGCGGCGGCAAGCTCGACGCGCCCGTCGCGGGGCGGCTGCTCGGCGGCTACGCGGTCGAGGCGGCGCGGCCGCTGGGCGTGCCGAAGATCGTCGTCGGGCGCCCGGTGCCGGAGTTCGCGAACCAGGCGATGGCGCTGGGTGACGCGCAACTGCTGAAGAACACGCGCGCGGGAGAAGGCCTCGGCACCTCGGTCGCGCTCGCCGCTCTGCAGGCCGCCGCCGCGGGGGCAGAGGCGCTGCTGCTGCTCGCTGCCGACATGCCGCGGGTGACCACCGCGACTTTGCGCAAGCTCGCCGAGGCCTGTGCGCCCGGCCGCCCGGCGTGCGTCGCCTATGCCGATGGCAGCGCCGGTATTCCAGCGTGCTTCCCGGCCGACTGGTTCGCGGCGCTTGCCCGCCTGGAAGGCGACCGGGGGGCGGGCGCGCTGCTGCGCGATGCCCCGGTGCTCAGCGTGACCGAAGTCTCGCCCGATGAACTCGCCGACGTCGACACCGCCGAAGACCTCGCCGCGCTGGCGGCGAGGCACCGGCCGTAACGCTCAGACCAGCAGCTTCGGGTCGATCGGCAGGCTGCGGATGCGCTTGCCGGTCGCCTTGTGCAGCGCGTTGGTGAGCGCCGCGAGCACCGGCGGCAACGCCGGCTCGCCCAGCCCCGTCGGCGGATTGGGCGTCTTGACGAACTCGACCATCACCTTCGGCGTGATCGGCATGCGCGGCAGCGGGTAGTCGTCGAAGTTCGACTGTTTGACTGCCCCGCCGACGATTTCGATCGCCAGCGCGCTTGCCTGCCCGATCCCGTCGATCACCGAGCCCTGCACCTGGTTCAGCGCGCCCGAGGGGTTGACGATCTGGCTGCCCACGTCGCCCGCCACCCACACGTTGTGGACTACCGGCTGGCCCCGCTCGTTGACGCTCGCCTCGACGACTTCGGCAAAGTAGCCCGCGTGGCTGAAGTAGAATCCGAAGCCTTTGCCATGGCCCGCCGGTGCCGGGGTGCCCCAATCGGCCATCTGCATCGCCTTCTGGATCACCCCGCGCGAGCGGTGCGGATCGAAGCTCGGCTGCGGGCCGAACGGTCCCGGATGCGGCGGCGGGGCGGGCTCGTCGGGCAGCAGGTCGAGCAATAGCGCGGGTAAGTCGCGCCCTTGCGCCTCGGCCACCTCGTCGAGAAACGCCTGGA
Source organism: Sphingomonadaceae bacterium (assembly GCA_036384795.1). Taxonomy (GTDB): domain Bacteria; phylum Pseudomonadota; class Alphaproteobacteria; order Sphingomonadales; family Sphingomonadaceae; genus Andeanibacterium. The sequence continues at coordinate 9,815 of DASVLP010000003.1, read as the reverse complement.
ACACGAACGCAAGGCCGTTCGAGCGCGGCGCGCGCAATGCCCCCATCGGCACGCGCGTTTCCATCGCGGTCTGGCCATAGCGCAAGTTGGGCACGAACTTGGCCGGAAACACATCGGCCTCCATCCCCGCGAAGAACCCGACCTGGCCGCCGGTCGAGTAGGTGATGAAGTGATCGTCGAACCCGGTGAGCTTGCCTTGCGCGTCAAGCGCGGCACGGAAACGGTGCCAGCCGCCCGGGCGGTAGAAATCGCTGTGGACGTCGTCCTCGCGGCTCCAGATCAATTGCACCGGCGTGCCCTTCATCTTTGCCGCGATCGCTGCCGACTGGCTCATGAAGTCATTCGTCAGGCGCCGGCCGAAACCGCCGCCGCAGCGGGTCAGATGAACCTTGACCTGCTCGGGCTTGATCCCGAGGGTCTTGGCGACGCCCTGCTGGCCGTCGGCGGGGTTCTGGGTCGGCGCCCACAGTTCGACCGAGCCGTCCTCGTGGACCAGCGCGGTGCAGTTCATCGGCTCCATCGGCACGTGGGCGAGGAACGGGTATGAGTAATCCGCCTCGATCACCTTGGCCGCCGACGCGAGTGCTGCGTCGACGTCACCGTCCTTGGCGATGACGTCCTTCGGCGCTTGGCCCATCAGCTCGTTCGCCTTGGCCGCGTAGCCCGCGCTCGAATCGCTGGCCCATTCGCCGTTGTCCCACTCGATCTTCAGCGCCTTGCGCGCCTGGCTCGCGATCCACCAGTTATCGGAGATGACCGCAACGCCGTCGACCAGCCGCTCGGCGACATTGTCGCTCTGCAGCACGAATGCGTCCTTGATCCGCGGCATCGCCTTGACCGCGCTGAGATCGGCCGAAACCAGCTTTGCGCCGAACACCGGCGCGCGCTCGAACGCGGCGTAGACCATCCCCGGCAAGCGGGTGTCGAGCCCGTAGATCGGCTCTCCTTTCACGATGCGGGGCGAATCGATCCCGCCGATCGCCCGGCCGACGATCGTGAAGTCCTGCGGGTCTTTCAGCGGAACTTTGGCGAGATCCGGCACCGTCGAGCCGACCGCGTCGGCAGCCACCGCGCCGTAAGTCAGCGTCTTGCCCGTGGCCGGGTTGGTGATCACGCCCTTGGCGGTGGTGAGCCCCGCCGCCGGCACGCCCCAACGCTTCGCCGCGGCCTCCACCAGCATCGCCCGCGCGCCGGCGCCCACCTGGCGCATCGGCAGCCAGTTGGTCGGGGTCGAGGTGCTGCCGCCGGCCATCTGGAACCCATACTTGGGATCGAGATCGCCCTGGGTGATCCTGACCTTGTCCCAGTCCGCATCGAGCTCTTCGGCCACCAGCATCGGCAGCGAGGTCTTGATCCCCTGCCCGATCTCCGGGTTCTTGCCGACGATCGTGACCAGCCCGTCGGGCGTGATCGTGATGAACGCGCTGAGCGTGGCGGGTTGCGCGTGCGCGCCGCTCGCCGCGCGCGCGGCCATCGGGATCGAGACGTTGAGCAACAGCCCGCCGCCTGCGAGCGCGCTCGCCTTGAGGAACGCGCGGCGGCCGAGCGCCGCCTTGTCGAGGGTCAGCTCAGGCATCGACTTTGCCCCCCTTCGCGACCGCCAATGCGATCGCCGTCTTGATCCGGGTGTAGCAGGCGCAGCGGCAGATGTTGCCGCTCATCGCCGCCTCGATCTGGCGTTCGCTCGGGTTCGGGTTGCGGTGGAGCAGCGCGCTGGCGTTCATCAACTGGCCCGCCTGGCAATAGCCGCACTGCATCACGTCCTGGTCGAGCCAGGCTTCCTGCAGCGCCTTGCCGACCTCGCTCTGGCCGAGCCCCTCGATCGTCGTGACCTTCTTCGCGCCGATCGTGTTGACCGGCAGCGAGCACGAACGGGTCGCCTGGCCGTCGACATGCACCGTGCATGCGCCGCACAAGCCCTTGCCGCAGCCGAACTTCGTGCCGACCATGCCGAGCTCATTCCTGAGCGCCCACAGCAGCGGCATCTCGCCGGGCACGTCGAGCGTGCGCTCTTCACCATTGATACTGACCGTAAAGGCCATCTGAAACCTCCCGAAACGGAACACCTTGCGTGGCGCGCGGTATATCACAAAATCCGCACCTGCGCGAGTTGATAGGTTTCTAATGGTCCTGCTGGACATAATCAACGAATCCGCCAATAGGCGCGCAGGGGCCGAGACGCCCGCGGCGCTTTGCGGCTGACAGGAAAGCCGGCGAATCGTCCGGGCGGGGCCGACACACTCATGCGTTCTATGGGAGGAACGACGAATGCCACTCGTGAACATGAAGCCGCTGCTGCGCGATGCGATGGACAACGGCTACGCGGTCGCCGCGTTCAATCTGGTCGACTACGGCTCGACCAAGGCGATGGTCAAAGCCGCCGAGGAACTCAACGCCCCGGTGATCTGCCAGACCAGCGCGAAGACGATCAAGTACTGGAGCCACAAGGAAATCGTCAGCTGGGTCCGCACCGTGGCCGAGGATTCGCCGGTGCCGGTGGTGCTGCATCTCGACCACTGCAAGGATCTGGCGATGATCGAGCAATGCGCGAAGAGCGGCTGGACATCGATCATGATCGACGCCTCCGAGCTTCCGTTCGAGGAGAACCTCGAGATGTCGAAGCGGGTGCGCGCAATCGCCGAGAAGTACGGCGTGGGCATGGAAGCCGAGCTCGGCCAGATCATGGGCGTCGAGGACGACATGGTGGTGGCCGAGGACGATTCGGTGCTGACCGACCCCGAGGACGCCGAGCGCTTCTGCGCCGCGTTGGACCTCTCCGCATTCGCCTGCGCGGTGGGCACGGCCCACGGGTTCTATCACGGCGAACCGAAAGTCGATTTCGACCGGATCGAGGCGATCAACCAGCGCACGAAGACGCCGATGGCGCTGCACGGCGGCACCGGCCTTAGCGACGAAGTGTTCGAAAAGGCGATCGCGCGCGGCGCGGCCAAGGTGAACATCTCCACCAACCTGAAGCACGTGTTCATCGACAGCTTCGTCAACTTCCACCAGCAGAACCCGAAGGACTTCGAGCCGCTGCGGGCGATCGACGCCCAATACCAGGCCTGCAAGCTGCTGTTTTCCAGCTTCATCGCCAAGTTCGGCGGCGAGAACCGGGCGCCGGCGTTCCTCGACAAGGCGGCCTGAGCGACCCATGAAAGCGATCATCTTCGATTGCGACGGAGTGCTTGTCGACACCGAGCGTGACGGCCACCGGGTCGGCTTCAACCGCGCGTTCAAGCAGTTCGGCATCGATGCGGAGTGGGACGTGCCGCTCTATGGCCGGCTGCTCCAGGTGGCCGGCGGCAAGGAACGGATGCGGGCCTATTTCGACGAGTTCGGCTGGCCCGAAGGGCGCAGCGAGAGCCGCGACGAGCTGATCCTGGCGCTGCACAAAGCCAAGACCGAGATCACCGCCGGCCTGGTCGCCGAAGGCGCACTGCCGCTGCGGCCGGGCATCGCGCGGATCGTCGACGCGGCGCTCAACGCGGGGATCAAGCTCGGCGTGTGCACCACCTCGAACCCGCGCTTCATCGACGCGGTGCTCGACCTGCTCGGCGCCGAGCGCAAGCAGGAGTTCGCCTTCGTGCATGCCGGCGACTGCGTCGCGCGCAAGAAGCCCGATCCCGAGATCTACGAGCTTGCCAAGCAGTCGTTGAAGCTTCCGGTCGAGGAATGCGTGGTGATCGAGGACAGCCGCAACGGCCTGCTCGCCGCCAAGGGCGCCGGGCTGCCTTGCCTGATCACCACCAGCACTTATACCGTGGACGAGGATTTCCGCGAGGCCGACAGAGTCGTTCCGGAACTGGGCGACCCGCCCCAGATCCGGGTGACGCTGGACGACCTGGCCGCCATCGCGGCCCGCCACGCGGCCTGAATTTGGAGAGACCCAGATGAGCCAGATTTCACAAGCTAGCGTCGAGCGCGCGCTGCGCACCACCGCAGACACCGTGCTGCGCAACGAGCATTACTTCTCCGACCTCGACGGCCTTGCCGGCGACGGCGACTTCGGCACTTCGCTCGCCACCGGCTATCGCCAGATCGTCGCCGAGTGGGACGGGATCGACAAAGCCGACATCGGAACGATGCTGCTGAAGGTCAGCATGATCGTGTCGAAGCACGTCGGCGGCAGCTCGGGCCCGATCTGGGGCACCGGGTTCATGAAGGCGGCGATGCTGAGCCGCGGCAAGACCGAGATCAGCCTGGAAGACGCGACCGCGATGCTCGGCTCGGCGATCGACGGCATCCAGGCGCGCGGCGGGGCGAAGCTCGGCGACAAGACCTTGCTCGACGCGCTGATCCCGATCCACGAGACGCTGAAGAAGCATTGCGAGGCCGGCGATCCCGACCCCTGCGCCGCGTTGAAGGATTGCGCCGAGGCGGCCGACAAGGCGATCGACGAGACCCGCAGCCTCGTCGCCCATCGCGGCCGCGCGAGCCAGGTGGGTGAGCGCAGCGCCAACACGCCCGATCCGGGCATCGTCGCAATCGCCACGATCCTGCAGGATTGGTGCAAGCAATGCGGGGTCGAGCGGACGCCCAGCGCGCCCGAGCTGACCCGCGAGAACGCCTGAATTGACTTCTGACGGAGAGGAATAACCGATGAAAAAGTTCGTCAACGATCCGGCTCAGTTCGTGCCCGAGTTCATGAAGGGCATCGTACTGGCCAACCCCGACCTGCTCGAGTTCACCCCCGAGTTCCAGATGATCACCCGCAAGGCCGGCGCGAGCAATTCCAAGGTCTCGGTGGTCCAGGGCTCGGGCTCGGGCCATGAGCCGGCGCACGTGATGGCGGTCGGCCCGGGCATGCTCACCGGCGCCTGCCAGGGCGCGGTGTTCGCCGCCCCGCCGGTCGATGCCTGCTACGAGACGATCAAGAAGTGCGCCTCGGACGCGGGCGTGCTGGTGCTGGTCAACAACTACCAGGGCGACCGCATGGCCTGGGACATGGCGACTGAAATGGCGCAGGCCGAAGGCATCAACGTCAAGCAGTTCTGGATCAACGACGACGTCGCGGTCGAAGACAGCCTCTACACCGTCGGCCGCCGCGGCGTGGCCGGCAACTTCTTCGTGATCAAGTGCTGCGGCGCCGCGGCCGATGCCGGCCAGAGCCTCGAGCAGGTCGAAGCGATCGCCGACAAGGTCAACAAGAACGTGCGGACCATGGGCGTTGCCCTCACCAGCTGCATCCCGCCGGCCAAGGGCACGCCGATCTTCGACATCGGCGACGACGAAATGGAAGTGGGCGTCGGCATCCACGGCGAGCCGGGCCGCCGCCGCGAGAAGATCAAGCCGGCCGACGCGATCACCGAGGAACTGTTCGAGGCGGTTGCCAAGGACGTGCCGTTCAACTCGGGCGACCGGGTGGCGATCATGGTCAACGGACTCGGCGGCACGCCGATCACCGAGCTCTACGTGATCTACGCCAAGGCCCACGAGCTGGCCGAGAAGGCGGGCTTCAAGGTCGTGCGCAACTACGTCGGCGAGTACTGCACCAGCCTCGAGATGGCCGGCGCCTCGCTGACAATCCTGCGCCTCGACGATGAGATCGAGAAGCTGCTCGACGCACCGGCGGAGACCGCCGCGCGCATCTTCTGAGCGACGCACAAGCGATCACCAAGAGGCGCTCCGGAGCGATCCGGGGCGCCTTTTGCTTGACCGCGGGGCGCCTCACCCGATCGTTGACCGAGCCGTGCGGTGAGCCGTGGTGGGTGCGACGCGGGGTCAGGTCCGCGGTTCAGGCGCCCGGCCTCGCCGGAGCGGAAGCGGGGTCGAGCCGGAAGAACAAGCCCAGCTGGAGGCTCTCGGCGATGCGGGCGGCTTTCTCCTGCAGCGCCGCGGCGGCCTCGGGCGCCAGCAGCTCGCCGGTGGTCTCGCGCCAAATGGCGAGCCAGCGCTCGAACATTTCGGGGCGGATGCGGGCCTTGTGCTTCAAGTGCATCATCATCGGATTGCCCTTGTAGCGCCCGCTGGTCAGCATCACCGAAGACCAGAACGCCACCAGCTTCTCGAGATGCCCGGGCCAGTCGTGGACAGCATCGTTGAACACCGGACCGATCTCGCGATCCTGCCGCACGCGAGCATAGAATTCGGGGATCAGACGTTCCAGCGCAGCTTCGTCGATGGCGGGATGGTTCACGACTCATTCCAATGATGCAGACCGGCTGCCCGTATTGCTGACCGGGGCGCTCGGCAAGGCGTTCGGCGCATCCATGGCGGTGCTCGGCGGATACCCTCGCGGATCCGATCGCCCGCCCACGCGACTTTCGCGAACCGGTCCGCACTTCGGAGTCCGATGCCGGCCGGTCGAGCGCGCCCCCTCGGCCGCCGGCGGCGCTCAGCTGCGACTGGCGACCAGGCGCGGCCGGCGCAGGAGCGCGGGCGACATGTGCCGCGGAGCGCCATCGGCGCCGGGAACCAGCAGCGCCGGGACAGCCGCCGCGGGGACCGCCTTCGAGAACAGGAAGCCCTGGCCGTAATCGCAGCCGAGCTCCAGCAGGCGCGAGGCCTGTTCGATCGATTCGATGCCCTCGGCGACGACTTTCATGCCCAGGCTCTGGCCCAGATTGATCACCGCACGCACGATCGCCTCGTCGCCGGGATCGACCACCATGTCGCGTACGAAGCTCTGGTCGATTTTGATGATTTCGACCGGGAACTCCTTGAGATGCCGCAGCGAGGCATAGCCGGTGCCGAAATCGTCGAGGGCGATCTTCACGCCTTCGCTGTTGAGGATTTTGAGCGCGGTCAGCACGTATTCGGCGCCGCGGCCGAGGAACACCGTCTCGGTCACCTCGATCTGCAAGCAGCTTGCCGGCACTTGTGCCTTCTCGAGCAGTTCCAGCACCCCTTCGGCGAACCCCCCGCGCCTGAACTCGGCGGCCGAGACGTTGAACGCGACGCTGCGGAAATCGACCGCGCGCTCCAGCCAGCCGCGCATGTCGACGATCGCGCGCTCGAGCATGCGGTCGCTGATCGCAGCGGCCACGTCGGGATCGTCGAACGCGGCCGCGATCAGCGACGGCGCCTGCACGTCGCCATGGCCGTCGCGCCAGCGCAGCAACGCCTCGAAGCCGACGATCTCATTGGTCACGAGGTCGATCTTCGGCTGATAGTACGGGGAGATCTTGTCGTCCTTGACCGCCTCTTTGCCGAGGCTGATCATCGAGTTGCGCATCACGACCTCTTCCAGCAATTCCGGCCGGAACAGCGAAAGGGTGCCGCGACGGCCGGATTTGGCCGAATAGAGCGCTATATCGGCGTGCTTCAGAAGCTCCTCGGTGGAACAGCCGTGGTTCGGGTACAGGCTTGCCCCGATGCTTGCGCGGCAATCGAGCACGGTTCCCCCGCAGATCACCGGCTTGCGCAGGCGTTCGAATATCCCCGCCGCGACCTCCTCGAGGCAGACGCTCCCCTCGATGTCGGGCAGGACGACGGCGAACTCGTCCCCGCCCAGTCGCCCGACCGTATCGCCGACCCGCACCGCCGAACGCAGCCGCTTGGCGAACGTCTTGAGCAGGACATCGCCGACATCGTGCCCGAGGGTGTCGTTGATCTGCTTGAAATGATCGAGATCGAGCAGCAACAGGCCCACCGCCCCGCCCTTCTCCTGCGCCTCTTCGACTGCGGTCTCGAGCCGCTCGTGGAACAGTCGCCGGTTGGGCAGGTGGGTCAGCGCATCGTGGGTTGCCGCCCAGCGGATCCGCTCGGAGGCGGTCTTCTCGTCGGTGATGTCGCGGATGGTGATGATGATGCGGCCCTGGCCCTCGACCTCGCGCACCGTCTTCCAGCCGTTCATCGCGATCCAGCGTTCGGCCTGGTCGCTCGGGCGGCGGATGCGGAAGGATGCCTGGAACCTTGCATTGTCGTTGGCGCAGCGGATCTCGAACAACTTGTCGAGGAACCCGGTTCGATCGTCGGGGTGCACCATCTGCGTGACCACGGTGAGGTTCGGGCGGACGTCCGCGGAAATCCCGGTGATCTCGCGGAAGCGTTCCGACCATTCCTGCAGTTCGGACGACGAATCATAATCCCACACCCCGAGGCCCGAAGCCTCTGCGGCCAGGCGGAAGCGTTCCTCGCTCTCGCGCAGCGCTTCTTCCGCGCGCTTGCGCTCGGTAATATCGAGATGGCCGCCGATCGTGCGGATATGCGATCCGTCCGAATTGCGTTCGATCTTGGTGTGGCTGAGAACCCAGCGAACTTCGCCGTTGTCCTGCCGCACGATGCGGAATTCCGACTGGAATTCGATCGTCTCTTTGCTGGAACTCGCGACCAGATTGCGAAACAGGTCGCGGTCGGCGGGGTGGACGATCTCCAGCCACTTGTCGAACGGGATGCGATTGTCGCCGCGGGGCAGGCCGACCTGGTCGAGCAGCCGATCGGAAACGACCGCGACGCCGTCGGCGAACGTTTCGAACTGCGCGAGGCCGGTCGCCTCCTGAACCAGCTGCAAGCGTTCGCTGGCGAGCTGCAGGGTGGTTTCGGCTTCCTTCCGCTCGGTCGTGTCGCGCGAGATGCACAAGTGCGCGCGCGAACCGTCCGGCATCGGCAGCGGCACGGCGTGCGCCTCGACGTGGCGTCGGCGGCCTTGCAAGCCGAGCACTTCGTAATTGTTGACCGTGGGTTGCCCCGCGATCACCCGCTGATGGGTGGCGATGCAGGAGTCGAGATACTCAGGCGGCACCGGAACATATCCGGGCCTGCCCAGGCTCTCGAAGTCGGGCGCCTGCAACAGCTCGAGGCCCGCCGGGTTGATGTAGGTAAGCGTGCCCGCCTCGTCGAAGATTTTCACGCAATCGGGCATCGCGTCGAGGATCGCGCTGAGGCGCGCCTCGCCGTCGCGCATCGCTGCCTCGGCCGCAAGCTTCTCGGTCACTTCCTCGAACGCGGCGACCCTGAAGCCGTTTTCGGTCACCCGTTGGGTGATCGCGAAATCCCGGCCGTTGCGCTGGAACACGCGATGGCGTTCGCTGCCCGGCTCGAGCGGCGGCCATAGTTGCCGCTCGACTTCCTCGGGGGTCTTGCCCGGGAAATGCCCCATCTCGATGCTGTATTGGAGCAAGTCGCGCAGATGGGCACCCGGCCGGACGCGCTCGGCGGGAATGTCGATGATCTCCGCATAGCGGCGATTGTTCACCACAATCCGGCCCGAAGGGTCGAACATGCACAGGCCCAGCGGGATGTTTTCCAGCGCGACCCGCAGGCGGTCGAGCTGGGACGCGCGCCGACGGCCACCGAGCAGGGATGCGCGGGCGCGTAATTTTTCGACGATCGCGCGGACTCTCTCCATGGTGCGAGAATGGCCCCCGCAGGGTCAATGCATCGCTAGGAAACACGGCTTATGGATCGCTCCGCCCGAATAAGCAAAACCGCTTAGTCGGCGGGGATGAGGCCGGCGAAACGTGATCGCGTATGCCGGCCCGCTGAGTCAGCATCGGGAATAACCGGCAGCGCTGCTTATCGGTTCGGCGCGCTCGCTGGAGCCTTACCGGCGATCCTGTTCACCCCCACCGCCCCGGCTCGGGCCCCATCGTCGCGAGCAGCGGCATCTCGCCCGCGACTTGGCTCACCGCCGGGCGCTCGGCCACCCGGTCGAGCCAGTCGTGAACCGGTTCCGGCACCGCGATGTCGAGCGCGCCGAACTGCACCGCGTGCGGATAGAGCGCGATGTCGGCCGGGGTGTACCCGCTTCCGGCGAGCCAGCCGCTGCCCGCGAGATCGTCCGCCATCCGCCGCGCGGCCTGTTCGAGCGCAGCCCCGGCGCGGTCGACTTCTTCGGCCTCGAAGCCCGCCGCCGCGCGCTGCCACAACGC
>DASVLP010000002.1:0-9186 GCA_036384795.1 Sphingomonadaceae bacterium | reverse complement strand
GTCGCGCCGGCTCGAGCGACCACGGATCGGGTTTCCTGAACGGGATGACGGCCATCGCGGATTCGTCCTTTGCCGGACCTCGCTAGCCGACAATCCAAAGATGATAAAGATGATATCTTTACATGAGCGGAACGCCACACGCACCCGTTGGTTTTACCCGCAAGGAACAAGGAGATGACAATGCTCGGTAAGATTCTCGGTGCCGCGGTCGGCGCGAAAGTGGCGGAGCAGACCGAAAGCGTCGGCGGCGTCGGCGGCGCGGTGCTCGGGGCGGTTTCGGTCGCGGTGATCCGCCGGATGCGCCTGCCCGCCCTGATCGCGCTCGCGGCGGGCGGCTATGCGGTCAAGAAGCTGAGCGACAAGGCGCGCGCCGCGAAAGCCAAGCGCAAGAGCTTCGAGACCCCGCCGAACAAGCCGGCCGCGGCGGCCTGAGCTTCAGCGTCCGGGATCGAGCCCGGCGGCTTCCTCCACCACTTTGGCGATCTCGGTGAAATCCGCATCCACGCCGTAAGTGGCGAGCGTGCGATTGAGCAGGTCCTCGACCACCGCGCCGATCGGGGTCGGCACGCCCATCGCCGCGGCTTCGTCAAGCAGCAGCTTGGTGTCCTTGAGGCTCAGCGCAGCGGAGAAGCCGAAGTCGAATCTGCGGGGCAATACCGCGCGCGGCCACTTGTCGCGGGTCGCCGAATTGGCGCCGGTGCCGCTGTTCAGCACTTCGATCATCCGCGCCGGGTCGAGCCCCGCCTTGATCCCCAGCGCCATGCCTTCGGCGGTCACCGCGATCGCGGTCAGGCTGAGCAGGTTGTTGACCAGCTTCATCGTCTGCCCGGCGCCCGGCGTCGCGCCCATGTAGAACGGCTTGCCGATGTGCTCGAGCAGGGGCCGGGCGGTCTCCCACGCAGCTTCCGGCCCACCGGCCATGATCGCCAATGTGCCCTCGCGCGCGCCCTTGATCCCGCCCGAGACCGGCGCATCGAGGCTGGTGATGTTCCGTTCGCGCAGCGCCGCATCGAGCTCCTGAGCGAGGCCGGGGCCCGACGTCGAAAGATCGCAGATCAGCTTGACCGTGTCGCCTGCCGCCACGCCTTCGGCGCCGAGCACCGCCTCGCGCACGATCGCCGGGGTCGGCAGGCTGAGGAACACGATCTCGCACTGCTCGCCGAGCTCCCTGGCCGAGCCAGCGGCTTGCGCGCCCTGCGCAACCAGCGCATCGACCGCTTCGGAAGAAGCGTCGTGCACCACCAGTTCGGCGTGGCCAACCAGGCGCGAAGCCATCGGGCCACCCATCCGGCCGAGACCGAGAAAGCCGATCGACATCATTCGGCCCTCTCCCCTTGCGGGAGAGGGAGGAGCGCCGAAGGCGCGGGGGGAGAGGGGGCGGCGGCGTCAGCCGCAGCTGGCGCGGCGGACCCCTCTCCCAACCCTCTCCCGCAAGGGGAGAGGGCTTCGGGATGCGATGGTCGATACGTCGTGCTCATACTTTCTCCGCAATCGGGGTGTGCGGCGCGAGGTCGACTCGCGCGATGTCGTTCTCGGCCGGGAAGCACGCGAGCACCAGCGGATCGTGCCCGGGGATCAGATGATCGAGCGAGCCGCCCGCCAGCTCCAGCGCGCGCGCCTGCGCCGCGCGGTATTGCGGCTCGTCGAGATAGATCGGGAAAGGCAATCCGCGCACCAGGTTCGCATAGAGGTGCGCGGCGTCGCTCGCCAGCACGACCGTGCCGCGCGCGGTCTCGCACGCGACCACCATCAGCCCGGCGGTGTGGCCGGGGCACAAGTGCAGCGTGATGCCGGGCGCGAATTCCTCGTCGCCGTCGTGGAACACCACCCGGTCGGCGTAGAGCTTGCGGACGAGCTGCGCGACCGGCTCGCCGTCGAACGGCGCGCGGATGTCGTGGTCGCACATAGCGCGGCTCACCGCGCCGGCCATCTCGGCATCCTGCACATGGAATTTCGCATTCGGAAACGCGCCGAGCGAACCGGCGTGGTCGTAGTGCAGGTGGGTGAGGATCACGTCCTCGACCAGCAGGTGGTCGATCCCCGCGTCGCGCAGCCCCTGCACCACCGGCCGGATCAACGTGCGCCCGCGGGCCATCGCGGCGGCCTCGCCGAACCCGGTGTCGACGATCACCGGCGGCTCGCCGTCCGCACCATGGATCGCCCAGACGTAATAATCGAGCGGCATCGGCAGGTCGTGGTCGTCCACCGCGGCATTGAAGTTCAGCGCCGCGGTGCGCTCGTGCCGCGCATAGCGGATCGCGTCGATGCGGGTGACCGGGGCGGGCATTTCTCACCCCTCCCCTTCAGGGGAGGGGCCGGGGGTGGGGGCTATCCACAAATGCGGCGCTGGGAGGATGGCCCCCACCCCAACCCCTCCCCTAAAGGGGAGGGGCTTGAAGGTGAGCGCACCCCGCATCACGCAAACTTCAGCTTCACCGGCTGGCGCATGGGGCCGTGGCCGACGGTGGTCATCCACGGCTCGTAGTCGCCGGCGAGTTCGATGCTCTCGACCTGGCTCACGATCGCGCCGAGCAGGGCCTGCGCTTCCATCGTCGCCAAGGTGCGGCCGACGCAGCCGTGGACGCCATAACCCCAGCCGAGCGAGTGCCGGGTGTCGCGCTCCAGCCGGTATTCGTCGGGCGCGTCCCAGAACCGCGGATCGCGGTTGGCGGCGGCGAACATCAGCCCGCAGCGGGTGCCGGCGGGGATCGTGTAATCGTCGACTGCGACATCTTTCACCGCGATCCGCCCGGCCATCCGGCTCGGCGCGTCCCATCTGAGGCTTTCGTCGAACGCCGCGCGGACCTTTTTCGGCTCGCCGCGCAGCCGCTGGTACTGCTCGGGGAACAGCGCCCAGGCGCGGATCGCGTTGGCCATCGTGATGAAGGTCGTGTCCGCGCCCGCGCTGAGCACGGTCTGCAGCAGCAATTTGGCCTCGGCGAGCGTCACCTGCCCGCGATCGGCGGCGGCGTAGATCTCGGCGCCGATCCCCTCGGGGTCGAGCGCATCGCGCTCGCACTGGGTCTCGAGCCAGTTCACCACCGCCGAGAAATCGTGGCTCATCGCCTGGTCGAACAGCTCTCCGGGTGGGCCCATCGTCGCCCAGACCATCTCGGAAAAGCCGTGCATGTGCTCGCGGCCCTCTTCGGGAAGGCCGAGAATGTCGGGCAGCACCTGGAACACGTAGGCCTGGCTGATTTCGCTCACCGCATCGACCGCTTCGCCCTCCCGGGCCTTCACGCGGGCGAGCAGTTCCGCAGCGCGCTCCTCGAAGATCAATTTCACCCGTTCGAGCGCGCGTGGGCTGAGCGCGTCGGCGATCACCTTGCGCACCTGGGTGTGGCGCGGCGGATCGTCGGTGAGCAGGATTTCGGGGCGCGGGCTGCTGGGGTCGTGCCACGGGCGCGAGGTCGAGGAGAACGTCTGCCAATCGAGCAGGCCCTTCGACACATGCTCGTGCCGCCCGAGCATCGCGGTGCCGTCTTCTAGCAGCACAACCGGCGCGAACTCGCGCACTTCGTCGTCCACCGCGCGGGCATTGCGCACCGCATCGGGGGTGAAGATGTCGTAGGGGAAGAGGGGGATGTCCTTCATCGCGATCCTCCCCTGAAAGGGGAGGGGGACCGCGCGCGTAGCGCGTGGTGGAGGGGTGTCACCCCCTCGATAGGGTGATACCCCTCCGTCATTCGCTGCGCGAATGCCACCTCCCCTTGCAGGGGAGGATCGAGGGAAAGTCCCGGAAGCCCCCTCACAGCCCCAGCCCGTCGAACCGCACGTCGCCTTCGCCGTGGGTGCGGATGTGGCCCGCGGTCGGCTCGAAGAAGTGCGCTCCGATCACCAGCACGCCCGAATCGCCGTATTTCTCGACGAACCGCATCCGGCTCTTCCGCCCGGCGTCCTTGTCCATGTCGAAGGTCGCCGCGCGGTGGGGCATCGCGCATTGCATCGGATGGTGCATCAGGTCGCCGGTGATCACCGCCCGCTCGCCGTTCGATTCGATGCACACGTGGACGTGGCCCGGGGTGTGGCCGTGGCTCGGCTCGCAATAGATTTCCGGGCTGATGCGGTGATCGGGCTCGATGAAGTCCGCCAGGCCCAGCGCAACGATCGGATCGACGCACTCGATCAGGTGGTTGTCGGTATGGACGCCGTCGTGGCGGATGACCTTCTGCCACGCGTCGTATTCGGTCTTGCCGAACAGGTAGCGGGCGTTGGGGAACGTCGGCTTGAACTCGCCGGTGTCCGGGTCCTTGTAGGTGTTCCAGCCGACATGGTCGAAGTGCAGGTGGGTGCACATCACCGTGTCGACGTCTTCACGGGCAATGTCGAGCGATTCGAGGTCTTCGAGGAACCCCTCGGGCAGGTCGCAGAACACGTCGAAATCGCGCTCGCGCCCGGCGCCGATGCACGAATCGACCACGATCACGCGGCCCGGGGCCTGCACGACGAACCCCTGGAAGTTCATCCGCTGCTGGCCGTCGGGCGTCGCATAGTGCGGGTGCAGCCAGTCCATCGCGATCACCTCGTCGGCGGTCGCTTCAGGCATCGTCATGTTGATGTTGTCCTGGAAGTCCCACACCTCGACGATGCGGCTGACGGTGACCTCGCCGACTTTCCAGGACTTTACGTGTTCGCGGGCCATCGGCCTCTCCCAATCTTTGCCCTCTCCCCTTGCGGGAGAGGGAGGAGCCCCGTCAGGGGCGGAGGGAGAGGGGTCGGCGGCGTCAGCCGCCGCTTCGCGGCGAACCCCTCTCCCAACCCTCTCCCGCAAGGGGAGAGGGCTGAGTGGCGCAACGTTCCGGTTAGCGTGGCCCTCACGCTGCCTTCCCCTTCGCCTTCGGCTTGTAGCGCGCGACGCTCTCGGCGGGCAGCTCGGCGGCGGGCAGCGCGGGCTTGCCGAGGATGAAGTCGGCCGCGCGCTCGCCGATCATCACGCACGGCGCGTTGGTGTTGCCGCCGACGATCTTCGGCATCACGCTGGCGTCGGCGATCCGCAGGCCCTCGATCCCGTTGAAGCGCAGTTGCGGATCGACCACCGCTTGCGGGTCGCTGCCCATCCGGCATGTCCCGACCGGGTGGTGCACGGTGTAGCCGGTCTGGCGGATATAGGCGTCGAACTGTTCGTCGCTCTGGCACTCGGGGCCCGGGGCGACTTCGGTGCCTTCGTATTCGGCGAACGCTGAAGTGGCGAACGCGCGGCGGGCGATCTTCAGCGCGCGGATCAGCGGCAGGATGTCCTCCGGCTCCTTCAGAAGGTTCGGGTCGATCAGCGGCGCGGCGGCGGGGTCGGGGCTCGCGAGGCGCACCGTGCCGCGGCTCTTCGGGTACAGCGCCACCGGGCTGATCGCGTAGCCGTGGCCGACCGGGAACGGGATCTTCGGATGGGTCAGCCGCTTGGCCGGCTGGAACACGAACTGCACGTCGGGCTTGTCGAGCTCGGGCAGCGTGCGCAGGAAGGCGACGCTCTCGAACACGTTGCCGGCGAGCGGGCCGGTATGGGTGACGAGGTACTGGATCAGGTGGAGGATGTCGCGCGGCAGCACCTTCCATGAGAGGCCGTAGCTGGTCGGATTGTCGGTCTCCATGTGCATCGGGCTGGCGACATGGTCGTGGTAGTTGGCGCCGACGCCGGGCGTATCCTTCACCACTGCGATCCCCATCTCGCGCAAATGCTCTGCGGGTCCGATGCCGCTGAGCATCAGGATTTGCGGCGTCTGGACCGTTCCGGCGCTGAGGATCACCTCGCGCCGCGCGCCGAGCACCCGCCCGTCGGTCAGCTCGACTCCGGTCGCGCGGCCCCCTTCGACCAGCACCCGCGCGACATGCGCGCCGGTCTGCAAGTGGACGTTGCCGCGCGCCATCGCCGGGCGCAGCATCGCGCCCGCGGTGGTCTCGCGCCGGCCGTCGCGGATCAGCCCCTGGCGGCGGCCGTAACCTTCCGAGTTCGCGCCGTTAAAGTCGGGGCAGGCGGGGAATTGCAGCTCGCCCAGCGCGTCCATGAAGGCGTAGTTGAGCCGGTTCGGGTTCGGCACGATCTTCACGTTCACCGGGCCCGATGTCCCGTGGAACACGCTCTCGGGATAGTCCTCGTTGTGCTCGGTGCGGGTGAAATAGGGCAGCACTTCGGCGTAGGACCAGCCGGTCGCGCCCAGGTCCGCCCAGTCGTCGTAATCGGTCGGATGGCCGCGGAAATAGACCATCCCGTTGATGCTGCCCGAGCCGCCGACCACTCGCCCGCGCGGCACCGGGATCGCCCGCCCGGCCATGCCCGCCTGCGGCACCGTGGCAAAGCGCCAGTTGGTCGCCTCCCGCCCGATCGCGGCGGCGACGAAGGAGGGCACATGGATGAACGGATGGGTGTCGTGCCCGCCGGCCTCGATCACGCAGGTGGTGCGGTCGGCAGCCTCCCCCAGCCGCGCCGTCAGCGCCGCGCCAGACGAGCCCGCGCCCACCACGATGTAATCGAATTCCGCTGCGACCATGAAGCTCTCCCAAGCGCTACTGTGCGGAGGGAGAGAGGGGTTGGCAAGGATTCACTTTCCTACAAATGCTCGTTCGAGTTAAGCTGGCGACTGCTCGCTCAAATCGTCGTCTCCTTCGCTCCCGCGCAAGCCAGGGTTACATATCAAGCCCCCGATTCCATGACGTGTCACCCCGCCCGGGAAACAGAATAAGTCCGTAATTACAAAATCTTATTAAGATCCAGCCTTGGGTGACAGGGTGTAACTTGTGTCACCCTGCTTGCGGCCCATCATACTCGATCGCCTCGGCCGCCTTGCCGCTCAGGATGAAGCCGATCGGCCGCTCGGCCTCTTCGGTGAGGTGGGCGACGAGGCCGGCGGTGCGGCACAGCAGCGCGAGGCCCTTGAGCGCGGCGAGCGGCCAGCCGACGTCGAGCATCACCGCGGGGATCGGGCCGTTGACGTTGACCGGCAGCGCGCGGCCGATCGTGGCGGGAAGCGCGGCCTGGAGCGCGCGCAGCATCGCGACGTGGTCGCCCGAAACGCCGCGCTCGTCGGCGAGCTTCAGCAGCAGGTTCGCGCGGGGGTCGCCGGCCGAGTGCTGCGGGTGGCCGAAGCCGGGGATCGCCTTGGTTCCGCTTGCGCGCAGCCGCTCGATGTTGCGCATCGCGACCTTGTCAATGGGGTCGCCGCTCGCGCGCCAGTCCGCCACGCATTCGGCCTGGAACCGCCCCGCCACTTCCGCGCTCCCCAGCACCACGCTGCCGCAGCCGAGCAGCCCCGCCGCGACCGCGCCCTGCAGCGCCTCGGGCGCGGCGGCGTAAGTCATCCGCGCGGCGACCACGCTCGGCACCAGCCCGTGCTCGGCAAGCGCGCAGAGCACCGCGTTGGCGAAGAACAGCTGCTGCTCGTTCGGCTCGACCCCGGTCACCAGGAACCAGAAGTAGCTGGTGAAATCCATCTTCCCGATGATCTCGCCGACCAGGTCCTTCCCCCGCACGGTGATGCTCTCCGCGTCCGAAGTGCAGATCGCGGTGAAAGGCTGGTCCTGCTTGCCGATGCGCATGGGCTTTCTTCCTTGTCAGCCATCCGAGCATTCAGCCCTCTCCCCTTGCGGGAGAGGGTTGGGAGAGGGGTCGGCGGCGCAAGCCGCCGCTTGCGCGGCGGACCCCTCTCCCTCCGCCCCTAACGGGGCTCCTCCCTCTCCCGCAAGGGGAGAGGGGTTTTCAGCCGACGTAAACTGTCCCTATAGGCCGCTCAAGAGTGGGAGGTTGTTTGATGGCGAAGCCCCTTGCCGGCGTGCGCGTGCTCGACATGGGCACTTTCATCACCGGGCCGCAGGCGGGATCGCTGCTGGCGGACTTGGGTGCCGAGGTGATCAAGGTCGAGATGCCGGAAGTGGGCGACCCGTTCCGCGCGTTCCGCGGCGGGCTCTACAGCCCACATTACCAGACCTATAACCGCAACAAGAAGAGCATCGAGCTCAACACCAAATTGCCTGAAGACCTCGCCGCGTTCGACGAGCTGGTGAAGACAGCCGACGTGTTCATCCAGAACTTCCGCCCCGGCGTCGCCGAGCGGCTGGGGGTCGACGCGAAGCGGCTGCAGGGGATCAATCCGCGGCTGATCTATGCCCTCATCACCGGGTTCGGCTCGGACGGCCCGCACCGCGACCGGCCGGCGTTCGACACGGTGGCGCAAGCCTCGGCGGGGTTCCTCCAATTGCTGGTCAATCCCGAGCACCCCCGCGTGGTCGGCCCCGCGCTGGCCGATGCCTTGACCGGGTTCTACGCGGCCTACGGCGTGCTCGCCGCGCTCTACGAGCGGGAGACAACCGGGAAGGGGCGGCTGGTCGAGACCTCGATGTTCGAGGCGATGGCGCACTTCAATCTCGATTCGTTCACCCACCTGTTCTCCGAAGGCCAGGTGATGGGGCCCTACAGCCGGCCGCACGTCAGCCAGAGCTACGTGTTCGAATGCGCCGATGGGAAATGGATCGCGCTCCACATGTCGAGCCCGCCAAAGTTCTGGGAGAATCTCGCCACCGCAGTGGGGCAGCCGGACATGCTGCAGCGCCCCGAATTCGCCGACCGCAACGCGCGGATCGCGAATTACGAGAAAGTGATCGAATTCCTCGCGCCGATCTTCATGACCGAGCCGCGCGCCTATTGGGCGGAGCGGTTGGCGAAGCTGGAAGTGCCGCACTCGCCGGTGTTCAGCTCGCAGGAAGTGGCCGAGGGGGAATTGGCCAGGCACCACGAGATCGTGCTCGAAACTGAAGGCCCGCACGGGCGCTGGCGCACGATCCGCTCGCCGCTGCGGTTCGACGGCGAGAAAGCCGAGGAAGTCGTCGCGCCGCCCACGCTCGGCCAGCACAACGAGGAAATCCTCGGCCGCAAGCCGAAGGCGGAATAAACCCTGATCACCCCTCCCCTTCAGGGGAGGGGAAGGGGGTGGGGGCTGTCGGCGCCGTGCAAGGTCTACAGCCCCCACCCCAACCCCTCCCCTGAAGGGGAGGGGCTTGTCATCTCGCCTCAATCCAATCAGGACGGACTAAAGGGAGAGAAAGCCGGATGCCCAAACTGCCGCTGCTGCCGACTTCGCTGGTCGGCTCCTACGCCCAGCCCGAATGGCTGATCGACCGCCAGAAGCTCGCCGGCCGCTTCCCGCCGCGCACCCGCCAGAAGGAGCTGTGGCGCGTCGGCGAGGAATTCCTCGAGCAGGC
>DASVLP010000001.1:0-6746 GCA_036384795.1 Sphingomonadaceae bacterium | reverse complement strand
CGGCGGGTCGACGCGCTGTTCTCCAGCCCCCAGATGGGCGAGACCCGCGCCCTGATCGTGATGCACGACGGCAGGATCGTCGCCGAACGCTACGCGCAACCCTACACCCGGCGCACCCGCTTCATCGGCTGGTCGATGTCGAAGACGATCACCGGCGTCCTGATCGGCATGCTGGTGGCCGACGGCAAGCTGAAGCTCGACGAGACCCCGCCGATTCCGAACTGGCAGCGCCCGGGCGACCCGCGCGGGGCGATCACCCTCAGATATCTGCTGCAGATGCGGTCCGGCCTGGAGCACGTCGAAACCGGCCATCCCGCCTACGATGCCGACACCGTGCGGATGCTGTTCCTCCAGGGCCGCGACGATATGGCCAAGTATGCCGAGGCCCAGCCGCTCGAGAGCCCGCCGGGGCGGACATTCAAGTATTCGACCGCCACCGCGGTGATCCTCGACGACATCGCCGCGCGGGTGCTGACCGGCGACAACCCCGACCCCGAGGTGCGGCGCAAGGCGGTCGACGACTACCTCAAGGCGCGGCTGTTCACGCCGCTGGGAATGCGCTCGATGGTCGGCGAATACGACGCCGCCGGAACGCTGGTCGGCGGCAGCATGATCTACGGGACCGCCCGCGATTGGGCGCGGTTCGGCGAGTTCCTGCGCCACGACGGCGAAGTCGACGGCGTGCAGCTGGTGCCCAAGAGCTGGATCGCGTTCATGGAAAGCCCCAGCCCGCGCGCGCCCGATTACGGCGGGCAGTTGTGGCTCAACCGGCCGTCAAGGACCGACCGCCACGTGCTGTTCGCGCAGCAGGGCCCGCGCGATCTCGTCTCGCTGGTCGGGCACCTCGGGCAATACGTGCTGGTTTCCCCGAGCCGCCATCTGGTGGTGGTGCGGCTGGGCAAGACCGACGAGGAAGGCCGCGATCCGGTGGTCGCCGCGCTCGGCAGGGTCGTCGCGCTCTACCCGGACGAAGATTGACCGGCCCGGCCGGGCAAGAGCTCTTCCGGGCCCTCGCTCTGCAGGTCCACCCGCCCTTCCGGATCGGGATGGATCAGCACCTCCACGCCGGGGAAATCGCGCTCGATCCGCGCCTCGATCTCGTCCATCACCCGATGCGCCTCGGCCACGCTCATGTCCGCATCGACCATCGCGTGGAACTGGACGAAATCGTGCGCGCCGCTGGTGCGGGTGCGCAGATCGTGCACGCCCTTGAGCTCGGGATGGCGGGCCAGCGTGGCGAGGAACTGGGTGCGTTTTTCCTCGGGCCATTCCTTGTCCATCAGGTCGTCGATCGCCTGGTGCGACGCGCGCCACGCGCCCCAGCCGAGCCAGGCGGCGATCGCCAGCCCGAACAGCGGATCGGCGCCTGCAACGCCGGCGTAGCGATCGAGCAGCAGCGCGGCGATCACGCCGAGGTTGAGCATCAGATCCGACTTGTAGTGGACGTTGTCGGTCCTGATCGCGATGCTGCCGGTCTTGCGGATCACGTGCCGTTGCCATCCCAGCAGCACGAACGTGCCGGCGATCGCGACCAGCGAGACGACGATTCCTTCGCCCGCACCTGCCACCCGTCCGCCGGCCAGCAATTCCTGCGCCGCGCGGAACGCAAGGCCGACCGCCGACAGCGAGATCAGCACGATCTGGAACATCGCGGCGAGCGCCTCGGCCTTGCCGTGGCCGAAGCGGTGGTCCTCGTCCGCCGGGATCGCGGCGACCCACACGCCGATCAGCGTCGCCACGCTGGCGACGAGGTCGAGCGCGGTATCGGCGAGGCTGCCGAGCATCGCGGTCGAAGCGGTCTGGACCACCGCCCACGCCTTCATCGCGCCCAGCACCAGCGCCATCGCGATCGACGCGAGCGCGGCGCTGCGGGTGAGCCGGGCGCGGGCGGCGAGATCCTCGGTCATGGATAAAGCAGGGTGCTGGTCCAGCGCCCGCCCTCGCGAACGAAGCGCCGGCGCTCGTGCAGGCGATTGGGCCGGTCGAGCCAGAATTCGATCGCGTGCGGAGCGAGGCGGAAGCCGGTCCAGTGCGGCGGGCGGGGGATTTCCTGCCCTTCGAACCGCTTCGCCAGCGCGTCGACCCGCTCGAGGTAGATCCGCCGCGCAGCGAGCGGGCGCGACTGGTCGGAGGCCGCCGATCCGAGTTGCGACACGCGCGCGCGCGAGTGGAAGTAGTCGTCAGCCTCGGCCGGTGCAACTTCGCTCAACGGCCCCTCGATCCGCACCTGGCGGCGCAGGCTCTTCCAGTGGAACAGCAGGGCCGCCTGCGGATTCACGGCGATCTCGCCGCCCTTGCGGCTCTCGGCGTTGGTGTAGAACACGAACCCCTGGGGGCCATGGCCCTTCAGCAGCACCATCCGCGCCGAGGGGCGGCCGTCCGCCGTGGCGGTGGCGAGCGCCATCGCGTTGGCATCGTTCGGCTCGCTCGCCTGCGCCTGGGCGAACCAGGCGTCGAACAGCGCGAGCGGGTCCGCTTCGGGGATGGCATCCTGCTCGGTATTCATGCGGCGAACCGGCGAATGGTCCCACTGGTCGCAGCGCCCACGGGGCGCGCGCCGTCACGGAATGTCGCGATTGCCGGAGCCAGGCAGACAAGATGATTCTCGAACCTCACGCGAAGACGCTGGCAGAATGCGCGCGAGTAGGAAAGCGCTGCTTGCGTGGCCGGACTGTAACACTTAGCTAATACGCCATGGCCGATCCGTACTCGACCCTGGGCGTGGCGCGCGGCGCGAGCGAGAAGGACATCAAGTCCGCCTACCGCAAGCTCGCCAAGGAACTGCACCCCGATCGCAACAAGGACAATCCGAAGGCGGCGGAACGGTTTTCCGAAGTCACCCGCGCCTACGATCTGCTGTCCGACAAGGACAAGCGCGCCAAGTTCGACCGCGGCGAGATCGATGCCGAGGGCAATCCCGCGCATCCGTTCGGTGCAGGCGGGTTCGGTGGCTTTCGCGGCGGAGCCGGGCCTGGCGCGGGCGGCGGGCAGGCCTATTCCGCGCAGGATTTCGAAGGCTTCGGCACCGAGGGGATCGACCTGGGCGACATCTTCGACGGGCTGTTCGGCGGCCGCGCGGGCGGCGCCGGCGCCTCGCCGTTCGGCAACGCGCGAGGGGGACGCACCCGCCCGCCGCCGCAGCGCGGCGCGAACGTGCAATATCGCCTGCGCGTGCCGTTCGTCGACGCCGCCACCGGCAAGGACCAGCGGATCACCCTGGCCGACGGCAAGACGATCGACCTCAAGCTTCCCGCCGGGGTCGAGGACGGCACCCAGATGCGGATCAAGGGCAAGGGCCAGAATGGCCCCGGCGGCGCGGGCGATGCGCTGGTCACGATCGAGGTGCAGCCCCATGCCTTCTTCCGCCGCGAGGGCGACGACGTGCGGCTGGAGCTGCCGGTGACCATCGACGAGGCGATCAACGGCGCGAAAGTCAAGGCGCCGACCGTGGACGGCGCGGTGATGCTGACGGTCGCGCCGGGCAGCTCGACCGGCAAAGTGCTGCGCCTCAAGGGCAAGGGCTTCGTGAAGAAGGGCGGCGGGCGCGGAGACCAGCTCGTGACGCTGGAAGTCGCGGTGCCCGAAGACGATCCCGAGCTGAAGAGACGGCTCGAAGGCTGGAGTGACAAGCGCGATTTGCGCGCTAAGCTCGCGCCTTGATGGAGGCGACGGGCAAATCGCAGCGGCCGGCGGCGGGCGGAGCAACCCCCGGCAAGCCGGTAACCGACGTTTCGCCCGAAGCGCGCCGCCGGGTGGCGGTCTCCCATCCCGAGGAACTGCCGCCCAAATGGCGCGCGCGGCCCGACGAGATCGTCCGCCGGGTGGCGATCGGCACCTGGAACGACGGCTTCATCCACGCCGGCAACCTTGCCTACATGTCGATGCTGGCGATCTTCCCGTTCTTCATCCTCGGCTCGGCGGCGTTTTCGCTGATCGGCGACCAGAACGATCGTGCGGCGTCGGTCGGGGCGGTGCTGGCCGCGCTGCCGCCCAGCGTCGCCGACGTGATCGGCCCGGCTGCGCGCGCCGCAATCGAGGCGCGCACCGGCTGGCTGCTGTGGGTCGGCTCGGTGGTCGCGCTGTGGACGGTCAGCAGCCTGATCGAGACTGTGCGCGACATCCTGCGCCGTGCTTACGGCACCAAGCACACCGCCGGCTTCCTGTGGCACCGGCTCGGCTCGACCGGGCTGGTGATCGCCGCGACGGTCCTGCTGCTGCTCGCGTTGCTGGCGCAAGTCACGATCGGCACCGCGCAGGAAGCGATCGAGGCCTGGTCGCCCCAGCTTGCCGGCGCGGTCGGCACGTTGTCGCTGTCGCGCGCGGTTCCGACGGTGGTCGCGTTCTTTTCGATCTACCTGCTGTTCTATTCGCTCGCCCCGGCCGCCTACCGCACGCGGCGCTATCCCAAGTGGCCGGGCGCGCTGGCGGTGACGACGTGGTGGGTAACGGTGAGCCTGGTGTTCCCCCCGCTGATCCACCACATGTTCTCTTACAGCCTGACCTACGGCAGCCTTGCCGGGATCATGATCGCGCTTTTCTTTTTCTGGCTCATCGGCTTAGGAGTGGTGGTCGGCGCCGAGCTCAATGCCGCGCTGGCGCATACGCCGGAAGAAGACGAGGCCCGGGAAATGACCGAGACCGACAGGGAAGGAGCTGTTCGATGAACGGTCTGATGCAAGGCAAGCGCGGGCTCATCATGGGCCTTGCGAACGACAAGTCGCTCGCCTGGGGCATTGCCAAGAAATTGCACGAGCACGGCGCCGAGCTTGCGTTCACATATCCCAATGCCGCGATCGAGAAGCGCTGCCGCCCGCTGGCTCAGGAGCTCGGCAGCGATTTCGTGTTTCCGTGCGACGTGGGCGACATGGCCGCGCTCGACGAGGCTTTCGCGACGCTGGCCGAGCGCTGGCCGCGAATCGATTTCGTGGTCCACGCGATCGGGGCATCGGACAAGAACGAGCTGCGCGGGCGCTATTCCGACACCACGCTCGAGAACTTTCTCTCGACCATGAACATCAGCGTGTTCAGCCTGACCGCCATCGCCCGGCGCGCGTTGCCGCTGATGAGCGAAGGCGGTTCGATCCTGACGCTCACCTATTACGGCGCGGAAAAGGTCGTCCCCCATTACAACGTGATGGGCCTCGCGAAGTCGGCGCTCGAAACCAGCGTCAAGTACCTCGCCGCCGATCTCGGGCGCGACAACGTGCGGGTGAACGCGATCTCGGCCGGGCCGATCCGCACCCTGGCGGCGTCGGGCATCGGCGACTTCAACCTGATCCTCAAATGGAACGAGTACAACGCGCCGTTGGGCCGCAACGTGACGATCGAAGACGTCGGCGGCGCCGGGCTCTACCTGCTGTCGGACCTGTCGGCCGGGGTCACCGGCGAGATCCACCACGTCGACGCGGGCTACAACGTGATCGGGATGAAGCGCGAGGACGCGCCGGACATCTCGCTCGTCTGATCAACCTGTCTTGCGCAGCTCTTGCGCCATCGGCGCGGAAGGCTGGTCGGGCCAGATGCCGCGGGTGTCGTAAACCTGCTTGGCGGACCGCGCGCCGAGCGGAACGCGGCGGAATTCGCCGTGGTCGACCAGCACGATCAGCACGCCGCACGTGGCCAGCGCCTGCTCGAGCGTGAGCTGGGTCGCGCCGGTGTCGGTGAACTCGATCGGCAGCTTCTCGGCAAACGGCTCGACCACGTGCACCCGCCCGCCGAACTTGCGCGCCAAGGTCGCCGCGACCAGCCGCGCCGGGCTCTCGCGAAAATCGTCGATGTCGGCTTTGAACGCGAGGCCGAGGCAGGCGATCTTCTCGGCCGGATGCGCTTCGGCAAGCGCGGTGGCGCGGGCGATCACATGGCGGATCTTGCCGTCGTTCACGCCCCGCGCGGTCTGGATCAGCGGCGTTTCCTCGCGCGCGCCGTGGACAATGAACCACGGATCGACTGCGATGCAATGTCCGCCGACGCCCGGCCCCGGATTGAGGATATTGACCCGCGGGTGGCGGTTGGCGAGGCGGATCACTTCCCAAACGTCGAGCCCCATCGAGTCGGCGACGATCGAGAGCTCGTTGGCGAAAGCGATGTTGACGTCGCGATAGGCGTTCTCGACCAGCTTGGTCATTTCGGCGCTGCGTGCGTCGGTGGTGACGCAGGTGCCGCGCACGAAGCGCTTGTAGAACGCCAGCGCCTTCCTCGCGCAACGCGGTGTGATGCCGCCGATTGAGCGATCGTTGTTGGTCAGTTCTTCGAGGATGCGGCCGGGAAGCACGCGTTCGGGGCAGTAGGCGATGGCGACATCGGGTGTCCCCGCGGTGAGCCCGGGCAACGCGAGATCGGGCCGCGCGGCGGCGAGGGCGTCGCGAATCCGCTCGGTCGTGCCGACCGGCGAGGTCGATTCGAGGATCACCAGATCGCCCGGCTTGAGCACTTTGGCGACGGTTTCCCCCGCCGCGAGCACGTAGCTGACGTCCGGAGAATGGTGGCCGTCCTTGGCGAACGGCGTCGGCACCGCGATCACGAACACATCGGCGGGCGCAATCTCGGTCGATGCCGAGAGCAGCCCGCGCTGGACCACACCCTGCACCAGCCCGTCGAGATCGACTTCCTCGATATGGATCTCGCCCCGGTTGATCGTCTCGACCACCTTGGCGCTGACATCTACGCCAAGCACGCGCATGCCCGCACGCGCGACCACCGCCGCGGTGGGCAGGCCGATGTAGCCGAGGCCGATGACGGAGACGGTC